>JASJGL010000138.1:0-22121 GCA_033791545.1 Pseudodonghicola sp. | reverse complement strand
GACCTCGGGGCCGGCGGTTCGGCTGGATTGACCCGCCCCACGGTAAAAGGCCACACTCCCCCCATGAAGATAGTGGCGCAGACATCCCCCGATGGTGGATCGGGCAGGGATCAATCCCAGATTGACCGTGCGATCCGGCATGTCTCGATCCTTGTGGTCGATGACGAGCCGGGGATGCGCAACTATCTCCTGCGCACGTTGCAGCCCCGCTGCAAACGGATCGAGGCCGCCGCCAGCGCCGAGGAGGCCTCAAAGCTGCTGGACAAGCAGCATTTCGATCTCGTGTTGCTGGACAATGTGATGCCGGGCCGCTCTGGGCTGGACTGGCTGAAGGAACAACGCCGGGTCGGGTTCTTTGCCGAGGTGATCCTGATCACCGCCTATGCCGATCTTGATACCGCGATTCAGGCGCTGCGGGTCGGGGCCTCGGATTTCGTTTTGAAACCGTTCCGCTCCAACCAGATCCTGAACGTGATCAACCGGTGCATGGACCAGCGTTATTTGCGGCGCGAGAATTTCCTGCTGAAATACGAATTGCAGGCCGACAACCTTGCCGCGCGGGGGCGGTTGATTGGTAAATCGCCGGGGATAGACGGGGTGCGCCAGACCTTGGAAAAGGTCGCGCCGATGCGCACGCCGGTGCTGTTCACCGGCGCCAGCGGCACCGGCAAGGAAATCGCCGCGCGGACGCTGCATGCCATGTCCGAACGCGCCGACAAACCCTTTGTGCCGATCAACTGCGCCGCCTCACCCGAACGGCTTGCCGCTGATCTGTTCGGAGAGTTGGATCATCCCACCGGCGACGGGCTTTTGGTGCAGGCCTCTGGCGGCACCTTGTTTCTTGATGAGGTGGCCGAACTGCCGCTGCCGCTGCAGGCGTCGCTTTTGCGGGTGATAGAGGATGGCCGCGTCCGTCTTGGCGGGGCCGAGCGCGAGGTGCCGTTGAACCTGCGCTTTGTCTTCGCCAGCAATGCCGATCTTGAGGAGGAAATGCAGCAGGGGCGGCTGCGCGCCGATTTCTATCACCGGATCAATGTCTTTACGGTGCATATGCCGCTGTTACGCGACCGGGTCGGTGACATCCCGGAACTGGCCGAGCTGTTCATGGGCAAGCTGTCGCGCCAGTTGGGGGTCGCGCCCTTGCCGTTGTCGGAAACCGTGCTGCTCAATTTGGCGCGCTATGACTGGCCCGGCAATGTGCGCGAGCTGCGCAACCAGATCGAACGGGCGCTGATCCTGGGAGAGTTCCCGCCGGAATTCGCTGGCAGCGCGGATGAAACCGGGGCCGAGCCCGTGGAATCGCTGCATGCGGTTGAACGTCGCCACATCCTGACCGTGCTTGAGGCTTGTGGTGGCAACCGGGCCGAGGCCGCGCGCCGGCTGGGCGTTTCGCGCAAGACGGTCGACCGGAAATGCGCGATGTGGAATGTCTGACAGCGCCACGCGCCCGGTCGCTTTGCGTCATACGGTGCGGGCGCGTCTGCTGGCCATTGCGCTGTTGCCGGTTCTTTTTCTGCTGCCGCTGCTGCTGGTCACATCGGTGCGCAACTGGAGCCATCGCTTTGATGAGGTCCTGATCGCCAAGGTGGCGGGCGAATTGACGGTGGCGCATCAGCATCTTGCCGGGCTGATGGAACGGCGCGGTGCCGATATTTCGGCGCTGGGCCTGTCGGCGGTGTTTCAGCGGTTGAGCTCGGATCCGGCCCGGCTCGGTGATTTTCTGGAAGACCAGCGCCGGGACATGGGGCTCGATTTTCTGTACTTCGTGGACCCGACGGGGGGCACGATACGCGCCGGATCTTCAGACCGTCTTGCCGATCCGCGTGGTTGGCCGGTGGTAGAGGCCGCCTTGGCCGGGCGTCGCAAGATCGAAATCGACGTGTTTGATGCGGCGCAGCTTTCGGCGCTCTCGCCCGATCTTGCCGCCCGCGCCCGGCTGGATCTGGTGCCGACCCGCGCCGCCGCCCCGACCGCGCGCACCAAAGAGACGCGCGGCATGGTCATCCATGCGGCGGCCCCGGCTTTGGGCGGGGCGCTGGTGGGGGGGCTTTTGTTGAACCGCAACCTTGGGTTCATCGACGAGATCAACGAGTTGGTCTACCCGGTGGGAAGCTTGACGGGGGGTAGTCTGGGCACGGCCTCGCTGTTTCTGGAGGATGTGCGCGTCTCCACCAATGTGCGGTTGTTCGAAAACGTGCGCGCGTTGGGCACCCGGGTGTCGGCTGAGGTGCGCCAAAAGGTGCTGGATCAGGGGCAGGTCTGGCTGGCACGGGCCTTTGTGGTGAACGATTGGTATATTTCGGCCTATGAACCGATCCGCGACAGTTTCGGAAAACGGGTCGGGATGCTTTATGTCGGATTTCTGGAAAAGCCTTTCAAAACAGCGATGTGGCGCACGCATCTGCTGATCGGGGCGGGGGTCCTGTTCGTGATGGTGTTCAGCGTGCCGATCCTGCTGGTCTTTGCGCGCGGGATCTTCAAACCGCTGGAGCGGATGAACCGGGTCATCGACCGGGTCCATCGCGGGGATCTGGGCGCGCGCTCCAACATCGGGGGCAGGGACGATGAAATCTCTCGCCTTGCCGCGCATCTCGACAGCCTGCTGGATCAGTTGCAGGAACGCGACCGCAAGCTGCGGGACTGGGCCGAAGAGCTGGAACTGCGCGTGGCCAGCCGCACCCGCGATCTGGAGGAGGCGAACCGGCAGCTGGAGATGACGTCAAAGCAGCTTATCCTGTCGGAAAAGCTGGCCGCGCTGGGCGAGATCACCGCAGGTGTCGCCCATGAAATCAACAATCCGTTGGCGGTGATTCAGGGCAATATCGACGTGATCTATGACGATCTTGGTCCGGCCGCCGAGCCGATGCGCACCGAATTCACCCTGATTCAGGAGCAGATTCAGGCCATCACCCTTCTGGTGACGCGGCTGTTGCGCTTTACCCGCCCCGAGGAGTTCGAGCAGGAGGACGCGGGGCTTGACCCGGATCAGGTGATCCGCAGCACGCTGCCGCTGGTCCAGCACATCCTGTCGAATTCCGCGATTGCGCTGAAGCTGGAGCTTGCCGCCGAAGGCGAGATCGCGATGAACGAGACCGAACTGCAGCAGGTTTTGGTCAATCTCATGATCAACGCCATTCAGGCGATGCCCGAGGGCGGAACTCTGAGCCTGCGCACGCAGGTGCAGGATGCGCATGTGATCATAACCGTGCAGGACACCGGCATCGGCATGGACGCGGAGATTCAGGCGCGCGTTTTCGAACCGTTCTTTTCGACCAAGCGCTACGAGGGCACCGGGTTGGGCCTGTCGATCACCCGCGATCTTGTTGAGCGCGCCGGCGGCGATATCACCGTCTCCAGCCACCCGGGGGCGGGCAGCTGTTTCCGGGTGCGGCTGCCGTTGTCCGAGCGGACTGTGCGCTCAGCATGACGCCAGCGCCGCTTTGGAGACGACGGCATAAGCAGGAGATACAGGGGGTCAGACCGAAACGCTGGCCAATAGTTCCTCGCGCGCGATCCCGCCCTTGCGACCGCTCAACTTTACCGCGCCGCGCTCGATCACATAAAAGCTGTCGCCAAGATCATAGGCAAAACTGAAATACTGCTCGACCAGAACAATGGCCATGTCGCCCTTGTCGCGCAGCCTCTCGATCACCCGGCCGATCTGCTGGATGATGTTGGGCTGGATGCCCTCGGTCGGCTCGTCCAGCAGCAACAGCTTGGGCTTGGCCACCAGCGCCCGCGCGATGGCAAGCTGCTGTTGCTGCCCGCCGGACAGGTCGCCACCGCGTCGATGCAGAAACTCCCGAAGAATAGGGAACAGCTCGAATATCTCGTCGGGGACGAAACGGTCACCGCGTGGCAGGCAGGCAAAGCCGGTCTCAAGATTTTCGCGCACGCTCAGCAGCGGAAACACGTCACGCCCCTGCGGCACATATCCAACCCCCTTGCGGGCAAGCACCTGCGCCGGGGCCCGTCCCAGCGTCTCGCCATCCAGTACATAGCGCCCGGCAGAGCGCGGATGGGTGCCCGAGATCGCCTTCATCAGGCTGGTCTTGCCGACCCCGTTGGTGCCCATCACACAGGTCACCTCGCCGAGTTTCGCGCTCAACTCGATTCCGTTCAGGATCTGACTGCCGCCATAGTGCAGCGTCAGCCCCTCGATGTTCAGCATGTCAGCGCCCAAGATACACCTCGATGACCTGTTCGTTCTGTGTGACATGATCCAGCGAGCCTTCGGCCAGAACCGAGCCCTCGTGCAGCACCGTCACCTTGCACTCCAGCCGTCGGACGAAATCCATGTCATGTTCCACCACGACGACAGCGCGGGTCTTGGCGGCCTGTTTCAGCAGGTCTGTGGTGTGTTCGCGTTCCGCCAGCGTCATGCCTGCGGCGGGCTCATCCACCAGCAGCAGGCGCGGCTCCTGCGCCAGCAACATGCCAATCTCCAGCCATTGTTTCTGGCCATGGCTCAACTCGCCCGACTTGCGGTGCAGGGCGTCGGCCAGCCCGATTTCATCGGCCAGAGCCTCCACCCTTGTATGATCTGCGGCTTTGGGGCGAAACAGCAGCACGGCCAGCGGGTTGCGGTCTTTCTTCAGCGCCATCATCAGGTTGTCGGCGACGCTTTGATCCTCGAACACGGTGGGGCGCTGGAACTTGCGCCCGATGCCCATCTGCGCGATCCGGCTTTCCGACAGCGCCAGCAGCGACACGCTTTTCTCGCCATAGGTGACGCGCCCCTCGTTGGGGCGGGTCTTGCCGGTGACGATATCCATGAAGGTGGTCTTGCCCGCGCCGTTCGGTCCGATCACCGCGCGCAATTCGCCCTCGGCAATCCGGAACGACAGATTGTTGATCGCCTTGAACCCGTCGAACGAGACCGAAACGCCAGAGACCTCAAGCAGCGTGGTCATTGATCCGCCTCCCTCTCGCGCAGCGCCCCGGCATCGGGGCCAAGATCGGCACCGTGGCGGTTGGGGCTTTTGATCCGTGCCGCCAGATCGACCAGTCCGCCGATGCCTTTGGGCGCGAACAGCGTCACCGCGACAAAGGACAGCCCCAGCAGCACGGTCCACCAGTCGACCCATTGGATATGCAGCGATCCGATCTTCAGGTCGGGCGCTTGCCCGCCGGTGAACCAACTGGACAGCAGCGACACGAAGGCCGCGCCGATCACCGCGCCGTACAGCCGTCCGCGCCCGCCGATAGCGACCCAGACCGCAAGATAGATCGAGGCGATTGGTGCAACCTCGGCCGGGTTGATGATGCCCGCCTGCGGGTAATACAGCGCCCCGGCGATCCCCGCGAGTACGGCGGTCAGGGTAAAGACCACCAGCTTGAACCCCTCGACCGGATAGCCCAGAAACCGCACCCGCGTCTCGTCATCCCGGATCGCCCGGATGACTGAACCGAACTTGCCCGACACCAGCCAGGCGCAGAACAGATACCCGGCCCCCAGCGCCAGCGCCGAGGCCCAGAAGAACCACAGCGAGACGGTGGATTGCGGCACAAGGTCCAGCCCCGGCAGGTTCTGCAGCCCGGACAACCCGTTGTTGCCGCGCAGCCCGCTGTCGTTCTGGAACAGGTATAGCGCCAGCGCCAGCGTCATCGCCTGCGTCAGGATCGACAGGTAGACCCCGGTCACCCGGCTGCGAAAGGCCAGCCAGCCGAACACCAGCGCCAGCAGCCCCGGCACCACCACGACGGCGGCCAGTTGCAACGGCAGCGAATGGGCAAAGGCCCAGATCGGCGGAAACTCGGAGGCACCGACCACGCCAAAGATCTGGCTGGCGATCCCGTCCGAGATCTCTTGCGGGGTGGCGGGCAGTTCTGCCGTGGCGAGGCTGTCAACGATGATACGGCGGGTGCGCTCATACATCAGCCACATGCCGATGGCATAGCCGCCAAGTCCGAAAAACGCCATGTGCCCCAGCGACAGGATCCCGCAATAGCCCCAGACCAGATCCATCGCCAAGGCGACAAGGCAAAAGCACAGCGTCTTGCCCAGTGTCTTGATGAAACTGGTCGAGATCACGCCAAGACCGATCCCTTCGGATAACAGCGTGACGCCCAGCGTGAACAGCGCCAGCACGACGAGAAACACCAGCACCGAGGGGTGGCGCAGCACCAGTGGACGGCGCGCGGGGGCAGAGAGGGTCAGATCGCTCATCTCAGGCCTCCGCCGCCCGCCCCTTGAGGGCAATGATCCCCCGGGGCCGGAATTGAATGAACAGGATCACGAACAGGATCATATAGGTCTGCGCCGCCAGCGTGTTCGACGGGTTGAACCATTCGATCCCCTTCTGCAGCGAGCCGACCATCGCCGCGCCGACCAGCGCGCCCCAGATATTGCCGACACCACCGACAACCACGGTCATGAAGCTTTGCACGATGTAATCCTGCCCCATCTCCGAGGTGACCTTGGCATAAAGCCCGATGGCCACGCCCGCGATCCCGGCGATGCCCGAGCCAAGGCCGAAGGTCAGCATGTTGATCCGGTCCGGGTTGATCCCCATCGAGGCGGCCATGCGCGGGTTTTGCGTCACCGCGCGCACCTCCAGCCCCAACCGGGTGCGGTTCATCACGAACAGGAACAGCGCCAGAAACACCAGCGCCAGCACGAAGATCGCGATCCGGATATAGCTGATCGAGACGATATCGTTCAGCACCAGTGACCCGTCCAGCCAGCCGGGCGAGGTCAGCGGCCGCGCCTGGGTGCCAAAGATGTTCTTGGCGATCTGTTGCAAGGCGATGGAAATGCCAAAGGTCGCCAGCAAGGTCTCCAGCGGTCGGTGACGCAGCCAGCGGATCACCAACCGCTCCATCGCCACCCCGGCAAGAAAGGTGACCGCAAAGGCGATCGGCAGGGCGGCAAGGATCGACACCGTATAGTTCGGGATCACCTGCTGCACTACATAGCCGGTATAGGCGCCCATCATGATGAATTCGCCATGCGCCATGTTGATCACGCCCATCACGCCAAAGGTGATGGCCAACCCGATGGCGGCAAGGAAATAGATCGAGGCCAGCGATAGCGCGTCCAGCACCAGATCGGCGGCGCGGTTCATATTGACCTTGGTCTCGATCGCGTCCAGCGCGCCAAAGGCGGCGCGGGCCACGACGGGCGGGGCGCCGATGAAGCGCTCAAAAAACACATGCGCATCCAGCGCCGCATCGACCTCGGCCTCGGTCGCGACGGCAGCGACGGTGCCGGCCTCGGCCAGCTTGGCATAGGCGGCGTCGCGGGCGTCCTCGCGATCCAGCTGCGCGACCTGATAACCGCCCACCGCGCCGTCGCTGATATTGGCGATCAGCGCCGCACGCTTCTCGGTGCGGCTCAGGACCGGCGCGACAAGCCCGGCCTCGACCAGCAGCGCATAAGCCGCCGCACGGGGCAGGGCATCGCTTCCCACGCTCAGGATACGGGCGATATCATCGCCCTGCGGGGCGGCGGTGGCGACCTCGATCCGGGTGGCAACCAGCGGGTTGAGCGTGGCGCGCACATCGACCGCAGGATCGCCGGCAAAACTTTCGATGGCCTCGATCCGCGTGGCGTCATCTTCGTCAAAGCGGATCGTCAGCAGCCGTTCCAGCCGCGCCTTGCGGGCCTTGAGCGCCGGGTCGCTCTCGTTGCCGACAACCTTGCGCAGCGCGGCGAGGTGCGAGGTTTCCGGGTCGCGTTCGATGGCGTCCAGCGCGGTGGCGCGGGTGACCGGATCGGGGGCGTTAAGCTGGAACTGAACCAGCGCCGCGCCGATCATGCCGCGAATGCCGGAATTGGGTTTGAGCTGTTTGAAGCCCTCGTCCGGGACCGCGCCGATCTCGGTTCCGTCGGCGGGATCAAAGATCCGCAGGGTGTCGCGGTCGATCTCTTCGGCAAAGACGAACAGGCCGCTGGTTTCGTCGCGCCACATCTCTTTGGCCTGCCAGCGTTCCAGCACCTGCTGCGCGACGGGCAGCCCGCTGGCGGCCAGCGCGTCAATGGCGGGCGCGATGGTCTTGCGTGAGCTTTTGGCGATGATCTCGCCATGTTGCTGCAACAGCTGTTGGATCGGCGCATTCGCATCCTGCGCCAGCACTGGCGCGCCCAGCAGGCAGAGCAGGCAAAAAAGAAATCGTTGAAAGATCTTGGTCATGCGTCACCCTTGCAAAAGCCGGGGGCGCGGCTGCGCCCCCGGAAGGTTTCAGGTGTCACATCAGTAGTTCGACTTGATCTGCACGCAGGTCTTGGTCTCGGTGTTGTACATACCGCAGCCAAGATCCTTCCAATCCGAGATCAGAACCGCCGATTCCGGCAAGAAGTCGGTCCAGGCATCGCCCGGCACTTCGCTGGTCTGGCTGACGATGTCGAACTGGCCATCGTCCTGAATCTCGCCGATCAGCACCGGTTTGGCCAAGTGGTGGTTCACGCCCATCACGGCGGTGCCGCCGGTCAGGTTCGGGAATTCCTGCCCCCACATATGTTCGCGAACCGCATCCACATCGGTGGTGCCGGCTTCGGTCGCGGCGTTCACCCACATGTTGAAGCCGATATAATGGGCCTCCATCGGGTCATTGGTGACACGCTCTTCGCCCATCTTCGCCTTCCATGCGGCGATAAAGGCGTCGTTGGCCTCGGATTCGGCGGACTGGAAATAATTCCACGCGGCCAGATGGCCGACCAGGTTTGCGGTGTCGAGACCCGAAAGCTCTTCTTCGCCGACCGAAAAGGCGATGACCGGGATGTCATCGGCGGAAATGCCAGCTGCGGCGAGCTCCTTGTAGAACCCCACGTTGGCGTCGCCGTTGATGGTCGAGATCACGCCGACCTTCTTGCCATCGGCGCCCAGTGCCACCACATCGGCCACGATCTTGGACCAGTCGGAATGGCCGAACGGGGTATAGTTGACAAAGATATCCTCGGCAGGAATGCCCTTGGACTTGAGATAGCTTTCCAGAATGTTGTTCGTGGTGCGCGGATAGACATAATCGGTGCCCAGCAGCGCGAATTTCTCGACCCCAAGTTCCTCAAGGAAATAATCGGTCGCCGGAATCGCCTGCTGGTTCGGCGCGGCGCCGGTGTAGAACACGTTTTTCGAGCTTTCCTCGCCCTCGTATTGCACCGGGTAGAACAGCAAGCCGTTCAATTCCTCGATCACCGGCAGCACCGATTTGCGCGACACAGAGGTCCAGTTGCCAAAGATCACGTCGACATCATGCACGCTGATCAGCTCGCGCGCCTTTTCGGCGAACAGCGGCCAGTCCGAGGCCGGGTCGACCACGACGGTTTCGATCTGACAGCCCAGCAGGCCGCCTTTCGCGTTCTGTTCGTCCACCAGCATCAGCATGGTGTCTTTCAGCGTCGTCTCCGAAATCGCCATCGTCCCCGAAAGCGAGTGCAGAACCCCCACCTTGATCGGGCAATCCTGCGCAAGGGCAGGCAGGCCGGCTGCGATAAGGGCGGCCGTCGCAGTCGTCAAAAACAAGTTCCTGGTCATCAAAAATGTCCCCTCATTGTTGACGTGGGATCAACGTTGCGTCGGCGTTTGAGACCGCCATAATGTCCTCCCACGCATACAGATCGCGGCGCATGGGGATGCGATGCTTGACCGGCGGCATCACCCTGCGTCACATGCCAAAACGTTTTTTTGCTGGCACGTCTTGGTTGCACGGGCACATGCGTTTCGAGGAACAGGATTCGCACGGCGGGGCCCATTCCCCCATGGGGTCGATGCATTTTTGATCGTGATGGGTATTTTCGCTTAATCAGGGGGCGCTTTGCGGTCGATTAACCGGCCTTCTGTGGTGTTTTACCGCAGGCATTCCCGGCTGGCGGATTGTCCTGTGACCGTGGGATCTGTACGGATCATGGTGTTTCCGGGACGCGCATCGCGACGGTCTCAAGCAAGTTCGACCCTTTGGCGATCTTCAGCGCGAGCCGGAAAAAGACGTCCCGCTCGTCGTCTTCGAGCGGCGCGAACATCTCGTCCTGACGCTCCACAATGGCGACGCGCAGCTCGGCCAAAAGCGCCGCGCCCTTATCTGTGGTAAAAAGCCGCTTCTCCCGCCCGTCGGTTTGCGAGGGCTTGTGGCGCACCAAGCCCCGCTCAACCAGCTGGGACACGGCCCGGCTGATGGTGTTTTGCGGGCGCGGGAACAACTGCGTGATTTCCTTGGCGCGAATGCCCGGGAACTGGTCGATGCAGTACAGCGTTGACCAGGCATGGACCGGAAGCCTGTGCGCGTGCTCGATAAAGCGGTTGATGACCGCGGTATTGCCCAAGACGATATAGCTCAGGATCATGAGAAAGCGCATGTCCGAGGTGAAAATTGTATCTAGCTTGTTTTCTGTATCCATTACGGTTCAAAAAACCGCAGGAAGACGGTTTCGTCCAGCCCATATGCGGGTTGCATGCCAAATTCTTTATATATGTATCGGGCCTGCCCTCCCGCTTTGCCGCTGCGCGACGACGGCCAGTAGCGCAGACGTGGTGTATAGACAAAGCCCACAGGGATGGTGTTTATCCGCGCATGACCACGCGCCTGCAGAGCAAATCCGCCGCCAAGAATGACCCCCTCGACCGGGCCGAGACCGAAGCCGTTCTGGATCTGCGCGGCATCGCGGTCCGGATGGAGGGGCGCGCGATTCTGCGCGACGTGACCCTGACCGCCCGCGACAAGCGCATCGGCATTGTGGGGCGCAATGGCTCGGGCAAGACCACGCTCGCGCGGGTGATGGCCGGGTTGATCGCGCCCGATGAGGGCCGGGTCGAGATCTGCGGCATTGATGTCATCAAGGACCGGCGCGGCGCGCTGGGGGCGGTTGGCATCCTGTTCCAGAACCCCGATCACCAGATCATCTTTCCCACGGTCGAGGAAGAAATCGCCTTTGGCCTGACCCAGATGGGGCGTAGCAAGGTCGAGGCGGCGGGGATCACCCGCGCCATGCTGGAGCGGTTCGGCAAGGCGCATTGGGCGTGTGCCGCGACCCACAGCCTGTCGCAGGGGCAGAAACAACTTGTCTGCCTGATGTCCGTTCTGGCGATGGAACCGGCGCTGGTCGTGCTGGACGAGCCGTTCTCGGGGCTCGACATCGCCACGCGGATGCAACTCATGCGCTGCCTTGATGCGGTCGAGGCCAGCGTCGCGCTGATTACCCATGACCCGGCGACGGTGCAGGGGTTTGATCGGGTGATCTGGCTTGAGGGCGGAGAGGTGATCGGCGACGGGACGCCAAATCAGGTGCTGGATCAGTTCGAGCGGCAGATGCGCATATGGGGAGGACAGGATGATCTCTCTGACCTCACCGGTTGAAATCTGGTCGCACCGCTTGCCCGCCGGGCTCAAGCTGGCGGCTTTGTCGCTGGCCACCCTTCTGCTGTTCTCGACGGACAACCCCGTCCTTCTCGGCGGTGCCGTCGTGGCGGTGGCGGGGCTCTATGGCACGGGCGGCGCGGTGTTCTTTCGCCAAGGCCTGCGCAATCTGCGCGTCCTGTGGCCGTTTCTGCTGCTGATCGCCCTGTGGCACGGGGCGACGGGGCAGATGGCGGCGGGGCTGGTCGTCGCGCTGCGGCTGCTGGGCGCACTGGCGCTGGCGAATTTCGTGACCATGACGACACGCCTGTCCGATATGGTCGATGTGCTGACGGTGCTGTTGACGCCGTTTCGTCGGCTCGGTCTGTCGACCCGGGCGCTTGAACTGTCGATTGCCCTGGTGATCCGCTTTGCCCCGACGATCGCAGACAAGGGCAAACTTCTGTCACTGTCTTGGCGTGCCCGCTCGCCGCGGCGTCCGGGCTGGCGCATCGTGGTGCCCATGGCCGCGCTGGCCATCGATGACGCCGAACATGTGGCCGAGGCGCTGCGCGCGCGCGGCGGGCTGGAACAGCCGCGCCGCCCCTGATTTTCAATCCAACCGGAGAACCCTGTACAAATGGAACGTAATATTACCCTG
Source organism: Pseudodonghicola sp. (assembly GCA_033791545.1). Classification (GTDB taxonomy): domain Bacteria; phylum Pseudomonadota; class Alphaproteobacteria; order Rhodobacterales; family Rhodobacteraceae; genus Antarcticimicrobium. Next base: position 10,189 of record JASJGL010000138.1, on the reverse strand, counting down.
ATCGCGCTGTTCGCCGCGCTGATCGCCGCGCTCGGCCTGATCCCGAAGCTGACGCTGGCCTTTGGTGTGCCGATCACGGCGCAGAGCATGGGAATCATGCTGTGTGGCACGGTGCTTGGCGCGCGGCGCGGAGCCTTGGCCGTGCTCTTGTTGCTGGCGCTGGTCGCGCTGGGCTTGCCGCTTCTGGCCGGCGGGCGCGGCGGGCTGGGGGTCTTTGCCGGGCCGACCGTCGGCTTCCTGATCGGCTGGCCTGTCGCGGCCTTCGTCACCGGGTTCATTGTTGAGCGCTGGCGCACGGGGCCGCTTGCGCTGGTGGCCTCGGTGGCCTCGGTGATCGGCGGGATCGGCGCGATGTATCTGTTCGGGGTGGTCGGCATGGCGATCCTGCTCGACAAGACGCTGATCGAGGCGCTGATGCTGGTGACCATCTTCCTTCCCGGTGATGTGATCAAGGCGGTGCTGGCCGGGATGATCACCGCTGCACTGGCCAGATCTCGCCCCTCCAGCGTGCTGTCGCGCAGCTGAGCACAAATCAGGATCGGGGCGGGCGCGATGCTGCGCCCGCCCCAACCAATCACCTGCCACTAATCACGTACCGCTGAAATAGGCCTGCGTGCCGCGCGCCTCGACCGAGTCGGCGATCCGGCGCAGCCCGTGAACATAGGCCGCCTCGCGCATTGAGATGTCCATGTCGTTGTGCAGCGCCCAGATCGCCTGCGTCTCGGTCGACATGGTGGTTTTCAGATGATCGCGCACCCGCGAGCTGTCCCAGTAAAACCCCGAGCGGTTCTGCACCCATTCCAGATGCGACACGGTTACGCCGCCGGAATTGGCCAGAATGTCGGGAATGATGATATGCCCCGCCGCCGTCAGCGCGGCGTCGGCCTCCGGGGTGATCGGGCCGTTCGCCATCTCGAGGATGATCCGCGCCTTGATCCGGTCGCTGTTGGCAAGGGTGATCTGACGCTCCAACGCGGCGGGCACCAGCACATCGCAGTCCAGTTCCAACAGCTCGGCGTTGCTGATCTCGCGGGTTTCGCCATGGCCCTTGGCGCCAAGAATGCCGCCGTTGTGCTGCTTGTGTTCCATCACCGCCAGCGGGTCGAGCCCGTCGGGATCATAGATTGCCCCGCGGGAATCGCTGACCGCGACGATCCGATAGCCATCCGCATGCAGCAGCTTGGCGCAGTGATAGCCGACATTGCCAAAGCCCTGAATCGCCACCGTGGCCTTGGCCGGGTCAAGGTTGAGCGAGGCTTCCAGATGGCGCAGGGCGATATAGCCGCCGCGCGCCGTCGCATCGGTGCGCCCGACAGTGCCGCCAAAGGCGATCGGCTTGCCGGTGATCGCCATCGGCAGCGGTTCGCCGGTGATCGCGGCGTATTCATCCGCCATCCAGGCGATGACGATGCCATTGGTGTACATGTCGGGCGCCATGATATCCCGATCCGGCCCGATGAAGGATGAGAACGCCTCGATATAGGCGCGGCTCAGCCGTTCCAGCTCGGTCGGGGACAGCTCTTTGGAATTGACGCAGACGCCGCCCTTGCCGCCGCCAAAGGGCAGGTTCGCCACCGCGCATTTGAACGTCATCCAGAACGCCAGCGTCTCAATCTCGTCCAGCGATACATTGGGGTGAAAGCGCACGCCGCCCTTGGTCGGGCCGCGCCGGTCGTTATAGCGGCAGCGCCACGCCTTGAAGGCCCGGCGGCTGCCGTTGTCCATCCGGATCAGCAGGGTGACGGCCAGCGTTTCGCGTGGGGATTTCAGTTCTTCAAAGACATCGGGGTGGATCTTGAGCTGCTCGCAGGCCAGGCGCAGGTTCTCGCGCGCCTTGTCCAGCATCGCGCCGTTTGTCGCCACCGCTGTCTGCGCGGCTGCCACTTCGGTTGTCATCGCTTGTCACTCCTTGGTCTGAATTTCTCATCCTCACCCAACGTGTTAAGCAAGTCCGCCGCGCGGGTCCATTGCGCGCATTGTCCGGGTGTTGCTGTTCCCGGCAGGGGCGGGCGTGGCAGCACGCTGGCGATGCCGCTGTCCGTGGTTTCTGCACCGCGGCATTTCTGCATTGCGGCATGAAGGGTCTGGATTTCGGCCCCGATCCCTGATTGAGTTGGGCGTGATCTGGTGGCGTCCTCACGGCGGACGGACCGGCGCCTTCGGAAACAGGCGGCCTTTGGAAACAGGCAGTCGTTGAACACAGGCGGAGCGTGCATGACCCAAGGCCTGCAATACACCGACCCCGCGCAAGAGGTTGACGCCCTTGCGGACCCTGTTGCGCAGGCGCGCATCATCCGCATCTCGGGCCAGATGATCGAATTGGCAATCGAGGGGCCAGCGCCGCGGGTGCAGGATCTGTTCGTCGGCGTCGATGATCCCGGGCTGCGGATCGAACTGGCCTCTTTCCCCTCTGAAGGGGTGGCGCGCGGACTGATCCTGTCGACCGGGCAACCGGTGAAGCTGGGCGCCCGGCTGCGTGGCACCGGCGGCGGGCTGCACATGCCGGTCGGGCGCACGACACTGGGGCGGATGCTCAACCTTTTCGGCGAGCCGGTCGATGGTGGCGCGCCGCTGGACGATGCGCCGCGCCGCTCGATCCGCAACGCGCCCCCGGCGCTGAAACGTCGCCGCACCCAGTCCGAGATCTTTGAAACCGGGATCAAGGCCATCGACCTGCTGTGCCCGATCGAGCGGGGTGGCAAGGCCGGGTTGTTCGGCGGCGCCGGGGTGGGCAAGACCGTGCTGATCGCCGAGATGATCTATAACATGTCGGGCTCTTATCAGGGGGTCAGCCTGTTCTGCGGCATTGGCGAACGCTCGCGCGAGGCAGAAGAGTTTCACCGCGAGATGGACGAGGCCGGGGTGCTTGAAAACACGGTGATGGTCTTTGGTCAGATGAACGAACGCCCCGCCGTGCGCTTTCGCGTCGGCCATGCGGCGATGACGATTGCCGAACATTTCCGCGACGAGCTGAACACCGATGTGCTGGTCCTGATCGACAATATCTATCGCTTTGTTCAGGCCGGGGCCGAGGTGTCGGGCCTGCTCGGGCAATTACCGTCGCGGGTGGGCTATCAGCCCTCGCTCGGTACCGAGATTGCCGAACTGGAGGAACGGATCTGTTCCACCGCGTCCGGCGCGCTGACCTCGATTCAGGCGGTCTATGTGCCGGCAGATGATTTCACCGATCCGGCCGCGACCCATGTGTTCGGGCACCTGTCGTCGTCCATCGTGCTGTCGCGCAAACGGGCGGCGCAGGGGTTTTACCCGGCGGTCGATCCGCTGGACTCCGGGTCCAAGATGCTGACCCCATTGGTCGCCTCGCCACGTCATCTGAGCGTGGCGCGCGCGGTGCGCCGGACGCTGGCAGAGTATGAAAGCCTCAAGGACGTGATCGCCATGCTGGGGCTGGAACAGCTGTCGATCGAGGATCGCCGGACCGTCGCCATCGCGCGGCGGCTGGAACGGTTTATGAGCCAGCCGTTTCGCGCCACCGAACGCTTTACCACCGCCCGGGGGCGGCGGGTTCCCTTGGAGGATACGCTTGAGGGCTGTGAACAGATCCTGTCGGGGGCGTTGAATGATCGCCCCGAACGGGCGTTTTACATGATCGGGACGATCGACGAGGCCATGGAGGAGGGAGCATGAGCGCCATCACCCAGCCTGACCCAAAGCAGTCCGACCCGATGCAATCCGAGCCAAGGCAGCCCGACACGATGGTGCTCTCGGTGTACAGTCCGGGGGCCGAAGTGGTCAGAACCGCGGTGCGCAAACTCGCCACCGAGGGGGGGCAGGGGGCCTTCGTGCTGCTGCCGCGCCATATCGACATGGTGACTGCCCTGCTGCCGGGGGTGCTGTCCTATGTCGACGCCGACGGGGAGGAGCATTTCCTCGGCATCGACGCGGGCACCTTGATCAAATGCGGAACCGAGGTGCGCGTTGCCGTGCGCGGTGCCTTTGTCAGCGACGATCTGAGCCGCCTGCGCGACGAGGTGGCGCGCCAGTTTCTGACGCTCGACGACAGTGAACGCGCGGCCCGCACCGCGCTGGCCCGGCTGGAGTCCGGGGCAATTCGCGGCATGGCGGAGTATGGGCGATGACCGGACCCGAGATCGGCCCTGAGACTGGTCCGGACAAGGATCTTGTAGGGCACAAATCCGCTATGGGGGAGGCCCAAGAGGGCATCGAACAGACCATCGCCCGCAAGGCGCAACAACACGTCCGTGCGCGGCGCGAGGGGCGACATACGGTCTGGTTCGGGGTCGGCATGTTCGGCTTGGTGGGCTGGGCCGTCGCGGTGCCGACACTGGCAGGTGTGGCACTGGGCCGCTGGCTTGACGCCCGCTTTGCCGATGGCCCGTCCTGGACCATCATGGGGCTGCTGGCGGGCGTCGCGCTGGGCTCGCTCAATGCCTGGTGGTGGGTGCGCCGGACCGGGTTGGGGCAAGACAACAGAACTGGCCCGAGTGGGGACCCGAACCGGGCCTCGAATCGGGAGCCGAGTCAGGACAAGAGAAAGGACACCGGGGATGAGCTTTGATATCGCCATTGATCTTGCGCTGGGGATGCTGACCGGCGCGGCGCTGGGGGCGCTGCATATGGCGTGGCTCTGGCGCGCTTCGGCGCGGCTGCGCCCGGATGGCTCCGGGGTGCTGGCGCTTGTCGGCAGCGCGGTGCTGCGTCTGGCGGTGGTGCTGGCGGGGTTTGCCGGGCTGATGTCGATCGCAACCCAGCCGACGCTGGCACTGGTCGGCGCGCTTGCCGGGTTCGCGCTGATCCGCCTGATCGCGGTGCGCCGGGCGCGGCGGGGCTAGGGCCATGCAGATCACACCAGACAGCCAGATCGTCTTTACCCTGCCGCTGGGCCCGCTGGGCGACTGGGGCGTTTCGGCCACCATCGTTTACACCTGGGTCGTGATGGCGGTGCTGGTGATCGGCGGCCGCATCGCCACCTGGGGCATCCTGTCGTCGGCTGCGACGATCGAACCGACATCGCGCTGGCGCCTCGGGATCGAGACCGTGATCGATATGATCCGCGAGCAGATCCGCGAGATTGGCGGCGGCGATCCGGGTCGCTATCTGCCGTTCATCGGCACGCTGTTCCTGTTCACGCTGGTGTCCAACCTGATGGGGGTGATCCCCGGCTTCATGTCGCCCACCGGGTCGCTGTCCACCACCGTGGCGCTGGCGCTTTGCGTGCTGGTGGCGGTGCCGATCTATGGCATCGCCGAAGACGGGCTGCTGGGCTATCTGCGCCACTATTTCGAACCCACGCCGCTGATGGCGCCCTTCAATATCATCGGGGAACTGTCGCGCACCATCGCGCTGGCCGTGCGGCTCTATGGCAACGTAATGAGCGGGACAGTCGTCGTCGCCGTTCTGCTGGCGGTGGTGCCGTTCTTTTTTCCGGTGTTGTTGCAGCTTTTGGGGCTGCTGACCGGGGTTGTGCAGGCCTATATCATCGCCGTGCTGGCGATGGTCTATATCGCCTCGGCCAGCGGCGATGAGCCGGGCGCGGCCGAAAACCAGATCGCCGAGAACCAGATCAAGAACAAGGAAACCGGCGCCTGAGGCGCCTGAACGCGAAAGGAAAGATCGTATGGATGCGCTGACCCTGATTGCCACCGTTTCGATCATCACCGCCGGGCTGACCATTGCCATTGGCTCGATTGGCCCCGCCCTGGGCGAGGCGCGCGCCGCGGCGCAGGCGCTGCAAGCCATCGCGCAGCAGCCGGACGAGGCCAATACCATCACCCGCACGCTGTTCGTCAGCCTCGCCATGATCGAATCGACCGCCATCTATTGTTTCGTGGTGGCGATGATCCTGCTGTTCGCCAACCCGTTCTGGACATGGGCGATCGCGGCGGCGGCGGTAGCCCCGGGCACGGGGGGCTGATCGGTGCAGATCGACTGGCTCACGGTTGCGGCCCAGATCGTGAACTTTCTACTGCTGGTGCTGCTGTTGCGCTGGGCGCTGTATCGCCCGCTACGCCGTGCACTGACCGCGCGGCAAGAGGCCGTGACAGAGCGTCTGCGTCAGGCCGAGACCGCCCGCGCCAAGGCCGAGGAGGCCGCCGCCGCACATACGGCGGCGCTGCGGACGCTGGAGCAGGAGCACGCCGCGCGGCTGCAAAGCGCCGAGCAGGAGGGCGAAGCGAAACGCGCCGAATTGATCGCCGCCGCCAAGGAGGAGCTTGCCGTGCGCCGGGCCGCTTGGCAGGCGCAACTGGTGGATGAAAAGGCGGCCTTTCTGGACCGGCTGCGCCACCGCGCCGGGGAAAGCTTTGTTGGCATGGCCCGCAGCATTCTGGCCGAGATGGCCGATCAGGATCTGGTTGAGCGGATGGCGATGACCTTTGCCCACCGCCTGTCGGGGCTCGGGACCGAGGATCGCGCGCTGTTGCATGTCGCCGCTACTGCCGGAAATCGGCCGGAAATCCTGTCGTCGCTGCCGCTGACCGACGCGGCCCGGGGCCAGATCACGGCGGCGCTCAGCGCGTTGTTGGGGGCGGCGGCCGAGCCGGTCTTTGTTGAGGACGGCGATCTTGCCTGCGGCTTGGTTTTGCAGCTTGGCTCGCAACGGGTGGGCTGGACCATTGCCGAACATCTGGACCGCTTTGCGCAGGAGGTGGCGCAACAGCTCGACACCCCGGAGACGGTGGGATGAGCCTCAAGGATCTTGCAGATAGCCTGTTTGACCGGATCGACCACGAGGCCGCGCGCCCGGTCGATCTGATCCGGCATGAGCGCGGCCATGTGCAGCGCGTGCTGCATGGGGTGGTCGAGGTCGGCGGGTTCCACGAGGCGCTGTCGGACGAGGTGATTGCCTTTGACGGCGGTGCCAGTGGTCTTGCGCTGGATCTGGTGCCGGGGCGGGCGGGTGTCGTTCTGTTGCGCGACCCGCTGGGGCTGCGCCCGGGACAGGGGGCGCGGCGCACCGGGCGGGTGGCCTCGGTCCCGGTCGGCGAGGCGCTTTTGGGCCGGGTGCTGGATCCGCTTGGCGTCCCGCTTGACGATGGGCCGGCGCTAAGCTCGGCCCGGCTGTCCCCGATCGAGGTGCCCGCGCCGCCGATCATGGACCGCGCGCCAGTGATCCGGCCGCTGCAGACCGGGATCAAGGCGGTGGATGCCTTGGTGCCGATCGGACGCGGCCAGCGCGAGTTGATCGTGGGGGATCGCCAGACCGGCAAGACGGCGGTGGCGATTGATACCATCCTCAATCAGGTCGGCAGCGGCGTGATCTCGGTCTATTGCGCCATCGGGCAGCGCGGCGATGCTACGGCGCGGGTGATCGCGCGGCTGCGCGCGGCGGGGGCGATGGAGAATTGCGTGGTCGTGGTGGCGGGCGGCGAAGAGCCTGCGGGGCTGCAATATATCGCCCCCTATGCCGCCACCACCATCGCCGAAAGCTTCATGCACGCGGGGCACGACGTGCTGATCGTCTATGATGACCTGACGCGCCACGCCCGTGCCTATCGCGAATTGTCGCTGCTGCTGCGCCGTCCCCCGGGGCGCGAGGCCTATCCGGGCGATATCTTTTACCTGCATTCGCGCCTGTTGGAGCGCGCGACGCAACTGTGCGACGCTGCCGGGGGGGGCTCGCTCACGGCCTTGCCGATCATCGAGACGCAGGCGCAGAATCTGGCGGCCTATATCCCGACCAACCTGATTTCGATCACCGACGGGCAGGTCTATCTGTCGCCCATTCTGGCGCGGCGCGGCCAGATGCCGGCGGTGGATGTGGGGCGCTCGGTCTCGCGGGTGGGGGGCAAGGCCCAGCTTGCCGCCTTTCGCGCCGTGGCCGGGCCGCTGAAGCTGGCCTATGCCCAGTTCGAAGAGCTTGAATCCTTTGCCCGGTTTGGGGCCAAGCTGGACGAGGCGACCCGCGCCGAGCTTGCCCGTGGCCGCGCGGTGCGTGAGGCGTTGAAACAGGACGAGGGCGCGCCAATTCCGGTGGCGCAGCAGATCGCCCTGCTTCTGGCGGTGTCCGAGGGGCTGCTTGACGGTGTCGCGCTGGCGCAGTTCGCCCCGGTCGCCAGCGCGGTGATGGTCGCGGTCGCGGATCTGCCGGCGGCGGAGGAGATCGCCCGCGGCCTGCCGCTGGAAGGAGACCGGCGCGCGGTGATTCTGGCGGCGATCCGCGCGGCGCTCAACGAGGTGCGCGATGGACACGCTTGAAGATCTTGGCCGCCACATCGAGGTGGCGAGCGAGATGCAATCGGTGGTGCGCACGATGAAGGCGATCTCGGCCGTCGGCATCCGCAGCCACGAGGCCGCCGAGCGGGCGATGGGGCAGTATCTGGAAACCGTCGAGATGGGGCTTCAGGTGGCACTGCGTGCGCTGCCGCAGGAGGCGGGGCTGGGGGCTGTGTCGCGCTCAAAGGATGGTGCGGGGGGTATCGGTGTCGTCGTGATCGGCTCCGAGATCGGCTTGTGCGGTGGCTTCAACGAACGGCTGGTCAGCTTTGCGCTGGGCCGGCTTTCCGCCGCCGGGATCGGGGCCGACAGGCGCCGGGTTCTGGTGATCGGCACTCGCGCGGATGCCAGCTGGCAGTTGTCCGCCGAGCCCCCGGCCCATATGCAAGAGGCCCCGGCCACGGCCGAGGCGCTGGCTGGCACCGTGGGCAGCGTGCTGACCCGGCTGGATCAGTGGCTTGCGCAGGACGGGGTGACGCGTCTCATGCTGTTTCACCAGCGCATGGGTGGGCCTGAGGGCAGCGCGCCGGTCGAGGCGGCGCTGTTCCCGATTGATCCCGGCTGGCTCGCCGGGTTGCGGGCGCGGCGCTGGCCGTCGCGGCGTCTGCCGGTCTGTTTCGGTCCGACCCCGGCGGCGATGCGCAGCCTTGTGCAGCAATTGCTGTTCGCCCGCGTCTTTTCCGCGATTGTGCAATCGCGCGCCGCAGAACACGCCGAACGCCTGACCGCCATGCAGGCGGCCGAGCGCAGCATCGGTGACAAGCTCGATGAGCTGCGCAAGACCCATCAGATGCTACGCCAGCAGGTGATCACGGCCGAGCTTCTGGATATCATCGGCGGCTTTGAAGCGGCCGAGAAACAGCCCGGCGACATGCGCCCCTCCGAGGGGTGACCCCGGCGCAGGCACCGCGATCCCATCGCGCGATACCCTGCGCCCCGGCGAGGCCAGCTTGCTCCTTAGCCCCCTGATCCGCGCCAAAGCACGGCGCGAATCCTGCTGCGTTGCGGCGTGGAAATCAACGGAAACGATCTTGCGCCGTTTTGGGAATGGTGAAACAAACGTAAAAATGTCCAATATTTTGGCGCTAGGATAAGTATGGTTTTCGGACGCGATGCCAAGGAAGATGCAACCGTTGTGGCCATGCTGGCCTCGGCGGTGCGCCGTGATATTTCCTTTGGCGCGTTGCAACCCAGCCAAAAGCTCAAGATCGAAGACCTGCGGCGGCGTTATGGCGGATCGAACCACTCGATGCGCGAAACCCTGCGGATGCTCAGCGCCGAGGGGCTGGTCGAGGCCACCGCGCAACGCGGATTCCGCGTGACCTCGGCGACCGAGGACGATCTGCGCGACATCATTCTGGTGCGCGCCGAGGTCGAGAAACTGGCGCTGACTCTGGCCATCGCCCAAGGCGATATCGCATGGGAAGGGCGCGTGATCGCCGCCCACCATGCCCTGCGCAAGGCCGAAGAGGCGGTGCAAGCCACCCCCGACGACCTGACCGCGTTGGAATGGGACGAGGCCTGCCGCGCCTTTTCCGCCACCCTGATCGCGGCCTGCGCCAGCCCACGCCTGTGCGATCTGCAACGCAAGTTCTTTGACCAGAGCCGCCGCTTTCGGCTGGCGCTGCTGCGCGAGGGGCGGCTGGATTTTGCCCGCCGCAAGGCGCGGCAACAGGCGCTGCTCGATGCCGTGCTGGCACGCGACGCGACCGCCGCGATTTCGGTCCTTGCACAGGATATCGAGGCCGAGCTGAGATCTGGGGACTAAGCCCCTGAAACCACGACTGATCATACCGGAGGAGATCATGATGAACCTGAACCGCCGCAAGGCCCTCGCCCTGATCGGGGGCACCGCCGCCGCATCCGCCCTGGCCGCCCCGGCCATCGCGGCCAATCGCAAGATCAAGGTGGGCGCGCTGCGCTTCACCTCGCATTCGGCCAACTTTGTCGCCGTCGAGCGCGGCTATTTCGCCGATGCCGGTCTGGATGTGGA
>JASJGL010000137.1:0-60052 GCA_033791545.1 Pseudodonghicola sp. | reverse complement strand
TGAAACTGCATCGGATTGCCGTGATAACACCGCTCCAGCAAAAGCGCGTTGCGCCAGAACCGCTTGATCTTTGCCTCGTGCGGCGGCCAGTCTTCCACATGGGCTGCAAAGACCGGCCCAAGCACAGGGTCAACGCGCACGAGCCAGCTGCCGGGCGTCTTCATATTCCTCGCGGGTGATCTTGCATGCGTCTGCGTGCGGGCAAAATCTTGCCTTCGATGGGCAGGCCCTGGCTGCTAGCCAAGCACATCTTCAATGCAGCGTGCGATGGTAATTCAGCGCGACACGGCACCGGCGCGGTCATCTTCTAGGGCCTCCAGAAAGGCGATAAGCAGCGCGATCTGGGCGTCGGAGATCAACGACTGCGACGCCTGAATGGGCGATATCGAATTGATTTCCGCAGGTTCCATCAAATGCTCGCCTCCCTCGGCATAGGCGCGAGCGGACCGATAGGAGTTTAGATGCTGCCCGATCGCCTCGACGAGCGTTTCGGCCTGCCCGTTGTGAAAATACGGCGCCGTGAGCGTCACGTTGCGCAGGGGCGGCGTGCGGAACAGAAAGCGATCCTCTGCCATCCCAGTGGCGTAGTATCTTCCGACGTCTTTCATCTCCCGGACATCCGGCACGCCGATGGAATGAAACTCAAAATCACTGAAGATACCACCTGTGTGGCAGACCGCACATTTTCCGATGCCATAGAAGAGGAGTGCCCCGCCTTTCTGGTCTGCAGAAAGAGCATTCCGATCCCCGGCGAGATAGCGATCCCAGGGCGTGTCCCGGGACTGGAATTCGATCTCTATGTAATGCGCGAGAGCATTGCCGAGATGCGCGGGTCGTACCTCGTCCGCTGAACGAATAGCGTAGCTTGCGCGAAACAGCGCTCCATAGGTCTCTTCGTCCAGCTCTGCGCGTTTCTCCCGGTTGAAAAGACGGGTTGCGACACGTGCGAGAACGGCATCCGGCGTTGGCCTACTTGTGTCGTCGGGAGCTAGCGAATTGGTTGGGCCGGGTTTGCCGAGCATTTCGGCGGGGATGAAGATCGGACGCACCGATTGCAGAGCCATGAGGTTCTCGAACTCCGCCGACGCGAGCGCCTCGGGCAACACGAGCCCACCCTGGTCTGCGGCGGCTAGGGCCTGCACACGACCATCCCAGAGCATCGTTGAGACATCATTGTGATCCCGATTCCAGAGATCTGGAACGTTGCGTGCCGGAACCTCGGGGAGCCGCTCCGGCGACACATCAAGGTGTGTTTCCAGCGCAGCCCCGTCGGTCGTGGCGAAGGCCAGCACATGGCAGGTGGCACAGGAACGATCCTCACGCCCGCTCAGAAGCGAGTCATGAAAGAGCCTCTCACCGAGACGAAATTTCGCATCGCGCACATACGGCTTCACCGGAAGCGGTGAGAGGTCGAACATTCGGACCACGACTCGCAGCTCAGCATTGAGCTGATCCGGATCGGCATGGGGGCGTCCAAGATCCGGGTAGGAGGGATCTAAGGTCGCTGACAGGTGCAGGGCAGAGAGCGAATGCTGCGATACACCTTTCGAGAGCAATTTCTCGTTCAGCGCTGCATAGCTCTTGCACGGCAGGCGGCCGATTTGGAGGGACCTGTCCAGAAGCGATGCCCGCGCTGCATCCAAGTGTTCCCAAACCTCTTCCGAGGCTTCCACTGTGCGCACGGCCTGATCGCAGCTCGCCGCGAGGGTGCGAAGAACATCTTCGGCCCGGTGCATCAGTATCCGCGGACGCAATTCTGCTAGGAACAGCCAGACTGGCAGCGAGAGACCGAGTCCGATGACTGCCATCCGGAACAGGATGTCGAACGCGGTGCGTGGGCGCGTTGGCTTCACCGACCCTACCTTGGATCGAAGTTTAGCGTTGCCAGGAAGGCGACGAGTTCCGCGATCTCTTCGTCGCTGAGTTCCACCGCGTAGCTTGGCTCAAGCGACCAACGGGCGATTTTTTGATAGACTTCAACCCGGTCGAGGGGCGAAAGCTCGCTGGTATCTATCTCTGCCAGGGGGTCGACATGGGCCTTTATGGCCCCGGCGAGGTCCGGCTCTACGCCGGAATGTGAATACGGCGCGGTCTTCGTAACGTTGTAGAGCGGCGGTGTGCGGAAGGCGTAGCGGTCCTCCGGGTTCTGGGTGAAGTTGTACCGGCCGTAGTCGATCCCGAACCCATTGAAGCCGAAGCCGAACTGCGCGAAGGGGATTACGTGGAAGGAAAGATCTGAGAAGTAGGGGCCAGTATGGCAGGCGGCGCACTGCGCACGCCCGTAGAAGAGCAAACCACCGGCCAATTCCTCATCCGTCAGCGCCTGGCCGTCGAAGACGAACTCATGGAGTTTCGTATCCCGTAGGCGAAATTCGGAACGAATGAATGCGGCGATGGCCTCAGCGATCTGCAAGTAGGTTATCTCCTCGACGCTGGAGCCGAAGGCCTGCGCCATAGGTGCGGCGATCTCGGGCGTCGCCCGGATGCGACGGGCAATCTCATGGTGAACCAAAGCCGCGGCCTTCACGTCGCCTTGGCGGAGCCATTCGGTGTCATCGCTCTCCCCTATCATCTCGCGGAACTCCACGGGCGGCAGGTGGGCAGTCACGACCAGCGGATCTTCGGACGGCGCTTCGGTTCCGAACTGGCTTAAAACCTCGCCCGACCTCGAAACCACCCGGCCATCCCAGAAGAAGACATCGAAGCCGACCCCGCCCCGTCCCCAGAGCGCGAGCGCGTTGCGCGAGAGGACGCCAGCGGGACTCTTGATCCGCTCGACACCGGTGCCGACGCCGCCAGCGCCATGCCCGAGCGGCAGGCCATCAGCGGAGCCGAACTCGTCGAGGTGGCAGCTGCGGCATGAAACATTGCGGGTGAGCGAGAGAAGATCGCTCTCAAAGAGCGACTTGCCGACGCCCGCCTTTTTCGGTTCGAACTCCGGCCAGAGCTCTTCGGCGGGGCGCAGGCCGTTCTCGAGCGCGGCCTTGCGCAGCACGACCTCTCGCATGGTCTCCGCGTCGGCGGGGGCTGCGCAGGTGAGCATGAGCGCGATCAGTAGACTAGTAACGGATTTCATGGATCTCGATCACATCCTGCAAGTCTGTGGCTTTCGCCTCGATGGCCTTGAGCGCCATGTAGCCAAGCGCGGTCTCGTCTAGGCCGATAAGCATCAACCGCTTTCTGAGCAGATCGTAGTCCTGGCAGTCTATCAGTGCGATTTCACTGGCTTCGAGAACCCGGACGGTCTCAGCGGAGGGTTTGGCTTCCACCATCTGCTTGGCCAGAAGATGTGCGCGCATGGATCGATCGCAACGATAGGTTGCCTCCTGGTAGGCGGGTTCAGCGACTAGGATCACGCCCCAGATCCAGAGCGGCGTAACGAGCTGGCCGATCATCACGCCGCCGACCAGGACCAGGGCGTATCGGGACCAGCTATTTCGCAACGATATTGAGCGCATCGAGGACCTCGGGAGTGATCGTGCCTGTGATCTTCAGATTCCAGTCCTTTTGGAACTTGCTTAGCGCGGTTTTGGTGCCGGTGCCGACAATCCCGTCGATTGCGCCGGTGTAATAGCCATAGGTATAGAGTGCTGTCTGGACGCGCTTGACGATCTCAGTGAAAGCCGAGCTGTTGCCGGGTAGCGTCTTCGGGGCCTGAGGCGCGCGCGGCATCACGTAGGAAGGGGGCGTGCTGTTGCTCGAGGGTTTCGAGGGACGATAAGTTCCGCTGCCACTCGAATAGCCGCCGCTCGACGAGGAGCGATGGCTGCCATGCGAGCCATGGCTCGAATGCGAACGATGACCGGCAAGCGTATACTTGTGTTCGCCCCGGAGAATCTGGAATAGCGATGCCGAAGCATCGTCGTCGTGATCCAGCCGTGGCGGCGCGACCACAGCCTTCGCACCCTGTGGCAGGTAGCCCGCCGCCGCGAGCGTGATGGCGAACTTTCCGATCTTCTTCATTGCGATTGTATCTCCATGAAACCGTCCTCCTCGCGGTACCACTCAAAAAAACCAGCGCAGTGCGCGCGCAGGCTGCAGGACTCGCAGCTTGCTAGGTATTTTTGCTTCCAATCCGAAATCGACTGGGCCGAGAGATCGCGATATGCGGGCGGGACCGTACAGAGCGGGAAGTTGTAGAGCGTGACGCCTTGGCGGCGCGCCCGCATCAGATCGATCGCTAGGCCGAGATCGGCGAAGTCGGTGCTGCTATCGAAGAAGCACCCATCCCAGTTCATTCGGCCGTAGCCGATGCGCTCCATCTGCATGATGGCCCAAGTCGCGGCGAAGGGCAGATGCCGAGTGATGAAATCAGCAAGAGCTGGCAAGCCTGATACATTCTGCGCCAAGACGACGGTCCTGAGCTCAAGCGCTGCTCCGGCAAAGCCGAGGAGGGCGAGATTCGGAGACAGCTGCGCGAAGGCGCCGACTTTACCAACGATCTCGTCATGCTTTGCTGGATCTTTAGAGTAGATCGGCACGCCCCAGAGTAGGCGCGCCCGGTGCCTCCGCAGCCAGGGCAGATCTCCATCGTCGAAATGCTGCCCATTGGTGAGAATATGGAAGCTGAGATCGTCGCGCTCGGCAACCGCCTTATCGATGAAGTTGAACACTCCCTCCTTGTGCAAAAGGGGCTCGCCGCCCGAAAGCCCGATCAGTGCGTTCGGCGGCGCCAGCCGCGCTGCGGCTAGAAAATGCCCGAACATGTCCTCGTGGCGTTGCTTGGGAGGTTGGGAGCACATGAGACAGAGTTGGTCGCATTGCTCGGTGATGAGGAACGTGTTGTGCGGAGAAGCTGCGCGGATGAGCCGATGGGCGATCTGGCGCCGCGGATCAATCAGGAGTACGTCACCCGAGATATCCACGGGAGAGATATCCCGTAGCCGGAAGTCGGTATGGCCGGTACGATAGCTCAGGATACCCGCCTCTCGCGACAAAAGGGTCGCGTCGTCCTCGTGCTGCGGTTCTTCATCCGCAATCCGGGTCACGAAGGGCGTGAGAGAACGATCGCATTCCGTTTTGAGGCGCAGCTGGATCATGGCGCGGCAGGCCTCAAGGCCTCCGGAAGGGTCTCGAGACCCAGCCAGCGGGACAGAGTGAATTCGACCGCCGGGTTCGTGCTGTAGATCAGATCAATCGCGAGATCGAACACGGCGAGGTGGCGCTGGCAGAACCAGCTTTCTTGCCGCGGGACGTCGATCCGGCCGTGGCGCGAGAGATCGTCGATCGGATCAGTGCCGCAGAACGGCTGATAGGGACAGTGGATGCAATCTGGATCGAGTGTATTGATGTGGGCCGGTGCCAACAGCGCCAGCTTGTCGTGGTCGAGCCCGTCCTTGACATTTCCAATCGCCAGGTCGACTTGCCGAATACGCGCGAGCATACGCGCCTCGTCGCTGGGGTAAATCTGTCCGTCGAAATTGATGACGGCGTTTGCGCCGGTCGGGATATTGGGGTTCCTGAGATCGGTGTGGCTGTCTGCCCCGGGGGCGAGGATGCGCCTCAGGCAATGGGCGAGGTAGAATTCTTCTATCACCCTTCCCGTCCGCGCGTTTCTCGCAATCAACACATCGACGAAGCTTCGGTAATAGTCGTTCCAAGCGCTCGAGGTCCGGGCGGCAGGGTGACTCTTGCGGGCGAAGCCTTGGTAGTTGATTGGGCGCAGATAAAGCGAGCTTAAGCCGAATGCTTCGTAAGACGAAATCAGTGCCTCCGGGTCTGGCGGTTGCTCCATGTCAATAGTTGGTAAGGCGGAGACCCTTTCTGGGCCAACCAAGTCGATCACCTCCCCAAGATTTTGGAGGAAGTTTTCCGTCAATAGGGGATCGGCGGTCCGATTCCGGGTATGAACTTGGTGCGGCCCATCGAGAGAGGTGCTGATCAGGACGTCGTCACTTCTAATAAACGCACGGATGTCCTCATTGAGCGTTTGCAAGTTGGTGCAGACTACAAAGCGGACCTTCCGAAATCGCCGCCGCGCGAACGCTGCGACAGCCTCTAGGAGATCGAGCCGTAGGAACGGTTCCCCACCCTGAAACTCGATCTGGATCTGCTCAACCGGCAAGCCATTGAGAAAGCCCAACACGTTTTGAAGAGTTTCGTCGTCCCAGTCGAACCCCTTGGCGGCGGTCGGTGCCCGCGAGACTTGGCAATAGGAGCATTTGAGATCGCAGCGCAAGGTCGGGATTAAGATAACATAGGCCGACCCGAGACTGACATGTTGGCGCTGCGACCATCGCGTCAGAAATCCGGTATGGGCAAGATCTCCGTCCCGCTCAAAGGCATGCCCCTGCTCCCGCAGGAACTTTTCGTCCGATGCGGTGAGCCGATCGCCCGAGTAACGATCGACAAAGTCGAGATCAGCCAGAAAATAGGCGCCGGAATCATCTGCAAGGACCGTCCGACGGTCATCCAGATCGCGAAACCGGAGCGGCCAGATCTGCATCACCTTGCCAACATCTCGTAGAGACCCTTCCGCATGGGCAATGTCTGCTGGAAGATCTTCTCGCGATAGACCTGATAGATCACTTCGCGTTCGAGACGTGTGGCATCAAACTCGGATGTACCGTTGACTGCGACGCCTTGTTCCGTCGCCCCAAACTCTAACTCCGGATAGATGTATCTCATGCGCAGGATTGCTGCTGGAATGAATGAGTGAAATTCCGAGTTTACCGGAACATTCAAAATAGGGCTCGAAGACATGCCGGCGGCCTCTAATTCTACTGAAAAACTGGTTCCGAAGACGGTGCCTCTCTCTTAGGGCGCAAAATCTTGAAAAATTCAACCCCAAGACGCTTAAGAAATGTGCATCGAAGGAACTTGGTGTTGATGAAGAACTTTTCTGTTGAAGGATTCACAAGGCATTGTCCCCCTGTGTCAGGGAAGTTGTCCGCTGCTCTACTTTTCCTCTATTTCTTGGGTGGGCGGGATAGGATGATGACGTGGGATATTCACCGGAACGCAAATCGGCTGTGCTGAAGCGGATGCTGCCGCCAAACAACATGGCCATCCGGCAGTTGTCGCAGGAGGAAGGTATTTCCGAGGCGACGCTGCATAAGTGGCGTGCTGTGGCGCGGAGCAAGGGCCAGCTTCTGCCCGATGCTGACGCCAGCCCAGCGGGCTGGTCTTCACGTGACAAGATTGCGGCGGTTCTGGAAACGGCAGCGCTGAACGAGACCGATTTGGCTGAATACTGCCGCAAGCGCGGGCTCTATCCGACGCAGATCGCAGCGTGGCGTTCGGCCTGCGAACAGGCCAATGACTGGGATCGCACCAGCACGGCGCGTCTGGGTCGCGCGACCAAGTCGGAGAGAAAACGGATCAAGGATCTGGAGCGAGAGCTGGCGCGCAAAGAGAAAGCCCTGGCCGAAACTGCAGCGCTGCTGGTTCTGCGAAAAAAGGCTCACGCGATCTGGGGGGGGACGGAGAGGACGCATGATCAGCACACCACATCGCCAAGCCGCAGTTGTTCTGATCACCAAAGCCGTCGCCGCTGGTGCGCGGCGTGCCAAAGCCTGCGCCGAGTTGCAGATCAGCGACCGGACCCTGCGACGCTGGACAAAAGACGGGCAGGTTCACCCTGATCATCGTCCCCTCGTGTCGCGTCCGCAACCGGCCAACAAGCTGAGCGCGGCTGAACGCGCGGCCGTGCTGGACGCCTGTAATTCAAAGGCATTCGCCAGTCTTCCGCCCAGCCAGATCGTGCCAAAACTGGCTGATCAAGGGCGGTATCTGGCCTCGGAATCGAGTTTCTACCGCATTCTGCGCGCCGATGGACAGCAGCAGCACCGCGGTCGGGCCAAGCCTCCGGCGCGGCGCAAACCGCCCACCAGCTATAAGGCCTGCGCGCCCTGTGAGGTCTGGACATGGGACATAACCTGGATGCCCGGGCCGGTCGCGGGCATGTTCTTCTACCTCTATCTGATCCGCTGCCCGGCAGTGGTTTGCCTGCAAGCCATGAAAGGGGTGGATATCGATCGCCGCAAGATCGTCGGCTGGGAGGTGCATGAGCGCGAAAGTGCAGACTTGGCAGCCGTCCTGATCCGGCAGGCCGTGCTGGCCGAGGGCTGCTTTATGCGGCCGCTTGTTCTGCACGCCGACAATGGCAGCCCCCCTCTCATGCATGCTGCGCATGCACTGCC
This sequence comes from Pseudodonghicola sp., assembly GCA_033791545.1. Classification (GTDB taxonomy): domain Bacteria; phylum Pseudomonadota; class Alphaproteobacteria; order Rhodobacterales; family Rhodobacteraceae; genus Antarcticimicrobium. The sequence goes on along the minus strand of JASJGL010000137.1, from coordinate 51,911 downwards.
GGGCAGCGAATGAAGGGCGCGACGATGAAGGTGACGATGGAGAAACTGGGCATCACGGCCTCCTACAGTCGCCCACGTGTCAGCAACGACAACCCGTTCTCAGAAGCCCTGTTCCGGACCTGCAAATACCGCCCGAACTGGCCGACCAAGGGCTTTGCCACGAAAGCGAGGCACAGGCTTGGGTAAACTCCTTCGCCAACTGGTATAACGGGGAGCACTTGCATAGCGCTATCCGCTTCGTCACGCCAAATGCACGCCACGCTGGCCGTGATCGTGCAACGCTGGAAAACCGTGCCAGTCTCTATGCAAATGCACGCGGGCAAAACCCGCAACGCTGGTCAGGCAAGACCCGCAACTGGCACCCCGTAGGACCCGTATGGCTCAACCCCGAAAACGAAATCAGCGCCCTTGAAATCAGAGACGCCGCATGAAATCGGCGGACAACTTCTTTGACAAACACCGAATCCGTCCATCAGGTAAATGATTCTGACCGATCCGAGACTTTTGCGTCGGCCGTTTCGCGGCGCATCAATGGATGCGGGAAACGAAAGGGGAAATTCAGGAAAATCAAGTCCGTAGTACTACGTAAAGCCCATGGTTTACTGAACCAATCCACTTGTTTCTGCCAAAATCGGCTATATTGTCGCCTCGAAGAGGGAGGGTTGCGATGTTGTTTCAATTCATCGACCGAATAAATGAGGCCGTCGGCAGGATCGTCTCGATTGTGGCGATCATATTCGGGGCGATCATCATCTATGACGTTTTCATGCGTTATGCGCTGAACGACCCGACCCGCTGGGCCTTCGACGTAACCAGACAGCTTTATGGCTTTTATTTCGTCATGCTCGGCGGATATGCACTGCGCCATCAGGCACATGTGCGGGTCGATCTGGTCACAGAGATGCTCGCGGCGACGCCCCGGCGCTGGGTCGAAGCAGCCGGATATGTGATCTTCTTCTTCCCCTTCGCCTGGGTTTTCATGACCCGGTCCTATGAATTCGGGATGCGATCCTATGCGCAGGGCGAGACCACCTATGGCTCGGTGCAGCTGCCGGTCTATCCGTTGAAGATGGCCATGGCCTTGGCGGCGGCCCTGCTGCTTTTGCAAGGGATCTCGGAATTCCTCAAACTCGTTCTTAACCGTCAGGAGACGCCCAGTGACGCCTGAAATCATCGCATTGTGCATGTTCGGCCTGCTGCTGCTGGGCCTGTTCATGGGGCATCCGCTGTCCTTTGTGCTTGGCGGCACCGCCGTTCTGGGGGCGCTGATTGCCGGCAAGCCGATGGTGCTGGGGATCGTGATCAACCGGATTTTCGGCGATGTGCTGAATAACTTTACGCTGATCGCCATTCCGCTCTTTATCTTGATGGCGCGATTCCTGTCCGACTCTGGCGTGACTGACAAGATGTTCGAGTCGTTGCGGCTGCTGTTGTCGAACGTGCGCGGCGGGCTGGCGCTGGCGGTGGTGTTCATTTCGATCCTGCTGGCCGCCACCACCGGGATCATCGGGGCCTCGATCACCGTGATGGGGGTGATGGCGCTGCGCCCGATGCTGCAATACGGCTATAGCCCGACCCTGACGACCGGGGTGATCGCCGCCTCGGGCTGCCTTGGCATTCTGATTCCGCCGTCGATCATGCTGATCCTGATGGCCAGCTATTCCCCCCTGTCCGTGGGCGAGCTGTTTGCCGGTGCCATGGTTCCCGGCGTGGTGCTGGGCCTGCTCTATGCGGTCTGGGTGTTCATTGTCGCGGTGGTACGCCCTGACATGGCCCCGGCGGTAGAGCCGGACGAGAAAATCAGCAAACCGGCGCTGATGCGGATGCTGGCCATCGAAGCGGTGCCGCCGCTGGTTCTGATCCTCGGCATTCTCGGATCGCTGCTGGCCGGGATCGCGACCGCGACCGAAGCTTCGGCTATCGGGGCGGCGCTGGCGCTGGTCATCGTGATCATGCGGCGCAAGTTCAGCTGGTCCAACTTTTACGGCGCGATGCTGGAAACCGGGCGGACCTCGGCGATGATCCTGTTCATCGTGGTCGGTGCGACCGCCTTTACCGGGGTGTTCAACATCACCGGCGGGTTGCGCGCCACGCAAGAGATCATCCGGAACCTCGATATGGCGCCTTGGCTGCTGATCGCGATGATGATGTTCATCGTCTTCATTCTGGGCGCCTTTCTGGACTGGACTGGGATCGTCCTGTTGTCGTTCCCGATTTTCCTGCCCATCGTGCAAGAGATGGACGTCAGCCTGCTGTGGTTCGTCGTCTTGATGTCGGTCGTGCTGCAGACCTCGTTCCTGACGCCACCGTTCGGATATGCACTGTTCTATCTGCGCGCCATCGCGCCCAGATCGGTGAAAACATCGCAGATCATCGTCGGTGTGCTGCCCTTCATCGGGTTGATCCTAATGATGTGCGTGGCGATCGCCCTGTTCCCGCAGCTGGTCACCTGGCTGCCCGAAACGCTTTATTCCAAGTAACCTGAGGAGGATGTGTAATGACGATTAAGACAAATGTAATGGCGGGCCTCGCACTGGCTGCCGGGATTGCAACGCAATCTGCGGCCCAGGACAGCTGGACCATGACCACCACTTGGCCGACCTCGCTCGAGCTGATCGAGATGGACAAGCATTTCGTCGAACTGGCCAACAAGCTGACCGGCGATGACCTGACCATCGAATTCTTTGAAGGCGGCGCGCTTGTTCCCGCTGGTGAAGTCTTTGGGGCGGTTGAATCCGGCACCATTCAGGCCGGGGCAGACTGGCCGGGTTACTGGGCTGGCCGAAACTCAGCCTTCTCGCCGCTGGCCACCACGGCGAGCCTGTTCAACGCGGTTGATTACGTCAACTGGATCGAACAGTGGGGCGGCGCGGATCTCTATAACGAGATCTATGGCAAATTCGGCATGGTGTACCTGCCCTATGGCGTGACCAACAACGAATCCGGTTTCCGCACCAACGAAAAGATCGTCACGCTGGACGACCTCAAAGGCAAACGCTTGCGCCTTTCCGGTCTGGAGCAAGGCCGTCTGTTGGAAAAACTGGGCGGCAGCCAAGTGTCCATGGCCGGTGGCGAAATCTATCAGTCGCTGGAACGTGGCGTGATCGACGGGGCCGAATTCTCGACCCCCAACGTCGACTTCTCCGGTGGTTTCCAGCAGGTCACCAAGTATTGGGCGACACCGGGCTGGCACCAGTCCGCGTCGATCTTTGGCGTGATGATCAACAAGGCGTCCTGGGATGCCCTGTCGCCGGAAACGCAGGACGATCTGAAGGTCGCGGCACAAGCCAACCTGATCTGGTCGCTGTCCTTTACCGAAAAGCGTGCTACCGAAGCCTATCAGCAGTTCATTGACGCCGGGATCGTGATCACGCGCTATGACGACGCGACCCTCGCCAAGGTGCAGGAAATGGCCAACCAGGTGATCGAGGAGACCGCTTGCGAAAACCCCGATTCCGCAAAGGTCTATCTGAGCCAGCTCGAGTATCTGGCGGATTACGCCAAATGGCGTGACGCCTCGGCCCCGTTCAACTTGGGCCGGACGCCGAACGGCCCGGATATCGAAAAGATCCGCGCCTGCGCGAACTGATCCAGACTTTTTGATCCAAACACGGAAAGGCCCGCTGGTTCAGCGGGCCTTTTCTTTATTCTGATGGGGGATGTCTGATGCGGCCTTGGGCCGTGGCCCCGGCGCTGCCGCGCGTTAGCTGTCCTGCTCTGGCGGGTAGCTGGGGCGGGTCATCTGGAACATCTCGCCGCCCGCCTTGTACCAGCCGCTGCCATGCATCCGCGCAATCAGGTCCAGCGCCGGGGTGTCCACATGACCCCGCTCGGCATCCAGCAGAAAGCGGTCGGCGATATGGATTGCCACCACCCGACCGATCACGACCATCTGTTTCGGCCCGGTCATCACGGCACTGAGCAGCCGGCATTCAAACGACACCGGCGCCTGCGCCAGACGCGGCGGCGCGACAAGGGACGACGGCGTGGTGTCCAGCCCGGCAAGCGCCACCTCGCTGACGTCGCGCGGGGCGTCGATTGCGGTCGTGTTCATCTGCTCGGCCATGTTGCGCGCCACCAGATTGACCACGAATTCGCCACTGGCCGAGATGTTCTCGGCGGTGTCCTTCAACCCCTTTACGGGATCGCGCAACAGGCCCAGCGCCACGGTGGGCGGCTCATGCCCCATGACGTTGAAAAAGCTGTAGGGCGCGGCATTGTCCACGCCCGCCTCCGACCGCGTGGTGACCCATGCGATCGGGCGCGGCGTGACGGTTGCCGTCAGCAGCTTGTAGACGAAAGCCTCGGGGTGCGCGGCGCAGTCGTAGAACATGGCGCGCCGCTCAGCCGCGCAAACCGCCGGTCTCGGCGGGGCCGGCGGCGATCACCGGGTTGCGCAGGGTGCCGATCCCCTCGATGCCCGCCTCGATCACATCGCCGGGCCACAACCATTCCTGCGGATCACGGCCCGCGCCGACCCCTTCGGGCGTGCCTGTGGCGATGATATCGCCGGGCTCCAGCGTGATGCCGCGGCTCAGGTCCGCGATCAGGGCGGGGATCTTGAAATACATATGCCGGGTGTTCGAACGTTGCTTTTCCACCCCGTTGACGGTCAGCCAAAGATCCAGCCCGTGCGGGTTGTCGATCTCATCCGCGGTCACGATCATCGGGCCGAACGGCGCATAGCTGTCCATCCCCTTGGAATAGATCCACTGGCCCGCCCGGCGGTTGTCGCGGGCCGAGATGTCGATCATCACCGAATAGCCCCAGACATGATCCATCGCCGCGTCTTCGCTGACCTTGGTGGCGCGGTTGCCGATGATCACCGCCAGTTCCACCTCCCAATCGAGTTGCCGGGTCATGGTGATGTCATGCTGCACCGCTCCACCGGGGCCGGTCACGGCGGTCGGCGGCTTGGAGAAAATCACCGGCTCGCTCGGCATCTCCTTGGCGGTATCCAGCGCGCGGCTCGATTCCTCGACGTGCTCGGCATAGTTCAATCCGATGCCAAAGATGTTCTTGCGCGGGCGCGGGATCGGCGCCAGCAGGGTGACATTGGCCAGCGGCCGCGCCGTGCCGATCGGCCAGAGATTGCTTTGATCATACAGCACCGCCTGCAACGCCTCGAGGCCGGGGCGGCCAAGATCGATCAACGCCAGCATGGTGGCGGGCAGGGGCTGGCCAATGGAAGCGCCAAGCGCCGCAACATCCACCACGATATCGTCCAGCACGACACCAAGGCGACCCGCATCATCGGCAGCAGCGCGGAAGGTTACCAGTCTCATCTCTTGTCTTCTCCTTGGACGGTCACGGGCTGATGCCCGCCGTTTTCGCTCAATGCCTCTTCACGGTAGAGCCCAAGCGCCTGCATCACCGGCAGGTCGTTCAGGCAGAACAGGCAGGCCTCTTCGTTGCTTGAGGCGTTGACATGTTCATGCCAGGCCCAACTGGGCACGCAGAAAATGTCGCGCTCGCCCCAGTCGAACCGCTGGCCGTTGACTACCGAATGCCCGGACCCCTTGCACACCTGATACAGCGCGCTGCCGGTGTGGCGATGCGCGCGGGTTGCCTCACCGGGGCGCAGCATCTGCATGCTCGCGCCAAGGGTCTGCATCACCGGCCCGTTGGTCACCGGGTTCACATAATTCATCAGGATGCCATCAAACGGCGATCCGTCACTGACCGCGGCAAGGTTGTGCAGCGCCTCATGGGTGCGGTCCCATTCGTATTTGAACAGCGGACTATATCCCTTGGTCCATGCCCCGCCGCCGGGCGTCAGCCCCGGGTTGCCCCAGGTTCGGGTCATGTCGTTGACTGGATACGTCACCGCCTGCTGCAGGTCCGGATGCACCTCATAGAAATTGGCCTCCATCGCGTTGACAAAGGGGATGTCCAGCCCGTCCTGCCAGATGCAGTCGGTGCCCTCCTCGGCCACGGCATGTTCATGCCATGTGCCGTTTGGCGTCAGGACAAAGTCGTTGGCGCCCAGCGTCATCTTGTGCCCGTCGACCACCGTATAGGCGCCCGATCCCTCCATGATGAAGCGGATCGCGCTGGCCGAATGACGGTGCGCCGAGGCCCGCTCGCCCGGCCGCATCACCTGCAACCCGGCATAGATCCAGCCCACGGCGGCGGCCACGTCAGAGCGTCCCGGATTATCCAGATAGATCACCCGACGCCCGGCCTTTTCTGGCGTCACCAGATCAAGCGAGCGCAAAACATCCGCGCGCAGATCCTTGTAGCGCCACAGCATCGGCACCGAACTTGAGACCGGCTCCCACGGCTCGATCTTGTTGGCGACGGTCCACAGTGCGCCGGCGCCCTTTTTCTTCAAATCGGCGTAATATGCGACCAGTTCGGGCGTGTCTTCGACATTGGCCCGCCCGGCCACCTCTTCGCGGTATTGGTCATGGCTGGACATGGTGACCTCCCTTTGCAACCCGCCAAAGCCTGTGCGAGTCGATATTCGAAGTAAAGCTATAATTTCGCAAATCTGGACAAGCGTCGATAATGCGGGCAAGGATGGGCCAAGGCGCGCGCCCCAGTGGTGGCGCGGCGATCCGTGCACGAGAGAGATCATGACCCTGTCCGATACCGTCTATGAAAAGCTGCGCGCCGATATCGTGCAGGGCCGGTTTCCACCGTTGCAGCCGCTGCGGCTGGAGCAGTTGAAGCAGCACTACGGTGTTGGCTTTTCCCCCCTGCGCGAGGCGTTGAGCCGGTTGCAGGGCGAACAACTGGTGGTTTCGGCCTCGCAACGGGGGTTTCGCGTGCGCGCGCTGTCGGTGGCGCAGATGTGGGATGCGGTCGAGAGCCGTATTTTCGTTGAATGCGAGGCGCTGCGGCGCTCTATCGCACAGGGAGAAGACGCATGGGAGGCGGAGCTTGTCGCCAGTTTCCATGCGCTGTCGCTGATCGTGAAGCGGTTGGGGGGCGGCGGCGCGGAGGAGGCGGCCTTGCAGGAGCTGGAGCGGCGGCACCGGGAGTTTCACCGGGCGTTGATCTCGGCCTGCGGCTCAAGCTGGTTGCTGGATTTCGCGGGCAAGCTGAACACGGAAACCGAACGCTATCGGGGGCTGGCGCTGCGCACCGCGACGTTGCGCCAGGATCGCGATGTCAGCGCCGAGCACAAGGCGATCATGGACGCCGCGCTGGATCGCGACGCGGGTCGGGCGGCAGAGTTGCTGGCGGCGCACTACCGCGACACCGGGCGGTTTCTGGAGCAGGTTCTGCGCGACGTGGAAAACGTCCCGGCCTGACCCGCAGCACCGATGCGCAACCGAGCCGGGGCAGGGGGGCATCGCGTCAGGTGCGGCGCTGGGCAAAGATCATGATCAGCGCCAGCCCGCTGGACACCAGCATCAGCAACAGCGACACCGCGTTGAGCAGCGGGGTCGACCCCTCTTTCAGCCGGTCGAACATGGCAATCGTCAGCGGCGCGTCCGAGCCCACCAGCATCAGCGTGGTGTTGAAATTCTCAAAGCTCATCAGGAAGGCCACCACAAAGGCCCCGATCATCGCGGGCATCAGATAGGGCAGCGTCACCGTGCGTACGGCGGTCAGACGGTTCGCCCCAAGGTTCAGCGCGGCTTCTTCCAGCGTCTGGTCGAACTTCTGCAACCGCGCCGCGATCACCAGCGTCGAGATGGTGGCGACAAACGAGAATTGCCCAAGGATCACCAGCGTCAGACCGGGGCGCAGCGCGTCCACATCCCATTGCGCCAGATCCCACAGCCCCTCGGCCGCGCGGCTGGAGGCGACAAGGATCGAGATACCCAGAACGATCCCCGGGATCACCAGCGGCAGCAGCATGAGGACATACAAAAGCCCCTGACCGGGGAAGCGGTAGCGGTTGAACAGGAAGGCGTTGGACAGCCCGACGCCGACCGACAGGATCGACACGAAAACGGCAACAAAGGCCGAGGTGCCGATCGAGCGCAGGATGGGGCGTTCGTGAAACACGCCGATCATCGGCCGCTCTGCGCCAAAGAACCAGTTCCAGGTGAACCCCTCCCACGGCAGCGACGGGAACTGGCTGTCGTTGAAGGCGAACACCGCGACCACCACCAGCGGCAGCGCGAGGAAGATGAAGAACAGCGCGATATAGGCCGTGTAGCTGGCCGTGAGAAAGCGGGATTGGGGAATCGAGGGGATCATCTGTACGGTTTCCTCAGCCCATTGTCTTTTCCAGCGACTGGCCGGTCAGCTTGAGCATGCCCCAGACGATGGTCGAGGACAGGATCAGCAGCATAAAGCCAAACGCCGCGCCCAGCTCCCAGTTGAAGCGGACGATGAATTGGGAATAGATCAGCTCGGTGAACCACAGGCTGTCCTTGCCGCCCAGCATGGTCGGCGTCAGGTAGTTGCCGAGGCTCAGCATGAACACCACGATGCAGCCCGACACGATGCCCGGCATGGCGTGCGGAATCACGATCTCGCGCAGCACGCTCACCCCGTTGCCGCCCAGATCATAGCCCGCCTCGATCACCTCGTCCGGCAGGCTTTCCAGCGTCGTGACCAGCGGCACCACCATGAACAGCATCGAGGTATAGACCAGCCCGACCATGATCGCGGCATCGTTGTACAGCAATTCGACCGGACCATCGGTCAGGTTCAGGTATTGCAGCAGCTTGGAGATGACGCCGGTTTCACGCAGCAGGATCATCCAGCCGAAGGTGCGCACAAGCTCTGACACCCAGAACGGCACCAGACACAGCAGGAACAACGCCGAGCGCACCCGCCCGCGCGCCATCTTGGCGATGTAATAGGATACCGGAAAGGCGATCAGCAGGGTGATCGCGGTGGCCATGATCGACATCACCGCCGTGCGCACAAAGGTGCGCAGATACAGCGGTTCGCTGAAAAAGGTGAAATAGTTGGCAAGGCTGGTCTGGTATTGGCCAACGCCGATACGTTCGCGCAGCGATACCAGCAACATGTCCACATGCGGGATCAGGATCAGCAGCGTCAGCCACAGCAGCAGCGGCGACAGCAGCAGGAACAGGCCCAGTTTCGCTTGCGTGCGCATTCAGTGCCCTCCGGCGGCGAAACAATTGCCCTGCGCCCCGGACCAGCCGATCCGCACCTCGGCGCCGCGGGCGAGCCCGGCGAATTCGCCCGATTGCGGCAGGTTCACCTCGATCTCTTCGCGCCCTTCCGGGTCTTGCACGATGATGCGGCTGGCCGCGCCATTGAACAAAAGCGAGGTGACGCGCCCGGTCATCCGGTTGTCGAAATGGTCCAGTTCTCCGGCGTCATGGGCGATGCGGATCGCCTCGGGGCGGACAAAGATCTGCGCCTTCTCGCCAACGCTCAGCACCCGTCCATGGCTGGCGCCGCGCAGCAGCAGCCCGCTGTCGGTGCGGATTTCAAGACCGTCGCCGTCGACCCGCGTGATCTCTCCGGCCCAGCGGTTGCTGTCGCCGACAAAGCCCGCGACAAAGGCGCTGTCGGGGCGATAATACAGTTCGCGCCCGGTGCCGATCTGCTCGAACCGGCCATGGTTCATCACCGCGATCTGGTCGGACATGACCAGCGCCTCGGATTGGTCGTGGGTGATATAGACGAATGTGGTGTCAAACGCCGCCTGCAGCGCCTTGAGCTCGACCTTCATCCGCTCGCGCAGCTTGAGGTCGAGCGCGCCCAAAGGTTCGTCCAGCAGCAGCACGTCAGGTTCCAGCACCATGCAGCGGGCGATGGCGACGCGCTGTTTCTGCCCACCCGACAGTTCGTCAACCTTGCGCTGGCCGATGCCCGGCAGGCCGATTCGCTCCAACGCCTCGTCGACCTTGCGCGCGATCTCGGGCTTGGGCAGCCCGGCGCGGCGCAGCCCATAGCCGATATTCTCGGCGATGGTCATCATCGGGAACAGCGCCAGATGTTGAAACACCATGTTCACCGGTCGCTTGTTCGGTGGCGTGTTCAGGACCGAACGATCCCGGATCTTGATGTCGCCGGAACTGGGCTCGAGAAAGCCCGCGATCATGCGCATGATCGTGGTCTTGCCACAGCCCGATGGCCCGAGGATGGAAAAGAACGAGCCCGGCGGCACATCGAACGAAACATTGTCCACTGCGGTCGTGGCGCCGAATTTCTTGACCAGGTTCAGGCATTCGAGATCTGGGGTCATGGGGTCTTCCGGAATTGAATATACGGCACCCGGGGTCTGGCCCGGGTGCCGCTGATTTGCGTATGCTGTGGGTTACTTGGCGGCTTTGACGCGGTCCAGAACGCCACCCTCGATGGCCTCCAGCCCGGCCGGAACCGGCGGATACCACTTGATGTTGTCCAGCGCTTCGGCCGGGAAACTGGCCTGATAGCGCACTTTCAGCGCCTCGTCGGCAAAGGCATCCGCGCCCTTGGAGGCGGTGAAGTTGCCGGCGGCCTCGGTGATCATCGCGGCGACCTCGGGCTGCATCACAAAGTTGATCCAGGCATAGGCGGCGTCATCGGCGCGGCCCTTGGCGGGCAGCACAAAGGTGTCGACCCAACCCAGCGCACCCGAAGCCGGTGCGACAAAGGTGATGTCGGGCATGTCGGCGTTCAGCTTCCAGCCGCCGGTGTCCCAAGCCATCGAGGCCACGATTTCGCCCGAGCGCAGCAGGCCCATCAGCTCGTCCCCGCCACCCCAATAGGTTTTGACATTGGGTTTGCAGTCGACCAGCTTGGCCTCGACCTTGTCCATGACCGCCTTATAGGCGGCTTCGTCGCCATAGGCGGCGAACGGGTCCAGCCCCATCGCAAAGGCAAAGCCGATCAGCGTCGGGCGTTTCAGACGATAGGAGACCTTGCCCGCCACCTCGGCGTTGCACAGGTCGGTGTAATCCTTGACCGAAGGCGCCTTTTTGGTGTCGACCACCAGACCCGAGGTGCCCCAGACATGCGGCACGCCATAGATTTCGCCACCGACGGTGGTGTTGGCCTTGGTGGCCTCCAGCATCGAGGTGATGAATTGCGCGCTGTCGATCTTGCTCAGGTCGATCGGCTTGTAGATGCCGAATTCAGCCTGCGGACCGGCGATGCGGTCTTGGCTGGGCTGGGCGAGATCAAAGCCGCCGCCGCCGGTGGCGCGCAGCTTGGCGATCATCTCTTCGTTGTTCGATTTGGTGACTTCGACGGTGTGGCCGGTTTCGGCCTCGAATTTGGCCACCACGTTTTCGGGGGCGTAGCCGCCCCAGGTCAGCAGGCGCAGGGTATCAGCGGAGGCCGGTGTGGAGCCGCAGACAAAGGCAATCGTTAGGGCGGAGCAGACCGCCGAGGCAACATGTTTCATCGGTTTTTCCCAGTAAAACGTTTCGGATGAACTGTGCCGGAAGGATTGTGGAAAAACCCTTTTGTGTCAATGGGATAATAAAAAGTTCACATTGCGCGGCGCGCGGTTCAGGCCCGTGCCAGAGGGCTGGAACGGTGCGGGGCCCCGGTGCGCGGTCAGTGGTCGGGATTGGCGCGGAAAACCGGGGTGTAGCAAGCTGAGTGTCCCGATATATCGCTTCTATGTCAAGATAGTGACAGATGCGATTCGCACTGAATAAATCTTTTCAGTTTCGGGTCTGGTTCGGCTGTCGGCGGTCATGGGGCGGCGGTCGTGGGGCGGCTGTCGGAGGGCGAGCGGCGGGGGCGGGGTCCACAGATTGGCCCGCCCCTTTGCACCATGGTTGGGTCAGGTTGCAGGATATCCCGCCCTGGTCAGCGTGGCGGCAATCGCCGCGTCTGACAATGCGCTCTGAACAGATACGGTGTGGGCGGCAAGATCACAGGCGACCGTCGCGGCGGGGTCCGCAGCCTTGATCGCGGCTTCGATGGCCGCGGTGCAATGGCCACAGCTCATATCAGGAACGGTGAAGGTCATGTCATCTCTTTCTTGAGTCGATTCTTCTGCGGCGCACTCTGCCGTGCTCCAGCGGGGGAAGGTCAAGCGCAGGGTCGCGCGCAGGGAAACTTTATCATTGCCCTTGACCCTCCAGTTACTGGAAGGACTATGTCAGGCGCAGATCGACCGAACGGAGGCTCCAATGACCAGCACACACCATATCACCCTGTCGCTTCAGGGCATGTCCTGCGCCTCTTGCGCGGGTCGGGTTGACCGGGCGCTGGCCGCGTTGCCGGGGGTCACCGATGTGGCGGTGAATCTCGCCGCCGAAACCGCGCAGATGAACGTTGATGCCCCCGCCCGCGTGGGCGAGGTGGCGGTGGCGCTCGATACGCTTGGCTATCCGGCGCGGCGTGCGACGGTGACGCTGAACGTCGCGTCGATGTCCTGCGCCTCCTGCGTCGGGCGGGTGGATCGGGCGCTGGCAGGGCTGCCGGGGGTGCTGGAAGTCAATGTGAACCTCGCCTCCGAGACCGCCACCGTGACCTATCTGGAGGGGGCGATCGGGCCGGCCGAACTGATCACGGCGGCAACCGATATGGGCTATCCCGCCACCATCGCAAAACAGGATGCCGCCGAGGATCGCAGCGCGCGCAAAAACGCAGAGGCGCGCGAGAGCGCGAAAAAGGCGCTGATCGCCGCCGCCCTCGCGCTGCCGGTCTTCGTGATGGAAATGGGCGGTCACATGATCCCGGCCTTTCATCACCTGATCGCCGGGACCATCGGACAACAGACAAGCTGGATCGTGCAATTCATCCTGACCACCCTCGTGCTGGTCGGGCCGGGGCGGCTGTTTTACGCCAAGGGTATTCCGGCGCTGCTGCGCGGGGCGCCCGATATGAACAGCCTTGTCGCGGTCGGCACCGGGGCCGCCTATCTCTATTCCGTCACGGCGACCTTTCTGCCCGGTGTTCTGCCCGAGGCGGTGCGCGCGGTCTATTTCGAGGCGGCGGCGGTGATCGTTGTGCTGATCCTTCTGGGCCGTTTCCTTGAGGCACGGGCCAAGGGCCGCACCGGCGCCGCAATCCAAAGCCTTCTGGGCCTGCAAGTGCGCACCGCGCGGGTGTTGCGCGACGGCGGCGCGGTCGATGTCGCGGTCGAGGCGATCCGCCCCGGCGACATCCTGCTGGTCCGCCCCGGCGAGCGCATCGCGTTGGATGGCGAAGTGAGCGAGGGCACATCCTATCTGGATGAAAGCATGATCACCGGCGAGCCGCAGCCGGTGGCGAAAGCGGCGGGCGACAGCGTGACCGGTGGTACCGTGAACGGCAGCGGCAGCTTTCAGTTCCGCGCCACCCGGGTCGGGGCCGACACCACGCTGGCGCAGATCATCCGCATGGTCGAACAGGCGCAGGGCGCCAAGCTGCCGATTCAGGGGTTGGTCGACAAGATCACGCTGTGGTTTGTGCCCGCCGTCATGTCGGCGGCGCTGCTCACCGTGCTGGTCTGGCTGGTCGTCGGTCCTGATCCGGCGCTGACACTGGCGCTGGTGGCGGGGGTCTCGGTGCTGATCATCGCCTGCCCCTGCGCCATGGGGCTGGCAACGCCGACCTCGATCATGGTGGGCACCGGGCGCGCCGCCGAGATGGGGGTGCTGTTTCGCAAGGGCGATGCGCTGCAACAATTGTCTGGCGTGACCCTCGTGGCGCTGGACAAGACCGGCACCGTGACCGAGGGGCGGCCCGAGCTGACCGATCTGGTGCTGGCCGAAGGGTTTGAGCGCGCCGGGGTGCTGGCCTTGATCGCGGCGGTCGAGGCGCGCTCGGAACATCCGATTGCCGAGGCGATTCTGCGCGCCGCCCGTGCCGAGGCGGTGCCGAGCCTTGAGGCGGATCAATTCACCTCGATCACCGGCTATGGCGTGCGCGCGCGTGTCGCCGGGCACGAGGTGCTGGTGGGGGCCGACCGGCTGATGGCGCGCGAGGGGATCGAGACCGGCCCGCTTGCGGATCACGAGGCACGGCTGGCAGCACGCGGGCGCAGCGCGCTGTTCGCCGCCGTCGATGGGAGAATCGCGGCGGTGATCGCGGTGGCCGATCCGGTCAAACCAAGCAGCGCCGCGGCGGTCGCGGCGCTGCACAGGATGGGGCTCAAGGTGGCGATGATCACCGGCGACAAACAGGCCACGGCGCAGGCCATCGCGCGCGAGACCGGCATCGACACCGTGATCGCGGGCGTGTTGCCCGAGGGCAAGGTCGCGGCGTTGCAGGATCTGCGCGCGGGCGGCGCGCGGTTGGCCTTTGTCGGCGACGGCATCAACGACGCCCCGGCGCTGGCCGATGCGGATGTCGGCATCGCCATCGGCACCGGCACCGACGTGGCCATCGACTCGGCTGATGTGGTGCTGATGTCAGGCGATCTGCGCGGCGTGGTCAACGCGGTCGAAATCTCGCGCGCGACGATGCGCAATATCCGCCAGAACCTGTTCTGGGCCTTTGGCTATAACACCGCGCTGATTCCGGTGGCGGCGGGGGTGCTCTATCCCGCCTTCGGGCTGCTGCTGTCGCCGGTTCTGGCCGCCGGGGCGATGGCACTGTCCTCGGTCTTTGTGCTGAGCAACGCGCTGCGATTGCGCCGGGTTCGCCCGGCGATGGTCGAGGGCCCCGCCAAATCCGGCGTGGGGGCCGCGCCTGCGGCGGTCCCGGCTGAATAGATGCCAGATGGAAAAGGAGCCCCGCGATGAATATCGGTGACGTGTCCCGCCGGTCCGGCCTTCCGGCCAAGACCATCCGCTACTACGAAGAGATCGGCCTGATCCGCCCCGACCGCAGCCCGAACGGCTATCGCAGCTTCAGCGAAAGCGATCTGCACCGGTTGTCGTTTCTGGGCCGGGCGCGGGCGCTGGGCTTTGCGATCGAGGATTGCCGCTCTCTGTTGGCGCTTTACGCCGATGACAGCCGCGAAAGCGGGCAGGTCAAGCAGATCGCGCAGGACCATCTGCGCCGGATCGACGAAAAGATCGCGCAGCTCCAGTCGATGCGCGCCACGCTGGCGCATCTGGTGTCCTGCTGCGCCGGAGACGATCGGCCCGATTGCCCGATCCTTGACGATCTGGGCGCGCTCCAGGCGGAGAGCGGCGAGGCGGGTTAGCGGATCGGAATAGACCAAAGCGCCGCCCACAGGTTCCGCCCGACCGCAGGACGGGCTGCGCCCGCCTGCCCCTCGGCAGGCGCAACCCTTCTCGCATAGGAACAACGGTTGGTTCGGGGGGCTCCGCCTATTCCCTCATTTCCGCCGCATCGCGTCCTGCAAGGCCGCCCCCAGCGCACCGGTTTGCGATGATTTCTGCCCGCCGCTTTGGGACCCGTCCTTGGCGCCCCCCTTGGGGCTGGCCGACATCGGCCCGCGCGGCTTGCCCTTCGCACCGCCGCCACGGTTGGCGGTATCGGACCCACGTTCGGTACGCTCAGCCTTGGCGCTGGCGCCGCCATCCTTGCGCATGGTCAGGGCGATCCGCTTGCGCGGCACGTCGACCTCGACCACCGTGACCTTGACCACCTGACCGGCCTTGACCACCTCGTGCGGGTCCTTGACGAAACGATCGGCAAGCTGGCTGACATGCACCAGCCCGTCCTGATGCACCCCGATATCGACGAAGGCCCCAAAGGCGGCCACGTTCGTCACCGTGCCTTCCAGCACCATGCCCGGTTTCAGATCGGTGATCGCCTCGACCCCGTCGGCGAAACTGGCGGTCTTGAAGCTGGGGCGCGGGTCGCGGCCCGGTTTTTCCAGCTCGGTCAGGATATCGCGCACCGTGGGCAGGCCGAAGGTGTCATCGACGAATTGTTCGGCGCTAAGCCCCTTCAGCGCGCCCTCATGGCCCATGATCTGGCGGATATCGCGCCCACAGGCCGAGACGATGCGGCGCGCCACCGCATAGGCCTCCGGGTGCACCGAAGAGGCATCAAGCGGCTCCTTCCCGTCGCGGATGCGCAGGAACCCGGCGCATTGCTCGAACGCGCGCGGTCCCAGACGGGCAACCTTGAGCAGCTCCTTGCGGGATTTGAACGCGCCGTTGAGGTCGCGGTGGGTGACCACGGAGTCGGCCAGCCCCGGCCCCAGACCAGAGACATGCGACAGCAGCGGCGCCGAGGCGGTGTTCAGATCGACCCCCACCGCGTTCACCACGTCCTCGATCACCGCCTCCAGCGATTTGCCCAGCTTGTGCTGATCGACATCGTGCTGATACTGGCCCACCCCGATGCTTTTCGGCTCGATCTTGACCAGTTCGGCCAGCGGGTCCTGCAACCGCCGCGCAATCGACACCGCGCCGCGCAAGGATACGTCGAGATCGGGAAATTCCCGTGCCGCCAGTTCCGAGGCCGAATAGACCGAGGCGCCGGCCTCGCTCACCACCACCTTGGTCGGGGCTTTGACCGAGGCGGGCAGGTTCTGGATCACCTCGGCCACCATGCGCTCGGTCTCGCGGCTGGCGGTGCCGTTGCCGATCGCGATCAGATCGACCCCATGCTGGGTGATCATCTTCAGGATGCTGACTTGCGCGCCGCGCAGATCGTTCTTGGGCTGGAACGGATACAGCGTGTCGGTCGCGATCAGCTTGCCGGTGGCATCGACCACCGCCGCCTTGACGCCGGTGCGGATGCCGGGATCAAGCCCCAGCGTGGTCCGCGCCCCGGCGGGGGCGGCAAACAGCAGATCCTTGAGATTGCGGGCAAACACCGCGATGGCCTCGTCCTGTGCTCGCGCCCGCAGATCGCCCATCAGGTCGACCATCATCGTCAGGCTCAGCTTCACCCGCCATGTCCAGCCGGCGATCTTGCGCAGCCATTGATCGCCCGGTTGCTCGGTTCTGGTCCCGAGGTAGGAGGCGACAATCGCCTCGGCCCGCGCCGCGCCGGTCTCGGGATCGGGGGCAATGTCCAGCGTCACGACGCCCTCTTTCTGCGCCCGCAGCATGGCCAGCGCCCGGTGCGACGGCACCTTGGACCACGGCTCTACATGGTCGAAATAGTCCGAGAACTTGGCCCCCGCCTGTTCCTGTCCCGCGACCAGTTTCGAGGTCAGCCGCGCCTCGCCCTGCATGAAGGCGCGGAGATCGCCCAGCAGTGCGGCGTTTTCGGCCAGCCCTTCGGCGATGATGTCGCGCGCCCCGTTCAGCGCATCCTTGACCGTGGGCACTGCCTCGCTGACATAGTCTGCCGCCAAGGCCTCGGGCTCGGCTGCGCGCTCGGCCCGGATCGCATCGGCCAGCGGCTCCAGCCCGTTTTCGCGCGCGATCATCGCCTTGGTGCGCCGCTTGGGCTTGTAGGGCAGATAGATGTCCTCAAGCTGCGCCTTGGTCTCGGCGCCGGTGATGGATTTCGCCAGATCCGCGGTCAGCTTGCCCTGATCCTTGATCGACCCCAGAATCGTTTCGCGCCGCGCCTCCAGTTCGCGCAGATAGGCCAGCCGGTCCGACAGCGTGCGCAACTGGGTGTCGTCCAGCCCACCGGTCGCCTCTTTGCGATAGCGCGCGACGAACGGCACGGTCGAGCCTTCGTCCAGCAGCTTGACCGCCGCGCCCACCTGTTCCGGGCGGGCGGCGATCTCGGTTGCGATGGTGCGGGCGATGCGGGCGGCGGTCTGCGGGGCAATGTCCAAGGGCGACTCCTGTTTTCTGTTCGGGCGATCCGTTTGGGACGATCCTTTTGCCCGGTTCCGAGGCCCCCGCCAAGGGCCGATCTGGCCCGGGATCGGCGGCCTGTCGCCGCCGCGCGCCGGGGCTTGGGGGGCGCGCGGGACACATGTTTGCGCCAACTGGGGCAAATTGCGCGGGCGCAGTCGATTGATTACCCGCGCGCGGTGGGCTAGAGGGGGCGGCAAAGCCGGGCCGCCGCAGCACTTCGCGCCGCGCATCGCCCGCAGCATTTCCGCCCCGGCGCGCGCGCCCGCGCGCCCATACATTTCAGTTCCCACGCCACCTGACTGGCAAAAAAAGGTACCACACACATGGCAGACAGTTCCAAGCCCGACATTCTGTATACCATCGTAGACGAAGCGCCCGAACTGGCCAGCGCCTCGCTGCTGCCGATCATCCGGTCCTTTGCCGGGGCGGCGGGAATCAATGTTGGCACCAAGGACATCTCGCTTGCCGCGCGCATCCTCGCCACCTTCCCCGAGAACCTGACCGAGGCACAGCGCCAGTCCAACGATCTGGCCGAACTGGGCGAACTGGTGAAATCACCCGACGCCAACGTGATCAAGCTGCCCAACATCTCGGCCTCGGTGCCGCAGCTCTCCGCCGCGGTCAAGGAACTGCAGGCGCAAGGCTATGACATCCCCGACTATCCCGAAACGCCGTCCACCGACGCGGAAAAAGCTGTCCGCGCCCGGTTCGACGCGATCAAGGGCTCGGCCGTGAACCCGGTCCTGCGCGAAGGCAACTCTGATCGTCGTGCCGCCAAGGCGGTCAAATCCTATGCCCAGAACAACCCGCACCGCATGGGCGCGTGGACATCCGACAGCAAGACGCATGTCTCCTCGATGTCGGGCGATGATTTCTACTCCAACGAGGTGGCCGCGACCCTGACCGCCGATCAGGCCGGCCCGGCCAAGATCGAATTCATCGGCAAGGATGGCACCACCACCGTGCTCAAGGACAACTGGCCCCTGATCGAGGGCGAGGTGGTTGACGCCACCTTCATGTCGGCCAAGGCGCTCGACGCCTTCCTGACGGATCAGATCGAAGCCACCAAAAAGGACGGCATCCTGTTCTCGATCCACCTCAAGGCGACGATGATGAAGGTCTCTGACCCGATCATCTTCGGCCATGCGGTCAAAGCCTGGCTGGCCCCGGTGTTCGAGAAATTTGGCGACGAGATGGCGGCGCTGGGCGTCAACCCGAACTCGGGTCTTGGCGATGTGCTGGAGCGGGTCAAGGGCAACGCCGAGATCATGGCCGCGATCGAGGCCTGCAATGCCGAGCGTCCCGACATGTTCATGGTGAACTCGGACAAGGGCATCACCAACCTGCATGTGCCCTCGGACGTGATCATCGACGCCTCGATGCCGGCGCTGATCCGCGCGGGCGGCAAGGGCTGGGGCCCGGATGGCAAAGAGGGCGACAGCAACTGCATCATTCCCGATGATTGCTATGCGCCGATCTACGACGAGGCGATCAACTTTTTCAAAGCCAATGGCGCGCTGAACCCGACCACCGTCGGCACCGTGCAGAACGTCGGCCTGATGGCCCAGAAGGCCGAGGAATACGGCTCGCACCCCACCACCTTCGAGGTGCCTGCCGATGGCACGATCCGCATCGTTCTGGCCAATGGCGATGTGCTGCATGCGCTTGACGTTGAGGCCGGCGACATTTGGCGCGCCAGCACCGCGAAAAAGGCGCCGATTGAAAACTGGATCCAGCTTGCCATAGACCGCCAGCGTCTGACCGGCGTTCAGGCGATCTTCTGGCTGGACGAAAATCGCGGCCATGACGCCGAGGTGATCAAATATGTGAAAGCGGCGCTGGACGCGGCCGGTGTTGCCGACAAGTTCGCGATCATGGCCCCGCGCGAAGCCACCCGTGCCTCGCTGGAGACCATCACGGCGGGCAAGGACAGCATCGCCATCACCGGCAACGTGCTGCGCGATTACCTGACCGACCTGTTCCCGATCCTGGAACTGGGCACCTCGGCCAAGATGCTGTCGATCGTCAAGCTGATGAACGGCGGCGGCATGTTTGAAACCGGCGCTGGCGGCTCGGCTCCGAAACACGTGCAACAGCTGCTGGAAGAAAACCACCTGCGTTGGGATTCCACCGGTGAGTTCTGCGCGCTGAGCGAATCGCTGAACTTCCTTGCCGATGTTCGGGGTAACGCCAAGGCCGCCGTGCTGGGCGCCGCCGCCGAGGTCGCGACTCAGGGCATTCTGGATCAGGGCCGCTCGCCCTCGCGCAAGGTCGGAGAGCCGGACAACCGCGCCAGCCACTACTGGTTCGCCCGCTACTGGGCCGAGGCGCTGGCGGCGCAGCAAGACGATGCCGATCTGGCCGCACACTTCAAACCGATCGCCGAGGCGCTGGCCGCCAAGGAGGCCGAGATCCTCGATCAACTGGCCGCAGTGCAGGGAAACCCGGTGGATCTGGGCGGCTACTACCACGCCGACCGGGTCCGGACCGCTGAGGTGATGCGCCCCAGTGCCGCGCTGAACGCCATCATCGGCTGAGACGCACCGGTTCAGACGAAGCGTGAATCGCGACACCATGCGCCCGGGGAGGAAACTCTCCGGGCGTTTTTCGTTTGTCGGCCCGCCTCGCCCTGATGTCGCCTCAGACAACACGTGTCTGTAGGGCGAGGGACCCGGTTTCGACGGCAACGGGCCGCAACAGGGTCGTCCCGCAAGGAGGGCAATCAAAGTGGGGGAATGGGGCAGGCAAACCCAGACGCGCAAACGCGTTCCGCTTCAGCATCTTGCTGGATCGGAACTGTCGGATCGGGATTGCTGGAATGGATAGGTTTTGGTGGAGCCTAGGGGGAACTCCACCACGATTTTAAGTCTTTGAGAAGGCTCAGGAAAAAGGTGTGCGGTTGATCGTGTGTCACACCCTAATGCCGCACTTCGGGAGATAGCAAGGGTAGCCTTATGTTCTGGGGCTTGGTGGGCGACCCTGAAACGGCCACCATTTCAATAAACAACGGTAAATGCTGAGCTTGGGGGCGTGGTTTCATTGTAATGTCGCATCAAGACGCCTCACTTGAGAATCAAAGGCAAGTGGTCGCATGCGATAGGTGCAACGCTGATTCATTGCCTGACATGTGCTTTGGGAGCTTGCGAATGATTGTAGGAGGTTGCATGTTTTGCGTTGTAGTACCGGAATTGCCGCAAGGGGCAGCAAAAAGAGCCTTTTCACCTAGTGGGGCAACTACCATCTGAGCATATTGATAGCTGAAGAACAGAAGGTAGTTCGGTCTGTTTGTCCGTCAACGCGATAGGGAAATTCATGACACCAGAAAGCCACGAGAGCTTAGCCGCAGAAGGTGATGACGACTTACTACATCCGCGGATATCTTTTCAGACAATCACGTTTTCAGATGGAACCACACTGACACTGGACGAGGGCGACATCGTCGTTTTCGTGGGCCCTAACAACGCGGGCAAGAGCGCAGCACTGCGTGAACTGGAGGCGTGGATCGCGAGGTCTACTCCGGGAATCGTCGTTAAAGACGCAACAATACTTAAGGTGGGAACGCAGGCCGATCTGCGAGCATACCTCGAAGCCAAGGCGCAGAAGAGTGGTGACAGTGTCAACTTGACCTATGGCGGTATCGGTTACAGCATCCACCACAAGCACTTGCAGTATTTTGATGAGCGGACTGACCGACATCCGGTTGCACCGTTCTTTGCCAAACGGCTTCCCACCGAAAGCCGCATACAAGATTCGAACGCAGCGCCAGCTATTGCTTTGTTTCAGGACCCGCCTAAGCATCCGATACATATGCTACTGATGGATCCCGACCTGTCGAAGGATCTCAGCAATAAGTTCCGGCATGCCTTTGGCAAGGACCTTACTCCATTCCGTGCCGGTGGCGGCAAATACCCGCTCTACGTTGGTGAGAAGCCAGCCGTACCACCCGGCGAGGATGAGCTTTCCAAAGCGTTTGTCGAGGAGTTGCAAGGCACGAACGTCATGCTCGACGCGCAAGGCGACGGTATGCGCAGCTTTGCTTCTGTCATACTACACGTGCTTGCGGCACAAACCCATTCAATCCAATTTCTGGACGAGCCCGAAGCATTTCTACACCCTCCTCAAGCGCGCCTACTTGGTCGCTACATCGCGGAGAACAGCGATGCAAATGCCCAGCTATTCATATCTACTCACAGCACGGATGTTCTAGACGGGTTGATGGATGGCGGCTCTGACAAGGTTCGCATTGTACGCCTGCGCCGAGACGGGAAAGTAAATAGGGTCAGAGAACTAAGCAATGACCAAACGAAGACAGTTGCCAAAGACACCCTAGCGCGCTTCTCGCGAGTCTTCGATGGTATTTTCTTTGAGCATGTCGTGATCTGTGAGGCTGATGCCGATTGTATGTTCTATCAGTCCATATTGAGCCTTCCGTCTATTTCCGGCGACCGCCGACCGGACGTGCTCTTCGTGCACACATCTGGAAAGCATCGGATGGCCAAACTTGCAGATACGCTACGATCACTCGATGTGCCGGTTTCCGTCATAGCTGACATTGATATTCTCAACGATGAGGGGACCTTCAAGAATCTGTTTCAGAAAATGGGCGGCGACTGGGCAGGCGTGGAGACGCACTGGAAGACAGTCTCCGATGCGGTCCTAAAACAACGCCCACCGCTAAACGCCGATCAAGTTGCGCATCTCATCAGGGAGCAACTTGATGGAGTTGAAGGTACTAAAGGCTTTCCCGATGAAAAGGAACGTGCGATCAAAGACGTATTCAAGACTGTATCGCCTTGGAGCGGTTTGAAGCGGAGCGGACGGGGTGCGCTTCCGGCTGGCGAGCCTATAAAACACTTTGACGCTCTGAGCGGGAAGTGTAGCCAACATGGCCTCTGGATATTGCAGGTTGGTGAGATTGAAGGCTTTTGCCGCAGTGTTGGCTCGCATGGTCCTCGATTCGTCGAGAAGGTCTTGGAAGAACGCAGCTTGGATACCGACCCTGAGCTCAAAGAGGCACGCGACTTTATTAAGGCTATCTGGGAGAAAGCTAAGCCGCAATCAGCTACCAATGAACTTCGCCCAGAGGGGCATGCTGCTGTGAGTGTCGATGCAATAGATACTGTGTATACACAAGATTGAACATTCGAGAACCTGGATCTGTCGGGCCGCATAGTCGCGTTGCCCAATAGTAGCTGCCAACAAGAAAATCGGGCACATTTTTTCGTGGAGGTATCAATACATCTCCGTGCACCAGTTTCCCCCATGACCCCGTGCGACGTCATCGATTGGCGTTTGGACTCAACTCTTTTACGGGTCGTAGCGCATGCCTTCTGGGGAGAACTGGACATCGCCCCCACTGTCTCGCTAGGGCAAGGTGTAGTGAGGCGTCTCACGTCAAGCGTCTCAATGTCTCACATACATTGTTATTGACTTTTGATACGGCATACCCCCTATGGTCTTAGAGGCTAATGAGACACATGGGAGTTCCAGACTATGCTGATCGGGTACGCACGGACGTCCACGTTGGACCAGAAAGCCGGGATAGAGGCGCAGGTTCGAGAATTGTACACAGTGGGCTGTGAGAAGGTCTTGGAGGAGCAAGTTTCTTCTGTGGATGTGGCTGCGCGCCAGAAGCTAGCTGATGCCCTAGGGCACCTGCGAGAGGGCGACGTGCTGGTTGTTACCAAGCTGGATCGCCTCGCCCGCTCGATGCCGCACCTGATGGAAATTGTGCGCGACATCCAAGCCAAGGGCGCTTCGCTGAGGATACTGGCATCCAATATCGACACTGGCTCGGCCACCGGCAAGCTGATCCTAAACCTCTTGGGGTCTGTGGCTGAGTTCGAGCGCGAAATTATGCTGGAGCGCCAGCGTGAGGGCATTGCAAAGGCTAAGGCCGCTGGCAAGTACAAGGGACGCAAGCCTACTGCGATGGCCAAGGCCGACGAGGTTAAACGGCTCCAAGCGGAGGGCATCGGAGCCACCGAGATTGCTAGCCGTGTTGGGATCGGTCGCGCCTCTGTCTATCGCATTCTAGCAGCCACGGGGAGCACCGCTGAGGGCAGGTGATGGTGTACGGGTCGGAGTTCCTGAACGAGGTATGAGTGGCTGTGGGGGCCGATAGTCTGGATGGGCACAGGGACCAGATCCGACTTCTGTGCGCTGGCTCTCACGGTCGGCTGATCAAAAATTGCTTAGCGTTCTTGGTAATGGATACTTATGGCTAATCCATCAGAGATGGGGTCATTCCAGTTCGTTTAGCCCATCTTGCCTAAGTAGCCATGCCAAATGCCTTCTACCCTCAGAGGTCTCTGGCTCCAGTTGCTCGGATATGTCCATTTCCACCATGGGATCTACACTGCTGTATGTGTGTGTGTCTTGGGGCTTCACTGTCACTTCTAGCCCTAGTTGCTCCATGACGATGCCCTTCATGTTTTCGTGAAGTTCATCGCCTAGCGAGGCCAGTGTTATGAAGCTGTCATGCACTGGAAGGCAGGCATAGCGCGTCTTTGCAAACTTGAGCATCACTGCTTCCGCTATGTCGGCGTCCATGCGCTGTAGCTTAACGCCTATGCCGGTATACAGGTATTGTCTGATTGGGGCATGTGTCTTGACTATGCCGCTCACAAACTGGTCCCAAGTCATACCTGCTGTGGCGCTGTCGAACTCGGGTACTTGTCGCGCTTGGATCTTGCGCCCTACGTTCAGCATGATCAGGAATGCGGCTTTGACCGCCTCCCGGAGTGGTGCGCCGTGAGGCGCTTCGTAAAAGTCTTCGTCTACTGGCCAACTTTGGCCTGACTTCGCGTAGAGCAACATTGGGTGAATGCTGGAGTAGTCGTATTCGCAAGTGTTCTTTCCATCAATGGTGATGAACTTGCGATAGGTCTTGGGTACATTTTGCCACCATCCACCGTAGAAGCGCCCACCGTCACGCCAGTCAAGGCTGTTGAATACACGGTGTAGCCGGATGGCGTCCATGTCCAAGCGTTGGTAGGCGTATGGATTCTTGTGGGTTTTGCCCTTTGTGATCGCGGAAATGCGTCTATGCCGTTCTAGATCTTCAAAATCAGTTTGAGTGCAATCAAGTGCGATGACGTGTCGTCCAATCTCGCTATTGATGGTGTTCAAGTTCGTTTGCCAGCGGCTTGTTTCATGGGTGTTCGCAAACGCTGTCTGGACTTTGGTTTTGGTGTTGCTGTCACCTAGGGCCAGCCTGATCCCTGTAGAGTGATCTGCTATTTCTGGCTTGGAGAACCCCGCGACTGACATCTTTTGGATGAGCTTGGGTGTTGCCCGTATGCGTGTGGTCTTGCCGCTGCCCTCGTTGCCCTTTGAAACCTCTTCAACATAGCCTGTTGCATGTAAGCCATCTAGGGCGGCCAAGAATGTCCTGCCAGTTACAAAGGGCGGGCAAGTTGTGTTTTTGGTAAGTCGGGTGCTGTTTCGATGCACACCAGTGACCATCTCTGCATCCACTGCGTTTGCATGAAACAAGTCCAAACAGATTGCACGCATGCAGCTTGTGAAACGGTCTCTGACCCCTTTCGGACGCGCTCTAGTCCGGCCTTCCCCAGCCTCTACCTCGGCCTGTATTTCGTTTAGCCTATCATAGACCTTGGGCCCAGAGGGCCCTTTGACCCCCCGCCAAAGGCTGATGTGGCGGCTTGGTAGTTCGTGGGGCGTCATTGCTTGTCCCGTTATTATGGCCGCATTTCTGTGTGAGGTGGTTCGGATTTAGTTCACGCCCGACAGTTTGCTGTCTGTGGTCGGCTAGGCCCTTCGTCACAAGAGAAAGGCTTCTTGGGTTTAGCTGCGAGGGGGACTGGTGTGAGCGGGTATCTATTGCCTTTGATGTGACAGAAGGATTAGCTGCAATGCTGTGCGCGACCTCGCATTAATAATTCCTCGATGCCCCTACACTGCGAACAAGTCGATGGCAGTCTTAAGCTGCCTCAGAGTGTAGCCTTGACGGTTGTAAACCTGCTGCGTGACACCCTGCCTCTCATGCCCAACGATGGACTGATATATCGGTTCTTCGATGCCTGCCTGCGCCAGCCGTGACACCATCGTGTGTCGAAGCCCATGAAAAACGTGATGCTTGGATTTTATGCCTAGTGCTGGCGTAAGTGTCGCGTTGAACCATCGTCCAAGTGAGCGCCCATATCCATTTTTTACGCAATGGGTGTAGTCGGGAAACATCCGCTTCTCGCCACGCTGCTTAAGCGTTGCATGAAAATCGAGAAGCCCTAGTCGAACCAACTCACTATGTAGTGGTACTTTTCGTATTGCGGCATCGCTCTTGAAGCGTTTGTTGCTGTCTCCTTCGTCCATGAGGTTGAAGAACCAGATACCGTCTTCCTGCTGGATGTCTGACAACTGTAGTTGGCATATCTCGTTCAACCTTGCCCCGGAGAACATACCAATAAGTAAGGCCCACTTGTGGCTTTCCTTTCGTACTAGGCCAAGTTGGTTGTCTGTAACTTCCCGAAATACTGCTTCCAACGCCTTTTGCTCGAAGGCTTTTCGCTTTGGGGCGCCCTTCGTCGCAGACTTCCCTAACCGCATGCCGGTGAAAAGCTTTTCTGCGGCATATCCGTTTCTCTCGGCCCAATCGAAGAAGGACTGGAACACGCTTATGTAGCCGTCAACGGTGACTGGCGTGATCTTCTGGACCCCCTCAACCTCCACAGCCTCAAGCAAAGACAACTCACGTGTGACGGCGATCTTGTGCCTGTTGGCTGGTAGTTCGAGCAGTATCCGCTTTACTGCCTGTGCGTCTTGCTTTGCGATGTTCGCCATGGGGCGGTCGCTTCCCAGCAGTTCGGTAAGTAAGCCAAGGCATGCCTCCTTCTTTGCAAAGGTTGCTGCCCGCCATGTCCCAATGTGCTTATTCTCTTGCACATAAGCATCTATGGCCGCCTGTAAGGTCGCTGTCGTGCTGTTGTGTGACGCTGGTTCTTCCCGTTCCGCAATATCTACGGTCGGCGTGTACTCATAGGTGTCCAATGAAACCCGCCGGGCCTCCCACGCCTTGAGCATGTCGCGATAAGCCAACTTGTACTCTCTCAGCACCATCGCCGGATTTTCGATAGCCTCGGATTGAGGAATGCCGCTGTCCTCGCAGAATTGCCGCAGGAAGGCCTCAGCGCCGTCCGGCTGGAGGATGTCCCAGAAGTCCTCCTCTGACGCCTCAGCGAGTGCCTGTGCGGCCTGATAGGGCGCGAGTTCCAGTTCCGACACGGGGCCGTTCGCGCCAAGCCGATCTAGCTGCGCCGATAGCGCCTTCTTGAAGTATTTATGGGTCGAGGCCCTGAGTTCATCATGACGCATGTTGGACGGGCCTCTTCTGTGTCGGAGTACATCGCCGCATGATGTGAGGTGCCGGGCAAGTTGACCCGCGAGCTTTGGGCACCGTGTCCCTAATGACAGGCGAAGGGAAGCGCGTTTGTCACAGTTGCGGAGTTGTGGCAGAGGCCAGCGGAAGTAAAATATGCCATGCCGGGACCGAGATAGATACGCATCGAGATGCATTGTTGTGTTCCACTCATGCGGCACACCCCAAATGGTCTTCTCTATGTCATTGATTTGAAAGGGTATGGTGGAGCCTAGGGGGATCGAACCCCTGACCTCTTGCATGCCATGCAAGCGCTCTCCCAGCTGAGCTAAGGCCCCGTCGCCGTCTCCGGCGGTGTGCGCGTCGTTTACGGAACGCCGCTGCGATGTTCAAGCGAAAAAACCTACGGCTTCGCAGGATTTTCCGTCAGGCGTCGCGGGGGGCGAGCAAAGCATGCCCGCCCGACCGCGTTCAGCTGTCGCAATCAGGTGTCGTCGTCGTCCGCAGGGACGTCGGCGATTTCGTCAAGCGAGACGGTGTCGTCGTCGTCTTCGTCTTCCAGGACGTCATCGCCCAGGTCGACATCCGTCGCGTCGTCATCGTCCAGCACCACGTCTTCGTCATCGGTGGCCTTGGTTTTCGCCTTGGCTGTTACAGCGTCCTCGGCGTCGGCGGCGATCATCCGGCTCTTGCCGGTGTCAACTTGTACGACCTCGCCCGTGTAGGGGCTGATGATCGGATCTTTGTTCAGGTCGTAAAACCGTTTGCCGGTGGTCGGGCAAACGCGCTTTACACCCCATTCTGCCTTGGGCATGTGAAATCCCCTCGATATTCTGAAATCTGATGAGTCGTGTCGACGATTCAGTGCACGTGCCATATGAGATAGAGACTGTCAAAGCCTTTGAGAACGGACCAGAGCGCCCATGGCCGACCATTTCCTGCCCGGCCCGCCTGTGGTGCCCCTGACCCTGCGCCGTTCGGCGCAGGCGCGGCGCATCAGTTTGCGGATTTCCCAGCTTGATGGGCGGGTCACGCTGACCCTGCCGCGCGGTGTGCCCGAGGCCGAGGCGCTGGATTTTGCGCAGACCAAAGAAAGTTGGATTCGCAGCCATCTGGCGGCGCGACAAAACGATGTCATGGCGGCCCCCGGCGCAGACCTGCCGGTCGAGGGGGTGACACGTCGCATCATTGCCGGGCCGGGCCGGGGGGTGCGCCTTGCGGCGGATGCCATCGCCGTGCCGGAAGGGCAGGCGGCGCGGCGGTTGCAATCCTGGCTTCGGGAACTGGCGCGCGACCGGCTGGTCGGGGCCGCCGACAGCTATGCCCGCGCGCTCGGGCGCGACTATACCCGCATCACCCTGCGCGACACCCGCTCGCGTTGGGGGTCGTGTTCGTCTCAGGGCGCGCTGATGTTCTCGTGGCGGCTGGTCTTGGCGCCGCCAGAGGTGCTGCGCTATGTCGCCGCGCATGAGGTGGCGCATCTGGCCGAGATGAACCATTCCGCCGCGTTCTGGGAGGTGGTCGAGCGGCTGCATGGGCCCTATGAGGCCCCGCGCCACTGGCTGCGGGAGCAGGGCGCCGGGCTGCATCGGTTCCGCTTTTCCGGCTAAGCCGCGCTGACGGCTTGACCACCCGGGGTTTTGTGATCACATGAGGGGATGATGATCCAGCAACGCCCCCCCGTCGATGCGGCCTCTGCCGCCCATGACCGTGTTTATCGTACCCTGCGCACGCGCATCATGCATGGCGAAATCGGCCCCGGCGCCGCGCTGACCCTGCGCGGTATCGGGCGCGAGTTCGGGGTGTCGATGACTCCCGCGCGCGAGGCGATGCGGCGGCTGGTGGCCGAGGGGGCGCTGCAACTGTCGAACTCGGGCCGCGCCTCGACCCCCGATCTCAGCCAGGACCGGATCGAGGAATTGGCGGCGCTGCGCGCGCTGCTCGAGGTCGAACTGGCCAGCCGTGCCCTGCCGCGCGCCCATATGGCGCTGATCGAGCGGATGCACAGCATCAACATGGTGATTGCCGAGCAGGTGCAGAAACGCGATGCGGTCGGCTATATCCGCACCAATCTGGAATTTCACCGCGCGCTGTACCTGCGCGCACAGGCGCCGGCGATGCTGGCCATGGCCGAAACCGTCTGGCTGCAGCTTGGGCCGACCATGCGCGCGCTCTATGGGCGGCTGCGCCGAACCGAGGCACCGCAGTATCACCGGCTGATCCTCGCCGCGCTCAAGGCCGGAGACGAGCCTGGGCTACGTCTGGCCGTGCGCTCGGACGTGACCCAGGGGCTGAAGCTGCTGACGCGTTAGGGCGGGGACGTATCCCCCTGTGCTGGCGGCGGGGCAGGGGGCATCGGTGGGATTTTTGAGTATTTTGACAAAGAAGAACCGCAAGGGGGGTCGCCCGGTTGGGCGGGCCGGCGTTTTGCGCTAGCTTGCGGCAAAACCAGACGAGGAGGCAGAGCAGATGCATATTTCGCGACGTGTGGCAGGGTTCGGGCTGGCGGCAACGATCCTGACCGCCTGCACCGGGGGCGGCTCGCAACCGGCGGCCCCGGCGCGGATGCGGGCGGTGCCCAATCCGGGCTTTGACGCCTGGGTCGAAGGCTTTCGCGGCCGGGCGGCGGCGCAGGGGATTGATCCGCAGATTCTGAGCCGGGCGTTTCGCGGCGCGGGCTATCTGCCCGACGTGATCGAACGCGACCGCAACCAGACCGAATTCACCCGCAGCCTCGAGGATTACATCGCCATCGCCGCCTCGGACGAGCGGGTCGAGACCGGGCGCGCCATGCTGCGCCGCCACGGCGCGCTGCTGTCACGGATCGAGGCGCAATACGGCGTCGAATCGCGCGTTGTGCTGGCGATCTGGGGGCTGGAAAGCCGCTATGGCGCGCGGCGCGGCGACGTGCCGGTGATTTCGGCGCTGTCGACACTGGCCTATGATGGCCGCCGGGGCGCGTTCTTTGAAAAGCAGCTGATCGCCGCCCTGCGCATCCTGCAACGCGGCGATATCACCCCGGAGCGCATGACCGGCAGTTGGGCCGGTGCCATGGGCCATACCCAGTTCATCCCGACCTCGTATCAGGCCTATGCGGTGGATTTCACCGGCGACGGGCGGCGCGACATCTGGTCGGACGATCCCGCCGACGCGCTGGCCTCGGCGGCGGCCTATCTGGCGCGCTCCGGCTGGCGCAAGGGGCAGCCCTGGGGGCTGGAGGTGGCGCTGCCTGCGGGCTTTGATAGCGGCCTCACCGGGCGCGGCACCAGTCGCGGCGTGGGGCAGTGGGCGGCGCTGGGCGTGCGTCCGGCAGCGGGCGGCGCGTTGCCCGATCACGGGCCTGCCTCGGTGCTGGCCCCGGCCGGGGTGGGGGCGCCGGCGTTTCTGGTGTTCCGCAATTTCTCGGTTATCTTGCGCTATAACAATTCCGAGAAATACGGCATCGGCATCGGCCATCTTTCTGACCGGATCGCCGGCGGGCCATCGCTGCGCGGCCACTTCCCGCCCGATGCGCAGGGGATGACGCTGGCCGACCGCAAGGCACTGCAGGCGCGGCTGACCCGCGCGGGCTATGATACCAAGGGGGCGGACGGGGTGATCGGGGACAATACCACTCGCGCGATCACCGCCTATCAGCGCGCCAAGGGGCTCGCGGTCACCGGACAGCCGTCACAGGCGCTGCTGCGTCATCTCGGGGGGTAGGATTCGGGGGGAAGAACAAGGGACGGCGACGGCCCCCTTCAGCGAGGGGGGGCGGCCGGGGGGAGGGGAGGCGGGGTTTACGCCGCCAGCCCCTTGGAGCCCATGGCGAGGAATTTTTCGCGCCGGGCCTTGATCAGCGCGGCGGGGGTCTTGCCGTCCATCTCGCCCAGCATCGCCTTGAGCGCGCTGCCCACGGCGGCAATGCTGCTTGCACGGTCACGATGCGCGCCGCCCAGCGGCTCGTCGATCACCCGGTCGGCCACGCCCAGCTTTTTCAGATCTTGCGCGGTCAGGCGCATCGCATCGGCGGCTTCGCGCATCTTCTCGGCATCCTTCCACAGGATCGAGGCGCAGCCCTCGGGCGTGATCACCGAATAGACCGAATGCTCCAGCATCGCCACGCGATCCGCCGTGGCCAGCGCCACCGCCCCGCCAGAGCCGCCCTCGCCGATGATCACCGACACCAGCGGCACCCCGATCTGCAGGCATTTCTCGGTCGAGCGCGCAATCGCCTCGGATTGGCCGCGCTCCTCGGCACCCTTGCCGGGATAGGCGCCGGGTGTATCCACCAGCGTGATCACCGGCAGCCCGAACTTGTTGGCCAGTTCCATCAGCCGCACCGCCTTGCGATACCCTTCCGGGCGCGCCATGCCGAAATTGCGCCGGATCCGCGATTTGGTGTCGCTGCCCTTTTCCTGCCCGATCACCATGACCGGCCTGTCATCCAGCCGCGCCAGGCCGCCCATGATGGCATGGTCGTCGGCGAAATTGCGATCCCCGGCCAGCGGCGTGAACTCGGTGAACAACGCGTCGATATAGTCGCGGCAATGCGGCCGTTCCGGGTGCCGCGCGACCTGGCATTTGCGCCAGGCGGTCAGGTTCTTGTACAACTCGCGCAACAGCGCCTCGGCCTTGGCGTCAAGCGCGGCGGCCTCGTCCGCCATGTCCATTTCGGCGTGGGCCCGGGCCACCGCGCGCAGCTCTTCTGCCTTGCCTTCGATTTCGGCCAGGGGTTTCTCGAATTCCAGATATTGGGTCATCGGGCCTCTCGCTGTGGGACCATGGGGCTGTCTTCAGGGCTATATGGCGCTCTGCGCAGGCGGATGCAACTCGCCGGGTTGGAGGACAGGCACCGAATCGCGTTAAACTGCCCGCAGAGGAGACCGCGATGACCCAGCCCAATCGTCCCCGCGCCGCGCAATCGAGGCCCCAACCCGGCCTTGCGCTGTGCGCTTGTGCACCGAAGTGGGCCCAGAGGCCCCCCGCGCCAGCCGCCTCCGCCGCAGGGAGGGGCCCCGCATGGAGATGAGCGCCCCGGTCGCCGCCGCCTTCGCGGGGTTCCCGCCCGAGGCGCAAACCGGTCTACGCGCCCTGCGTGCGTTGATCCTGTCGGTGGCGGCGGACACGCCCGAGGCCGGGCGCCTTTCCGAGGAATTGCGCTGGGGCCAACCGGCCTATCTCACGCCCGAAACCGGCGCGGGCACCACCCTGCGGCTAGGGGTGCCAAAATCCGGCGGTTTCGCGCTGTTCGTGCATTGCCAGACCTCGCTGATCGACGAGTTTCGCGAGCTTGTCGGCCGCGATTGGCCGGTCGAGGGCCGCCGCGCCATCCTGTTCGAGGACCCCGACGCGATCATGGACCCAGCCCTGCGCCTGTTGATCCGCCGGGCGCTGACCTATCATCTCAAGCGCCGCGCGGCGGGCTGAGGGGCACCTCGCAATCGCCCCGCTACGGCGCAAAGGGCTTGCCCGCCGCCCGCCCGCCGCCTAACCTTTCCCGGCCCGTGTTGTCGCGGCGCAGTGTCGAAGGGAACCGATCATGAAGACCGCAATTCGCGCAGCCTTGGCTGCCCTCGTTCTGGCTGCCGGCACCGTATCGGCCACGCTGGCCGGTGCCGCGCCGCTGCAACTCACCCCGGCCAACCCACAACCCGGCGGGGTCAAGCCGGGGCTGAAGGTGGCCTATGGATATGCCCCCAACGGGCAGGACATTCGCACCCTCGCCGATGCCGGTGCGGTGCTGCGCAAGGGCGCTCAGCGGGGTCCGGCCCTGCGCGGGCTGGACTATCGCGACAGCGCTGCCGGGGCCCCGACCCTGACATCAAAGCGCGACGAGAATGTCGCCGCCTCGATCACTGGCTATATCCGGTTCGATGCGCCGGGGGTGTATGAGGTGGATTTCTACACCAATGACGGGCTTGATGCCCGCATCGGCGGCCAACGCGTCGGCTTTTTCGACGGGCGCCAGTCCTGCGACAGCACCTATGTGACCGAGGTCGAGGTGCCACAGGCGGGCTGGTACGATTTTCAGGCGACCTATTTCAACCGGCTCAACACCTCGTGCCTGATGATGCGCCGGGCCAAGAAAGGCAAATCGCTGAAATGGGTGCCCAACGCGATCTTTGGGTACTAGAAAGGGCGCCTTCGGCGCCTGATCCTCCTGCGCGGAACAAGGCCGAAGGCCGCCGCGCATGCGCCGGACCGTCCCCGCGGTTCGGCGCATGGTCGACGTGAGCGCGTCGATCTGAGGTCGACCGGACTTGGCTGGGATAAAGCGCGCCGAACAGATGTTGTAGCGCCAAACCACGGTCCGGCGCTTGCGCGGCCTGCTCACTGTGTCCCGGCAGGGCTTACCCCATCCCCAGCGCGGCCCGCAGCGCGGTCTCCGGTGAACTCAGCACTGGCACTTTCGTGTTGATATGGACCGCCGCCCCAGCCATCGAGGCCTGGGCCAGCACCACGCAGCCGGTCTCTGGCGCATCCGCCAGCGCCGCCGCCACCCGCCCGGCAATGGTGCGGTCGAACCGCTCGCCCTCACCGCGCTCGAACAGGGGCCAGACCTCGGTAAGATCCAGCAGGCGAATCTCTTCACCCGCACCCAATGCCGCCGCCAACAGATCGTGCGAGGCGGCCCGTGTGCTCTCCAGACAATAGGCCAGCAGAACCGGGCCCTCGGTCTTGGCCGCCTGCGCCATCATCGGCGCGTCGATTCGGATCGCCCCCGCCGCGCCCGCCACCGGACCCAGCGTGGTGCAACTGCACAGCACCGTTCCGGCGGCCCCGGCAATTGCCGCCTCGATCTCGGCGGCCAGATCGGGGCCGATGCCGCCCTGCGCCCGCGCCAGCCAGTCGGGCCGCACGACATGGTGCAACCGCGCCCCCGGTGCGATCCGGGCGGCCAGCGACTCGAAGGTGGCGCGATGCACCTCGGCGGTATGGATCAGGGTCAGATCGGTCATGCTCACCTCGACGAGGTCGCGTTGCACTATGAAAAAGGGGCACCCGAAGGCGCCCCTGAATCTCTCCGCGGATTGCGCCGGGCTTAGCTGCCCGCGATCATCTCGGACTGGCGCACGATCACCTCGGCCTGCTTGATGCTGGCGATATCCACCAGCCGTCCCTTGTAGACGGTCGCGCCCTCGCCATTGGCCTTGGCGGTTTCCATGGCCGCGAGAATCTCGCGTGCCTCGGCGACAGCGGCCTCCGACGGGGTGAACACCTCGTTCGACAGCGCCACCTGCTTCGGGTGGATCGCCCATTTGCCGACCATGCCCAGCGTGGCCGAGCGCAGCGCCTGTGCGCGGAAGCCTTCGGCGTCGCTGAAATCGCCATAGGGGCCGTCCACCGGCAGCACCCCGTGGGTGCGGCAGGCGGCGACGATGGCGGTCTGCGCCCAGTGCCACGGATCCGACCAATGTTTCTGGCCTTCGTGCAGCATGTAATAGTTTTCCTGCGTGCCACCGATGCCGGTGGTCTGCATCCCCATCGAGGCGGCGAAATCCGCCGCGCCAAGGCTCATCGCGACCATGCGGGGCGAGGCGGCGGCGATCTCTTCCACATGGGAAATACCCGCCGCGCTTTCGATGATCACTTCAAAGCCGAGCCTTTTGCTCCGGCCCTTGGCGGTCTCGATCGCCGTCACCAGCGCATCGACCGCATAGATGTCGGCGGCGCAGCCGACCTTGGGAATCATGATCTGGTCCAGACGCTCGCCGCCCTGTTCCAGCAGGTCGATCACGTCGCGGTACCAATAGGGGGTGTCGAGCCCGTTGATCCGCACCGACAGGGTCTTTTTGCCCCAATCAATGCTTGAGATGGCCTCGATGATATTGGCGCGCGCGCTGTCCTTGTCGCTGGGGGCGACCGAATCTTCCAGATCCAGGTTGATCACGTCGGCGGCGCTGGCGGCCATCTTTTCAAAGATCGCCGGGCGCGAGCCCGGGCCGAACAATTGGCAGCGGTTGGGCCGTGCCGGTGCGGCGGGCTGGATGCGGAAGCTCATGTCACTCTCTCCAGATGGGGTCAGGTAAGGGGCAGGTAAGGATATTGCGAATTTTCAGTCTTGGGACGTATTAAATTGCGCCATGGGCCGCAAGGGAATTGTGCAGACGCAGCATTGGGCGTGCGTGGCGCGAGCAATGCGCAATTCTTCGGCGTTATCGAGGTTATGACGAAGGATATTGTGTGTTTTTCAGAAGCGACGGTGGAAAACGCGATACATTACGTTTTGACTTCCTATAGCGTGCGCACGAATCAAAGGAGACACGCGCGATGATCGAGACCCCGTATCTGCTGTTCCTGGGCGAT
This sequence comes from Pseudodonghicola sp., assembly GCA_033791545.1. GTDB lineage: Bacteria > Pseudomonadota > Alphaproteobacteria > Rhodobacterales > Rhodobacteraceae > Antarcticimicrobium. Next base: position 16,790 of record JASJGL010000137.1, on the reverse strand, counting down.
GCGCCCGACCAACTGGCCGCCAAGGTGGCACAGGGTATCAAGGACTGGCGCCCCGAGAATGCCGTTGGCCAATACCGGATGGAGGGCTGCAAGGCTGATCTGGGCCTGACCGACATGGATCTGGCCGAAGCCAAGGCGGCCGGTGCCAAGACGCTGGTGATTGGCGTCGCCAACCGCGGCGGCTTGATCAGCCCGGCGTGGAAAAAGGTGCTGGTCGCGGCGCTGGAAGAGGGCTTTGACCTTGCCTCCGGCCTGCACAACCTGCTGCGCGACGAGCCCGATCTGGTCGCCGTCGCCGAGGCCACCGGCCGCAGCCTGCACGACGTGCGGGTGCCCGAGGTGAAATACCCCATCGCCAGCGGCATCAAGCGCAGCGGCAAACGGGTGCTGGCGGTCGGCACCGACTGTTCGGTCGGCAAGATGTATACCGCGCTGGCGCTGGACGCCGCGCTGCGCGATCAGGGCATCAAATCGACCTTCCGCGCCACCGGCCAGACCGGCATCCTGATCACCGGCAACGGTGTGCCGCTCGACGCGGTGATCGCCGATTTCATGGCCGGCTCGATCGAATGGCTGACGCCTGACAATGACGACGATCACTGGGACATCATCGAAGGGCAGGGCAGCCTGTTCCACGTCTCCTATTCCGGTGTCACCATGGCGCTGGTCCACGGCGGCCAGCCCGACGCGCTGATCCTGTGCCACGAGCCGACCCGCACCCATATGCGCGGGCTGCCTGGCTATACCCCGCCGACGCTCGAGGCGCTGCGCGACATCGCGCTGCCGCTGGCACAGGTCGCCAACCCGGCCTGTCAGGTGGTGGGGATCTCGGTGAACACGCAGCACATGTCCGAGGATGAGGCCACGGCCTATCTGGCGGATCTGGAGGCGCGTCTGGGCCTGCCCGCCACCGACCCCTATCGGTTCGGTGCGGCAAAACTGGCCGCCGCGCTGGCGGCGCTGTAGGCTTCGCCACGAGGCTGGCGCCGCGCCAGCGACTCCTGCCGGGTGCCTCCGGCGGGAGTATTTGAAACAAGAAGAAGATATGGGCGTCGGCGTGCGCCCCGAAGGGAGACAGAAATGTCGATCGAGGTCACCCGCGACGTATTCAAACTGGCGCAGGTCTTTACCATCAGCCGCGGCTCGCGGACCGAGGCCAAGGTGCTGACCGTGCGCATCACCCGCGACGGCGTGACCGGCTGGGGCGAATGCGTGCCCTATGCCCGCTATGACGAAACGCTCGACAGCGTCGAAGCGGAAATCCGCAGCCTGCCCGGTGATGTGACTCGCGCCGCACTGCAGGGTCTGCTGCCCGCCGGGGCCGCCCGCAACGCGGTCGATTGCGCGCTGTGGGATCTGGAAGCCAAATCCGCCGGCAAACGGGTCTGGGAACTGGCCGGTCTGCCCGCGCCGGGCCCGGAGATCACCGCCTATACCCTGTCGCTGGACACCCCCGAGGCGATGCGCGAACAGGCGGCCAAGAACGCCTATCGCCCGCTGTTGAAAATCAAGCTCGGCACGCCCGACGACATGCCCCGGCTTGAGGCAGTGCGCAAAGGCGCCCCCGAGTCCCGTATCATCATCGACGCCAACGAGGGCTGGTCCCCCGCCGTCTATGCCGATCTGGCGCCGCATCTGATCCGTCTTGGGGTGGAACTGGTCGAACAGCCGCTGCCGGCGGGGGAAGATGAGGCGCTGATCGGCATGGCGCGCCCGGTGCCGGTTTGCGCCGATGAATCCTGCCATGATCGCGCCTCGCTGCCCGGCCTCAAGGGCAAATACGATGTCATCAACATCAAGCTCGACAAGACCGGTGGTCTGACCGAGGCGCTGGCCCTGCGCGACGCGGCGCTGGCCGAGGGCTATGGCGTCATGGTCGGCTGCATGGTCGGCAGCTCGCTGGCGATGGCACCCGCCACGCTGGTGGCGCAGGGCGCGCGCGTTGTGGATCTTGACGGCCCGCTGCTTCTGGCCGAAGACCGCGATCAGCCGCTGATGTTTGACGACAAGGGCGTGCACCCCCCGGTTGCCGCGCTCTGGGGGTGACAATCTCCCGCCCCCTTTTACGGGGGATCGGGTTCAGCAAAGACTGGGCACAGCCCGCAGACAAGAAAAGGAAGACCCCATGACCCGCACCGTTTACCTGAACGGCGACTACATGCCGGAAACCGAAGCCACGGTGTCGATCTTCGACCGGGGCTTTGTCATGGGCGATGCCGTCTATGAGGTGACCTGCGTGCTCGACGGCAAGCTGACCGAATTCGACGGCCATATGGCGCGCCTCGCCCGCTCGCTGAAAGAACTCGAGATCGCCTGTGACATAACACGCGACGAATGGCTGGAGATCCACCGCAAGCTGATCGAGCTGAACGAGGTCGAAGAGGGCGGCATCTATCTGCAGATCTCGCGCGGCGACGTTGGCGATCGCGATTTCCACTATCCGCCCGCAGGCACACCGCCGACCGTGGTGCTCTACACCCAGTCGCGACCGGGGCTCTCCACCGATCCCAAGGCCGACGTGGGCATCAAGGTGATCTCGGTTCCCGATCTGCGCTGGCACCGCCGCGACATCAAGACCGTGCAGCTTCTCTATGCGTCGATGGCCAAGATGGCCGCCGAGAAAGAGGGCAAGGATGACGCATGGTTCGTCGAGGACGGCTTCGTCACCGAAGGGTCTTCGAACAACTGCTATATCGTCAAGAATGGCAAGATCATCACCCGCCAGCTGTCCAACGACATCCTGCACGGCATCACCCGGTCCTCGGTCCTGAAGATGGCGCAAGAGGCGCAGATGGAGATCGAAGAGCGCCCCTTCACCATCGCAGAGGCGCAGGCCGCGGATGAGGCCTTCTATACCTCGGCCTCTGCCTTCGTGATGCCGATCGTCGAGGTTGATGGCGTGGTGGTGGGCAGCGGCACACCGGGCCCGGTGGCCAAGCGCCTGCGCGAGATCTATATCTCGGAAAGCCTCAAGTCGGCGATCTGATCCGCGTTACGGTAGATTTTTCGACAGACCCTTTGCGGGCGGCCCGATGCGGCCGCCCGTTTTTGTTTCGCCTCAACCGAAGCGGAAACTCGACGCGGTGACGCCGCCAAAGATCTCGCTCTGGTGATAGACCCGCGTCGCGGCCTCCTGCTCCGCAGCCCCCAGCGCGGCGAAAAGCGGCGCAAGGTGATCCTCCTGCGCATGACATTCGCGGGCATAGGGGGCCGCCTCCCAATCCATGATCGCCGCGTTGCGCTCTGCTGGTGGCAGCGCCAGCGTCTCGCTCAGCCATGTGTCGAACGCGACCGAGGGAACCTTTGCCTGCGGCCCGAACTGCGCCAGATTGTGATAGCTCAGCCCCGATCCCACGATCAGCACCCCCTGATCGCGCAGCGGTGCCAGCGCGCGGCCCAGTGCCATATGCCCGGCCGGGTCATAACCGTGGCGCAACGACACCTGAAACAGCGGCATATCCGCCTGCGGATACATCAGCGCCATTGGCACGAATGTGCCATGATCATAGCCCACCGCATCGTCCAGCCGGGTGGGCAGCCCGGCCCCGGCGATCAACCCGGCCACCTGTTCGGCCAGCGCCGGCGCGCCCGGAGCGGTATAGGTGATCTCATAGGTATGGGGTGGGAAGTTGTGGTAATCATAGACCATCTTTGGCCGCGCCGCGTGCATCACCGCAAAGGCGTCGGTTTCCCAATGGCCGGAAATCATCAGCACCGCCTTGGGCCGCGCGCCGATCTCGTCCGGCATCGCGGCGAGCGATCTGGCCAGCGGCTCCAGATGCGCGGCCATATCCGGGATCCACGGCCACGGGCCGCCACCATGCGAGATGAAGTAACTGGGCAGGCGTGCCATATCGGGCCTTTCTTCAGGGGCAGACCCGCAGACCCTAGCGCCCCGCGCCGCGCCACAGAACCCAGATGCGCGAACAGGGTCTGTGCATCGCGCCACGCCCCGATACCTCATGCTCCGGCCCGCCCTTTTTCTGGCCGTAAATACTCCTGCCAGAGGCCGCGCCCAAAGGGCGCGTCAGCGCGTGCGGCTTGCCGCGCTTCCCTTCCGGAGCCGGTCTGCCCTCAGCCCTTGTCCTTGCCCACGTTCTCGTCAAAGGCGACCTTGAACGCGGCCTGCTTTTCCGGGCTGGCCCCGGTCTGGTTCTGCGCCCGCCAGTCGTCATAGGGCATGCCATAGAAGGCTTCGCGCCCCTCGGCCTTGGTCATCTCGATGCCGCGCGCATTGGCGGCCTCCTGATACCAGCGCGACAGGCAGTTGCGGCAGAACCCGGCGAGGTTCATCAGGTCGATGTTCTGCACGTCGGGGCGGTCTTGCATCAGGTGCTGTTGCAGCCGGCGAAAGGCGGCGGCCTGAAGTTCGATTTCGGTCTGCGTGTCCATTCTCGGGCTCCCTTGCCGTTCGGAACAGATCTAGGGGCAATCGGTGGCCCTGTCACCTGCCGGGGGGAAATGTACAGAACCGGGCGAAAATTCCCCGGTTTGCCGTTTTCGCCGCCCCGGCACGGTTGGGGGGCTGTACAAAACGGGCGGCAAACTCCCCGATCCGCGCGATCAGAGCCCGGTCTGGTCCAGCGCGCGTTGCAGCAGCGGCGCCAACCGTTCGGCCCATTCGCGCTGCCCGGTCTCATCAACGATCAGATCGTTGCGCAACTCGATCAGCACATTGGGCCGTCCCTGCGGCAGCGCGTGCTTGTCGATGGAATCGCCGGGCAGGTGGCCGCTATAGGGTTCGTTGTCGCCCACGACCATATCGCCCTCGGCCTCCAGCACCCGGATCAGCGGGCGCGCCAACCGGTCGTCGCGGGCATAGAGAACGCCAACCTCCCAAGGGCGCGGGGCGCGTCCGCGCAGCTGGCGGGTATAGGAATGCACCGACAGGATTACCGTATGGGGACGCGCCGCCAGCCGCGCCTGCGCCGCGTGATAGGGGCGATAGCACAGGTCCAGCCGACACTCGCGCTCGGCTGCATCGGCCTCGCGATTGGCCGGGATCACCGAGCCATCATAGATCTTCATCAGCAGGGTCGGGTCGTCTTCGCCGCGGTTCGGATCGATCACGAGACGCGAGAAATTCGATGCGATAACAGGACCATCCAGCAATTCGCCCAGATGGCGGGCGACGCCGTATGCGCCGACGTCATAGGCGATATGGCGCTCCATATCCGGGCGCGGCAGCCCGAGATCGCCCCCGCCCACCTGTGGCGGAACGGTGTTGGACGCATGGTCGCAGGTGATCAGCCAACGACCGGGACGGGTTTCGCCATGAAGAAAAAAAGAGGTATATGTCATTTGCCTGTCATCGCTTTGCTATCCCCTTTAGGACAGTTGTTGTCGAATGGGAATTGGGCAATAACCGATAGGCCGGTCGATGCGGTGACATGTCCCGCCCGGCACATGTGATGCATTGGGTACTGAGGCAAGGAGAGAGCGGATGAGGCGCCTGCGCAACGTCAAGATTGTGGCCACCCTGGGGCCGGCATCACAGGATTATGAGACCATTCGGGCCCTGCACGAGGCCGGCGCGGATGTGTTTCGCCTGAACATGAGCCATGGCCGCCACGACGAGATTCGCGAAAAGCACCGCATCATCCGCCAGATCGAACGCGATCTGGATAGCCCGATCGCCATTCTGGCCGACCTGCAGGGGCCCAAGCTGCGCGTTGGCACCTTTGGCGATGGTCCGGTGATGTTGCACGAAGGCGAGGCCTTTCGCTTTGATCTGGACGATGCGCCGGGGGACGCCCACCGCGTCTGCCTGCCGCATCCGGAAATCTTTCAGGCGCTGGAACCCGGCGCGGGCCTGTTGGTCAATGACGGCAAGATCCGGCTGAAGGTCGAGACATGCGGTGCCGATTTCGCCGAGTGTACGGTGATCGCGGGGGGCGAGATTTCCGATCGCAAGGGCGTGAACGTGCCCGATGTGGTGCTGCCACTGGCGGCGCTGTCGAAAAAGGACCGGGCCGATCTGGAATTCGTCTGCACCCTTGGGGTGGACTGGCTGGCGCTGTCCTTTGTCCAGCGCGCCGAGGATGTCGAAGAGGCCCGCGCGCTGGTCGATGGGCGCGCGGCGGTTCTGGCCAAGATCGAGAAACCCTCGGCGGTCGACCGCTTCGATGAAATCCTTGCCGCCTCTGACGGGATCATGGTCGCGCGCGGCGATCTTGGGGTGGAGCTTCCGGTGCAACGGGTGCCGCCGATCCAGAAACGCCTGATCCGCAAATGCCGCGCCGCGGCCAAGCCGGTGATCGTGGCGACTCAGATGCTGGAAAGCATGATCGAAAGCCCGATGCCGACCCGCGCCGAGGTCTCGGACGTGGCCGCCGCGATCTATGAGGGCACCGATGCCATCATGCTCAGCGCGGAATCGGCCGCCGGGAAATATCCGGTCGAGGCAGTGCAGACCATGGACAAGGTCGCGACCGAGGTGGAAACCGACCCGAACTATCCCACGATCATCGCCGCCTCGCGTCAGGTCGAGGGGCATTCGATTGCCGATGCGATCGTGGCGGCGGCGCGCGAGATTGCCGAAACCACCGAGATCAAGGTGATTTGCTGCTTCACGCAAAGCGGGACCACCGCGCTTTTGACCGCGCGGGAACGTCCCGGCGTGCCGATCATCGCCATGACCAGCCAGCGCGGCACGGCGCGGCGGCTGTGCCTGAGTTGGGGCTGCAACTGTGTGATGACCGCCGAACTGGAACGCTTCAAGGGGGCCGTGGTCAATGCCGCCCGTGCGGCCCGTGCCGGCGGCTTCGCCACCGAAGCCGATCAGATCGTCGTGATTGCGGGCGTGCCCTTTAACATGCCGGGCACCACCAACATCCTGCGCGTCGCCCCCTGCGACGAGCGGTTGATTTTCAACACCGATCCGGGCTGAGACGGGATGGATACCGACCTTATCCTGATCCTTGGGCTGATCCTGATCTTCTTTGCGATCCCGGCCGCGATGTCTGCCTATAGCGACAATCGCCCGCCCCTCGCTCCGGCGGCGACGCTGGTGATTGCGGGGGGCATGATCGCCTTTGCCTATCTGAATCATCCCGGCGGATATACGTTGCGCGATGTGCCTGAGGTGTTTTTCACGGTTTTCGGGCGCTACCTGCCATAAGGGGCTTGCCTATCCGCCCGGATTTTCCTACTAGCGCCACTTACCGCGCGTCCGGCCCAAGTGGCATGCCGAGTCGCGTTTGTAGCGGACCCACAAGATAGGAGACGGAAATGCCCAAGATGAAGACGAAGTCGAGCGCCAAAAAGCGCTTTAAGGTGACTGCCACTGGCAAAGTGCTGGGTGGCCAAGCCGGCAAGCGCCACGGCATGATCAAACGCACCAAGAAATTCATTCGCGACGCCCGCGGCAACACTACGCTGTCCGCCCCCGACGCCAAGATCGTCAAGGGCTTCATGCCCTACGACCGCTAAGAGGAGGCTGCAGTATGTCCCGCGTAAAAGGTGGTACCACAACCCACGCCCGTCACAAGAAGATCGTCAAGGCCGCCAAAGGTTACTATGGCCGCCGCAAGAACACCTTCCGAGTGGCAACACAGGCCGTCGACAAGGCGAACCAATATGCGACCCGCGACCGTAAACAGCGCAAGCGCAACTTCCGCGCGCTGTGGATCCAGCGGATCAACGCCGCTGTGCGCGCCCATGACGAAGCCCTGACCTATAGCCGCTTCATCAACGGTCTGGCTCTGGCCGGTATCGAAGTGGACCGCAAGGTTCTGGCCGATCTGGCTGTGCACGAACCCGATGCGTTCGTTGCGATCGTCGAAAAAGCGAAAGGCGCGCTGGCCGCCTGAGCCATCCGCCGATCTGACTACGCAAAAGCCGCTCCCTTGGGGGCGGCTTTTTTGTTTTCAGGACACGACGAGGAACGGGGCTGACGAGGGCCGGGGCAAAAGAAAACCGGCCGGAAAAACCGGCCGGTTGTATCCTGCGCAAGGCCGTTGGCTCAGCCCTGTTTCTGGATTTCCACCTGATGCGGATAGGGGATCGAGATGCCGCCCTTGTCGAAGGCTTCCTTCACCGCCTTGGTGAGCGCAAATTTCAGCTCCCAGTAGTCCGCGGCATCGCACCAGATCCGGGCGGTGAGATCGACCGAACTGTCGCCCAGATTTGTCAGGCGAACCCAAGGCTCCGGATCGGAATGGACCCGGCTGTCGGCCCGTGCGGTGTCGAGGATGATCTGGATCGCGGTATCGGCATTGTCGCCATAATCGATGCCAAAGGTCAGATCGACGCGCCGGGTATCATGGGCGGAATAGTTGGTGATGATCGTCCCCCAGGCTTTGCCATTGGGGATAATGATCTGCACATTGTCTGCCGTGGCCAATTCCGTGGTGAAGAGATTGAGATCTTTCACCGTGCCGGATGTGCCGCCGATGTTCACGAACTGACCCAACCTGTAGGGCCGAAAAAGCACCAGCATCACGCCGGCGGCCAGATCGCTCAGCGTGCCTTGCAGCGCCAGACCGATCGCCAGCGAGGCGGCGCCAAGGATGGCGACGATACTGGTGGCCTGAATGCCAAAGATGCCCAGCACAGCGACCAGAACAATCGCGAGGATCACCCATTTGACCAGGCTGGCAAAGAAGTTGCCCAAAGTGGGGTCAATCTGCGGTGTGGTATTGATCCGGCGCCGGACCAGTCCGGCGATGGCGCCAGCGGCCATCCAGCCGACGATCAGAATGATCAGGGCCTTGGCGGCATTGAAGATCACCGGCGCATAGGCGCCCATCTCTCCGGTGAGGTTTTGCACGTATCTTTCCTTTCATGCCAGCAAAACGGCCCTGTCCCGGCAGCGGTCGGTGCCGCCGGGACAGGGCCGTTTCACGCTTGGTTTACTTTTTCAGTGAATCGCGGATTTCCAATAGAACGTCCAGTTCCGACGGCCCTGCGGGGGCTTCTTCTGCCGGGGCCTCTTCTGCGCCCATCGCCGCGTCCTTTACCTTGTTGACGTAGCGTACCAACATGAAAACGACAAAGGCGATAATCAGGAAGTTGATGACGGCCATGATGAAGGCGCCATAGGCGAACACGGCGGCCCCGGCTTCGCGTGCGGCATCAAGGCTGGTGCCCGCGGCGACCTCGCCCGAGAGCACGACATAAAGATTGGTGAAATCAACCCCGCCAAGGAACAGCCCGACGATAGGATTGATCAGATCGCCGACCATGGATTTGACGATCGCCGTAAAGGCCGCCCCGATGATGATGCCGACGGCCATGTCCATGACATTGCCCTTGGCGATGAAGTCGCGAAATTCCTTAATCATATTTTCTGCCCCATTTAAAAAACCTGCGCGAATGCTGCGCGATGGGGGCAGACTACAGTACCCTTGGCGCGCTGTGAACGCCCGCTGTGAGGGGGCTTGGTCCCGGCTCTGTTCCCGACCGGCAAAACCCGCTATGCGAGTGTCAGCACGAAAGGGAGCGCCCATGTCCGATCTCACCGCATTTCCAATTACCCGCAAATGGCCGCCGGTCAATACGGATGTCATCCAGCTGTATTCCTTTCCTACGCCAAACGGGGTCAAGGCCTCGATCATGCTGGAAGAGACCGGGCTTGCCTATGAGGCGCACAAGGTCACGCTGTCGGACGCGGATGTGAAAAGCGCCGAGTTCCTGTCGCTGAACCCCAACAACAAGATCCCCGCGCTTCTCGACCCGCATGGGCCGGACGGGGCCCCGATGGGGCTGTTCGAGAGCGGCGCGATCCTGATCTATCTGGCGGAAAAGACCGGCCTGTTTCAGGGCGACTCTGCGCGCGGGCGGATGCAGATCCTGCAATGGCTGATGTGGCAGATGGGCGGGGTTGGCCCGATGTTCGGCCAGCTTGGGTTCTTCCACGCCTTTGCCGGGGCCGAGATCGAAGATCCGCGCCCCCGCGACCGCTATATCGCCGAGACCCGGAGGTTGCTGGCGGTGTTGGAAGCGCGACTGCAGGGGCGCGACTGGGTCTGTGACAGCTATTCCATCGCCGATATCGCCATCGCGCCTTGGCTGCGCGTGCTGGAGCGCTACGAGGCGCGTGAAACGGTCGGCTGGGCCGGGTTCCCGCGCGTGGTGGCCTATCTCGACCGGTTTCTGGACCGGCCCGCGGTGCAAAAAGGGCTGGTGACGCCGCCGCGCGACTGAGGGCCCGCGACGGATCTGCGCCTCACCCCGGCAGCGCGCCGGTTAGCACATAGCGCAGGATCTCCACCACTTGGCGCGGCTCTTCTGCAGTGGCGAGCGCGGCGGCGTGCACCTCTTTCAGCGCGTGCTGATGCTCGGGCGGGCTCAACACGATGAGCGACTTGCCAAGCGCGGCAGCATAGCCGGCGTCAAAGGCGGCGTTCCACTGTTTGTATTTCTCGCCAAAGCGAACCACGACCACATCAGCGTCGGCGATCCCTTTGCGGGTGCGGATGGCGTTTAGCTTGGCGCCCTTGTGATCGTGCCAGAATTTTCGCTCCTCGACGCCTAGGATCGCCACACCGCAATCGTCGCTGGCCGCGTGATCGGTCACCGGCGCGCTGAACACCACATCGAGCCCCTTGGCTCCGGTGATGATCTGCTCGCGCCAGTCGCTGTGGATTTCGCCGGAAAGATAAACGCTCAGGGTCATGGGCCTCTCCTTGTGGATCGCTTTGCTCCGACATAGCGCGCCGGGAGGTGCAAGGCCACTTTCCCCGCGTGCCACGGACCCCAAAGATGCAAAAAAGGGACGCGACCGCGCCCCTTCTTCTTGTTTTCAAATACTCCCCCCGGAGGGGGCCGGTGTCAGCCGCGCAGAATCCCGCCGGTCGCCTTGGCGACCTTTTCGACGATCTTCTTGCCGACGGCTTCGATCTCAGCCTCGGTCAGGGTCTTGTCGCGGGGCTGCAGCCGCACGCTCAGCGCGAGCGATTTCTTGCCCTCGCCCAGCGAGCCGCCGATGAATTCATCAAAGACGCGCACCTGTTCGATCAGCGCCTTGTCGGCTCCGCTGGCGGCGTTGACAAGCGTCAGCGCCTCGACCCCGGCATCGACGACAAAGGCAAAGTCACGCTCGACCGCCTGCAGGTCGCGCAGTTCCAGCGCCGGGCGGGTGGCGCCCGATTTGCGCGGCATCGGCACCTGATCCGGCCAGATGGTGAAGGCCATGACCGGGCCTTTCACATCCATCGCCTCCAGCACCTTGGGGTGCACCTCGCCAAAGACGCCGAGCACCTTTTTCGGCCCAAGGCAGATCTTGCCGTGCCGACCCGGATGCCACCAACCCTGCGCGCCGCGCAGGATCTGCACCTTGGCCGGGGCGCCAATCGCCGCAAGCACCGCTTCGGCATCCGCCTTGGCGTCAAACACGTCCACCGGTCGGGTCGTGCCATGCACGTCCTTTGGTCCGGTTTGCCCGACCAACAGGCCAGAGATCAGGTTGTGTTGCTGTTCCGGCTCGCCGCCGTGAAAGGCCGGGCCAACCTCGAACAGCGCCTGAGACATGAACCCGCGCGCCTGATTGCGCGCCGCGGCCAGCAACAGCCCGGGCAGCAGCGCCGGTCGCATGTGGCTCATCTCGGTGCTGATCGGGTTTTCCAGCATCGTCGCATCATCGCCGCCCCCGAACAGCGCCGCGCTGGCCTGATCGATGAAGGTATAGGTGATGCATTCGTTATAGCCCAAGGCGGCACAGGTGCGCCGCGCGGCCTGTTGCCGGCGTTGCTGCGGTGTCATCACCGGTTTCGGCAGGCCTTCGGTGAGGCGCGGCAGCGGCCGCCCCTTGAGCCCGGTCAGCGAGGCGATGCGCGCCACTTCCTCGACCAGATCGGCCTCGCCCTGCACATCGGGGCGCCAGCTTGGCACATGGGCGATATTGCCCTCCAGCCGGAACCCGAGCCGGGTCAGCGTCTGGCGCTGCTCGCTTTCGTGGATGTCCATCCCCACCAGCGAGCGCACCCGCGCCGGGTCCAGCTTGAACGCGCGGGCGTGATCCGGGATGGCGCCCGCGACCACAACCTCGGAGGCTTCTCCGCCGCACAGGTCAAGGATCACCTGGGTGGCCAGTTCCAGCCCCTCAAGCGTGAACTCCGGGTCGATGCCGCGTTCAAAGCGATAGCGCGCGTCAGAGCTGATCTTGAGCGCACGACCGGTCAGCGCGATCTGCACATGATCCCAATAGGCGCTTTCGACAAAGACATTCTCGGTCTCTTCAGTGCAGCCGGTGGCCTCGCCCCCCATGATGCCCGCAATGCTTTCGGGGCCGGTGTCATCCGAGATCACCATCATGCCAGCGGCGAGCGTATAGTCCTTGTCGTCTAGCGCCAGCAGGGTTTCGCCGCCCGTGGCACGGTGCACTCGCAGGTTGCCCACCACCTTGTCGGCGTCGAACACGTGCAGAGGGCGATTGCGGTCAAAGGTGAAAAAGTTGGTGATGTCCACCAAAGCCGAGATCGGCCGCAGACCGATGGCGCGCAGCTGGTCCTGCAGCCATTGCGGGCTGGGGCCGTTCTTGACGCCGCGGATCAGGCGACCGGCGAAAACCGGGCAGCCATCGCGCGTATCCTGGTCGATGGTGACGCTGATCGGGCAGGGGAAGGCGCCGGGCACCGGCGTGGTTTCGCGCGGCTTCAGCGTGCCCAGACCGCGCGCGGCCAGATCACGGGCGATGCCGCGCACGCCCAGAGCGTCGGGGCGGTTGGGGGTGATGGCGATCTCGATCACCGGGTCGACCTTGGCCGGATTGTTCTGCGCCAGCCAGTCGACAAAGCGTTCGCCGACCTCGCCCGAGGGCAGCTCGATGATGCCGTCATGTTCGTCCGACAGCTCCAGCTCGCGCTCAGAGGCCATCATGCCGTGGCTTTCCACGCCGCGGATCTTGCCCACGCTCAGGGTCACGTCGATGCCGGGCACGTAATCGCCCGGCTTGCACAGCACGACGGTGATGCCTTCGCGCGCGTTCGGCGCGCCGCAGACGATCTGCTTGTCGCCCTCGTCGGTCGCGACGGTGCAGACCCGCAGCCGGTCGGCATCGGGGTGCTGTTCGGCGTGGGTCACCTTGGCCAGCGTAAAGCTTTTCAACCGGTCGGCGGGGTTGGTGATTTCTTCGACCTCGAGCCCGAGATCGGTCAAGGCCTCGGCGATCTCGTCCACCGTGGCGGTGGTGTCGAGGTGGTCTTTCAGCCAGGAGAGTGTGAATTTCATTGTTCTCGTCCGTCTCGTAGGGTGGACGATCCGCCCACCGGTATCTGTCGGAAGGTGGGCAGACTGCCCGCCCTACTCTACCTGCTCAACCCGCCATGCAGCGTCGGCACGTCCAGCGCGGCAAAGCCATAGTGGCGCAGCCAGCGCAGGTCGGAATCGAAGAAGGCGCGTAGATCGGGGATGCCGTATTTCAGCATTGCCAGCCGGTCGATGCCGATGCCAAAGGCAAAGCCCTGATACTCATAGGGGTCAATGCCGCCGGCCTCCAGCACCTTGGGGTGCACCATGCCAGAGCCCAGAACCTCCATCCAGCCGTCGCCTTCGCCGATCTTGAGCTGCCCATCCACCCAGGAACACTGGATATCCACCTCGGCCGAGGGTTCGGTGAAGGGGAAATGCGAGGCGCGAAACCGGGTCTTGATCCCGTCGATCTCGAAAAAGGCGGCAAAGAATTCCTCCAGCACCCATTTCAGGTTGGCCATCGAGATATCCTTGTCGATGGCCAGCCCTTCGACCTGATGGAACATCGGCGTATGGGTCTGGTCGTAATCAGCGCGATAGACGCCACCGGGGCAGATGATGCGCAGCGGCGCGCCGGCCTTCTCCATGGTGCGGATCTGCACCGGCGAGGTATGGGTGCGCAGCACATGCGGCGGGCGATCATCGCCCTCGGCACGGTGCATGTAAAAGGTATCCATCTCGGCCCGTGCCGGGTGGTGGCCGGGAATGTTGAGCGCGTCGAAATTGTGCCAGTCGGTCTCGATCCGCGGTCCTTCGGCGACGGAAAAGCCCAGCTCGGCAAAGATCGCGGTCACTTCCTCGGTGGTCTGGCTGACCGGATGCAGCGTGCCGCCGCGTCGCGGGCGACCCGGCAGGGTGACGTCCAGCCATTCGCTGCGCAGCCGCTCGTCCAGCGCCGCGTCGGCCAGCGCCGCCTTCTTCGCCGCCAGCGCGCTGTTGATCTCGTCCTTCAGCGCATTCAGCGCCGGTCCGGCGACCTGGCGCTGTTCCGGGGTCATCTTGCCCAGCTCGCGCATTTTCAGGCTGATCTCGCCCTTTTTCCCGACTGCGGCGACACGGATCGCCTCCAGCGCGGACTCGTCCGCCGCATCTGCGGTTTGCGTCAGATATTTTGCCTTAAGATCGTCCATGACGGTCCCCCGATACTTGGTCACGTCCTGCTAGCCTTGCCGCCCCCTGAATGCAAGCCGGGCAGACCGGATGGACAGTCCGCCCCGCGCGCCGCTAGGGTGCCGTTCTGCGGAGCGGGGAGGCTGGCATGAGCATATCGGACTATGGCATCGCAACCAGCGCAGCCGAGCGGCGGCCGTGGCTGGTGCTGCTGGGGCTGGCGCTGGGGCTGTGCATCACCAACGGGTTCGCGCGCTTTGCCTATGGGCTTCTGCTGCCGGCGATGAAATCCGAACTGGGCTGGAGCTATGCGCAGGCCGGCTGGCTCAATACCGCCAACGCGCTGGGCTATCTGGTCGGTGCGGTGCTGACCATGGTGTTGATCGGCCGGATCGGCCCGGCGCGTCTGTTCAGCTTTGGCATCGTGACCACCACGCTGGCGCTTTTGGTCACCGGATACGACCCGGCGCTGTGGTGGCAAACGCTTTGGCGGGTGCTGGCGGGGGTGTTCGGCGCGCTGTCGTTTTCCTCGGGCGGGGCGCTGGCGGCGCGGCTTTTTGTCGACAGCCCGCGCAAGAACGCGCTGGCGATCGCCTTTCTGTTCGGTTTTGGCGGCGGATCGGGGATCGTGCTGGCCGGTGGTGCGCTGCCGCTGATGTTGGAGTGGTACGGCCCCGCCTCGTGGCCGATGGGCTGGTATCTGGTCGGGGCCGCCTGCGTGGTGTTCGCCCCGCTCAGCCTGTGGGCCTCGGAAAGCCTGCGCCCGCCGGGGCAGGGGGCCCCCGCGCGCCCACCCCGCCTGCCGCTGCTGCGCATGCTGCCCGAGATCGCGGGCTATGCCGCATTCGGGCTGGGCTATATCGTCTATATGACCTTCCTGAGTGCGTGGATGACCGAACAGGGGGCCGGTGGCGGGCTGATTGCTTCGGTCTGGGTGTTGCTGGGCGTTTGCCTGTGCCTTTCGCCCTTTGTCTGGCGACCGGTGTTTGCGCGCTTTGCCTCTGGCCTGCCGCTGGCGATGATCCTGGCCTGTATCGCTGTGGGGTCGGGGCTGGCGGTGATCTATCCCTCGGGGCCCGGGCTGGTGCTGTCGGCGGTGGTGTTCGGGCTGTCGGTGTTCATGGCACCGGGGGCGGTGACCAATTTCACCCGTCACAACCTGCCGATGGAAAGCTGGGGCGCCGCGATCAGCCTTTATACCGTGGTCTTTGCCGTATCGCAGACCATCGGCCCGGTGGCGGCAGGGTGGCTGGGTGACCGGTCTGGGGATATCGGCAACGGGTTGCTGGCGGCGGCGGTGATCCTCGCGGCGGGCGCCCTTGTTGCGCTGCTGCAACGCCCGATCCCGGAGGGATAAGTGCGCGGGCCGGTCGAGGCCTACGCCTTCGGGACACAACTCTTCGCGACCCAAGTCTTAGAAGGCGCCGACCGGTAGAGACCCCGGTCGGCGCAAAGCCGAGGCTCAGGCCGCCACGATGGCCTGCGGCGCGACGACGTCGATCCCCAACGCCTTGCCGACCGCAGCATAGGTCAGCTGACCCGCATGCACGTTCAGCCCGTTCAGCAGATTCGGATCGTCGAGGCAGGCCTGTTTCCAGCCCTTGTCCGCCAGTGCCAGCATGAACGGCATGGTGGCATTGCCCAAAGCGATGGTCGAGGTGCGCGCCACCGCACCCGGCATGTTCGCGACGCAGTAATGGATGATCCCGTCGACCTCATAGATCGGATCGGCGTGGGTGGTGGCCTTGGAGGTTTCAAAGCAACCGCCCTGGTCGATCGCCACATCGACCAGAACCGATCCGGGCTGCATCAGCGCAAGCTGGTCACGGCGGATCAGCTGGGGCGCTGCCGCCCCCGGGATCAGGACGGCGCCAATCACCATGTCCATCCGCGCGATCAGCTCTTCCAGCGCGGCGGCGTCGGAATATTGTGTGGTCAGGCGGCCCATGAACACGTCATCAAGATAGGACAGCCGCGGGATCGAGCGGTCGAGCACGGTGACATTGGCCCCCATGCCCACGGCAACCCGGGCCGCCGCCGTGCCGACGACGCCGCCGCCGATGATCGCCACGTTGGCCGGGCGCACACCGGGCACCCCACCCATCAGCACGCCGCTGCCGCCATTGGCCTTTTGCAGCGCCCAGGAGCCGCTTTGCGGGGCCAGACGGCCAGCGACCTCGGACATCGGCGCCAGCAGCGGCAGCCCGCCACGGGCGTCGGTCACGGTTTCATAGGCGATTGCGGTGCAGCCCGAGGCGAGCAGATCGCGGGTCTGTTCCGGGTCCGGGGCCAGGTGCAGATAGGTGAACAGGATCTGGCCCTCCCGCAACATGGAGCGTTCTCCCAGTTGCGGCTCCTTGACCTTGACGATCATGTCGACACTCTCAAAGAGCTCTGCTGCAGTGGCCACAATGGACGCACCCGCCGCTGTGTAGTCCTCATCACTTGCACCGATGCCTTCCCCAGCAGAGCGCTCGACCAGTACTTCA
>JASJGL010000136.1:0-3205 GCA_033791545.1 Pseudodonghicola sp. | reverse complement strand
GTCGGCACCCCCACGAAAGAGGTGAGCGAGGCCAGATTGATGATCGCGCCTCCGCCCTGTGTACGCATCTGCGCTGCCGCCGCTTGCGCCACAAAAAACGCGCCCTTCAGGTTGGTGTCCAGGATCTTGTCCCAAAGCGCCTCGTCGACCTCCAGCGAGGGGCGGACGTCTTCGACGCCTGCGTTGTTCACCAGCACATCAATCCGTCCGATGTCAGAGAGCCCCGCGCGCACGGCGGTCACGTCGCGCTGGTCCAGCGACAGGCAGTCCACCGTGACACCCTGTGCGCGCGCTTCCTGCGCCACCGGCTCCAACGCGGTCGCCTCGCGCGCCGTCAAAATCAGATCGGCCCCGGCATGCGCAAAGCCGCGCGCAAGATGCGCCCCGACCCCGCGACTTGCCCCGGTCACAAGGACACGACATCCGCGAAAGTCAAAGGTAACCTTGCCCCGCTTGTGATCCGCGTTGGACATGTGTCACCTCATTTCTGCGTTCCATGTATAGACATGGATGTGACTCTGGGGTGGCAGTGAGTCAATGGAGTTTGTCGCGACCTTGTCGAATTTATCGCTCCCAAACGCGGGGCAACGACAGGCTCACGCCTGCGGGGAAAGCGTCTTGGCGGTGGCTTTCGTCTTGAACTCGGCGGTGAGCTGGAAGGCCTCGCCGGGGTAGAGCAGCCGCGCATAGGTCACCCAGTCGCTGCCCATCACGGTTTTGCGCAGGATCTCAAGGCAGGCGGCCCCCACCGGCAGTTCAAGGTTGCGCGCCTCGCTCCCGGCGACATTGACTGCACGGATGGCATTGCGCGCGGTTGACCACGGCATGCTTTGCAACAGCCAGTGACCGGGCACATGGGTGGCGAAATCGACCTCGCGCGCATTGGGGACCACGTCCACGTTGATGGCGCGGGTTTCCAGACAGAACGGCTCGTCGTCGGCGTAATGCATCCCGCCCAGCACGATCACCTCACCCGGGATGGGGGGGGACTCCACCCCGAGAAGGCGCAGCTCAGCGGCTTGTGGCACACGGATCTCGGCGGCGAAGAGCTGCCAGCGATAGGTCTTGCCAAGGGCCTCGACCTCGTCCGCCAGATTGTTGATCGGCATGACCGCCGCTTGAGTGCGGGCCTTGGACACGAAGGTGCCGCTGCGCTTGCGCCGCACGACATAGCCTTCCTGCGCGAGTTGGGTCAGCACCTTGTTCATCGTCATCCGCGACACGCCATACTGGTTCGCAAGATCGGTTTCCTTGTCCAGCTGGAACCCCGGCTCCCAGATCCGATCGACGATTTTCTGCCGGAACTCTTCGAGGATTCTCGTATGATGGGTCTCTGGCCCCGCCGTGCGCGCCATCCGGGCTTTATCCTCGCTGAAACAGGTCTGCTGTCGCCAATATGTATACTCAAATTGTAAATCGCTGAAAGCGGCTTTCGGTGGCCGTGCTTGTGCAGGCCACCGAGGAACTCAGGGTCGAAGCGGCGAGAGATAGAGCAACATGATTGGTATAAGGTGCGCGCTGGAATAGGGCGACGCCCGCGCAGCTTGGGCCGTTGCTGGGCTCGGTCTCAGCTCTGGATGGGCCCGCGGCAGGGGTGCTGCCGCGGGTGGGGGCAAAATGCGCTGTCAGAGCCGGTCGGCGATCAGCTCTTCTATTTCGACGACTGGAGCTGGCTCACATCGCGTACGGCCCCGCGCGCCGCCGAGGTGGTCAGCGCGGCATAGGCTTGCAAGGCGCTCGAAACCTTGCGCTTGCGTTTCTCGTCCGGCTGCCAGCCCTTTGCATCGCGCGCTGCGCGGCGGTCGGCCAGCACTGCGTCCTCCACCGCCAGATGAATCTTGCGGGCCGGAATGTCGATCTCGATCAGATCTCCTTCCTCAACCAGACCGATGGTGCCGCCCTCTGCCGCCTCGGGCGAGACATGGCCGATCGACAGCCCCGAGGAGCCGCCAGAGAATCGGCCGTCGGTGACCAGCGCGCAGTCTTTCCCAAGGCCTTTCGACTTCAGGTAGGAGGTCGGGTAGAGCATTTCCTGCATGCCGGGGCCGCCGCGCGGACCCTCATACCGAATCAACACGATATCGCCCTTGTGAACCTTGCCGGTCAGGATCGCGTTCACCGCGCTGTCCTGGGATTCAAAGATGCGCGCGGGGCCCGAGAAGGTGAGGATGGACTCGTCCACACCCGCGGTCTTCACGATGCAGCCGTCTTCGGCCAGATTACCATAAAGCACCGCCAGACCGCCGTCCTTGGAGAAGGCATGCTCGGCATCGCGGATCACACCGTCCGCCCGGTCCAGATCCAGTGTGTCGTAGCGGCGCGACTGTGAAAAGGCGGTCTCGGTCCGCACACCGCCCGGCGCTGCGCGGAAAAACTCATGCACGGTTTCCGACGTGGTGCGCGACACATCCCAGCGCTCGAGCGCATGGCCGAGGCTTTCGGCATGGACCGAGCCAACCGAGGTATCCAGCAACCCGGCGCGGTCAAGCTGGCCCAGGATCGCCATGATGCCGCCGGCGCGGTGGACATCTTCCATATGCACGTCGTTCTTGGCTGGCGCGACCTTGCACAGAACAGGCACATTGCGCGACAGCCGGTCGATCCGGGACATGTCGAAATCGACCTCGCCCTCATGTGCGGCGGCCAGCAGGTGCAGCACCGTGTTGGTCGAGCCGCCCATCGCGATATCCAGCGTCATCGCGTTGTCAAAGGCCGCAACCGTCGCGATGGAGCGTGGCAGCACCGATGCGTCGTCCTGCTCATAATAGCGCTTTGCCAGATCGACGATAAGATGCCCGGCCTCGATGAACAGGCGCTGGCGGTCGGCGTGGGTGGCCAGCGTCGAGCCGTTGCCCGGCAGCGACAGACCCATCGCCTCGGTCAGGCAGTTCATCGAGTTCGCGGTGAACATGCCCGAGCAGGAGCCGCAGGTGGGGCAGGCGGCCTGTTCGATCGCCTCGACCCGTGCGTCGGAATAGCTGTCGTCGGCTGCCGCGACCATGGCATCAACGAGGTCGAGCGAGGTTTCCTTGCCCTCCCAGACGACCTTGCCGGCCTCCATCGGTCCGCCAGAGACAAAGACGCAAGGAATGTTCAGCCGCATGGCTGCC
The DNA here is from genome assembly GCA_033791545.1 of Pseudodonghicola sp. Lineage (GTDB taxonomy): Bacteria > Pseudomonadota > Alphaproteobacteria > Rhodobacterales > Rhodobacteraceae > Antarcticimicrobium. The sequence goes on along the minus strand of JASJGL010000136.1, from coordinate 95 downwards.
ATCAACATGCCCGGCGTGATCTTGTCGCAGTTGGAGATGCAGACCATGGCGTCGGCGCAATGCGCGTTAACCATGTATTCCACGCTGTCGGCGAT
>JASJGL010000135.1:0-13283 GCA_033791545.1 Pseudodonghicola sp. | reverse complement strand
CAGATCGCCGCGGTGATCGCGCAATTCGCCCCCGATGAGGCCGGTATCGAACAGACTTTTGTCAACAAGGACGGTGTTGCGACGCTCAAACTCGGGCAGGCGCGCGGTGTTGCTTTGCTGACGCTGGCGCAGGCCGGGCTTCCGATCGGTGAATATGCCCCCAACCGGGTGAAAAAGACGGTCGTGGGTGTGGGCCACGCGGAAAAGGATCAGGTGCTGCATATGGTCAAGATACAATTGCCCGGCTGCAACCCGGCCGGGCCGGACGCCGCGGATGCTTTGGCGATCGCGATCTGCCATGCGCTTTATGGCGGCACCAACGGGGCGATGCGCCTGCGCGAGGTGCGGGCATGATCGGGCGGCTGACCGGGCGGATCGGCTATCGCGCCGAGGATCACATCCTGCTTGACGTGGGCGGGGTCGGCTATCTTGTCTATTGCTCGGATCGGACGCTGGCGGCGCTGCCCGGGGTGGGCGAGGCGGTCTCGCTCTATACCGATCTGGTGGTGCGCGAGGATCTGTTGCAGCTGTTCGGGTTTACCACGCTGGTGGAAAAGGAATGGCACCGGCTGTTGATGAGCGTTCAGGGCGTCGGCGCCAAGGTGTCGCTGGCGATCCTTGGGGCGCTAGGGCCCGAGGGGGTGGGCCGGGCCATCGCGTTGGGCGATTGGGCGGCGGTCAAGGTGGCCAAGGGCGTGGGGCCAAAAACCGCGCAGCGGATCGTTCTCGATCTCAAGGACAAGGCCCCCGGCGTCATGGCGTTGGGCGGCTCCATCACCGAGGCGATGGAAGGGCCGGAGCCGGCGCCCGTGGTCGAGGTGGTGGATGCGGTCGAGACCGGGGCGATGCGCAAACCGGCGCCGCGCGCACCGTCACGCGCCAGCGCGCAGGCTGATGCGCTCTCGGCGCTGTCCAATCTGGGCTATGGTCCCTCGGAAGCGGCTGCCGCCGTGGCCGAGGCCGCCAGCGCTGATCCCGAGGCGAACGAGTCCGGGCTGATCCGCGCCGCGCTGAAACTTCTTGCGCCAAAGGGATAGGGAATGCCTGCATGTCGATAGCTGATGCGAGAGCGGTGCGATGACCGATCCCGACCCCACCCTGCGGCCCGATCCGCTGCCCGAGGACAATGACCGCGCGTTGCGCCCGCGGATGCTGGACGATTTTATCGGTCAGGCCGAGGCGCGGGCGAATCTCAAGATCTTTATCCAATCGGCGCAACAGCGCGGCGAGGCGATGGATCACACGCTGTTTTACGGCCCGCCCGGTCTGGGCAAGACCACGCTGGCGCAGATCATGGCGCGGGAACTGGGGGTGAATTTTCGCATGACCTCGGGCCCGGTTCTGGCCAAGGCGGGCGATCTGGCGGCGATCCTGACCAATCTGGAGGCACGCGACGTTCTCTTTATCGACGAGATTCATCGGCTCAACCCCGTGGTCGAAGAGATCCTCTATCCGGCGCTGGAGGATTTCGAACTGGATCTGGTGATCGGTGAGGGGCCGGCGGCGCGCACCGTGCGGATCGAGTTGCAGCCCTTTACGCTGGTCGGGGCGACGACCCGGATGGGGCTGTTGACGACGCCATTGCGCGATCGCTTCGGGATTCCGACGCGGCTGCAATTCTATACCGAGGACGAGTTGTACGAGATCGTCATCCGCAATGCGGTCAAGCTGGGCGCGCCCGCTGATCCCGACGGTGCGCGCGAGATTGCCCGGCGCGCCCGTGGCACCCCGCGCATCGCCGGTCGCCTGTTGCGGCGGGTGGTCGATTTCGCCGTGGTCGAGGGCGATGGCACCATCACCCGCGCGCTTGCCGACAATGCGCTGACCCGGCTGGGGGTGGATCGGATCGGGCTGGATGGGGCCGACCGGCGCTATCTGACCCTGATCGCGGAGCATTATTCCGGCGGGCCGGTGGGGATCGAGACACTGTCCGCTGCGCTGTCCGAGAGTCGCGATGCGCTGGAAGAGGTGATCGAGCCGTTCCTGCTGCAACAGGGGTTGATCCAGCGCACGCCAAGGGGGCGGATGCTGGCGCAGCGGGCCTGGGATCACCTTGGCCTGCCGATGCCAAAGCCGAAACGGCAGGGCGATATGTTCGGCTAGGGCGCGCCGGTGTCGTTGTACCGCCGTTGCGACGTCGCGGCCCGGTTGCAGTGGCGGTGGCAGGGTTTTATGGCTGGGGGAACCAATTTCACAGGAGACCCCGCGTGACACCGCAAGAGATCGAGGCGTTGTTTACCCGCGACAGCGGAGAGTTTCTGTTTGCCCGCTGGGGGCGGCCGATCGCGCCGGTGGTGTTCGGCGTCGAGGATGAAACGCTCGCGGTTGTCAAGGGCGCGTTCGAAGCGGTGGCGGCGCTGGCGGGTCATCATCTGGCCGAGACCGACCCGGAACTGGGCAGCAATTGCATGGTGTTCTTCCTGCGCGACTGGGAAGAGCTGCCGCAGGTGCCGGGCATGGACCGGCTGGTTCCCGATCTGGTCCCGCTGGTCGCACGTCTCGCGGCGGCGGAGGCCAATCAGTACCGGATGTTCCGGTTCGACGAGGCTGGCGCGATCAAGGCGGCCTTTGTGTTTTTGCGGATGACCCCGGCGCTGTCCCAGCTTCCCGCCGATGTGCTGGCCCTGAACGAGGTGGTGCAGTGCATCCTGTTGTGGTCCGACGGGGCGTTTCGCACCCGCTCCCCGCTGGCGCAGGCCGGGGACAAGACCATTTTGCACCCGCAGATCGCCGCACTGATCCGGGCCGCCTATGACCCGGTGTTGCCAGCGGCGACACGAGAACCGGCGCAGGCCCTGCGGCTGTTTGCGCGGATGGAGGCAGAGCAATGACCCACAAATTTCCGGTGCGCGTCTTTTATGAAGACACCGACATGGGCGGCATCGTCTATCACGCCAATTACCTGCGCTATATCGAACGCGCCCGCAGCGACTGGGTTCGCCAGTTGGGCAATGACCAGAACGCCATGCGCGATGCCGGTATCGTCTGGGTGGTGCGCCGGATCGAGGCCGACTATATCGCCACCGCGAAATTCGAAGACGAGCTGATGGTCGAAACCACCCTGCGCGAGATCTCTGGCGCGCGGCTGACCATGGACCAGATCGTCAGGCGCGGCGAGACGGCGATCTTTACCGCCGCGGTGACCGCCGTTTGCATGAATGCGGCGGGGCGGCCGGTGCGTCTTCCAGCGGAGATTCGCGCATTGATGCAGGGCTGAGGGCGCCCTGTTTCGTGGGAATGGTATTTGTCATCGAACTGCGCTAGATTCGGATTAACAAGGCCGAAACAATAACCGGCCGTTAGGCAAAGAGCAGGCGGATGGAAGCAGAAACTCTGGCGCTGGCGCAGGAGATGGATTTCTCCCTGTGGGCATTGTTTGCGCGCGCGACCCCGATCGTGAAACTGGTGATGAGCCTTCTGGTGCTGTCATCGTTCTGGGCTTGGGCAATCATCATACAGAAACAGATTACCTATCGCGCGGCGCGGGCTGCGTCGGCGGCGTTTGATCGCGCCTTCTGGTCGGGCGAACCCCTTGATGGGCTGTTCGAAGAGGTCGGGCCGACCCCCACAGGCAGTTCGGAGAAGATCTTTGCCGCCGGCATGGTGGAGTGGCGGCGCTCGCATCGCACCGATGGCGGTTTGATCGCAGGCGCTCAGGCGCGGATCGACCGCAGCATGGACGTGGCCATCGCCAAAGAGGCCGAGACGCTGCAAAAGGGTCTGCCGGTGCTGGCGACGGTCGGTTCCACCGCGCCGTTTGTTGGGTTGTTTGGTACGGTCTGGGGCATCATGCATGCCTTTATCGGCATTGCCGAGCAGCAAAACACCAACCTTGCCGTGGTGGCGCCGGGCATCGCCGAGGCGCTGCTGGCCACTGGGCTGGGCCTGTTGGCGGCGATCCCGGCGGTGATTTTCTATAACAAGCTGAGCGCGGACAGTGACCGGATCCTTGCGGGCTATGAGGCCTTTGCGGACGAGTTTGCCACCATCCTCAGCCGCCAGCTGGATTCGTGACGGATGGGCGCGGGCGTTCAAACCCAGGATCAGAGCGGGCCGCGTCGGCGCGGTCGCGGCCGTCGCCGGACCCGGCCGATGGCCGAAATCAACGTCACGCCGTTTGTTGACGTGATGCTGGTGCTGCTGATCATCTTCATGGTGGCGGCGCCGCTGATGACCGTGGGCGTGCCCGTTGAACTGCCCAAGACCGCCGCCAGCGCGCTGCCGGGGGACGAGGAAGAGCCGTTGACCGTGACCATCACCGCCGAGGGGCGGATCGAGGTCCAGACCACCGAGGTGCCGCGCGCACAATTGGTGAGCAAGCTGCGCGCCATCGCCGCCGAACGCTCTAGCGACCGGGTGTTCCTGCGCGCGGATGGTGCGATCCCCTATGAATTGGTGATGCAGGTGATGGGCGCGCTGAACGCGGGCGGGTTCTCCAACGTGGGGCTCGTGACCGACAGCGGCGGGCCCACCCTGGACGATGCCGGGTGAGTCGGCGTGCAAACCGGCACCAAAATTTCTGCCGTGGCACATGGGCTGCTGTTGTCCTGGGCGTTTCTGGGCGGGGCGTTCCGGTCTGACCCGTTGCCGTACGAGGTTCAGGATGTGACCATGATCAGCTCGGAAGAGTTTGACCGGATCGCCGGGCACAGTGCCACGCCCGAGGCGGTCACGACACTGTCAGAGCCGCAACCCGCGCCCGAACCCATAGCCGAGCCTGTTGTCGAGCCGCGCCCCGATCCTGTCTCCGAGTCTGTCCCACCCAAGGCGCGGCCAGAGCCGACTCCACCGCCGCCTCCGCCCGCCCCCGAGATTGCCGCGCTGGTGCCCGAGCCTCCGAGCCCGCCGCAGCGTGCCGTTGAGCGGATCGCGCCGGAACCGGTGGCCCCGCCCCCGCCCGAGGCCCGCCCCGACCCGGTCGAGCGGGAACAGGTGACGCCCGAGGCGAATGCCGACACCCCGCAAGAGGCGCAGGACGCCACCGCGCCGGAAGAGGCAGCCGCAGAAATCGTGACCGAGGCCGAGGAAACTGCCGTGCTGGCCCCGACCCGGTCACCGCGCCCCGCCGCGCGCCCGGCGCGTCGCCCGCCGCCCGCGCCGGAGACTGCGCCCGCGTCAGAAACAGAAACAGCGACAGACACAGCGACCGAAACCGCCGCCAAAACCGAGGATGCGGTCACCGCCGCCTTGACCGAGGCGATGGCAGGGGCACGGGAGGCGACCCCCGCCGCGCCTGCGGCCCCTTCTGGTCCGCCGATGAGCGCGGGCGAGAAAGAAGCGCTGCGCGTGGCGGTGTCCTCGTGCTGGAATGTTGGCTCGCTGTCCTCTGATGCACTGGCCACGACGGTGGTTGTCGCCGTATCGTTAAGTCAGGATGGTAAACCGCAGGGGGAGACGATCCGCATGGCGTCGCATTCCGGCGGTAGTGAGGCGTCTGCGAAACAGGCGTTCGAGGCGGCGCGCCGGGCAATTATCCGTTGTGGCGCCAAAGGTTTCGATCTGCCGGTGGCGAAATACGACCATTGGCGCAATATTGAGATGACATTCAATCCGGAGAGGATGCGGATCAAATGACGAGATTTCTGCTGTGCTTCCTTCTGGGATGGGCCTTTGTCGCCCATTCGGCCGCGGCACAGGACGGCGGCCCGTTGCGGATCGAGATCACCGAAGGCGTGATCGAGCCGATGCCCTTTGCGGTCCCCGACTTTGTTCCCGACAGCCCCGCCGCGACCGAGGTGGCTGGCCAGATCGCTCGGGTGATCGCGGCCGATCTGGCCGGAACCGGGTTGTTCCGGGAAATTCCGGTCGAGGCGCATATTGGCCGGGTCAGCGATTTCAACGCCCCGATCCAGTTCGCCGACTGGAAGGCGATCAACGCGCAGGCACTGGTCACCGGCGCTGTCTCGTCCTCTGGCGACCGGGTGACGGTGCGGTTCCGGGTCTGGGATGTGTTCTCGGGCGCGGAACTGGGCAACGGGCTGCAATTTGCCGGCTCTCGCGATGGCTGGCGGCGCATGGCGCATAAGGTGGCCGATGCGGTCTATAGCCGGATAACCGGCGAGGGCGGCTATTTCGACAGCCGGGTCGTGTTCGTGTCCGAGAGCGGCCCCAAGAACGACCGCAAGAAGCGACTGGCGATCATGGATTACGATGGCGCCAATGTGCAGTACCTGACTGACAGCGCCTCTATTGTGCTGGCGCCGCGGTTTTCGCCCTCTGGCGACCGGGTGCTTTATACCAGTTTCGAAACCGGCTTTCCGCGCATCTATGTGCTGGACGTGGGCAAGGTGCAGCGCCGTGTGCTGGAATCCAAAGAGGGCACGATGAGTTTCGCCCCCCGTTTTGCCCCCGACGGGCAGACGGTGGTGTTTTCGCTGGAGCAGGGCGGCAATACCGACATCTATATCATGGACATCACCAGCGGCGCGACCACGCGGCTGACCTCGTCGCCCTCGATCGACACCGCGCCCAGCTATTCCCCCGACGGCAGCCGGATCGTGTTCGAAAGCGACCGCTCGGGCACGCAGCAGCTGTACATCATGTCGGCCTCGGGGGGCGAGGCCAAGCGGATCAGCTTTGGTCAAGGGCGCTATGGCACCCCGGTCTGGTCGCCGCGCGGGGATCTTGTTGCCTTCACCAAACAGAACAAGGGTCGGTTTCACATCGGCGTGATGCGCACCGATGGCAGCGAAGAACGGCTGCTGACCGCGTCGTTCTTGGACGAGGGGCCGACCTGGGCGCCGAATGGGCGGGTGATCATGTTTGCCCGTGAAACAAAGGGCGCGCGCGGGGAATCGACGCTTTATAGTGTCGATATCACCGGCCGGAACCTGCGTTCGGTGCGCACGCCCGGCGGTGCCTCGGACCCATCTTGGTCGCCTTTGCAGAACTAAGGCCGCGCGTTCACAACTCAGGGCGGATATGCTAGACCGACGACAGAAAAGCATACTGAAAAGCATAGTGAGAGGCAATTGGCATGAAATCCCTTCGTACCCTGGTTCTGGCCTGTACCGTTGCGGCGGTCGCGGGCTGTTCCAACTCCTATCTCGACGATACCAATTCTGTTGACCTCGGCGGGTCGGGGGTGGGCGGAGCGGCTGGCAGTTCCGCAGACCCGCGCTCGCCGGCCTATTTCCAAGAGGCAATCGGCGACCGGGTGTTGTTCGCAGTCGATCAATCAACATTGGATGATGCCGGGCGCGTGTTGCTGACAGCGCAGGCCGACTGGCTGATGTCCAACACCGATTACACCGCCGTGATCGAAGGCCATGCCGACGAACAGGGCACCCGTGAATACAACCTTGCGCTGGGGGCGCGGCGGGCCAATGCGGTGCGCGAATATCTGGTCTCGCGCGGGGTGTCCGGGGCCCGGCTCAAGACCGTCAGCTATGGCAAGGAACGCCCGCTGGAAATCTGTAGCGCCGAAAGCTGTTATGCCAAGAACCGCCGCGCCGTCACAGTGCTGGCCGGTGGGTTGAGCGGGTAAGGGGAGAGCGAGACATGCGCGTTCTGTCGCTGCTGGCCCTCGGGGTTCTGATCTCACTGCGCGCTGTGCCCGGCGCGGCGCAGCAGAGCGAGACGCTGGCCGATATCCGGCAGGAGCTGACGGTGCTCCATGTCGAGATCCAAAAGCTCAAACGGGAACTGTCGACCACCGGCGCGCCCCAGCTCGCGACCGGCGGTGACAGCGTGCTTGACCGTGTCGGCGCGATCGAGAGCGAGCTGCAACGCCTGACCTCTCAGACCGAGGAGCTGGATCATCGCGTCGGACGGATCGTCGAGGACGGCACCAACCGGATCGGCGATCTGGAGTTTCGGCTGGTCGAGTTGGAAGGCGGCGACGTGAGCAAGTTGGGCGAGACCACGACGCTGGGCGGTGGCCCCGCCGGGACGGCGGCGGCCCCGGCCGTGCCGGTACAGGCTGACAGTGGCGCGTCCGAGCTGGCGATGGGCGAACAAGCCGATTTCGATGCCGCCAATGCCGCGTTGCAGAGCACTGACTACCGCAGCGCGGCGGATCGTTTCGCCGCGTTCAACGACGCCTATCCCGGGTCTCCGCTGGCGCCGCGTGCGCATCTGGGGCAGGGCCGGGCGCTGGATGGGCTGGGCGACACCCGCGAGGCTGCGCGCGCCTATCTCGGGGCCTTTACCAGCGATGATTCCGGTCCTACCGCCCCCGAGGCGCTGTATGAACTGGGCGCGGCGCTGGGGCGTCTGGGGCAGGTCGATCAGGCCTGTGTCACGCTGGGCGAGGTCGGGGTTCGCTTTCCCGCCGCCGAAGCGGTCGCGCTGGCCCGTCAGGAAATGGCCAAGCTGGGCTGTTCTTGACCCCATCCGACGACGATATTCTGGCGCGGGTGCGGGGCTGGTTTGGTCCGGTGCCGCCTGCGAAACTTGCCATCGCCCTATCTGGCGGCGGCGATTCCGTTGCGTTGCTTCATATCCTGACGCGCGCCTTTGCGCCGGGGCAGGTGCAGCTGTTTGCCGCAACCGTGGACCATGGGCTGCGCGCCGAAGCGGCGCAGGAGGCCGAACAGGCCGAGCAACAGGCCGAGGCCTTGGGGGTGCCGCATTCCATTTTGCGCTGGCGCGGATGGCAGGGAAGGGGGAACCTTTCGGATGCGGCTCGCACGGCGCGCTATGACCTGTTGTGCGACTGGGCGCAGGCGCAGGGCATCGGTGCGCTGGCCGTCGCCCATACCGTCGATGATCAGGCCGAAACCCTGCTGATGCGTCTGGGGCGCGCAGCGGGGGTTACGGGCCTGTCCGGTATCCCGGCGCGGCGGCTGCGCGGCGGGGTGATGATTCTGCGCCCTCTGCTTGATATCGGGCGCGGCGATCTGCGCGCCTATCTGCGGCGCAACGGGCTGAACTGGGCCGAGGATCCCTCCAATCAGGAGCTGCGATACGCTCGGGTGCGGGCGCGCGCGATGATGGCGGATCTGGCCCCGCTCGACATCACGCCCGCCGCGTTGACCAATGTCGCGCGCAACATGGCCCGCGCCGATGAGGCGCTGGGTTGGGCCGCCTTCGAGGCGGCGCGCAGTGCCTCCCGCGTTGTAGCGGGCTGTGTCGTGTTGACCCCGCGCGCTCTGCGCCTGATGCCGGAAGAGATTGCGCGTCGGCTGTTGCTCGGGGCGTTGGGCTGGGTCGGGGGCGGCGCTTATCCGCCGCGCCGCCGTCCGCTGGCGGCCTTGCTAGAGGATCTGCATCACGGCCGCCCCGCCACATTGGCGGGATGCCGCGTGGTGCATCATCGCGGCGAAATATGGATTTGCCGCGAGGTCAAGGCGCTCCATGAGATCCGCGCGGCGCCGGGCGCGCTTTGGGACCGACGCTGGCGCGTCACCGGGCCGCAGCCAGAGGGGTGCGAGATCGCCGTGTTGGGCGCGGCAGGCTTGGCGCAATGCCCGGATCGGGCCGAAACCGGATTGCCCCGCGCCGCGCTGGAGTCGAGCCCGGCGGTCTGGCGCGGGGGCGCTTTGATCGCCGCACCTCTGGCCGGTTGGGACGCAGGATGGCGCGCAGAATCGGCCGCAGAGGGCTCTGGCTTTCCCGCAGGTCTTTTATCGCATTGAACCTGCCCCAATGATCTCTATTTTAACCACTGACACACGGTCGCCCTAAGGCGGCCGCGCATTTAGGAGAGTTTCCTTGGGCAACGCACGAAATATCGCCTTCTGGGTCGTTCTGTTCCTGTTGATTCTGGCGCTGTTCAATCTGTTCAGTGGCAGCGGCAGTACGCTGCAAAGTCGCGAGGTCACGTATTCCGACTTCGTCAGCGCAGTGACGAGCAAAGAGGTCAGCCAGGCCACCCTGGACGGCGAACAGGTCCGCTTTCGCGGAACCGACGGACAAGACTACGTTACCATCAGACCCGCAGACGCGAAGGTCACCGATCTTCTGATCGCCAACGACGTTCCCCTCAGGGCCGAAAAACAGGAACAGTCGGGGTTCCAGTCATTTCTGATCACGCTGTTGCCCTTCGTGCTGCTGATCGGTGTCTGGATCTATTTCATGAACCGGATGCAGGGCGGCGGCAAAGGCGGCGCCATGGGCTTTGGCAAATCCAAGGCCAAGATGCTGACCGAGAAACAGGGGCGCGTCACCTTTGACGATGTCGCCGGCATCGACGAGGCCAAGGAAGAGCTTGAGGAAATCGTTGAATTCCTGCGCAATCCGCAGAAATTCTCTCGCCTCGGCGGCAAGATCCCCAAGGGCGCGCTGCTGGTGGGGCCTCCGGGCACCGGTAAGACCTTGCTGGCGCGCGCCATCGCGGGCGAGGCCGGGGTGCCGTTCTTTACCATTTCGGGGTCTGACTTTGTCGAGATGTTTGTGGGCGTGGGCGCAAGCCGCGTGCGTGACATGTTCGAACAGGCGAAAAAGAATGCGCCCTGTATCGTCTTCATCGATGAAATCGACGCGGTGGGGCGCCATCGTGGTGCTGGCTATGGCGGTGGCAACGACGAGCGCGAACAGACGCTGAACCAGTTGCTGGTCGAGATGGACGGGTTCGAGGCCAACGAGGGGGTGATCATTATCGCCGCCACCAACCGCAAGGATGTGCTGGACCCGGCGCTGCTGCGTCCGGGTCGGTTCGACCGCGAGGTGACGGTGGGCAACCCCGACATCAAGGGCCGCGAAAAGATCCTTGGCGTGCACGCGCGCAAAACCCCGCTGGGGCCGGATGTGGATCTGCGCATCATCGCGCGCGGAACGCCCGGCTTTTCCGGGGCCGATCTGGCCAACCTGGTGAACGAGGCGGCGCTGACGGCGGCGCGCATCGGGCGGCGGTTTGTCACGATGGAGGACTTCGAGAACGCCAAGGACAAGGTGATGATGGGGGCCGAACGCCGCAGCATGGTGTTGACCGCCGATCAAAAGGAAAAGACCGCCTATCACGAGGCTGGCCACGCGGTGGTGGGGATGCACCTGCCGATGTGCGATCCGGTCTACAAGGCAACGATCATCCCGCGCGGTGGCGCGCTGGGTATGGTGGTCAGCCTGCCGGAAATGGACCGGCTGAACTGGCACAAGGACGAGTGCGAGCAGAAACTGGCGATGACAATGGCCGGCAAGGCGGCCGAGGTTCTCAAATATGGCAAGGAACATGTGTCAAACGGCCCTGCCGGCGATATTCAGCAGGCCAGCCAGCTTGCCCGCGCCATGATTCTGCGCTGGGGCATGTCCGACAAGATCGGCAATATCGATTATGCCGAGGCGCATGAAGGCTACAGCGGCAGCACCGGCGGTTTCTCGGTCTCGGCCCATACCAAGGAGCTGATCGAGGACGAGGTGCGCGATTTCATTCAGGCGGGCTATGAGCGCGCGGTTGGAATCCTGACCGACAAGGGCGATGAATGGGAGCGTCTGGCGCAAGGGCTGTTGGAATACGAAACCCTGACCGGCGAAGAGATCAAGCGCGTCATGAAGGGCGAGCCGCCGCATGTGGACGATGACGGCGCCAGCGGCACCGATCAGGGGGGCGCGGCAAGTGTCACCGCGATCCCCAAGACCAAGCCCAAGAAAACACCGCCCGAGGGCGGAATGGAACCCGAACCCAGCGCATAAGGCGCGTCGGCTCAAGGCAAACAGACAGGCGGCCGGGGATCTCCCCGGCCGTTTTCGTGTCGCAGGGCCATTTGTTCGACGATCAGGCGTTTCCCGGTGAGGCATTCTCGCCGTCTGATCCGGCAATGCAGGAGAGATGGCGCTTTTCCTCTATCGGCCCCGGTTCTTTCTGGTGCAGGTTCCCGGAGACTGATCCGGGCGGGGTTTCCGCCGGGACCGAAGAGGAGGCGACATGGCGGCACTGCAGCAAACGGAATGCGAGGGCGAGGTGGTCTGGCTGGGCCATGTGCCAGCCGGTGGATCGCTGCGGGCGCAGCCGGTCGAGCGGTTGGATCTGGGCTTTTCCGGTGTCGCAGGCGGGCGCCATGAGGGGATGTTGCGCCGCTCTTGTTCGCGGGTGCTGAACCTTTATCCGCGTGGCACCGAAATCCGCAATGTACGCCAGCTCACCATCCTGTCGGAAAAGGAATTGGCCCGCATCGCGGCTGCTATGGGCGAGGACAGCCTTGATCCGGGTCTGTTGGGCGTTTCCATCGTGCTGCGTGGCATTCCCGATTTCACCCATGTGCCGCCGTCTTCCCGGTTGCAATCGGGCACGGGCACCACGCTGACGGTGGATATGGAGAACCTCCCCTGTGTGCTGCCGGGGCGCGAGATCGAGAAGGAGCGTCCGGGCAAGGGCGGCGCCTTCAAGCCCGCAGCCGAGGGGCGGCGCGGCGTGACCGCCTGGGTCGAACGGCCCGGCCCCCTGTTGCTGGGGGACCGGTTGCGCCTGTTCGTTCCGACGCAGCGGGCCTGGACGCCCTGACGCAATCCGACCCTCGCGGGTCAATTTCGTTTCCCTGAACGGGCCAAGGCCGGTCTCTCGCCGGGCTTTCGCCGCTTCGAGACGGGAAAAGGTCGGAAACCTCTTTAACGCCCCGCCCCCCGGGCGGTATGGATTGCAGGACTCGGCGCAGAGAGCCGGGCTTGAGGGATATGTCTTGGGGGGAACCGCGCCAATGAGCTTTAAATCCGATATCGAGATCGCCCGCGAGGCGCACAAGAAACCCATTCAAGAGATCGGCGCCCGGCTTGGCATGACGTTCGATGATCTGCTGCCCTATGGCCATGACAAGGCCAAGGTCAGCCAGTCCTTCATCGACAGCGTTCAGGGCAACAAGACCGGCAAGCTGATCCTGGTCACGGCGATCAACCCGCCACCGGCGGGCGAGGGCAAGACCACCACCACCGTGGGTCTTGGCGACGGGTTGAACGCGATCGGCAAGAAGGCGGCGATCTGCATCCGCGAGGCCTCGCTTGGCCCCTGTTTCGGGATGAAGGGGGGCGCGGCGGGTGGCGGCTATGCCCAGGTCGTTCCGATGGAAGAGATGAACCTGCATTTCACCGGCGATTTCCACGCCATCACCAGCGCCCACAACCTGCTGGCGGCGATGATCGACAACCACATCTATTGGGGCAACGAGTTGGAGATCGACGAGCGCCGGGTGGTTTGGCGCCGCGTTCTGGACATGAATGACCGCGCGTTGCGCGATGTCGTGACCTCGCTTGGCGGCGTCGCCAACGGCTTTCCGCGCCAGACCGGGTTCGACATCACCGTCGCCTCCGAAGTAATGGCGATCCTGTGTCTGGCCACCTCGCTGAAGGATCTGCAGCAGCGGCTGGGCGATATCATCGTCGCGTCGCGCCGCGACAAAAGCCCGATCTATGCC
>JASJGL010000134.1:0-34655 GCA_033791545.1 Pseudodonghicola sp. | reverse complement strand
CTTCACATCGCCGGAACGCTCGTCTATACGCCGCCTCATCAGCCCGATAGTGCGGTCGTGGCGGAATTGGTAGACGCGCAGCGTTGAGGTCGCTGTGGGGTAACACCCGTGGAAGTTCGAGTCTTCTCGACCGCACCATTCGACCCTGAAAGGACTGGCCTGCAAGGTCAATCCATAGGGCTTTGAGGGGTTTGAGTGAACCTCCCCTTTAAACTTACATACAGCCCTCCGGCGTCTGGTCCTTGCGTGACCAGCTGCCGTTTTCTGATCCTTGTTCCGGTTCTGGATGTCCGCGCCTTTCGGTTTGGGCGGCCATCGTCTTGTGTCGCGCGATGTTGGCCTTTGTCCGGGCCCGATAGGTCCAATTTCACACCCTGTTCGCCTTGCAGTTGCGGCGCTGCTGGGTGTATTCTGAAATTACGATATTTCCGAGCGCACGCGGGCAGCGGCAAAACAACTGGGCAAAGCGATTATCGTAAAGGTAAAATAAATTCTTCTATTTACACCCCTGGTTGTCCGGGCGCAGTTGATCGGCGTGGGATGATCCGGGAGTCGAAAACGTGACACTATACATTTCTGGTGGGTCCAACTCGCTTCTTAAGGGGAGCTGGGTGCACAAGCTGCAGGAACGGTTGCCGGCAGAGCGGGAGATCACCAATATCTCCATCGGAGCGGCACCCTCGCAGATGGGGGCCTTTCGGTGTCTTCATACGATCGACCTGAAGCCGGGCGATACCGTGATCTGGGAGTATGGTGTCAATGATGCCAATCATATCGACTCCCGTGGCTACACCAATGCGGAACAGAAGAAGGCGCTGGAATGGACCATTCGGCACTGCCGGGACCGTGGTGCCAAATTCGCCGCAATGATCTTTCAGCCAGAGAAACGGGAGCGGCGTCAGCGGGTCACGGCCTATCGCCAGATGCTGCATCGCGTTTGCACGCGCTACGGGGTGGGCTTTTTCGACGTTCCGCTGGCCTATCTCGACAAGAACCCAGAGGAAAAGAGAATTCCCGCGCGCTACTTTCGAGAGAACGCGCACTATAAAACCAATACAGATCTGATGCAGCTCATTGTCGATGGCGCACTGGATCTGATCGAAAATGCCAAGGTGCCAATGGGAAGCTTCCGCAATGAGGCTGGGGCGCTCAAGGCCTATAGTCATTTCGAAGGGGGCGAGGCCGAAGCGTTCGAAAACCGGGTGGTGAAAGCGACGACCTGGCGCCCGGGCGAGACGGGGCTGACCCGGACGCTTGAGGGGGCGGGGCGCATTGTCGGGCTGGTGATTACGTCGACACCGAAAGGTGGCGTATTTGATCTGAGTGTCGGCGACAGAACCATACGGCTTTGTGCCAGCTTCCATGAGAAGGAGTTCAACAAGACGCTGGTGAAATTCATCTCCATCCCGATGCTGCTGGGCGAAGAGATAGCCTTTCAGGCCGGGACGCCGCTGACGATCTCATGGGCGGATACGAGCGCAGGGATGTTCTCGGACTACCGCTTCAAGAAGAAGGTCGGGCAATCGGCGATCAATCAGCGCGAGGCGGGGATCGTGGCGGTGCTGACTGAGGAATAGGGCGCGGCCGATTTGTGCAACGAGTTGATTTTGGCGTGTCACCAGGTGCAGATATGTCTCCGGCCAGGTCCATGCGGGGTTCAGGTACGATCACGCATTGAAGTGATCCTCAAACCTGATAGCCAATTTATTGAGGGCGGCAAACCCTGTCGCGGACATTCCTGCCTCCTTTCTCGAAGGCTCGGGTCGCAAGGTAGATCCACTTGGCTGCGGCTTCTTGCGCAATAGCGCTCGACCTGCGCCGTCCGCTCCATGAATCTGAAACACCTTCTTCGCCTGCCGGGAGATTTTCGCAGGGCGAGGCGCCGGCATCTCTTTTGGTCCGATCGACTGTTGTGGCTTGACGGTTTCGACACGCCGCGCGAGTTCGTCCTTGCGTTTCCACGCGGTCGCGGGGATCGCCGATTTGCTTTATCCTTGGGCGCGCCGAGACGAAAAGTGCTTATGGTGCAGCGGTTTATGAACCTATCATGAAATTACATATTTAGCCGGTTTCAATCGTTGACCGGGGCGGGTGCTTTGGGCAGACTTGACTGTGCGGGGGGCCGGAATGCCGGACGTTCCCTAGGAAAAGGAGCATTTCGGATGACTAGACTGCATGGATCATTTCTGACATTTGCCGCGACGCTGGCGCTTGGTATTGGGGCCGGGGCGGGGGGCGCATTGGCGGCATCGAGCATTGTCATCGGGTTGCAGCAGGAACCCACCAATCTGGACCCGACCGCGGATGCCACCGCCTCGATCGACGGGATGCTGACGCAGAACGTCTATGAATCCCTTACCATCGTGTCCGAGAGCGGCGAGGTGTTGCCCGCGCTGGCCGAGAGTTGGACCGTGTCCGAGGATGGGCTGGTCTATACCTTCAACCTTGTGCAGGGCGCCAAGTACCACGACGGCACCGATTTCGATTCCGCCGATGTGGTGTTCGCCTTTTCGCGGGCCATGGCCGAGGACAGCGTCAACCCGTCCAAGAGCATCTTCAAACCGATCGCCTCGGTGGACGCCCCCGATGCGCATACGGTGGTCATCACGCTGACGCGCAAGGATGCGTTTTTTCTGTTCAACATGGCGCAGGGCGATGCCTCGATCGTTGCAGAGGAAAGCGCCGATGGCAACAACGCCACCCCGGTCGGCACCGGTCCGTTCAAGTTCGACGGCTGGACCCGGGGTGATCGGCTGACGCTGGTCAAGAACCCGGATTGGCGCGGGGCCGCAGATGTGGCGCTCGACAAGGTCGAATTCCGCTTCATCTCGGATGCCGCCGCCGCCACCGCGGCCATGATGTCGGAAGAGCTTGACGCCTATCCCGCGTTCCCGGCGCCGGAGCTTTTGCCGCAGTTCGAGGCCGACCCGCGCTTCAAGGTCGAGGTTGGCAGCACCGAGGGCGAGGTGATCCTTGCCATGAACAATTCCAAGCCACCGTTCGACAATGTCGAGGTGCGCCGCGCCATCAGCTATGCCATCAACCGCGACGAGATCATTGACGGGGCGATGTATGGTCAGGCGCTGCCGATCGGCAGCTTTTACCCACCCCACGGTCCGGCCTATGTCGATCTCACCGGTCTGTATCCGCATGACGTGGAAAAGGCCAAGGCGATGTTCGAAGAGACCGGCGTTGCGGGCACCACTCTGACCCTGCGGGTTCCGCCGTTTCCCTATGCCACCCGCTCGGCCGAGATCATTCAGGCCGAGCTGGGGGATGCCGGTGTGAATGTGAAGGTCGAGAATGTCGAATGGGGCTTCTGGATTGACGAGATCTACAAGAAAAAGAACTATGACATGACGATCATCGCCCATACGGCCCCGAACGACATGGGCAACTTTGCCCGTGGGCCGGGGTATTTCTATGGCTATGATGATGCGACGTTTACCGCCCTGTGGGACGAGATCCAGACCGAGGCCGATCCCGAAAAGCGCAACGACCTGCTGAAAAAGGGGCAGGAGTATCTGGCCGATCAGGCTGTGCATGGCTTCCTGTTCCAGATGCCGCGTCTGAGTGTTCTCAAGAATGGCGTCGAAGGGTTCTGGGCCTCGGCCCCGGTGCTGTATCAGCCGCTGGCGGGCGTGAGCGTGAACTGAGCCCTGATGGGCGATCCCGACGGATCTTGCCGGCCGTACGCGGCCGGCGTTTCCCCTTTGCGGTCGGTGGGTCGCAAAGGGGCAGGAAGCTGCTGATATGACCTATTACCTTGCCCGCCGCCTGTTGAGTTTCGCGCTGACGTTGTTCGCGGTTTCCATCGTGGTGTTCGCGGCGATGAACGTGCTGCCGGGCGATCCGGCGCTGACCATTCTGGGGCTGGATGCCACCGAGGATGCGTTGGAGGCGCTGCGCGATCAACTGGGCCTGAATACGCCGCTGGTCACGCGGTATTTTCTCTGGGTCGGCCATGCGCTGACCGGGGATTTCGGGGTGAGCCACTCCTTTGGCGTGCCGGTGTCGGAATTGATCGGCGAGCGTTTGCCGCTGACCATCTCGCTGGCGTTGTCGGGGATCGTTTTGACCGTGGTTCTGGCGCTGGCCTTGGGGGTCGGGGCGGCGGCCAATCACGGCAAGGCCGGGGATTGGGGCGTGATGTTCCTGAGCCAGATCGGCATTGCCATCCCCGCCTTTTGGCTGTCGATGCTGTTGGTGATCCTGTTCGCGGTCAAGCTGCGCTGGTTCCCGCCCGGTGGCTTCCCCGGCTGGGGCGATCCGCTGGGCGCGATGCGCTCGCTGGTGCTGCCCACGGTGGCGCTGGCGCTGGTGCAGTCGGCGGTGCTGGCGCGGGTCACGCGGTCGTCCGTGTTGGAGGTGATGCGACAGGATTATGTCCGCACCGCGCGCGCCACCGGGTTTTCGCACCGCCGGGTGTTGTGGTTGCATGTGCTGCCCAATGCGCTGGTGCCGATCGTCACCATCGTGGGGATGCAGTTCGCGGCGCTGGTGACGGGGACCATCGTGATCGAAAACGTGTTCTATCTGCCCGGCTTGGGGCGGTTGATCTTTCAATCCATTTCCAACCGTGACCTGCCGACCGTGCAGGCGCTGGTGATGCTGTTCGCCGCCATCGTGGTGACGGCCAATTTCGTCGTCGATCTGGTCTATGTGCTGATCGACCCGCGCCTGAAGTCGCGCGCATGACCCGAAAACTTCCGTCAAACCTGGTGATCGGTGCCGTTCTGGTGGCGCTGGTGGTGGGGGTCGCGCTGCTGTCGCTGGTCTGGACGCCGCATGAGTTTGCTCAGATGAACATCCGGGGCAAGTTCGCGGCACCGGGGGCCGAGCATTGGCTGGGCACCGACCAGTTGGGGCGCGATGTGGTGTCGCAACTGATGGCGGCGGCGCGCAATTCGATGGCCGTGGCCTTTATCGCGGTGCTGCTGGGGGGCAGTATCGGCGTGGCGCTGGGGCTGACCGCCTCGGCCGTGGGCGGGGTGTTCGAAGAGGCGATCATGCGCCTTGCCGATCTTGGCTTTGCCTTTCCGGCGCTGCTGTTCGCGATCATGCTGGCGGCGGTGTTCGGCCCGTCGCTGAGCAATGCGGTTCTGGCTATCGCTTTCATCAACATCCCGATCTTTGCCCGTGTCACCCGCGCCTCGGCCAATCAGATCTGGATGCGGGAATATGTGGCTGCCGCGCGTGCCGCCGGGCTGGGGCGGTTCTCGATCTCGCGCGATCATGTGTTGCCCAACATCGCCGCGCCGATCATCGTGCAGGCGACCATCGAATTCGCGGTGGCGATTCTGGCCGAGGCGGCACTGTCCTATCTTGGCCTTGGGGCGCAGCCGCCGGCACCGTCCTGGGGGCGGATGCTGTCAGAGGCGCAGACGCTGATCTATCTGGCGCCGCAACTGGCGATCTATCCGGGGCTTTGCATCGTGACGGCGGTGCTGGGGTTTGGCCTGTTGGGCGACGGGTTGCGCGACGTCACCGATCCACGCCTGTCACGGGAGCGCTAGATGATCGAGATGCAGTCCTTTTCGGTCTCGTTCGGTGCCGGCCAAGCCCTGCGCGAGGCGAGCTTTGTGATCGCCCCCGGCGACCGGTTGGGGGTGGTCGGCGAAAGCGGCAGCGGCAAGACCATGCTGGGGCTGAGCCTGATGGGCATGGCGCCGGATGCGGCCAAGCTGTCGGGGGAGCTGCGGGTCGACGGGCGCGATATGTCGGGGGCGAGCGAGCGCGACTGGCAGGCGTTGCGCGCGCGCAAGGTGGCGATGATCTTTCAGGAGCCGATGGCCGCGCTCAATCCGCTGCGGCGGGTGGGCGAGACCCTGTGCGAACCGCTGCGCCAGCATCTGGGGCTGAGCCGCTCTGCCGCCCGGACCCGCGCGTTCGAGTTGTTCGAGGAGGTCGGCATTCCCGACCCGGATGTCCGGCTGGAGCAGTTCCCGCACCAGCTGTCGGGCGGGCAGCGGCAACGGGTGCTGATCGCGCTGGCGCTGGCTTGCGATCCCGAACTGCTGATCGCGGACGAGCCGACCACGGCGCTGGATGCCAATGTGGCGCTGCGGATCACGGATCTGCTGGTGCGGCTGGCGGAGCACCGCAACATGGCGCTGATCTTTGTTAGCCACGATCTGGCGGCGGTGGCGCGCGCCACTGCAGAGATCATGGTGATGTATGGCGGCGAGATTGTCGAGCGGGGGCCGACCCGCGCCGTGCTGGATGCGCCGGCCCATCCCTATACCCGCGGCCTGCTGGAGGCGCGCCCCAGCCCGCAGTCTAAGGCGCGCGGCTTGGACGGCAAGCGGCCACGGCTGACCACCATTCCGGGCGTCGTGCCGCAGTTGCATGACCTGCCTGCGGGCTGCCGGTTTTCGGGGCGTTGCCCGGTGGAACTGCCGATTTGCGCGACGGTACGGGCACCGGTCTGTGCCGTCGCGGCGGACCGCTCGGCCGCCTGCCATGCGCTGGCGACGGAGGGCGGGGCATGAGCGCGCCGCTATTGCAGGCCAAGGCGTTGACGCGGCGCTATGCGTTGCCGCGCACATCGCTGTTCAAGCCCGCCCCGGATCTGGTCGCGGTGAAAGCGGCCAGCTTTTCCCTGCATCGCGGCGAGACGCTGGGCGTTGTCGGAGAGTCCGGGTCAGGCAAATCCACGCTTGCCCGTATGGTCATGGCCTTTGAGGCCCCTGATGAGGGCCATATCCTGTTCGAGGGGCAAGACCTGAACGCGGTGTCGTCGCAAGAGCTGCGCCGCCTGCGCCGCCGGTTCCAGATGGTGTTTCAGGACCCCTTTGGATCGCTGGATCCGCGTCGCAGCATCGGCTGGTCGATTGCCGAACCGTTGCGCGCGATGGGCGAGGACAGCAAGGCCCGCGTCGACGAGGCGCTGGAGCAAGTCGGCCTGACTGCTTCGGTCGCGGGGCGCTATCCGCATGAATTCTCGGGCGGTCAGCGCCAGCGCATCGCCATTGCCCGCGCCATCGTCACCCGGCCGGCGCTGCTGGTCGCGGATGAGGCGGTCTCGGCTCTTGATGTCTCGGTTCAGGCGCAGATCCTGAACCTGCTGCTGGACCTGCAGGACGAACTGGGTCTTGGCATTTTGTTTATCAGTCACGATATGGCAGTAGTGGCCAGCATTTGCGACACGCTTCTGGTGATGCGGCATGGTCAGACGCTTGAAGCGGGACCGGCGCATGAGGTGCTGAACGCCCCGACACATGAATATACCCGATCCTTGTTGAAAGCCGCGAAAGCCTGACATGACCCGTTTCATCCATCTTACCGATCTGCACGTTTCGCATCCCGACAGCGGCGACGAGAGCCTGCACTCTGACACGCCCGGCACGCTTCGCCGTGTGGTCGCGGCGATCAACGCGATGACGCCGCCGCCGGATTTCGTGGTGGCGAGCGGCGATCTGACCAACCGTGGCGACATCCAAAGCTATGAACTGGTGCAAGAGACCCTGCGCGATCTGAACGTTCCGATCGTTCTGGCCTTGGGCAATCACGACAAGCGCGAGGGGTTCAACGCGGTCTTTACCGGCGCGGCCCCCGAGCAACCCTATTTTCACGCGCAGCTATTGGGCGACCTGCACGTGATCACGCTGGACACCGGCGTGCCGGGCCGGGTCGCGGGCGCCATCGATGCGGCGCAGTTCGCCTTTCTGGAGGAGGCGCTGGCGGCGCATCCCGAGGTGCCCAAGCTGCTGGTGATGCACCACCCGCCGCGCATTGATGCCGAGGGGCTGCCTTGGGGCTCGATCGACATGGCCAGCACCGAGCATCTGGCCGAAGCCGTGCAGGGGGCCAAGGTGATTGGCATTCTCAGCGGCCATATCCATATAAATCAGGTCAACCACTGGCATGGCATTCCCATCGTGGTGTCGAACGGGCAGCATTCCACCGTTGATTTGCTGGAGCGCGACGATCTCGTTATCGTCGAGGGCACCGGGTTCGCCTCTTGCGTCTGGCGGCCCCATGGGCTGAGCGTGACCTTTGTGCCGTTCAGCCCGGAGCGCCGCGAAGTCACGCGGATTGATCAGACACGGTTGAGGGCCTTTAGCTAGATGGACACTCCGACAACCAAAACACGGCCGCGCGACCGGCACCTGCCCATTGCGGGCACCTATAACATCCGCGACCTTGGCGGTTATGGCACCCGGAGCGGGCGAAAGACCGAATGGCGGCGATTCCTGCGGGCGGACAGTGTGCATCGGATGGATAAGGGCGGGATCGACCTGCTTCTGGAGGAGGGGCTGCGCACGGTGATCGACCTGCGCACGCCTGCCGAACTCGAAGAGGCCCCCAGCCAGCTTGCCGGGCTGTCGGGGGTGGAGTTTCTCAATGTCCCGCTGTTCGAGGATCTGGCCCCGGCAACGATGGGGCTGCAGAGCTCCACAGAAGCCGATCCGTTGCTGGCCTTTTACCTGTCGGCGCTGGAAACCCGTCACGCGGCAATCCGCGATATCCTGTCGGCGATGGCCGAGGCCCCGGAGGGGGCGGTGATGTTCAACTGCACCGCTGGCAAGGATCGTACCGGTCTTGTCGCGGCGATGCTGCTGGGGCTGGCCGGGGTCAGGCAGGAAGACATCATCGCCGATTATGTGATGACCGCTGATCTGATCCCGGGTCTGGTGGCGGAATTTCTTGAACGCGCGCGCCAGAACGGCGGCGATGTGGTGTCTTATGAGAAGATGCTGCGCAGCCCCGCAGGCACCATGAGCACGGCACTGGGCCGCATCGAGCAACGCCACGGCAGCATTCCGGACTACCTGCGCGCCGCCGGGCTTTCGGGCGCGGATGCCGCATCCCTGCGCAAGAAGCTGGTCGGCGACACGGCGGACTAGACCGCGCCGCCATCCCTCCGGTTTTAGCCCATCTTTTCGCTGGCGTAGGAGCCGGGCGAGGCGGGGAAGACCACCGTCTTGTTGCCGTTGATGAAGGTGCGGTGGTGGATATGGGCGTGGATCGCGCGGGCGAGAACCTGCGCCTCGACGTCGCGACCAAGCGAGACATAATCGTTGGAGGACTGCGCGTGGGTGACGCGGGCGGTGTCCTGTTCGATGATCGGCCCTTCGTCGAGATCGGCGGTGACATAATGGGCGGTGGCCCCGATCAGTTTCACGCCGCGTTCGAACGCCTGTTTATAGGGGTTGGCGCCTTTGAAACTGGGCAGGAAGGAATGGTGGATGTTGATGATCCGCCCGGACATCTTGCGGCACAGCGTGTCGGACAGAACCTGCATGTAGCGGGCCAGTACGATCAGTTCGGCGCCAGAGTCTTCCACGACGGTCAAAAGCTGCGCCTCGGCCTCGGCTTTTGTGTCTTTGCTGACCTTGATGTGGTGGAACGGGATGTCGTGGTTCACCACCAGTTTCTGATAGTCGAGGTGGTTGGAGATCACGCCGACGATATCGACCGGCAGCGCGCCGATGCGCCAGCGATACAGCAGGTCGTTCAGGCAATGGCCAAAGCGCGACACCATCAGGATCACCTTCATCCGCTCGGAGGTGGGATGGATCTTGAAGTCCATCTCCATCCGCTCGGCGATCGGGGCAAAGCCTTCGGTCAGCTGTTCGCGGGTCTCGCCGGTTTCGCTTTCAAAGCTGACGCGCATGAAAAAGCGGTTGGTCTGGGTGTCATCGAACTGGTGGCTGTCGAGGATGTTGCAACCGGCCCCGGCCAGATAGCCGGCGACGGCGGCGACGATGCCGCGCTGGGTGGGGCAGGAAACGGTGAGGGCATATGTGGTCATCGGGGATCTGTCCTGAGGGTCGGGGGGAAGGCGGCAGTTTTGCCCGTTCCCGGGGGGGGTCTTGGTTCTATGTCAGGGCGCGCGGGGCTGATCCAGCGGCGTGGGCGGGTTTTTGTCGCTATCCGGGCTGCGTGGTGGGGCACCATGCACCGGATCGGGAACGCCGGGGCGTGGATCGGAAATTTCGCGTTGGATTGTGGAGCGGGCCGCGGGGGGACTTTGCTGCGGCGCACGGGCGGGGATAGCGAGAGGAGGGCGTTTTCTTTGCCCGAAAGGGATGCGATAGACCGCGCGACCCCTGTTCTGGAGCGACTCATGATCCGCCCATCTGATACCAAACTGGTCCTGCGCGACTGTACTGCCGACGACATCGCCGAGGTGCACGCAATCTATGCCGAAGCGGTGCGCACCGGCACGGCGAGTTTCGAGCTGGAGCCGCCAAGCCTTGAGGAAATGGGCGCGCGCTGGCAGGCGGTGCGGGAGGGCGGATACCCCTATCTGGTGGCGCTGTCGGGGGATCGGGTGGCAGGCTATGCCTATGCTGCGGCCTATCGTGCCCGCCCGGCCTATCGCGGGGCGGCGGAAGATTCGGTCTATGTGCACGAGGAGTGTCGCGGGCTGGGCGTCGGGCGCGCGTTGATGGCAGAGCTGATCACGCGGTGCGCGGCGGCGGGGTTGCGCCAATTGATCGCGGTGATCGGAGATTCCGACAATCACGGCTCGATCGCGCTGCACCGGGCGTTGGGGTTCGCCGATGCCGGCGTGTTGCGCTCGGTAGGCTGGAAGCACGGGCGTTGGCTGGATACGGTGATGATGCAGCTCCCGCTCGGGCCGGGAGATACGACCCCGTTTGATGCCTGACCTGTGGTGTGATCCTGCGCGCGGGCGTGACGGCGCTCAGGACCGGGGGAGCGAGAACGGGGTTTGCGGCAGCGTGTAGCACTGCCTGAAGTAATCCGCGAGCACCGCCACCGGGCGCGAGAATTCGATCCCCGGCCGCCAAGCCAGCCCCACATCCATCGAGGGGATCTCGCGTTCCGTGGTCACGGTGCCGATGCGTTTGCCTTCAAGCGACCAAGGTCGGTAGACCATATCGGACAGAATGGTGATCCCCTGGCCATTGGCGATCATGGAGCGCACCGCCTCGAGCGAGGATGTGCGCAACCGCACCTTGGGCTGATAGCTGGTCCCGCTCCAGTATTTCATCGTGGTATGGGCCGCCTCGTCGATGGTCAGCATGATGTATTCTTCTTCGGAGATATCCTTGAAGCTGGCCTTGCCCTTGCCCTTGCGCAGAAACCGGTGGTTGTTGGGCACCCAGAGTCGTCGCGTGGAACGCAGCAGGGTTTCGCTGTCGAGTTCGGGATTGTTGAGGTTCGAGGTCAGCACCACCGCCATGTCGAACCGGTTGGACAGCAGCCCCTCTTCGATGCTTTCGCGGTTCAACTCGGACAGGCGGATTTCCAGCCCCGGATAGAGATGCGCCAGACGGTCGAGATGATAGGGCAGGAAATAGCCAAGCACCGTATAGGTCGCGGCAAGCGAGATCACCCCGGTAACGGTGGAGTGGCGGCGCGTCAGCTTGCTGGCCTCGTCCAGTTTTTCCAGAATTTCATGGGCCGAGGCGAGGAATTCGCGCCCGGCCTCGGTCAGTTCCATCCCTTGGGCTGATCTTTGGAACAGGGTGGCGCCCAGTTCCGCCTCCAGATCGCGGATCGCACCGGTGACCGAGGATTGCGAGATCGACAGCAGCGTGGCGGCGCGGCTGACCTGACCCGATTCCGCGGTGGCGACAAAGTACTTCAGATGGCGAAAGTTGATCATGGCGGGTCATCCAAATTCGTAGGGGATAGGTATCGAAATTACCGATAACTGGAATTTCCGAGGCCTTGCGCCTTGCCTATATGCCTTTGTCACAGAGATTGCATTACGCATAAGGAATTTTAAATATCTAATAAACCGATAATGGTTCAGCGAATTTTAGAAATTTACATGATGCGGGGTTCAAAGCCAAGATGATCCCACAACAGCAAGGGTGGGACATGCGCGACATCATCGATCTGAATTGTGATATGGGCGAGGGCTTTGGCCACTGGACCTTGGGCGAGGCATCCGACGAAGATCTGATGCCTTTGATCAGCTCGGCCAATATCGCGGCCGGGTTTCACGCCGGCGATCCCAACTCGATGGACCGGGTCATCAAGCTGGCGCAACAGCATGGGGTGGGTCTGGGGGCGCATCCGGGCTACAATGATCTGCAAGGCTTTGGCCGCCGCTATATCCGCACCAATCCCGAGGAACTGGTCAACGACATCGTCTATCAGGTGGGTGCGGTCCGCGAATTCGGGCGTCGTCACGGTATTTCGTTGCAGCATGTGAAGCCGCATGGCGCGCTCTATATGGAGGCGGCCGTCAACGAGGAACTGTCGCAGTCGATGATCGACATGCTGCGCCAGACCTGTGGCGAGGTGATCGTGTTCTGCATGGGCGTGTCCAAGACCTATGAGGTGGCTAAACGGATGGGCCAGCCGGTGGTGCGCGAATTCTATGCGGACCGGGATTATGATGAAAGCGGCTCGATTGTGTTCGCACGCAAGGTGGCGCGGCCCGATCCGCAGGCCATCGCGCAAAAATGTCTGCGTGCCTGCACCGAGGGCGTGGTGCGCACGGTGACCGGGACGGACATCGAAATCGAGTTTGAATCGATCTGCTTCCATTCGGACACGCCGGGCGCTCTGGACAACGGCAAGGCGATCCGCGCCGCGCTGCTGGACAATGGCATCACCATCGCACCTGCCGCGACCGTACTTGAAAACAGGACCTGAGCAAACAGGCCGAACAGGAGATCAACATGGTACAAATCCAATCCCCGCTGCCGGGCACTTTCTATCACAAGCCGTCGCCGGAAGAGGCCGCCTTCAAGGCCAAGGGTGATGCGGTCGCCGTGGGCGACGTGATCGGGCTGATCGAAGTGATGAAGACCTTTATCGAGATCAAGGCCGAAGCGGCAGGCACCTTTGCCGCCTATGCGGTCGATAACGAGGCCCCGGTGACTGCCGGTGCAGTGCTGGCCGAGATGGACGACTGAGCATGGATATCGGCCGACTGTTCATCGCAAACCGGGGGGAGATCGCGGTGCGGATCATCCGGGCCGCCAAGGCCTTGGGCATCCACACCATCCAGGCCTATTCGGAGGGGGACGTCGATATGTTGGCGGTCAAGCTCGCCGATGAGTCGGTCTGCATCGGGCCCGCGCCCTCCAAGGATTCCTATCTCGACATTGCCAAGGTGGTTGCCGCCGCCGTGGCCACCCGGGCCGATGCGGTGCATCCGGGCTATGGGTTCCTGTCGGAAAGTCCGGAGTTCGCCCGTGCGCTGGAAGCGGCTGGGATCGCCTATGTCGGCCCAACCGCTGACACCATCGAACGGATGGGCGACAAGGTGGCCGCGCGTCAGGCTGCCGAGGCGGCTGGCGTACCGGTGGTCCCCGGCTCCAAGGGGCGGGTTGCAACCGTGGACGAGGCCGCCGAGGTCGCCGAAACGGTCGGCTATCCGGTGATGATCAAGGCGGCGGCCGGTGGCGGCGGGCGCGGTATCCGCATCGCGGCGAATGAGGCGGAGCTGCGCAAGCTGGCACCACAGGCGCAGCAGGAAGCACAGGCGGCCTTTGGCGATGGCGGGCTCTATCTGGAGCGCGCGGTACAAAGCCCCCGGCATATCGAGGTGCAGATTATCGGGGATGGCGAGCGTGCCGTGCATGTCTATGAGCGCGAATGCTCGTTGCAGCGGCGCCGTCAAAAGGTCTGGGAAGAGGCGGGCGCCGTCTGTCTTGACGACGAAACGCGCGAGGCGCTGTGTGCCTCGGCCGTGGCGCTCGCGCGCTCGGTGAACTATCGCGGCGCGGGCACGCTGGAATATCTTTATGACGAGGCCCGCAACGAATTCTACTTCATCGAGATGAACACCCGTATTCAGGTGGAACATCCGGTGTCCGAGATGGTCACCGGCATTGATCTGGTGCAGGAGATGATCCGGGTCTGCGGCGGCGAAAAGCTGAGCCTTGCGCAGGAAGACATCCAGCGCACGGGCCACGCGATCGAAGTACGGATCAACGCCGAAGACCCGCATATGCAGTTCATGCCCTGGCCCGGCAAGGTCGGCGCGATGACCATTCCCGAAGGCGACGGCATCCGGTTCGATCACTTTCTCTACGAGGGCTATCAGATCCCGCCGTTCTATGACTCGCTGCTGGGCAAGCTGATCGTGCACTCCCCGACGCGGGCGCAGGCCATCGCGAAACTTGCCAAGGCGCTGACAGGGCTTCGCCTTGATGGGTTGAAGACCACCGCGCCGCTGCATCTGGCGCTGGCCGCGGATGAGGATGTGCGCGCCGGCCGCTTTCACACCCAATGGCTGGAGCCCTGGCTTGAGGCCGGAAACCTGACAAAAGCAACAACAGGAGGTGCGTCGTGAAGACACGATATTCCTATGGCGGCGATGAACACATCTATGTCGAAGTAGACGAGGAGATGTCGCTGGACGCGTTCTTCATCTCGTTGTCGATGAGCAAAGCGGTGCGCGAGGCCAATATTCCCGGCGTGACCGAGATCTGCCCGGCCAATGCGTCGTTCGAGGTGCGCTTTGATCCCGACGTGATCGCGCCCGAGAAGATGATGTCCAAGATCAAGGAGTTGGAGCACAAGGCGGAGCAGGCTGAAAAACGCCTGTCCACCCGGATCATCGAGATCCCGGTCTATTATCAGGATCCCTGGACCCACGAGACGCTGATGCGGTTCCGCGAACGGCATCAGGATCCCAGTGGGTCGGATCTGGATTATGCGGCGCGCATCAACGGCTATGACAGTGTCGAGGCCTTTATCGAGGCGCACCATTCGCAGCCTTGGTTCGTGTCGATGGTCGGCTTCGTGGCGGGGCTGCCGTTCCTGTATCAACTGGTCGAGCGTGAGAAACAGTTGCAGGTGCCGAAATACCTGCGTCCGCGCACCGACACGCCGCGGCATACCGTGGGCTATGGCGGCTGCTTCTCCTGCATCTATTCGGTGCGCGGGGCCGGTGGCTATCAGATGTTCGGGATCACGCCGATGCCGATTTTCGATCCGGAACAGAAGGTGTCGTACCTTGAAGACTTCATGGTCTTCTTCAAACCCGGCGACATCGTGAAATGGAAACCGATTGATCGTGCCGAATACGATCGCATCACCGCTGCGGTCGAACAGGGGACCTATGCCCCCCGCATCGCCGAGGTCGATTTCGATCTCGACGCGTTCAATGCCGATATGACCGGCTTTAACGCCAAGCTGATGGAGGCGCTCAATGACGCTTGATATTGTCAAACCCGGTCTCGCCACCTCGATCCAGGATCTGGGCCGGCCCGGTTATTTCCACCTTGGGATTCCCGAGGGTGGCGCGATGGACCGTCTGGCGCTGCGTGCGGCCAATATGCTGGTTGGCAACCCGGAGGGGGCGGCCTGTCTTGAGGCCGTCTTCATGGGGCCGGAGATCACGTTTAATTCCGAGGCCAGCGTTGCGATCACCGGGGGCGAGATGCCGATCCTGCTGGATGGCGTAGCCAAGGAGAGCTGGACCAGCTTTACCGTCAAGCCCGGCCAGACGCTGAGCTTTGGCTTCCTGAAATCGGGCGCGCGGATCTATATCGCCGTTTCGGGCGGGATCGCCACCGAACCGGCACTGGGCAGCCGTTCGACCTATCCGATCGGTGCGCTGGGTGGCTTTCATGGCCGCAACATCGCCGCTGGCGACGAACTGCCGGTGGGCACGGCGCCGCTGGTGGAAGAAGGGCGCAGCATACCGGCCGAGTTGCGGCGCGGTCCCGGTGCCCCTGCGGAACTGCGGGTGCTGACCGGGCTGTATTGGTATCGGCTGACCGAAGCATCGGGGCAGAACTTTTTTAACGACACCTGGACCGTCGCGCCCGAGGCCGACCGCATGGGCTATCGCTTTCGCGGCGGAAAACCGATGGAGTTTGTCGCGCGCGAACAGCCCTTTGGCGCAGGTGCCGATCCCTCGAACATCGTTGACGGTTGCTATTCCTATGGCTCGATTCAGGTGCCGGGCGGGTCGGAGCCGATCGTGCTGCACCGCGACGCGGTGTCGGGCGGGGGGTATTTTACTCTCGGCGCGGTGATCTCGGCGGATATGGATCTGATCGGGCAGTTGCAGCCCAACACGCAGGTCAAATTCATCAAGGTCGAGATGGACGAGGCGCTTCAGGCGCGGGCCGAGCGCAAGGCCGTGCTGGAGATGATGCGAAAGTACATCGGCTAAGACGCCGTAATATAATAAAAAACGCGAATTTTCGCTTTGAATTCAACAACTGACATGGAGGTCAGAACAATGAAGCTCACCCTAAAGACAGCTGCCGCGCTGGCGTTGGCGACCGCGATCCCCGCGAGCGCCTTTGCCGCAGATGCGTGGTATCCCTATCCCGCCGAAGAGGTCACACCGGCGTTTTCGACCGATGGCGAAACCTCGGCCGTGACTTATACGCCGCTGGAAAAGGCCGAGAAGCCTTGGAACATCTGCGTGTCGTTCCCGCATATGAAGGACGCCTATTGGCTGGGCGTGGATTACGGCGTTGCCGATGAGGCCAAGCGCCTTGGCGTCAAGATGAACCTGGTCGAGGCTGGCGGCTATACCGAGCTGAACAAGCAGATCGGCCAGATCGAGGATTGCGTTTCCAGCGGGGCCGACGCGGTGATCATCGGCGCGATCTCTTACGAGGGGCTCAACAACGTGGTCGCGGAAGTGGCTGGCAAGGGAATCCCGGTGATCGACGTGATCAACGGCATGTCCTCGCCCGATCTGGCGGCCAAGTCGTTGGTGTCGTTCCGGACCATGGGCTATTCGACCGGCAAGTATCTGGCCGACAAGCACCCTGCCGGGTCCGACCCGGTGAAGGTGGGCTGGTTCCCCGGACCCGCGGGCGCTGGCTGGGTCGAGGCCGCACATGCGGGCTTTATGGACGCAGTCAAAGGATCTGCGGTCGAGGTGCTGGAGCCGCGTTTCGGTGATACCGGCAAGGAAGCGCAGCTGAAACTGGTCGAGGACGTGCTGCAGGCCAACCCCGATGTACGCTATCTGGCGGGCACGGCCGTGACCGCCGAAGCGGCGCAGGGTCTGATCCGCGAACGCGGGCTCAAGGGCAAGGTCGATCTGCTGGCCTTTTACATGACACCGGGCGTCTACACCGGCATCAAGCGCGGCTTCATCTTGGCGGCGCCGGCGGATTCGATGGTCGTTCAGGGCCGGATCGCGATGGATCAGGCGGTGCGCATCCTTGAAGGCAAAGACTATATCAAGCACGTGGGGCCGAAGATCTTTGTCGTCGATCCGTCCAACATCAACGACACCGCGCGTGAAAACATCCTGCCGCCGGAAGGGTACAAGCCGGTCTTTTCGGTCGACTGAAACCGCAGAGTGAACTGACAACGTGGGCCGGGCGATCATCGTCCGGCCCGCCGAGCGGAGGCGGAGATGCAAGTACCCAAACTGGTTGAAACCCGGGGGCTGACCAAACGCTATCCCGGCGTTCTGGCCCTGAACAGCGTCGATTTCGATCTGGAGCCGGGCGAGGTCCATGTTCTGTTCGGCGAGAACGGGGCTGGGAAATCGACCCTGATCTCGATGCTGGCGGGGGCCAATGCCCCGACCGAGGGCACGATAACCCTGAACGGCGCGCCGGTGCGGTTCACCTCGGTCGCCGAGGCGCAGGCCAAGGGGATCTATACGGTGTTTCAGGAGTTTTCCCTGATCCCGACCCTGACCGTGGCCGAGAATATCTTTCTAGGATGGGAGCCGATGCGCGGCCCCTTTGTGGATCATCGCGCGATGCGTCGCCGCGCCCGCGAGATGTTCAAGGATCTGGGGTTCGAGATCGACCCGACCGCCATCACCGCGTCGCTGTCGCGTGCGCAACAGCAGATGGTCGAGATCACCAAGGCGTTTCACGGCGATCTTTCGGTGCTGATACTGGACGAACCGACCGCATCCTTGACGGATCGCGAGGTCGATCACCTGTTCGGCTTCATAGCGTCGCTCAAGGCGCGCGGCGTCGGGATCGTCTATATTTCGCACCGGATTCAGGAATTTCAACGTATCGCGGACCGGGTCACGGTGTTGCGCGATGGCGCCAAGATCGGGACGGTCGCGATGCGCGACACCGACGAGGGCGCGCTGGTCGAGATGATGACCGGCCGCGCCATTGCCGAGATTTATCCGCAGATCGCCCGCCAACCGGGCGCGGTGTTGTTGACGGCCAAAGGGCTGAAAACGCCGGGGCTGAGCGCTGCCGATCTGGAAATGCGCGCGGGCGAGGTTCTGGGTGTTGCGGGATTGGTGGGATCGGGCAAGTCGCGGCTGTTCCGGGCGCTGATGGGGCTGGTGCCGCGTCAGGGCGGGACGGTCACGCTGCACGGTGTGGACATCACCCATGCCCCGACGCGCGCGATCATCAAGGGCGGGATGTATTACCTGTCGCCCGATCGCAAGGCCGAGGGGCTGGATCTGGCAAAAAGCTCCAACGACAACCTTGCGATCAATCTGGTGATGGGTGGCACCGGGGTTTCGCGGAGCGGGTTCATCAACTGGAAAGCGGTCCAAGCCAAAAGCGCGCAGATCGCGGATCATGTCGAGCTGCACGACGGCTACAGGGCCAAGCGCGTGTCGCAGCTGTCCGGGGGCAACCAGCAGAAGGTGCTGTTTGGCAAATGCTTCGGGCAGGAGGCCGACATCTATGTGTTCGATGAACCCACGGTGGGCGTGGATATGGGCACACGCTCGGCACTGTATCTGTTGATCAAGGAACTGGCCGAGGCGGGCAAGGCGGTGGTGCTGATCTCGTCCGATCTGCCCGAGGTGCTGAACCTGTCGCACCGGATGCTGGTGCTGGCCCATGGTCGGATTTCAGCCGAACTGAGTGGGGACGACATGGTGGAGGATACCGTCCTGAAATATTTCTTCGATGAAAGCGGAGCCAAGGCATGAGCGAGCAAACCAATAAATTCGGCGCGGGCACCCTTTTCAGCCGCGTCTTCGTCAAGGTGGGCGTTCTGCCGTTCTTCCTGCTGGGGGCGCTGGTGATCTTTACCGCGCTGTCATCGAAATTCCTGACCGGGCAGAACCTTGTCAACGTGGCGCGCCAGTCGGTCTATCTGGTGCTGGTGTCGATGGGGCAGATGCTGGTGCTGATTTCCGGCGGGTTCGATCTGTCGGTGGGCACCGCCATTGCGCTAACCTCGGTGGTGTCGGCCTCGGCCATGGTTTATTTCGTCGGAATCTTTCCCGATGCGATCTGGCTTGCGATCCTGCTGGGGGCCTTTACCGGCTTTGGCGCGGCGCTTCTGGTTGGCCTCGTCAATGGTATCGGGGTGGCCTATTTCGACGTCTCGCCCTTTATCATGACGCTTGGCGTGTCCTCGGTCGGCGCTGGTCTGGCGCTGTTCCTGACCGGCGGGGTGCCGGTTTCGGGGCTGCCGTTCGCCTTTGGCGACACCTTCGGGTTCGGGCGGTTTTGGGGGATACCGGTTCCGGTGATTATCGCGCTGGTCTGCATCGCGGTGATGTGGGTTTTCATGTCCCGCACCCGGTTGGGCACCCAGATCTATGCGGTGGGGGGCAATATCAAGGCGGCGCATCTGTCGGCGATCAATACCAAGCGGACGCTGTTGCTGGCCTATATGGTCTGCGCCTTCATCGCCTCGCTGACCGGGTTGTTGTTGACGGCGCAGGTTGAATCGGGCGAGGCGAATCTGGGTGGGTCCATCGCGCTGGAATCCATCGCTGCCTGTGTCATCGCCGGCGTGTCGCTGCGCGGAGGTATCGGGCGGGTGGAAAACGTCGTGCTCGGCGCCTTTTTCATTGTGCTGGTGCAAAATGGCATGAACCTGGCGCAGGTCAGTTCGTATATGCAGATGGTCTTGCTTGGGGTTTTGCTGATCCTCGCAGTGATCTTTGACCAGTTGCGCTATCGCATTATCATGAACGGGCGCTGAGAGGCGCTTGTCCGAGGCGGGCGCAATCCACCATTGCAGCCCGCCCGCGCTGGCGGCATGATCCCTCCGAGAAGGAGAGCCCATGCCAGCAACGACATTTCTTGACACCCCGCAGGGCCGCCGTCTGGCCTATCACCGCAGCGCAGGGCAGGGGCCTTGGGTCGTGTTTCTGGGCGGGCTCAAATCCGATATGGAGGGCACCAAGGCCCTGCATCTGGAGGCCTGGGCCAAGGCGCGCGGTCGCGCCTTTCTACGGTTTGACTATTCCGGCCATGGCGAAAGCAGCGGCACATTCGAGACGGGCTGCATCGGCGATTGGCACGAGGATGCGCTTGCCGCCGTCGGCGCGCTGACCGAGGGCCCGGTGGTGCTGGTGGGCTCCTCCATGGGCGGCTGGCAGGCGCTGCTGCTGGGGCGTACAATCCCGCAGCGGATCAAGGGGATGGTCACCGTGGCCGCCGCCCCGGATTTCACTGAGGACGGCTATTGGGCCACTTTCACCGAGGCGGAGAAAGCCGAGCTGGAGACGCAGGGCTTTGTCGAGAAACACTCCGACTATATGGAGCCCTATGTCATCTCGAAGCGGATGATCGAGGATGGTCGCACCCGGTTGGTGCTGCGCGATCCGCTGCCGCTGCCGTTTCCGGTGCGCTGTTTGCAGGGCACGGCGGATACCGCCGTTTCGACGCAAACCGCGCTGCGTTTACTGGATCATGCAGAGTGTCCCGACATGCGGCTGACCCTGCTCAAGGATGCGGATCACCGGTTTTCTGATGCGCGCTGTCTGGCGATGATCGAGACGGCACTGGCGGATATACTGGAGTAGGGACATGCATCTGTCGAAAAGACGGTTGCGCCGGAGGCTGTATGCCCTTGGCGTGGTTCTTGCCCTGCTTTGGGCGTTCGGGCCCTATGAACCGGTGCCACTGCGCGCCGGGTTTGATGCGGCGCGGCTGAAGGGGGGCGTGACGGCCTATCTGACCCGGCAAGAGGCGCGGTTCGATGACATCACGCCGGGGGTCGAGAAACGGGTGATCTGGCAGCCCGGTTTCAAGGAACGGCGCACGCCGGTTTCGATCCTTTACGTGCACGGGTTTTCCGCCACCTCGCAAGAGATCCGCCCGGTGCCCGACCGCGTGGCGCAGGCCTTGGGGGCGAATCTGGTCTTTACCCGCCTACGCGGGCATGGACGCGATGGTGCGGCGCTGGCACAGGCCAGCGTGGGCGACTGGATGGACGACATGGCCGAGGGGCTGGAAGCGGCACGCGCGGTGGGCGAGCAGGTGGTGGTGATCGCCACCTCGACCGGGGCAACGCTGACCGCTGCGGCGCTGCTGGACACCGAGATGTCGCGCGACGTGGCCGCCGCGGTGCTGGTTTCGCCCAATTTCGGCATTCATGACCGGGCGGCGGCGCTGCTGGCGCTGCCGGGCGCGCGCTATTGGTTGCCGCTGCTTGCCGGGCGCGAGCGCAGTTTTGAGCCGCAAAATGACGGGCAGGCGATCTTTTGGACCAGCCGCTATCCCACCGTGGCCTTGATGCCGATGGCGGCGATGGTGCGCAAGGTGGCGCGACTGGATTACGCCAAGGTTCAGGTGCCGGCGCTGTTCTGGTTGTCGGATGAGGATCAAGTGGTGCGCCCCGATATCAGCCGCGAGATTGCCGCCAACTGGGGCGGCGGCGCGCGAGTCCAGGCCGTCAGCATGGGGCCGGGCGACGATCCGAACGCCCACGTCATCGCCGGGGATATCCTGTCGCCGGGGCAGAGCGATGCGACGATCTTGGCGATGGTGGATTGGCTGCACGCGCAGGGGCTGCGCTAAGGTGGCGCGACGGCCTGCAGGAAGCATGCGCGGGTTGGAAGAACTGGGGCGCGTAAGGCTTTCGAAACATTTCTATTTTCGCGACTTCTTGTATTCTGAGATCGGCAGTTTTCACCGTATCTCGAACCTGCCCGACGACCCCGATCTGGCGATCGAGACCGGGCGGGCGCTGTGTGAAACCCTGCTTGATCCGCTGGAGGAGACCTTCGGGCGGATCGCCATCCGGTCTGGCTATCGTTCGGCCGCGCTGAACCGGTTCGGCAATGAAAACCGGCTCAATTGCGCCGCCAATGACAACCCGTTGGAGTGCCATATCTGGGATCGCGGGCGCGGAGAGGCGCGGGTTGCGGGGGCCAGCATCGTGATCCCCTGGTTCGCGGATCGCTATGCGCGGGGGCGCGACTGGCGTGATCTGGGCTGGTGGCTGTACGACCATCTGGAGTTTTCCGAGGTCTGGTTTTTCCCCAAGCTCTGCGCCTTCAACCTGGTCTGGCGACCGGTGCCGCTGCGACGCATCGACAGCTATATCGCCCCGCGCGGGACGCTGCTGGCGGCCGGTGCACCCCCAGGAGAGGAGGCCGGGCAGCGCCGCGCGCGCTATGGCGATTTCCCGCCCTTTTGCGGCATCGCATTTCCCTGAGACGCGGGGTCAGCGCTTGTCGAGGCGGGCGGAAACCCGCATGCTGCCGGCAAGCGGGGCCTTGCCCCCGAGGCGTGTTGATGCAGTAAAGGATATCCCATGACCGAAGCTCTGGTCCTGTTGCCCGGAATGATGTGCGATGCGCGGATTTTCGAACCCCAAATCAACGTCTTGAGCCGCGAACGTGCGGTGATGGTAGCGCCCATAACGCAGGGCGAGCGGATCGAGGAGATCGCCTCGAACATCATTGATCAACTGCCGCAGCGGTTCGCGCTGGCCGGGCTCAGCATGGGTGGGATCGTGGCGATGGAAGTGCTGCGCCGGGTGCCCGAGCGGGTTACCCGGCTGTGCCTGATGGACACCAACCCGCTGGCCGAGACCCCGCCCGAGGCCGCCGCGCGCGAGCCGATGATTGTCGGGGTGCGGGCCGGACGGCTGGATGATGTGATGCGTGAGGCGATGAAACCCGATTACCTTGCGCCGGGGCCGGGGCGGATGGCGGTTTTGGACACGGTTTATGCCATGGCTGCCGATCTTGGCCCGGAGGTCTTTGTGCGCCAGAACCGCGCCTTGCAACGGCGCCGCGACCAGCAAAGCACCCTGCGCAAATGCAAGGCGCCGACGCTGATCCTGTGCGGCGCGCATGACCGGCTGACGCCGGTGAAGCGGCATAGCTTCATGGCCGAACTGATGCCCAGTGCCGAGTTGCAGGTGATCGAAGACGCCGGGCATCTGCCAACGCTGGAGGCCCCCGATGAGGTCTTGGCGGCGCTGCGTGACTGGCTGGCCCGACCGCGTCCCGCCGAGAGGGCGTGAGCGCGGTCTTTCGAGCGCTGTATATGGGTGCGACCGGGCGTTTCCATCCGGTCGCACAATAGGCTTAGCTGGCGGCAGGCTTAGCTGGCGATGGTGTTCAGATTTGCCGGGCGGGCAGCCTTGGTTTTGCGGACCGGTTTCGTGCTGTTGGCGTTCATGAACTCGATCACCAGCGGCCGGATATTGTCGCGCCAAGCGCGGCCGGCGAAGATGCCGTAATGGCCGGCGCCGGGTTCCACATGGCTGGCCTTCATGCTGTCGGGCAGCCCGGTGCAAAGGTCCAGCGCCGCGATGCATTGGCCGGGGGCCGAGATGTCATCATTGGCGCCTTCGACGGTTTTGACCGCGACATTGGTGATCTTGCCGATATCCACGTGATGGCCGTCGACCACGAACTCGTTCTTGGCCACCTCACCATTCTTGAAGATCCGCTCTACCGTCGAGAGGTAGAATTCGGCCGTCATGTCCATCACGGCGAGGTATTCGTCATAGAACCGGTTGTGGGCGTCGTGCTCGCCGGCCTCGCCACGCATCTCGCGCTGGATCTGACCGGAAAAGGCATCGGCATGACGCTCGGAGTTCATCGAGATGAACGAGGACAGCTGCAGCAGGCCGGGATAGACCAACCGCCCGACGCCGGGGTATTTGAACCCGACCCGCTGGATGGCGGTCTCTTCAAGCTGGCCCATGGTCACGCGGCGACCGAAATCCGTTACCTCGGTCGGGGTGGCGTCGGGGTCGATCGGGCCGCCGATCAAGGTCAGCGAAAGCGGCTGCGCATCAGGATCCTGTTCCGCCAGATAGGCGGTGGCGGCCAGTGTCAGCGGCGCTGGCTGGCACACCGCGATCACATGGGTGTCTGGCCCCAGGTGACGCATGAAATCAACAAGATAAAGGGTGTAATCCTCGACATCGAATTTGCCTTTTGAGGCCGGGATGTCGCGGGCGTTGTGCCAATCGGTCACGTAAAGTTCGCAATCGGGCAGCAGGCTGGCAACGGTCGAGCGCAGCAGGGTCGCATAGTGGCCCGACATCGGGGCGACCAGCAGCACCTTGCGCGGCTGGATATCGCGGCCGGGAACCTTGAAATAAATCAGGTTGCCGAACGGTTCTTCAACCACGGTCTGGATATCAACCAGATGGTCCCTGCCATCGGCACAGGTCACGGTGCGGATGCCCCAGTCAGGCTTGACCCCCATCCGCTGAAAAGTGCGTTCCGTCACCTTTCCCCAGGATGCCAGCCAGTTGAACATCGGGTTCGGCATCATGCTGAAGGCGGGGTAGGAAGCAAAAGATTGAGCCGTGGCCCCCAGCCATTGATTGGCATTGCGGGTGGTTTCCATCAGGTCGTACGTCATCATATAGCGCATTCGGGTCTCCTTGGCATTGCTACCAATGCAACTTGGTTTAAACGTCGCTTTGCCTCCCGAACGCTGCGACGGTACTCTGCTTAGCAGAAAGAGATAGGGGGGATTCGGTCGAATGACAACTAGCGACGATGACGGCGGTGCGGTGCAGGGTGAGCATCTTGGCCGGTTGACCGAGAACCTGAAGAAGGTCGAGGCGCTGTCCAAGCGCTTGCTCGCGGCGATGTCGGACAAGACTTCGCATCACCCGGGCCTGAACGCGCCGGATCAGGAAATGTTTGCCAAGGCTGCGACCGCCTATTGGACCGGGGCGTTGCAGAACCCGGCCAAACTGCTTGAGCATCAGATCGAATTCTGGGGTAAATCGGTGAAACATTTTG
Source organism: Pseudodonghicola sp. (assembly GCA_033791545.1). Classification (GTDB taxonomy): domain Bacteria; phylum Pseudomonadota; class Alphaproteobacteria; order Rhodobacterales; family Rhodobacteraceae; genus Antarcticimicrobium. Next base: position 9,841 of record JASJGL010000134.1, on the reverse strand, counting down.
CCGAGGCGCAGCAGGCTTTGGCGCAGGGCGAACTGGCCGCGCCCGCGGACCCCGGCCCGAGCGACCGGCGATTCAGCAATCCGCTGTGGGACAGCCATCCCTATTTCAACTTTGTCAAACAGCAGTACCTGATCAACGCGGGGGCCATCGAACAGGCCTTTTCCAGCGTCGAAAGTCTGGACACCAAGGAAAAGCAACGGCTGAAGTATTTCGGCCAGCAAATCGTCGATATGATGTCGCCGACCAATTTCCTCGCGACCAACCCTGACGCGCTCGAGCGCGCGTTGGAGACCGAAGGGCAGTCGCTGGTACAGGGGTTGGAGAACCTGATCGATGATCTGGAGGCCAATGACGGCGAGCTGGTGGTGCGGCTGGCCGATGAAAAGGCCTTTGAGGTCGGCGGCAACATCGCCACCAGCCCCGGCGACGTGGTGTTTCGCAACCGGATGATGGAGATCATCCAGTACAGGCCGAGCACCGAAACCGTGCGCGAGATCCCGATCGTGTTGTTCCCGCCCTGGATTAACAAATTCTACATTCTTGATCTCAAGGAACAGAACAGCCTGATCAAATGGATCACCGATCAAGGCTATACGCTGTTCGTGATCAGCTGGGTGAACCCTGACCACAGCTATGACGATGTCGGCATGGATGGCTATATTGAAGACGGGATGCTGACCGCGATCCACGAGGTGAAAGCGATCTGCAAGACCGAGCAGGTCAATGCGGTGGGCTATTGCATCGCGGGCACCACGCTGGCGTTGACGCTGGCGCTGATGAAAAAGCGCGGCGACAAATCGGTGAAATCGGCGACCTTCTTTACCGCGCTCACCGATTTTTCCGAACAGGGAGAGTTCACGCCGTTCCTGCAGGATGATTTCATCGACGCGATCGAGGCCGAGGTGGCAGAACAGGGGATCTTGCGGTCCTATATCATGACGCGGACCTTCTCGTTTCTGCGCTCCAACGATCTGGTCTATGCCCCGGCGGTGCGCAGCTACATGCTGGGCGAGGCGCCGCCGGCGTTTGACCTGCTGTACTGGAACGGCGACAGCACCAATCTGCCGGGGCGGATGGCGGTGCAGTATCTGCGCGGCCTGTGCCAGAAAAACGCCTTTTGCGAAAAGGACGGCATAGAGATGCTGGGCGAGACGCTGCGCGTGAAGGATGTGAGCGTGCCGCTGATGTCGATCACCTGCGAGACCGACCACATTGCCGCGTGGAAGGATTGCTATCGCGGGGTGCAGCAGATGGGCTCGCGCTCCAAGACTTTCCTCGTTTCGGAATCGGGGCACATCGCCGGTATCGTGAACCCACCGAGCAAAAAGAAGTACGGCCATTACACCAACCCCGATCTGAGCGGCGATGCGAACAGCTGGATGGAGGGGGCCACCTTCCACGAGGGGTCGTGGTGGCCGCGCTGGGATGACTGGCTTTCCAAGCGATCGGGCAAGATGGTTCCGGCGCGGGATATGGGTGATTCGGAGCATCCCAGCCTGGGTCCGGCCCCCGGCACCTATGTGGTGGCGCGGCCAAAGACCTGAATCTGAATGGAAATCAACTATTTTTCTGCGCCGCAGCGATTTTTCTTGAAATGCTGCGGCGCAGCATTCATACTGAGTGCAGCTGATAAGAAATACGGGATTGTCCCGTGCAGCGCGTAAGGACTGTGACAATGGCAAGCACTCAAGATTTTACCGCGATGATGAAAGACGCAATGGGCGCGTTTCCCGTGGATACTTCGGCGATGGACGGAGCTTTCAAATCCACCGCGAGCCTGAACGAGAAACTCTCGGGCGTCGCACTGGAAGCGGCTGGCAAATCCTCGGAAATCTCGAACACCTGGACCCGCGACACGTTGGCCAAACTGGCCGATCTGTCGAAAGCCAAGGCAGAGCCCGCCGATTATGCCAAGGCGATCACTGATTTCGCCTCTGCCGCAGCCGAAGCCGCCGCAGAAAACATGTCGGCCTATGCTGAGCTGGCCAAAAAAGTGCAGATGGACACCGTCGAGCTGCTGATGGCCGCTGGTAAGGACATCTCTGAAGATGCCTCCAAAGCCGTCAAGAAGGCCACCGACGATGTGACCGCTGCAACCAAGAAAGCCGCTACCGCCAAGTAAGGTCGGGAAGGCAATTTGAATTTTGTGCCGTCTCTCCTCCCAAACGGTGCAATTGCAAAGGGCAGGTCGCAAGACCTGCCCTTTTTGCATGCGCGGCGTGCTAATATGGGATATGCTGCATTGCAGAAAAATTACCCTTGAAATGCTGCGGTGCAGCAATCATATTCAATGCAGAAGACAGACGGGCCCTTGTCCGTGAAAGCCCTTGAACCGAAGGAACCTGACAGATGACCAACAAAGATTACACCGAGATGATGAAAGACATGTGGAACGCCCTGCCGGTGGATACCTCCGCCATGGACGGCGTCTACAAATCCTCTGCCGCGCTGAGCGAAAAGCTCTCTGCCGTGGCGCTGGAAGCGGCCAGTAAATCGACCGAGCTCTCCACCCATTGGACCCAGGCGACCCTGGCCAAGATCAACGACGTGTCCAAGGCCAAGGACGAACCGGCGGACTATGCCAAGGCAATGTCCGATTTCGCCTCTGCCGCCACTGAAGTTGCTGCCGAGAACATGGCCGCTTTTGCCGAGATCGCCAAGAAGGTCCAGATGGAAACGGTCGAACTGATGGTTTCCGCAGGCAAGGACATGGGCCAGGACGCCGGTGCAGCAATGCAAAAGGCAACCGACATGGCCACTGCGCCCAAGACCGCCAGCGCAAACAAGACATCGGCCCGCGCCAAATAAGCGCCGGCTCTCATAATGACGGTAAAAGGGCGGGCCATTGGTGCCGCCCTTTCCTTTTGTTCTGCGCTCGCATAGGGTTTGCTGCATTGCAACGTGTGTGGAGGGCGTGACGTGGCTGAAGACCAAAAAACCTTGTTGATCAAGCGCTATGCCAGTCGGCGGCTCTATAACACCGAGACCAGCGACTATGTCACATTGGAAGATATCGCCGGCTTTATTCGCAGCGGGCGCGAGGTTCAGATCGTCGATCTGAAATCCGGGGATGACCTGACCCGGCAGTATCTGCTTCAAATCATTGCAGAACATGAAAGCCGGGGCGAAAATGTGCTGTCGGTCAACGTGCTCAACGATCTGGTGCGCAGCTATATGGTTCCGGGCGGGGGCATGATGCCGCAATTCCTGCAAGGCTCTTTCCAGATGCTGCGCGAAAGCCAGTCGAAGATGATGGAAAACATGAGCGCGATAAACCCGATCGCCAGTATGCCGGGCTTCGAGGCAATGCAGGCGCAGCAAGAGGCCTTTCTCAAGGCGATGACCAGCGGGTTGGGGGCTGGCAACTGGCCCGGAGCAGATCCCGAGGCCGGCGGTCAGGGCAAGCGGGAAAGCGGCGAAGATCTTGACGCGATCAAAAAGCAACTCGCCGCGCTTCAGGAAACCCTATCCAAGATGAAATAGGCACGTGAACGAGGTACGAGCAGGGGGCCTGAGTTGGCCTCCGCTCTGGTGACCGAACGTGACACGGTGTGCTTCGCGCTAAAGCGCGTGCGCTCATGGAAAAGGTCGGTCGCTACCGTCCGCCTGTGCCCTTTGAAAATACGCTCAGCGACAGGATAAAGGGGGCGAGGTGTCGCCCCCAGTGCGGGTCATTGTGCGGGCCCCTATGCGGCTGAGGTGCCGTAGGCGCGCTGCGGATCTGCGGCCTCGGCAGCGGCAGAGGTCAGCACATCGGCGATGGCATCCAGCTGGGCCCCCTTGAGATAGACCGGCAGGCGCACGTCGCAGGCGCGCATCAGCATGGCGCGGGTCTGTGGCAGCTCGGGCAGATCCGGGATGAATTGCCAGTTCCAGAATGCGCGGGCGTTGTCGGCGCTGTGGCCAAAGACCTGTACCTTGACTCCGTTGGCCGCGGCAATCTGGGCAAAGGCGCGGGTTTGCTCGTCATCCATGCCCACCAGATTGAATTGGATTGAATCTGGCGCGCGCACCTCGGGGCCCAGCGGATCAGGCACCGACAGGAACGGCGAGGCGTTCAACAGGGCCGCGACATGATCGTGGTTGGTCCGCCCGTCGCGCACCCGGCGCATCAGTTCGGGCAGTTGCGGGCGGATCACGGCCGCCGACAGGTTGCTCATCCGCAGGTTATACAGCGGCAGTTGGTTCTGCCAGCGGGCAAAGGCTGCCGCCAGCGTGTCGGTATTGTCGCCGCGCGGACCCTTGTGCTTTTTCCAGTTGTGCTCATAGGCGCCCGACATGATCACCGCGCGCGCCACCAGATCGGCGTCATCGGTGATCAGGATGCCGCCTTCGCCGGCATTGATCATCTTGTAGGACTGGAACGAGAAACAGCCGATCCGCCCGAGCGTGCCGATATTGCGCCCGTCCCAGGTGGTGCCCAGCGAATGCGCCGCATCCTCGATCACCGGAATGTCGCGCGCCTCGCACAGGGACAGGATCGCATCCATGTCCGAGGTATGGCCGCGCATGTGGCTGATGATGACGGCCGAGATGTCCTGATCCAGCTTGGCTTCGAAATCGGCCAGGTTCACCCGGTAATTCTCGCCCACTTCGCACAGCACCGGCAGGCAATCCGCATGCACCACGGCCGAGGGCACGGCGGCAAAGGTAAAGCCGGGGATCAACACCCGCGCATCGCGCGGCAGGTTCAGCGCCTTGAGCGACAGGAACAGCGCCGCCGAACAAGAGGAGACCGCCAGCGCATATTTGCTGCCGATCATCTCGGCGAATTCCTGCTCCAACAACGCGACGGGCGCATCTTGGGGCGCGGTATAGCGGAACAGATCGCCCGATTGCAGCAGCGCATCAATCGCTTCGCGGGCCGCTGGGGGAATGGGCTCGGCGTCATGAACGTTGGGGATCAGGGTCATTTCACATTTCCTTAATAGAGCCTTCGGAAAACATAAAACAAAGACCCGGAAAAGCCAAGCGCAGGGGGGGCCGCAAGAGCGGGAAACCGACCCGTGACAGGTCACGCGTTGCAGAAAGGAAACGGGCTGTGGCTCAGACCCCGAGCCGGTCGCGCAGCGAGAACCAGGTCATCGCCAGCATAAGCAGCGGGTTTCGCAAGGCGGGCCCGCCCGGGAACGGGGTATTGGGCAGCCGCGCCATGGTGTCAAAGCCTTGGGTCTCGCCCTGAATGGCGCGCGCCATAAGCTGACCTGCCTGCGTCGCGGTGCCCAGCCCGTGCCCGGAATAGCCCGACGCCGACAGGATATTGGGCGCCACCCGCGCCAGATAGGGCAGGCGTTTCATGGTGATCGCCAGCGTGCCGCCCCAAGCATAATCGATCTTGATGTCGCGCAGATGCGGATAGATCTCGCACATCGGTTTGCGCACCTTGGCGGCGATATCGGCGGGAAAGCGATAGCCATAGCTTTCGCCGCCACCAAACAGCAGCCGCTTGTCGGCGCTCAGGCGAAAGTAATTGACGACAAAGCGGCTGTCGGCGACGGCGATATCCTTGCTCAGCACCTTCGCCGCCTCATCGCCCAGGGGTTCGGTCGCGGCGATGAAATTGTTGATCGGCATCACCCGCGCGGCAACCTTGCGATTGAGCCCGCCCAGATAGCCGTTGCAGGCGAGGATCACGTGATCGGCGCTGACCGATCCACTGGCACAGCTCAGGCGGGCCGGGCGCCCCTCGTCGATCTGCATCACCTCGGTGCGCTCATGGATGCGCACCCCGGCGTCGCGCGCCGCGCGGGCCAGCCCGAGGGTAAAGTTCAGCGGGTGCAGATGGCCCGCGCCCCAATCCACCACGCCGCCCCGATAATCGGGCGAGGGGCAAAGCGCATGGAACGCCTCGGCGTCCAGCGCCTCGATCTGGTCATAGCCATAGCGGTCTTGCAGCAGGCGGGCATAGTCGTGCAGGTGGGTGACGTCGCCCTTTGACGACCCGGCCCAGGCCACGCCCGGTTTCAGATCACAGTCGATCCGATGCCGCGCCACCAGCCCCTTGACCAGATCCTTGGCCTCTTGCCCCAGATCCCAAAGCTTTTGCGCCTCGGCCTGACCGACAAGGGATTCAAGCCCGTCCTGTTCAACCCGCTGGCCGCTGCCCAATTGGCCGCCATTGCGTCCCGAGGCACCGAATCCGACCCGTTGCGCCTCCAACAGCACCACGTCGAACCCGGCTTCGGCCAGATGCAGCGCGGCCGACAGCCCGGTAAACCCGGCCCCGACGACACAGACATCGGCGCGCGTGTCGCCGTCCAGTGCCGGAAACGGCGGCAGTTCATGCGCGGTGGCGGCGTACCAGCTTTGCGGGTAGGCCCCCGATTTGTCATTGGAATAGAGCAGGTTCAGGCCCATCGCCGATCCTTTCCGCGCCGCATCCGCAGCTTCTTCTTGTTTCAAATACTCATTTTTCCGCATGCCGGGGCCGGGCAACGCCCGCCCCCTCCGGGATCAGACGTTCATCAGCAGATGCTCCCGCTCCCACGGGGAGATCACCTGCAGGAATTCCTCGTATTCCGATCGCTTGATGATGCCGTAGACGCGGCAGAACTCCTCGCCCAGAACGTTGCGCAGATCGCTGGCCTCGTCGAACAGATCCAGCGCCTGACCCATCACTTGGGGAATGTCGGGTTCGCCGTCATAGGCATCGCCGCGCTGCTGCTTCTCCGGGCGCAGCTCGTGCATCATGCCGAGATAGCCGCAGGCGAGGCTGGCGGCGATCCCCAGATAGGGGTTGCAGTCCATCCCGGCCAGCCGGTTTTCCACCCGCCGCGCGTCGGGGCCCGAGATCGGGACGCGGATGCCGGTGGTGCGGTTGTCGCGGCCCCAGCTCAGGTTGATCGGTGCGGCATGGTCGCGCACATAGCGGCGATAGGAGTTCACATAGGGCGCCAGCACCGCGATCGCCGCCGGCAGGTGTTCCTGAAGCCCGCCGATGAAATGGTAAAAGGCATCCGTCTCGCCACCCTGCGGGCCGGAGAACAGGTTGTTGCCGGTCTCGATGTCGATGATCGAATGGTGCAGGTGCATGGCGCTGCCCGGTTCATCCGCGATCGGCTTGGCCATGAAGGTGGCAAAGCAATCATGGCGCAGCGCGGCCTCGCGGATCAGGCGCTTGAAATAGAACACCTCATCCGCAAGCTTGACCGGGTCGCCGTGGCGCAGGTTGATCTCCAACTGCCCGGCGCCGCCCTCCTGGGTGATGCCGTCGATCTCGAAGCCCTGCGCCTCGGCAAAGTCATAGATGTCGTCGATCACCGGGCCGAATTCGTCGACCGCCGTCATCGAATAGGCCTGACGCGCGGCGGCGGGGCGGCCAGAGCGGCCCATCATCGGCTGGATCTCTTGCGCCGGGTCGACATTGCGGGCGACCAGATAGAATTCCATCTCCGGTGCGACCACCGGTTCCCAACCTTGGGCGTGATACAGCTCGACCACCCGTTTCAGCACGTTGCGCGGGCTGAACGGGATCACCGCACCGTCGCGGTCATAGGCATCGTGGATCACCTGCAGCGTCCAGTCCCCGGTCCAGGGGGCGGCGGTGGCGGTGGACATGTCCGGCTTCAGGATCATGTCGCGCTCGATAAAGCCCTCTTCGCCAGCGGCTTCGCCCCAGTCTCCGGTGATGGTCTGGTAAAAGATGCTGTCCGGCAGGTGGAAATTATCCTGACGCATGAATTTGCTTGCCGGCACCGCCTTGCCGCGGGCGATGCCGGGCAGGTCGGAGATGATGCATTCGACCTCATCGAGGCGGCGGCCTTCGAGATAGGCTTGTGCGGCCTCGGGTAGGGAGTTCAGCCAGTCGGTCATTTCGACCTCTCCTTCTTGAAGAATTCAGCCATGAACTGGGCGATGCGCGCCCGATCCAGCGGCGCGTCGAGTTGGCTTTCCGCCTTTTCGAGCAGCGCGTCGGGCACCACCCCCTTGCCGCGGGTGCGCAGCAGACCTTCGATGAAGGGCCGGCTGAATTCCGGATGCGGCTGTATCGTCCAGATGGTGTCGCCATAGGCGAGCACCGCGTTTTTGCAAAACGCATTTCCGGCCAGAACACGCGCCCCTTCAGGACGTTCGGTGACCTGATCCTGATGCCAGGAATTCAGCGCCAAGGTTTGCCCGTCCATGTCGTATTCGGTGCGCCCGACGGACCAGCCGCCGGGAAATTTCTCGACCTTGCCACCCAGGGCTTGCGCGATGATCTGATGCCCGAAACAGACGCCGATCAACGGCTGTCCGCTGTCGCGAATGTCGCGGATCAATTGCTCCAGCGGCGGGATCCAGTCGTGATCCTCATAGGCCCCGAAACGCGATCCGGTGATAAGCCAGCCCTCGGCGGCATCCGGCCCCTTTGGAAAGACGCCGTCCACCACCGGGTAGACGTCAAAGGTGAAGCCGTTGCCGTCGAGCAGAGTGCGGAAAATCTGGTCGTAATCCCCCATCTCGTCGATCAGGGCGGCGGGGGAGTGGCCGGTTTGGAGAATGCCGATTTTCATGGGTCACCGATTTTGAATTTGCTCGAATCTAGGCGCAGGCCCCGCCCTGCACAAGCCTGCTTGGCGTTGGACAGGGCGGGGTGTCAGACCGTGTCGAGATAGATATCCACCTGCTCGGCTGGCGACAGTTCGGCCATATAATGCAGCTCTTGTCGCTTGGTCAGCACAAAGTTGCGGATCAGGCCCGAATCGAAGATGCGCGGCATGATCTTGCTGTTGGCAAAGACGTCGATGGCATCGCCCCAGTCGGTGGGGATTTGCGGCAGATCCAGATCATAGGCGTTGCCGGTGATCGGTTCGGGCGGCTCCTTGCCGTCCTCGATCCCGTTCAGCGCCGCGCCCAGCACCGCGGCCATCATCAGATAGGGGTTCACATCGCCGCCCGCGACGCGGTGCTCGATCCGGCGCGCAGAGGGATTGCCCGAGGGGATGCGCAGCGCTGCCGTGCGGTTCTCATAGGCCCAGCAGATGCCGGTGGGGGCGTGGTTGCCCGGCACCAGCCGGTCATAGCTGTTGCCATGTGGGGCAAAGATCAGCGCCGAATCGTGCATCGCGGACAGGCATCCCGCCACCGCGTGGCGCAGGGTATCGGTGCCGCGCGGACCGCCATCGTCGAACACGTTTTCGCCTTGCTCGTTGAGCACCGAGAAATGCATATGCAGCCCCGAGCCGGAGTAATCCTCATAAGGTTTGGCCATGAACGAGGCGGCAAACCCGTGCCGCCGCGCCATCCCCTTGAGCAGCATCTTGAACAGCCAGGCATCATCGGCGGCGCGCAGGGCGTCGTTCTGGTGCATCAGGTTTATCTCGAACTGGCCAAGCCCGGCCTCGGAAATGGCGGTATCGGCGGGAATGTCCATTTCTTCGCAGGCATCGTACAGATCGCCAAAGAAGGTGTCGAAGGCGTCCAGCGCCCGGATCGACATGATCTCGGCCGCCTTGCGCCGTTTGTGCGAGCGGGGCGAGACCGGCACCTGAAGGCTCTTGCCGCTGTCGTCGATCAGAAAGAATTCCAGCTCGACCGCCGCCACCGGCCTGAGCCCGAGCGCCTTGTAGCGGTTCAGCACCGCGGCGAGCGCGTGGCGCGGGTCGCCCTCGAACGGGCGGCCATCGTCGCGGTACATCCAGATCGGCAGGAGCGCACTGGGCGATCCGAGCCAAGGCATCGGCACAAAGCCGCGTTCGGTCGGGCGCAGAATGCCGTCGCGGTCGCCGGTTTCGAACACCAGCGGGCTGTCGTCGATATCCTCACCCCAGATGTCCAGATTCATCACCGAAAGCGGAAAGCGGGTGCCCTCGCTGACGACCTTGTCGGCAAAGCGCGCCGGAATCCGTTTGCCGCGCGGCTG
>JASJGL010000133.1:0-19253 GCA_033791545.1 Pseudodonghicola sp. | reverse complement strand
ATTTTTCCGCATCTGGCAGTGACTGGGGGCATCCGGCCCGCAGATCGCACGAGGTCCCGTTTTGCACTGACTTTGACTGAACGCGAGGAGATTTCCCGTGGGCTGGCAGCCAAACGTTCGTTTCGCGTCATTGCAAGGATCTTAAGGCGGTCGCCTTCCACAATCAGCCGAGAGATTCGTCGAAACGGCGGACGACAGGCCTATCGTGCAGCACAGTCAGACCAGCGGGCCTGGGACTGCGCAAAGCGGCCTAAATCCTGTAAGCTCTCGTTCAACGCGCCTTTGTGCCATTGGATATCGAGAAAGCTGCGTTTGAAGTGGTCTCCAGAGCAGATCGCCGGTTGGCTCAAACGAGAGCATCCTGACGAAGAGCAAAACCGCGTGTCGCACGAAACGATCTATCGCAGCCTCTATGTTCAAACCCGTGGGGTTTTGAAAAAGGAATTGCAGGAATGCCTGCGGAGCCCGCGCGCCATCCGGCGGTCCAGGCACGCCACCCAAAAGGGCCTCAAGTTGCGCAAAATCAAAGATGCAATTCCGATCAGTGAGCGCCCGCCTGAGGTCGAGGATCGCGCTATCCCAGGCCATTGGGAGGGCGACTTGATCGTGGGGTCGAACAACAGCTACATCGCCACGCTGGTCGAGCGCCATTCCCGCTTTGTGATGTTGGCAAAAGTCGAGAACAAGGACACTCAGAGCGTGATCACTGCCCTCATCAAGCAAGCACGAAAGCTTCCCAAGGAGCTTTACAAGTCCCTGACGTGGGATCGTGGATCAGAGATGGCAGGGCATCGCAAGTTCACAATTGCCACAAAGATCGACGTCTATTTTTGTGATCCTCAGTCCCCGTGGCAACGCGGCAGCAACGAAAATACCAACCGCCTTCTCAGACAATACTTTCCCAAAGGCATTGATATATCGGGCTTCAGCCAGGCCGAACTCAGCGCAACCGCACGCCAGCTCAACGAGCGCCCGAGAAAGACCTTGAATTATCAGACACCAGCGGAGAAATTTGAGGCGTGTGTTGCGTCGACCCGTTGAACTCACACCGCTGACCGACGTTTCATACAGCAAAATGCTGCGCGATGCACGAATGGCCGCTCTGACGGACTGCGCAGCAGCATCGTGTCAGCGCTTGAATGGCCGGTCTGGGCCATTCGCAACGAGCTGGATTTTCTGCACCTGCGAAATGCTGCAGGACGGCATTTGGCAGATTGGGCTCACAGCTGCCGTTCGCTGCGTTGGTCTTCAATGTCGGCTAAGGGCCGGTCACGTAGTTCCGCCACGCCCTATGATCCTTACTTTGCAAAGGTCACTATCTGCGCGGTGCTGCCGTTCATACAGGGCGCTGCGAATGGCAGCACCGCGCACCACTGTGTCGATGACATCAAGGGGCAGGTCTTTCCGTGAATGGAACTTTGGGCTGTAAAGTGCCATTTCTCTTTTAGGGGACCAACAGCTTCCCACTCATCCCCAACATGCGCCAGATTGGTGAGGATGTGGCGTGACCGGACTGCGAAGGGCGGTATTTGCCCGACACCGACCAATATTTCCAGTCGACCCGCGCTATATGGATGCGCCGCATGCTCTGTGTTACGTAGCCAGTACATTCGGCCCGACCAAACTCGGTCAGCCAAAATGTACCCTGAAATGTACCCTGAACAAATGGAGTATCGTTTTCATGTTTGATCCCAAGGCTTTCGCCGGAATCAATGGCGGAGAGACAGGGATTCGAACCCTGGGAACCCGTGAAGGCTCAACGGTTTTCGAGACCGCCCCGTTCGACCACTCCGGCACCTCTCCGCGGGGGTCTGTGAGGGGAGCGTTTAGTGGGGAACGGATGGTGTTGCAAGGCCGTTTTGGGCCAGTTTTCGCTTTTCCCGGTTTTTCCATTGCCCGCCCCAGCAAAACGCTTAGGTTTCCCTTATGAAACATACTGACACTCTCCCGTTTCGCGTTTCGATCCCGCCGCTTCGCTGGCTGTTCGGGGTGCTGATTTTGTTTGCAAGTCTCGCCAGCCTTGCCGCCCCCGCGCGGGCCGCTGATCGCGGACGGATCGAGGCGTTTCTGCAGGTCACGGGATTTGACGTGGCGCTGGACAGTATCGCGTTTTCCGCAGGGGCGGCGCCCAAGATGCTGGGGATCGAGCCGGGGCTGTTCGGGTCGGAATGGGAACGGCTGAGCAAAGAGGTGTTTGATACCGACGAAATGCGGGCTCTGGGGTTGGTCATTCTGGAACCGACGCTGCGTGATGAGGCGCTTGACCATGCGGCAGAGTTCTATGCCAGTGATCTGGGCCAGCGGCTTGTCGTGGCCGAAAACCAGTCTCAGATGCTTGAGGATGACAGCGCGAAACAGGCTGAGGGCAAGCAGATCCTCGCCGATCTGAGCGATAGCGATCCGGGCCGGATCAAGGCGTTGGAACGGATGAACGGGTCAATCGACGCCGCCGGGTCCAGCCTGCGCGCGCTACAGGAGATCCAGTTCCGCTTTTTGATGGCGGCGAGTGCGGCCGGGGTGGTCGAGCTGCGCACCGATGCGGATGAGTTGCGCGCGTTGCTCAAGCAGAACGAAGCGGCGCTGCGCGAGGCCATTCGCGCCTCGGCCTTGGCCGGGTCGGCCTATATCTATCGCGATTTCACGGATGAGGAGATCGTGGCCTATACCGAGGCGCTGGACCACCCACTGATGCAAGAGGTCTATGAGCTGTTGAACGCGGTGCAATATGAGATCATGGCCAATCGGTTCGAGATCTTGGCCGCCCGCATGGCCGAGTTGCGGCCCGGTCAGGATATCTGAGCGATGGCCCTGTTGCGCCGCCTCGGGGCCTGTCTTTCCCTTCTGCTGATGGTGTCGGCGAGCGGGCTGTGGGCGGCTGGCCCTGATGCGAGTGATGCTGCCGATCTGGCGCGTCTTTTGCAAGTCGATGCCTTGGCAGAGGCGCTACATCACGAGGGGGTCGATCACGGCACCGCCCTTGATCAGGACATGCTGGATGGGCGGGGCGGGGCGCATTGGGCCCGGAAGGTGGCTGGGATTTACGGCGCGGATCGGATCACCACCGCGATACGCCGCGCATTGGCCGAGCGGCTTGCGCCGGTCGATGTGGCCGCCTGCGCCGCGTTTTTTGACGGCCCTCTGGGGCAAAAGATCCTGTCGCTTGAGATCGCTGCGCGGGTGGCGATGCGCGACGATGCGATCGAGGCTGCCGCACGCGATGTCTATGACACACTGAAAGGCGGCGATGATCCGCGTCTGGCGGCGGTGATGCGGTTTGCAGATGTCAACGATCTGATCGAGCGCAATGTCGCAGGTGCGCTGAGTTCCAGTTTTCAGTTCCAGCGCGGTCTGGCGGAGGGCGGTGTTCTCGATCTGGATGAGGCGGGGCTCATCGCCGAAGTCTGGAGCCAAGAGGCTGAAACCCGGCAAGAAACCGAGACCTGGCTGTATGGCTATCTTCTGAGGGCGTATCAGCCGCTGTCCTTGCCCGAAATGGAACGCTATATCGGATTTTCGCAAGGTCCGGCGGGGCAGGCGCTGAACGCGGCGTTGTTCGACGGCTTTGACGGCCTGTACCGGCAAATTTCCCATGAACTGGGCCTTGAGATCGCCAAGGCCATGATGGCCAGCGATATCTAGGGCGAATCCGGTTGACAGACCGGGGGCAGGACGCGATAAGCGCGCATCCCGGCCCGTATCTTGCGTGCCGGGTTTCGTTCTCATGACGCCCTAAAGGGCGCGCTGTCCGACGGTGGCGGGGCTGAAATGCCTGCCGCGAACACCCCGAAAAAGGGGGGCCACAGGACGCGGCAGAAAAAAGGAAAGACCCATGTTCGCGGTCCTCAAGACCGGTGGCAAGCAGTATAAAGTTCAGGCGGGTGATATTCTCCGCGTTGAAAAACTGGCTGCCGATTCCGGCGAAACGATTCAATTCAACGATGTCCTGATGCTGGGTGGCGAAAGCCCGGTTATTGGCGTGCCCTTTATCGAAGGTGCCGCCGTGCAGGCTGAAGTGATCGACCAGATCAAAGGCGATAAGGTCATCCACTTTGTCAAACGTCGCCGTAAGCATTCCAGCAAGCGGACCAAAGGTCACCGTCAAAAGCTGACGCTGGTCAAGATCACCGAGATCCTGGCGTCTGGTGGCGACAAGACCGGCGTGAAAATCGCGACCGGCAAGGGCGATGCGTCTGATGTTGTTGCTGCTCCGGCCCCCAAAGCCGCCGCTGCTGCCGCTTCGGACGATCTGACCAAGATCACAGGTGTCGGCCCCGCCGCCGCCAAGAAGCTGGTCGAGGCTGGTCTCTCCAGCTTTGCGCAGATCGCGGCCTTGTCCGAAGATGACATTGCTGGTATCGACGCGGTCAAGATCAAACCCGAATGGGTTGAGCAGGCCAACGAGCTGGCCAAGGGCTAAGGAGACAGACGAATGGCACATAAAAAAGCTGGCGGTTCCTCCCGTAACGGGCGCGACTCCGCAGGTCGCCGCCTTGGCGTAAAACTCTATGGCGGTCAGGCCGTCATTCCCGGCAACATCATCGTGCGTCAGCGCGGGACCAAATTTTGGCCGGGGCAGGGCGTTGGCATGGGCAAGGATCACACGATCTTTGCAACCGTCGACGGCGCTGTGAAGTTCCATACCGGCCTCAAGGGCCGCACCTTCATTTCGGTTCTCCCGGCGGCGGAGGCCGCAGAGTAAGCCGTAACCTGAAGGGTTTTGAAAAACTGAAGGGGGATCGGCGAAACCGTCGGTCCCCTTTCACTTTTTCTCACGCCTGTGCCGTGACGCTTGCGAAGGGCCGGGCCGCACCACATATCGAGTTGACCATTTGGCAGGGGCTCCGGTCGGATACCCTGTGATGTTCGGAGGAGGAACAGGCGGATGATGTTGAATCAAATCACAACGCAAGAGGTCATCAATGCGGGGCGCTTCGATCTGCGCCCGCTGCGGCGTTCGGACATGGGGCTGATCGAGCTTTATGCCAGTGACAAGCGCGTGGCGCGCATGACCACGTCGATTCCACATCCCTATCCGCCGGGCGCGGCCGAGGCTTTTGTTGCCCGTGCGCTCGATCCCGAGCGGGACGCGGATATCTGGGCCATTGATGGCTCCAAGTCCGACGAGGGCGAACTGCTGGGCCTGATCAATCTGAAGAAGATGGATCGCAACCAGTCCGAGGTTGGATTTTGGGTGGCCCCGCTCTACTGGAACACGGGCATGGCCTCCGAGGCGGTGCAGGCGTTGATCGCGGCCAATCCGCTGGGCAATGACGCGATGTTCGCGACCGTGTTTCAGGACAACCCCGCCTCGGCGCGGGTGCTTACTCATTGTGGCTTCGCTTATCTGGGCGATGCTGAAACATATTCGGTGGCGCGCGATGCCACCGTCCCCACCTGGACCTATAGCCGAAAACTCTGATTGTTTCGGTATGGTCCTTTGCGCTAGGCAACGCATATGAAATTTCTAGATCTCGCAAAGGTCCATATCCGCTCCGGCGCCGGCGGTAATGGTTGCATCAGTTTTCGGCGCGAAAAATATATCGAATACGGCGGTCCCAACGGCGGTGACGGCGGCGGCGGTGGCTCGGTCATCGTCGAGGCGGTCGATGGGCTGAACACGCTGATCGATTTTCGCTATCAGCAGCACTTCTTTGCCAAGAACGGCCAGCCCGGCATGGGCCAGCAACGCACCGGCAAGGATGGCCAGGATATCGTCCTGCGGGTGCCTGTCGGAACCGAGATTCTCGATGAGGACCAGGAAACCGTGATTGCGGACCTGGCCACGCTCGGGGATCGGGTGGAACTGGCGCGTGGCGGCAATGGAGGCTGGGGCAACCTGCATTTCAAAACCGCGACCAACCAGGCGCCGCGCCGGTCCAATCCGGGACAGCCGGGGGTCGAACGCACGCTGTGGCTGCGGTTGAAACTGATCGCCGATACCGGGCTTCTGGGTCTGCCCAATGCGGGCAAGTCGACCTTTCTCGCCGCGACCTCGAACGCGCGGCCCAAGATCGCGGATTATCCGTTCACGACGCTGCATCCCAACCTTGGGGTCGTGGGGGTGGACGGGGTCGAATTCGTCATCGCCGATATTCCCGGCCTGATCGCCGGTGCGCATGAAGGGCGCGGCATCGGTGATCGGTTCCTGGCCCATGTGGAACGCTGCGCGGTGCTGCTGCATCTGGTTGATGCCACCTCCGAGACCATGGTCGAGGATTACCACACCATCATACATGAGCTTGAGGCCTATGGCGGTCATCTGGCGGACAAGCCGCGCCTGACCGTGTTGAACAAGGTCGATGCGCTGGATGAAGAACAGCGCCAAGAGTTCAAGGCCGCGCTGGAGGCCGAGGTCGGCGGCCCGGTGATGTTGATGTCGGGCGTCAGCGGCGAAGGGCTGACCGAGGTGTTGCGCGCGCTGCGGGCCGAGATCGACGAGGATCGCCTGCGGCTCAAACCCCGTGAGGAGGAAGAGTCGTGGCGACCCTAAGCACGGCCAAGCGGGTTGTGGTCAAGATCGGCTCGGCGCTGCTGGTCGACCGAGTCAGCGGCGATCTGCGCGGCGACTGGCTGCTGTCGCTGGCTGAGGATGTCACTGCGCTCAAGCAACGCGGCACCGATGTGATCTTGGTGTCCTCCGGCTCCATCGCGCTGGGGCGCGGGGTGCTGGGGTTGCCGCGCACCGAATTGCCGCTGGAGCAATCGCAGGCCGCCGCCGCGGTTGGCCAGATCCGGCTGGCGCGCGCCTATGAAGAGGCGCTGGCGCCCCATGGCATCACCACCGCGCAGGTTCTGGTCACGCTGGAGGATTCGACCTCTCGGCGGCGCTATCTCAACAGCCGCGCCACGATGGAGACGCTGCTGGGCTTTGGCGTGGTGCCGATCGTGAACGAGAATGACACCATCGCCACCGACGAAATCCGCTATGGCGACAATGACCGGCTGGCGGCGCAGGTCGCGGTGACGGTGGGGGCCGATCAGCTGATCCTGTTGTCGGATGTGGATGGCTTCTATTCCGCCAACCCGGCCGAGGACCCCAATGCGCACCGTTATGACGTGATCGACGAGATCACCGGCGAGATCGAGGCGATGGCGGGCGATGCCGGCTCTGGTCTGTCCAAGGGCGGCATGAAGACGAAACTGATGGCGGCGCAAACCGCCACCGCCGCCGGCTGCGCTATGGCGATCACCGAAGGGTCGCGCATGAACCCGCTGCGCGGGCTGGAACAGGGCGCCACCGCCACCTGGTTCACCGCCCAGCTTGATCCGCATGCGGCGCGCAAAGGCTGGATCGCGGCGATGAAACCGCGCGGAGAGATCACAGTCGATACCGGCGCGGCGCGCGCCCTTGGCACGGGCAAAAGCTTGTTGCCCGCTGGGGTGACCCGCGTCGAGGGTACGTTCGGGCGCGGCGATCCGGTGGCGATCCTGGACGAGACCGGGCACAAGCTGGGGCAGGGCCTTAGCCGTTATACCGCGCTCGAGGCGAAAAAGATCCGTGGCCACCACTCGACCGAGATTGAACCGATCCTTGGCTACCCGGGCCGGGCGGCTTTGATCCATCGCGACGATATGGCACTCTAGCGCTTCCTTTCACCGAAAATATCCCCGCCGGAGGCCTGAAATCCTCTGGCGCGCCCCCAAAAGCAAAGGCGCCGAGACATGAAAGATCTGGACAACATTCCCGCCCTGATGGCCGCGCTTGGCGCCCGTGCCAAAGCCGCTGCGGCAGATCTGGCTTTCGCCCCGGCCGAGGCCAAGCGCGCGGCGCTGGAATCCGCTGCGGATGCGGTCTGGGCACACCGGGGCGATATCATCGCGGCCAATGCCAAGGATCTGGACTTTGGTCGCGACAAGGGTCTGAGCGCCGCGATGATGGACCGGCTGATGCTGGACGAGCCGCGCATTCAGGGCATCGTCGAAGGGCTGCGCGCGGTGGCGGCGCAACAGGATCCGGTTGGCGCGGTGATCGCGGAATGGGACATGCCCTCGGGGTTGCATATTCAGCGTGTGCGCACCCCTTTGGGGGTGATCGGCGTGATCTATGAAAGCCGCCCCAACGTCACCGCCGATGCCGGTGCGCTGTGCCTGAAATCCGGCAACGCGGTGATCCTGCGCGGCGGCTCGGAAAGCTTTCATTCCTCCACCGCGATCCATGGCTGTCTGGTCGAAGGGCTGCGGGCGGCGGGGCTGCCCGAAGCGGCGATCCAGCTGGTGCCGACCCGCGACCGCGCGGCGGTGTCCGAGCTGTTGACCATGACGGAGTATGTGGATGTGATCGTGCCGCGTGGCGGCAAGGGGCTGGTGGGGCTGGTGCAGCGCGAGGCGCGGGTGCCGGTCTTTGCCCATCTCGAGGGGATCGTGCACATCTATATCGACAAATCTGCCGATCTGGACAAGACGCTGAAGGTGGTGATGAACGCCAAGACCCGGCGTACCGGAATCTGCGGCGCTGCCGAATGCCTGCTGATTCACCGCGACGTGATTGAGACCATCGGCAAACCGGTGATCGCGGCGCTGATCGCGGCCGGGGTTTCGGTTCACGCCGACGGCGCACTGGCCGAAATTTCCGGGACTGTGCCTGCCACAGAGGCGGACTGGGGCCACGAATACCTCGACATGATCATCGCCGCCAAGCCGGTCGATGACATCGACGCCGCCATTGCCCATATCCGCCGCTATGGCTCGAACCACACTGATTGCATCCTGACCGAGGACAAGGCGGCGGTCGCACGCTTCTTTGAACGGCTCGACAGCGCCATACTGATGCATAATGCCTCGACCCAGTTCGCTGACGGTGGCGAATTCGGCATGGGCGCCGAGATCGGCATTGCCACCGGCAAGATGCATGCGCGTGGGCCGGTCGGGGCCGAGCAGTTGACCAGCTTCAAATATCTGGTCACCGGCGACGGCACTGTTCGGGGCTGACCGAACTGGGACTTGACAGGCGTCCGTTTGGACTGCGGATCAGAACCGCAGCGTCAGGCCCGCCGCGTCCTGTTTCGGTCTGAGCGTGCGGCCCATCTGCACCGCAGCCAGTGGCAACAGCGCGAATTGCACCTTGGCGGGGATCAGGGCGGCGGTCGTGCCCGCCCCGCTCAGCCGGTTCCAGAGCGCGGGATCGACCGCGATAGGGGTGCCGCTGGCGGTGATGGTCCAGACCCCGTCCGATTCGATCACATCGACCTGTCCACCCCGTGGCAACGCCGCTTCGCAGCACAGCAGCGCCAGGAACGCCAGCTTGACCAGACCGCGCGTCTGGCCGCCTTCGGGGTGCCAGGTGATGCGCAGGCGACCGTCGCGCCCGATGTCCTGCAACAGCGCTTTGATCTCGGCCGCGCCGATCACCTGTTCGCCCGCAGTGCCAAAGGCGATGCGGAAAAACCGCAGCCGTGCGCTGGCGCTGTTGGCGCTTTGCGCGATAAGGTCATGCTCGGGGCCCGAGGCACCGCCGACCAGCTCCAGCAATTCCATCCCGTTCACGATCGCCCCGATCGGTCCGATCAGATCGTGGCAGATGCGCGAGGCAATCAGCGCCGACATGTCGGGCGCATCTTCCTTCGGGGTGACCTGTGAGGGATTCTCCATAAGGGAATACTGGCCCATGAACGATCTGAACTCCATACTTGAACCGGGCATGCTGGTGCGCCACCCTGATCGCCCCGACTGGGGCGTCGGGCAGGTGCAGTCCAACGCCGGCGGCAAGATCACCGTGAATTTCCGCGACGCCGGCAAGGTCGTGTTTGACGGGGCCCGTGTCGCGCTTGTCATCGTCTTTGATGGGTGAAACAGGTTGATGAAATATTAAAGCCTGCGGCATCTGCTCCCTGCCGGTTGCACTGTTGGTCCGGGATGCGGTATCAGCGCGCAAAACCGAGCCCTAACTCTTTTCAGCAGGAATACTGATGCCTGACCGCGGGCCCGCCTTTTCCGTCAAGATCGCCGAGACCGAGGACGAACTGCGCGCGGCGCAGGCCTTGCGCTATGAGGTTTTCGTGCGCGAATTGGGCGGTGGCGGCGAGATGGTCGATCACGAACTGGGGCTGGAGCGTGACCGCTTTGATCCGTTCTTTGATCACATGATCGTCAGCGAGACCGGTGCAGGCCGGGTGGTCGGCGTCTATCGGCTGTTGCGCGATGATCAGGCCCGCGCGGCAGGACAGTTCTATTCCGAGGATGAATACGACCTCACGGTGCTGAAATCCTCGGGGCGCCGACTGTT
The DNA here is from genome assembly GCA_033791545.1 of Pseudodonghicola sp. Lineage (GTDB taxonomy): Bacteria > Pseudomonadota > Alphaproteobacteria > Rhodobacterales > Rhodobacteraceae > Antarcticimicrobium. The sequence goes on along the minus strand of JASJGL010000133.1, from coordinate 9,031 downwards.
GGAACTGGGACGCTCCTGCGTGCATCCGGATTATCGCGGCAGCATGGCGATGTTCCATCTCTGGACGGGGCTGTCGGGATATGTGGCGCAGCACGGAATCGACATCCTGTTCGGCGTCGCCAGCTTCCACGGCACCGACGTGCAGGCACTGGCACAACCGCTGTCGATGCTGCATCACAACCATCTGGCCCCGCCGGAGTTGCGGGTGCGCGCCCAGCCCGACCATTTCCAAAGCATGGATCTGGTGCCCAAGGAGGCGCTGGACGGGCGCAACGCCATGCTGGGGGTGCCCGCGCTGATCAAGGCCTATCTGCGGCTTGGCGGGTTCGTGGGCGAGGGGGCCTTTGTCGATCATGCCTTCAACACCACCGATGTCTGCCTGATCCTCGATACCGGGCTCATGAACGAGCGGCACAGGCGGATCTATTCTGGGGCCCGTGCCAGCGCCCGAACCGGGGATCAAACGGCGGCCCAAACGGGCGACCAGACTGGTGAGCGCGCCGAATGAGCGCCACCTGGGAGAGTGAGACCCCGCCCGACCCGGTGGCCATCGGGCCGTTGGGCTGGGTGCTTGTCGTCGGTCGGGGCACGGTTCTGATCGCGCTGATCACGGTCTGTCTGCTGCTCTTGCTGCTGCTGCGGCTGGTCGAAATCCCGATCTGGGGGCAGGGGCGACCGATCACCCCCTTTATCGTCCAATTTGTCTGCCGCAATGCCTTCCGCATCCTTGGGATCGGATTTTCCAGCCACGGAACGCCGATGCGGGGCGCGGGGGCCATCGTGGCCAACCACAGTTCGTGGTTGGATATCTTTACGCTAAACGCCTGCAAGCGGATCTATTTCGTGTCCAAGGCCGAGGTGGCGAACTGGCCCGGCATCGGCATTCTGGCGCGGGCGACCGGCACGGTGTTCATCGAACGCGACCGCAGACAGGCGCGGGCGCAAACGGCGGTGTTCGTCGAGCGACTGGCGGCGGGGCACAAACTGCTGTTTTTTCCCGAGGGCACCTCGACCGATGGGCTCAGGGTGCTGCCGTTCAAATCGACGCTGTTTGGCGCCTTTTTCGCCGATCCGCTGCGCGAGACGCTCAAGGTACAACCGGTCAGCGTGATCTATCACGCGCCGAAGGGGCAACCGGTGCGGTTTTACGGCTGGTGGGGGGATATGGAGTTTGGCCCGCATCTGCTGAAAACGCTTTCGGCACCGCGACAGGGGCGGGTCGAGTTGGTCTATCACACCCCGCTGAAAGTGTCCGAGTTCCAGAATCGCAAGGCGCTGGCGGCCACGGCAGAGGCCTTGGTGCGCGCGGGGCTTGAAGCCTATCTGCCCGAAGCGCAGGACTGAGCCGCCGGATTTTTCTGGCCAGACCTTGCGATCATACCCTATGTACCGGGGCATCGTTTCAGCGGCAGACCGGCGTGAAAGCCTATGCAGGATGCGCTGAACAAGGTCGGGGCGCGGTGTTCTCGCAAGATCAAAGCGGTCAAAGACAGCCATGGCGCCGACGTCTATTGACCCTCAAGGCAGCCCTCGCATCGCTTTGGGGTTGCGGTTGAGCGCCAGATGGCCTATTTGCGCGCCATTCAAACCCGCAGGCGGGGTTTGGGCTGATCAGGGGAGACATCCCTGACGGTCCGCCGGTTGGAGCATCTGCTTCTCTCACCCCCGCCGAGGCGTAAACCGGAAAGGAAACTACCTATGGCTCTTCCTGAGTTCACAATGCGTCAGCTGCTGGAAGCTGGTGTTCACTTTGGTCACCAGACTCAGCGCTGGAACCCGCGCATGGGGCCCTATATCTATGGCTCGCGCAACGGCATCCATATCATGGACCTGACCCAGACCGTCCCGATGCTGGACCAGGCGCTGACTGCGGTTCGCGATACCGTTGCCAAGGGTGGCCGGGTTCTGTTCGTCGGCACCAAGCGTCAGGCACAACAGCCGATCGCCGACTCGGCCGAGAAATCGGCGCAGTACTTCATGAACCACCGTTGGCTGGGCGGCACGCTGACCAACTGGAAAACCGTTTCGCAGTCGATCAACCGTCTGAAGCAGATCGACGAGCAAATGGAAGCCGGCTTTGAAGGTCTGACCAAGAAAGAACGTCTGGGCATGGAACGGGACCAGACCAAGCTGCAGGCCAGCCTTGGTGGGATCCGCGAAATGGGCGGCACCCCGGACCTGCTGTTCGTCATCGACGTCAAGAAAGAGGCGCTGGCCATCTCCGAAGCGAACAAGCTGGGCATCCCGGTCGTCGCTGTGGTCGATACCAACTGCTCGCCCGATGGCATTGATTACATGATCCCCGGCAACGACGACGCGGCACGCGCCATCGCGCTGTATTGCGATCTGGTCTCGCGCGCGGCCCTGGACGGCATGACGGCACAGATGGGCGCCGCAGGCATCGATCTGGGCTCGCTGGAAGACGCTCCTGTCGAAGAGGCGCTGGTTGAAGAACCGGCCGTCGTCGCGGACGCCCCGGCCGAAGCCTGATCACCGGGCTGTCACCGATCTGACATGCGGGGCAGGCTATGACCTGCCCCAAGCAACCTTTGATTTGAGGAGAGCCAAGATATGGCAATCACAGCAGCACAGGTGAAAGAACTGCGCGACTCCACCGGAGCCGGCATGATGGACGCCAAAAAGGCGCTGACCGAAACCGATGGCGATATGGACGCCGCGGTGGATTGGCTGCGCACCAAGGGTCTGGCCAAAGCGGCCAAGAAATCCGGTCGCACCGCCGCCGAGGGCCTGATCGCCGTCGTCGTCGATGGGGGCACCGGCGTTGCCGTCGAGGTGAACTCCGAGACCGACTTCGTCGCCAAGAACGCTGATTTCCAGTCGATGGTCGCCGGTATCGCCAAAGCGGCGCTGCCCGTGGCTGACCTTGCGGCGCTGAATGGTGCCGATCTGGGCGGCAAGAGCGTGGCCGACACCCTGACCGACAAGATCGCCACCATTGGCGAGAATATGTCGCTGCGCCGTATGGAAAAGATCGAAGGCGAAACCATCGTCTCCTACATCCATAACGCCGTGGCCGATGGTATGGGCAACATCGGTGTTCTGGTCGCGCTCAAGGGCGGCGACGAAGCCTTTGGCAAGCAGGTCGCGATGCATATTGCCGCAGTGAACCCCGCCGCGTTGTCCGAGGCCGATCTCGACCCTGCCGTTGTCGAAAAAGAGCGTCAGGTGCAGATGGATATCGCCCGTGAATCCGGCAAGCCGGAGCAGGTGATTGAAAAGATGATCATCGGACGGATGAAAAAATTCATCGCCGAGTCGACCCTGCTGAGCCAGCAGTTCGTGGTCAACCCGGACCTGACTGTCGGGGCCGCTGCCAAAGAGGCGGGTGCGGAAATCACTGGTTTCGTCCGTCTCGAAGTGGGCGAAGGCATCGAAGTGGAGAAGGAAGACTTCGCCGCCGAGGTAGCCAAGGCCGCACAGGGCTGAGACCAGCCCGCGTCATACTGACGGACCTAAAAACGGAGCCGCGCATTGCGCGGCTCCGACTTGTTTGACGACCCCTTGATGATGGGGATGGCGGGGTCATTCAAAATCTCCGGCTCGACCACGGAAAAATACATAGTCGAACCGGACGGGACAGAGAGCCTTGAAATCGGCAAGGATCGGTTCCCGATGCTCCTCAGGCCAAAGCCACCACTCACGGAACGTCTCTATTGTGCGGTTTTGTGCGATTTTGGAAAGTCATGTATTCCTTACCTCAGGTAAAGCATGGGATCAGAAATCTCTACAACATGTTGTAGATTATCTGTTTTTTACCACTCAGGCTTCGATGACGAACATCTGGTTGTGAAGCGCGGCTTTCATCACGGCCTGCGCGGTGGTTTCAACCGCCAGCGCCTCGCGCGCCAGTCGCAGATGTTTCTCTACCGTTGCCGAGGTCAGCCCCATCAGCACCGCGATGTCCTGCATGGTCTTGCCGTCGCCCACCCATTCCAGCGCCTCGCGCTGCCGTTTGGTCAGGGCCCGTTTGGGCGCGACATGCGGCAACGTCAGGATTTTCAGATGGGCAATATTGTTCATCAACAAAATGTCTTCGCCGTGGATCTTCCAGATCTCATCGACATCCGTCTGGGTCAGCCCCGGCCGCGCACAGAGCGAAATCGCGCCCTTTGAGCGCACAGAGACGGAATTGAAACTGATGGTATAGCCGGCGGTGACGTGCATTTTGCGATTGAAATCGTACACCATCTGCTCTTGCGGCGTGAGGGTTCGACTGGCCTTCATATCGCTGAGAATGCGCCAACTTGCAGCCCCTTCGTTCTTCAGCGCCCAATGCAGCATCGGGGCATGAAAATAGAGACCACCATGCATAAACCTATCGACATAGTCCTTGCTGTGATTACTCAGGATCACGAAGTCGTCGGGGTCCCCAAGCGAAGTTTCGGTGCGATATCGGGTGTAGCCATAAAGCAACCGGTCAAAGCCGTAGCGGGCCATTTCCTTGGTATGGGCGGTCCAAAGTTCTTCGAGCGAGGGCGCGCGGGCGATGAAGTTTAGATAGCTGCGCAGGGTCATGACAAACCCCGCGATCCGATCCGGGCCGGGCCTGTTTTCCGCGCGACAATATCCACACATACCATCGGGTATAGGACAGTGTCTGCGCACCGGTATGGCGTGGCCAGAACCCTGCGGATCCGACCACAAGGACGCTGATCGAAAAACATGTAACTCCCATCCCTCATAGGGTTCATGAGTATACGCTCAAACCGTTCCCTGTCCAGTTCGCCCTGCGCTCAGGCCTGCACGCAAGACGTCCCTTGTGGTTCAATCCTGTGGAGCAGCGAATATCGTCATGGCCAGCCAATCGGCCACCACGGCCGGGGTGGCGTGCCCCTCGATCTCGATGCTTAACTTGAATTCGCGCAACACCTCGACCTCGGAACGTTGCCGGACCGCCGTCAGGGTGAAGCGTCCGCGCAGACGCGCGCCGGAGGGAACCGGGCTGAGAAAGCGCAGCTTGTTGAAGCCGTAATTGAGCGTCATCGCCTCACCGGGCATGGGCGTGAAACAGTCCTCGCCAAAGCGGCTGGCCAGCGACAGGGTCAGGAATCCATGCGCGATGGTGCCGCCGAACGGGGCCTCGGCGGCGGCGCGCTCGGGATTGACGTGAATCCACTGGTGGTCGTGGGTGATATCGGCAAAGGCGTCGATCATGGGTTGATCGACGGTGATCCAGTCCGACAGGCCGATTTCGGTACCGATCAAGGCCTCTTGCGCCGCGAGGGCGGTTTCGATTTCAGTCATGACGCATCCTTTCGCGTTTCAGAACAGGTGTTTGGAACACGGGGCCAAGGCGGGTTGCGCTTGGCCTTCGTGGGGTTACTTTGCCGGGAGACACCAGGCAGGAGGCTTTGATGACCCGCGAATATCGCCAACATGTGTATCGTCCGCCCGCGGGCGCCGCCGATATCCTGCTGATCCGCCACGGCGAAAGCATGCCAGCGCGGCCCGGCGAATCCTTCCCGATGACCGGCGGGCATGGCGACCCGGCCCTGCACGAGACCGGCCATGCCCAAGCTGCCGCCGTGGCGGAGCGGTTGCAGCGCGCGCCGCTTGCCGCGATCTATGTCACCACCTTGCAACGCACGCATCAGACCGCCGCGCCGCTGGCCGCACGTCTGGGCCTGACCCCGCGCGTCGAGGCTGACCTGCGCGAGGTGCATCTGGGCGACTGGGATGGCGGGCTCTACCGCATCAAGGCCGCCGAGAACGACCCGGCCTTTCAGCGTGCCAGCGAGCGTCGCGAATGGGGCGAGATCCCCGGCGCCGAGACCACCGCCGACTTGCATGCTCGGGTGCGGGCAGGGCTGCTGCGCATCGCGGCGGTGCATCCCGATCAACTGGTCGCCGCCGTGGTCCATGGCGGTGTCATCGGCGCCGCGATGGCCATGGCCAGCGGCGCCGACGCCTTTGCCTTCAACGGGGCGGCCAATGGCTCGATCAGCCGTTTGGTGATCCAAGGCGATCGGATGACGGTGCGGGGCTTCAACGATTGTGCGCATCTGGACTGACCCGACCTCACTCCAGAATCAGAACGACCTTGCCCTTGGCCTTGCGCTCTTCCATCAGTTTCAGCGCCTCGCCCGCTTGCTCCAACGGGAACCGCGCGCTGATCTGCGGCTTGATCTTGCCCTCGCCATAAAGCCGGAACAGATCGGCCATGTTGGCGGCATGGCCCTCGGGTTCGCGCGCGACCGCCGCGCCCCAGAACACACCGACGATCTGGCTGCCCTTCAACAGGGTCAGGTTCAGCGGGATCTTGGGGATACCGGCGGGAAAGCCGACCACCAGAAACCGCCCCTTCCACGCCAGCGCGCGCAGCGCCGGTTCGGCATAATCGCCGCCCACCGCGTCATAGACCACGTCGACGCCCTCGGGCCCGGCCAACTCCTTGATCTTGGCCGAAAACGCCCGTTGCGCGTCGCGATCCATCTCGCGCGGATATATCAGGGTTTCATCGGCACCGATGTCCCGACAAAACGCTGCCTTGTCCTCGGAGGAGACCGCCGCGATCACCCGCGCGCCCGCCGCTTTGCCCAATTCAATCGCCGCCGCGCCAACGCCGCCAGCCGCGCCCAGAATCAACAGGGTTTCACCCTTCTGCAGTTGCGCCCGGTCCTTCAGCGCGTGATGCGAGGTGCCATAGGTAAAGATGAAGCAAGCGGCATCCTCATAGGGCATCGCATCGGGGATCTTGACCGCCTTGGCGGCTTCGACATTGATACGGGTGGCAAACCCGCCATGCCCGGTCAGCGCCAGCACCCGATCGCCAACAGCAAAGCCGCTGACACCTTCGCCCACCTCCAGAACCTCGCCCGCGACCTCACCGCCCGGTGCAAACGGACGCTGCGGTTTGAACTGGTACAGATCGCGGATGATCAGCGTATCGGGAAAATTCAGCCCCGCCGCATGGACCTTGAGCAAAAGATGTCCCTTTTTCACCTCCGGGTCCGGCAACTCGGTCAGGACTAGAGTGTCGGGGCCGCCGGGGGCGGTGCTGAGCATGGCTTTCATGATATTTTCCTCCATATGCCGCGACGTTCGTGCACGTCGCAAAATCCGTCCGAGTCATCCCGTTGCAAAACCCTGTTGTCAATCGAAATGCAAAATGCAATTTTGCTGTGCGGAATATGCGACGCAATATGAGGGGGGAGCATGGGGCAGGATTCAAACGATCTGGTGCAGTTTCGCGCCGACATCCGGGCTTGGCTCGGCCAAAACTGTCCGTCAGAGATGCGCGACGGGGCTGTCGGTGAAGATAGCATCTGCTGGGGCGGAAAGAATTGGAACTTTACGTCAGAAGCGCAGGAAATCTGGCTGCGCCGCTGCGCGACGGCAGGCTATACCGTGCCGACCTGGCCGATCGAGTACGGCGGCGCCGGGCTGAACCGCGATCAGGAAAAGATCTTTCATGAAGAAATGGCGCGTATCAACGCGCGCCTGCCCTTGCAGAGTTTCGGCATCTGGATGTTGGGTCCGGCGCTGCTCCAGTTCGGCACCCACGCGCAGAAGCTGCATTTTCTACCACCCATCGCGCGCGGTGAGATCCGCTGGTGCCAAGGCTATTCCGAGCCGGGGGCGGGATCGGACCTCGCCAGCGTTCAGAGCAAATGCGAGGACATGGGCGATCACTGGCTGGTCACCGGGCAAAAGATCTGGACCTCCTATGCCAACAAGGCCGACTGGATCTTTGCCTTGCTGCGCACGGATCGGGATGCGCCCAAGCACAAGGGAATCTCCTTTGTTCTGATCGACATGGAAAGCGAGGGGGCCTCGACCCGTCCGATTGGGCTGATTTCCGGCGCCTCGCCATTTTGCGAGACCTTCTTTGACAATGTGAGGGTGCCGAAATCCTATGGTGTGGGCATCCCGGCGCAGGTCGGCGAGATCAATCGCGGCTGGGACGTGGCAAAATACCTGCTGACCCATGAGCGCGAGATGATTTCGGGCTCGGCCATGCTGGCGGGCAGTGGTCGCTCGCTTGGGGCGATCCTGAGTGAGAGCGGGCATCTGGACGACCCGATCCTGCGTGCCGATGCCATGCGCGCCGAGGTCGATGCGCTGGCCTTCGGGCTGACGTTGGAGCGCTATCAGGATCAGGCCGCAGCCGGGCAGGGCACCGGCGATGCCTCGGCCATGTTGAAATATGTCGGCACCGAACTGAACAAACGCCGGCAAGAGCTGATCATGGCCGGGGCCGGCAGTGATGCGCTGGCTTGGGGCGATGGGCGTGCCCCGGATTGGTTGCGTAGCAAGGCAAATTCGATCGAGGGCGGCACCTCCGAGGTGATGCTGAGCATCCTCTCGCGTCGCGTTCTCGGGCTGCCGGGGTAACGAACATGACAAAACTGGTTAGAACCGAAGAAGAGGTCATGCTGGCCGATGCCGCGCGCGGGTTTTTGGACGAGGCCGCGCCGGTGTCCAAGCTGCGCGCGCTGCGCGATGCCGGGCAGACCCACGATCCCGAACTCTGGAAACAGATGGCCGAGATGGGCTGGGCCGGGGTTCTGGTGCCCGAAGCAGCAGGCGGTGCCGATATGGGGTATGCCGCTGCCAATGTGCTGGCCGAGGAGATGGGCCGTACATTGACCGCCAGCCCGTTCCTGTCGACCGCCGTGATCGCGGCCACGGCGCTGTGCCAGATCAGCGACGCGCGCGCCCGGACTGCTTTGGCCGCCATCGCGGGCGGTACACGGACCTATGCGCTGGCGATTGACGAAGGGTCGAAACATGCCACCGAGGCAAGCGCGTTGCGCGCGGAGCGGGACGGCAACGGCTTTCGTCTGAGCGGCGAAAAACGCTTTGTCGTCGATGGCGGTTTTGCCGATCACCTGCTGGTCTTGGCGCGCACCGAGGCCGGGCTGACGCTGTTTGATCTCCCCGCCGATCGCGCCGGGATCACGCGCACGCCGCAAGCAATGATCGACAGCCGCGATGCGGCGCGGATCACCTTTGACGGGGTCGCGGCGACGGGCGACAACGTGCTCGGTCAGGTTGACGATGCGATGAC
>JASJGL010000132.1:0-28757 GCA_033791545.1 Pseudodonghicola sp. | reverse complement strand
CGGGCGCATGCGCTATTTTCGCGGATTGTTCCTCGTCGCGGTGCTTGGTGCTGCGGCGGGGTGGTGGATGACGCGGGCGCAGCCCTTGCCCGAGGATGCCCTGTCGGGGCTTGCCGGGGATGCGACGCGGGGCGAGACGGTATTTCTGGCCGGTGGCTGCGCCTCGTGCCACGCCGCGCCCGAGTCCAAGGACAAACGGGTATTGGCTGGCGGGCAGCGGTTCGTCTCGGATTTCGGCAGCTTCCTTGCGCCCAATATCTCGCCTGACCCGACCCATGGGATCGGTGGCTGGACACAGGCGCAATTCGCCAGTGCCCTGAAACGCGGCGTGTCCCCCGAGGGGCGGCATTATTACCCCGCCTTTCCCTATACCGCCTATACGAAGATGCGCGATCAGGACATCGCGGATCTTTGGTCCTTTTGGCAGGGCTTGCCGAAAAGCGATGCCCCCAGTCAGCCACATGAGGTCGGATTTCCGTTCTCGATCCGCCGCGGCGTGGGGGTTTGGAAACTACTTTATCTAAAAGATGATTGGGTGATGGCGGGCGATCTTGATCCAGAACTTGAACGCGGGCGCTATCTAGTCGAGGCCCTGGCGCATTGCGGCGAATGCCATACGCCGCGCAGCGCTTTGGGTGGGCTCGACACCACCCGTTGGCTCGCGGGCGCACCGAACCCGTCGGGCAAGGGCAAGATCCCGGCGCTGACCCCGGACAAGATGACTTGGGGCGCGGATGAAATCGCCTATTATCTGGAGAGCGGCTTTACCCCTGACTATGACAGCGCCGGGGGGCACATGGTGGCGGTGGTCGAGAATTTCAGCCAGTTGAGCGCCGAAGATCGTGCCGCTGTCGCGGCTTACGTGAAGGCGTTGAAGCCAGAACAGAGCAAGTGAAAGCTTGAATGATGGTGCGCGCCGCCCCTTGGGGAGCGCGCACCAAGCTAAGGCGTTGCCAGATCAGACCCGTGCCAGCTTTTCCGCGCGCGCGGTGCGCAACCGGGCGAAATCGTCGCCCGCGTGATAGGACGAACGGGTCAGCGGTGTGGCCGAGACCATCAGGAATCCTTTGCCAAAGGCGGCCTTTTCATAGGCGGCGAATTCCTCGGGTGTGACAAACCGGTCAACCACGTGGTGCTTTGGCGTCGGTTGCAGATATTGACCAATGGTCAGGAAATCCACGTCCGCCGCGCGCATGTCGTCCATCACCTGCCGCACCGCAGGGCCATCCTCGCCCAAGCCGACCATGATGCCGGATTTGGTAAAGATCGACGGATCAAGCTCTTTCACCCTCTGCAGCAGCCGCAAGCTGTGGAAATAGCGCGCACCGGGGCGCACCGAGGGGTAAAGACCGGGCACGGTTTCCAGATTGTGGTTGAACACATCCGGCTTGGCCTCGACCACCTGTTCCAACACGGCGGGCGCGCATTTCAGGAAATCCGGTGTCAGGATCTCGATTGTAGTTGCGGGGCTGCGATGGCGCACGGCGCGGATGGTCTGAGCAAAATGATCTGCCCCGCCATCGTCGATATCGTCGCGGTCGACGCTGGTGATGACCACATGCTTCAGCCCCAGCTTTTCCACCGCATGGGCGACACGGCCGGGTTCGAACGCATCCAGCGCCTGCGGCTTGCCGGTGGCAATGTTGCAGAAGGTACAGCCGCGGGTACAGATCTCGCCCATGATCATCATGGTGGCGTGGCCCTGATTCCAGCATTCGCCGACATTGGGGCACCCGGCCTCTTCGCAGACCGTCACGAGCCCGTTGTCGCGCATGATCTTGTGGGTCTCGGCATAGCCTTTGCCGCCGGGGGCCCGGACGCGAATCCAGCTTGGTTTCTTGGGCTGGGCGTTGTCGGGACGGTGCGCCTTTTCCGGGTGGCGCTGTTCGGGGATCTTCAGATCACGCATATGGGCCGGCCTTGATCATGTCTGTTTGAATCGGCTCTAACATAACCGCGCAGACAGGAAACCTCCAGCGATGCATAACAGCCATGACTTTGCATGGCTGCAGGCGCAGGATTTTCGCGGCAACCTGCGGGATAAAACACATCACGATACTGAAATGTAACGGCAAATTCACGCTGCATGTGCAGCATTTCCACAGTTGAAGACGGCTTAGAATCATTTTAATCAGACAGGCAGACCGCATTAGACAGGAGAGCGATATGAAAGTCGGATTGAAACTGCCCAGCGTGACCTTCCACACCCGCGTACGCGATGAAGCTGTGGGCGGGTCGAACCCGTTCCGCTGGGAAGACAAGACCACCGAGGATTATTTCGCAGGCAAGCGCGTGATCCTGTTCTCGCTGCCCGGTGCCTTTACCCCCACCTGCTCGACCTTCCAGCTTCCCGGCTTTGAAAACGGCTATGACGACTTCAAGGATCTGGGCATCGACGAGATCTATTGCATGGCGGTCAACGACAGCTTTGTGATGAACAAATGGGCCGAGGCGCAAGAACTGAAAAACGTCAAGGTGATCCCCGATGGTTCGGGTGAGTTCACCCGCCGCATGGGGATGCTGGTGCGTAAGGATAATCTGGGCTTTGGCCTGCGCTCCTGGCGCTATGCCGCGATCGTCAAGGATGGCGTGATCGAAGCCTGGTTCGAAGAGCCGGGTCTGTCGGACAACCACCCCGAAGATCCCTATGGCGTATCCTCGCCCGAGACCGTCAAAGAATATCTGGTCGAGGCCGCGAAATCCGCAGCTGCTTAATCGCTGGCCTTTGCTGACAGTTTTCCGGGCCCGCGTTCTGCGGGCCCGTTTTTTGTGGGCCCGTTTTCTACGGGTTCGTTTTCGGTTCGATAGGCGGTCACGATCCCCTCGCCCACGCCACGGATCAGATCGGCCAGACGCTCGAACCAATCCTCGCCCGCTGTACTGTCCCGGCGTACCAGTCCGATCTGGCGGGACGGTTCGGGGCTGGGAAATCGGCGCAGGGCAAGCTCGGGGTCGGCGGCCTGTTCCGCTGCCGCTGCCAGTTCCGGCATCAAGGTCAGGCCGAATCCGGCCGCCACCAGCCGCGACAGCGTTGCCAGTGACGAGGCCCCCATATTGATATTGCCGCTGCTGCGGTCCATGCCGCAGACTTCCAGCGCCTGATCGGTCAGGCAATGGCCATCCTCGAGCAACAACAGTTGCGACGGTTGCAGATCGGTGGGGCGCAGCACCTGCCCCGTCGCATCCATTCGGGCCAGTCGCGCGCGCGATCCAGCCAGCAGAAAACGATCCTCGAACAAGGGCTGCTCGTGCAAGCCGCGCATGCCGGTTGGCAGCGCCAGGATCACCACGTCCAGCTCGCCCGTTTGCAGGGCTGTCAGCAGACGCTCGGTCCGGGCCTCGCGCACCTGCACGATCAGCGACAGATCGGCCGCCCGTAACGCGGCCAGAACGCCGGGTAGCAAATAGGGCGCCAGCGTCGGGATGACCCCCAACGACAGCGACCGCCCGCCGCGATGATCGCGCGCGAACCGGTCCAGCCGCCCCGCCGCCGACAGCACCTCTTCGGCGTGGGCCAGAACCTGCCGCCCCAGCCCGGTCAGCACGACATCGCGGGCGCGCCGCTCGACCAAGGGGGCACCCATCGTGTCCTCCAACGCCCGGATCTGAACCGACAGCGCGGGCTGAGACACGTTGCACATATCGGCGGCGCGGCCGAAATTCCGGTGTACCGTCAGGGCCTTGAAATAGGTGAGTTGGCGCAGGGTAAAGTTCATAGGATTGGATTATCATAAACGCCCCCAGAGACAACCCACCCCTATGTGTGGGCGCGGCCAGCTCAGGATCGTCTGGCGGGCGTCATCCAACCAGCGCGTCGGCCTCGTCCTGTTCGTAATAGGCGCTGAGACGTTGCAGGGCGATGCGCAGCACGATCTTGCCAGACCGCGCCGACCAGCCCAGCCGTTTTTCGGCCTGCTCCAACCCCTCCATGTAGCAACAACAGCGCAGCGCCACGTCGCTCAGCCCCGGCCCAAGGTCGGCCAGCGCGCGGGCGACACGATCGCGGGCCGCTCCGGGGCCGTAAGGCGCGGTGCCGGTCCCGCCATCGCGATGGCCCCCGGTCAGGAACCTGTCCCAGTTCTGTGTGGTCCGGGGGCCGATCTGGGCCAATTCGAAATCCTCGCGCAGCCGTTCCCCGGCGCGCACAAGCCCGTCCTCCAGAAACGGGAGCCCGTCCCGGTCCTTGCGCCGCGCCAAAAGGGTGATCGGGCTTTCGGCCCGGCAATAGCGCGCCCGCCGCGCGCACCCGTCTCCGGTGGTTTCGGGGCTGTCGCCATTGGCCTCAAACGGCGTCCGCGCCTCTGAAAACCCGTCGTCGCTTCTGGCGCGTGCACGGTTCTCGGCCTCGGCCAAGCGGCGCCGCAACTCTGCCCGGCCAGCCGCGGTGATGCGATAGCGGCTGACGCGCCCGGGCGTTTCGCAGGCGATCCAGTCGTTCAACGCCATCGCCTTGGCGATCTCGACATCCACGACGGCGGTCCGCGTGCTTTCCCCCGCCGTATCGCCGCGCACGACCACGGCTTTTTCCATCTGTTCCGCCACGGCGAGCACGGCGGCAGGATCGCTGAGCCGGCGTAGGACGATCAGGGCCTGACGGTCGAAAGAGGCGGTCTCGGGCGATTGAGGCTGTTGGGGCATCGCGGCATGGTCCTGTACAGGGGCCCGTCCGATGTGATCCGGCGCGGGCGGGGAATAGGCCCGTGCCAATGCGGCCAGCGCCGCATCAACCAGCGGGTCATCACGGCGCATTTCAACCCGGTGGATCTGGCGCAACACAGTCGACGCATGACAACCCGCTGACCGGGCCAAGGCCCGGATCGGTCGTCCCGAAACAGTGTGGAGAAGATACCTGTGCGCGGTCATCGGAACCCGGAACGGGACAGCCGCAAGCTGCTTGTGCATCATCTTGTCGCCGACATCTTGTCTCAAGGGCTGATCCGGTTTTCCAGAGGTTGTCCCCAAGGTTATCCCCAAAGCTGGGAAGCCAAGGTTACTCATTGGTTAAAATATGCCTGAACCGAAAGCATTGTTTCCAAAAGATAAACAAAAATGAAAGCTGCGCGCGCCGAGTATCACGTCCGCAACACCCCTTAGAGTTGTGTGAAACTCCGGGTCTGACGATGCTTTTCCGAAAGGACATGCGATGAAAGACCTGCACAGTCTCCTTGCCACCTGCCGCCGTCCTCGGCTGCTGGTGCGCGCGGCGCGGATCGGGGCGCAGGAGTACCGCCGCGATCGCCATCTTCTCAGGCTGTTGGGATATGGCGGGCTGCCGTCACCGGCGCCAGCGCTGATCCGTCTGATGGAAATGGAGGGTGAATTGAACGACAGCCGGTGCGAAAACGACGCCGGCTATTCCCTGATCCGGCATCTGGATATTCTGATCGCCATTGTCGGCGAGGCGCATCTGCTTGACCTGCAGTGGCCCCGCCCGGTTGCCGTGCTGCCCACATAAAGGCGGGCCGACACGAGTTTGGCCTGCGTAAAGGCAGACCTACATGAAGGCGTCGGGCATCGAGGCCTTCTTTTCCGCGACGTAGGCTTCCAGCGCCTGCTGGATCGCCGGGTCAAGCGCGGGTTGCTGATAGGCGTTCAGCAGATAGGCCACCCGCGCCGAGGCCAAGGCCTGGGTGTCGCGGGCCCCCTCTTCTTCCCAAGTCTCGAACGGCTTGTAGTCCAGCAGATTGCTGCGCCAGAACGCGTCCTTGTAATTGTCCTGGGTATGGGCGCAGCCCAGATAATGACCACCCGGCCCGACCTCGGCGATGGCCCCCATCGCCTGGGCGTTTTCGTCGACCGCCACACCGGCAGCCAGCTTGTGCAGGACGCCAAGCTGATCGGCGTCCATCACGAATTTCTCGAAAGACGAGACCAGCCCACCCTCAAGCCATCCACAGGCGTGCAGCATGAAGTTCACACCGCCCAACAGCGCGGCATTCAGCGTGTTGGAGGTCTCGTACGCCGCCTGCGCATCGGGCAGCTTTGAGGCACAGAGCCCACCGCCAGAGCGAAACGGCAGCCCCATCCGCCGCGCCAACTGTCCGGCGCCATACAGGATCTGGCTGGCTTCGGGCGTGCCAAAGGTCGGCGCGCCGCTGTTCATGTCGATCGAGGTGACAAAGGCGCCGAACACCACCGGCGCGCCGGGGCGGACCAACTGGCTATAGGCGATGCCGGCCATGACCTCGGCCAGAACCTGGGTCAGCGTCCCGGCGACCGAGACCGGCGCCATCGCACCACCAACGATGAACGGAGAGATCACGCAGGCCTGATTGTTCTTGGCATAGATTTCCAGCGCGCCCATCATCACGTCGTCAAAGGTCAGTGGCGAGTTGATATTGATCAGCGAGGTCATCACTGTGTTTTCCTGCACGAACTCCTTGCCGAACAGGATCTCGCACATCTCGACGCAGTCCTGTGCCCGGCTGGGTTCCGTGACCGATCCCATGAAGGGTTTGTCGCTCAGCGTCATATGCGCCAGAAGCATATCAAGATGCCGCTTGTTCACCGGAATATCAGTGGGTTCGCATACGGTGCCGCCGGAATGGTGCAACCATTTCGACATATAGCCCAGCTTCACGAAATTCTGGAAATCTCCCATCGTGGCATAGCGGCGACCGCCCTCGGCATCGCGCACGAAGGGCGGCCCGTACACCGGTGCGAAAACCAGTGTGTTACCGCCGATCTCCACGTTCCGCTCCGGATTGCGGGCATGCTGGGTGAACCGTGCCGGCGCGGTTTGACACAGCTTGCGCGCCAACCCGCGCGGGATGCGCACCCGCTCGCCCTCGATCTCGGCACCAGCGGCGCGCCAGCGCTCCAGCGCGGCGGGGTTGTTGACGAAATTCACCCCGATCTCGGCCAGAACGGTCTCGGCATTGGTCTCGATGATCTCCAACGCCTCTTCGGTGAGGATCTCGTAATTGGGGATGTTGCGTTCGATATACTTCGCGGTGTCGATCTGCACAGCGGTTCGTTCGGCCCGTCGGGCTGCTCCGCCACCGCCGCGCACCCGCCGCCGTGCTGTTCCTGCTTCAGTCATTGTTCTGTCCTCACCAAAGCTCTGCCTTTGATCCCGTGTCTATCCTGCCTGCCCGCTCCGGCAGGGAAGGTTTGCGGCCCTTGGCGGTGAAAAGCGACATGTCGGCGCAGTTTTCTGTCGCCACGCGCGAACGCGATAGCGGGCGCGACACGCCCGCAGATCCGGGTCTTTGCGGCGTCCAGTTCTGAACTTGCCCGCAATGCCCATGAAACGCACCGCGAAGGGCGTATTTGCGCAACTGGATGCATCTGCCCCCTTGCCAGCGGGGCGGGCAAATTCTATGGGCCTGACATGACCCAGACATCGCATGACCGCCTTCTCATCATCGACTTCGGTAGCCAAGTGACGCAGCTTATCGCGCGCCGCTTGCGTGAATTGAACGTCTATTGTGAAATCCACCCCTATCAAAAGGTGACCGAGACGTTTCTGACCGCGTTCTCGCCCAAGGCCGTGATCTTTTCCGGCGGGCCAGATTCGGTTGTTCGCGACGGTTCGCCCCGGCCGCCGAAAGCGGTCTATGATCTGGGGGTGCCGATCCTTGGCATCTGTTATGGCCAACAGGTGATGATGCAGGATCTGGGCGGCAGGGTTGAGGCCGGTGAAAGCCACACCGCCGAGTTTGGCCGCGCCTATGTCACCCCCACCGAACAGCGGATCGACCTGCTGAACGGCTGGTTCCTTGACGGGCGCGAACAGGTCTGGATGAGCCATGGCGATCATGTCAGTAAGCTCGCCCCCGGGTTTGAGGTTTATGGCACCTCGCCCGGTGCGCCCTTTGCCATCACCGCCGATCTGGACCGCCGCTTTTTTGCCGTGCAGTTCCACCCGGAGGTTCACCACACGCCCAACGGCGCCACACTGTACGAAAACTTCGTCAAACTGGCGGGTTTCAGCGGCGACTGGACGATGGGCGCCTATCGCGAAGAGATGATCCAGAAAATCCGCGATCAGGTCGGCGACAAGAACGTCATCTGCGCCCTGTCTGGCGGGGTCGACAGTTCGGTCACGGGGATCTTGTTGCACGAGGCCATTGGCGAGCAGTTGACCTGCGTTTTCGTTGATCACGGTCTGCTGCGGCTGAACGAGGCCGAACAGGTCGTGAAGATGTTCCGCGAGAACTATAACCTGAAGCTGATCCATGCCGACGAAAGCGATCTATTCCTTGGCGAGCTTGAGGGCGTTTCCGATCCGGAAACAAAGCGTAAGATCATCGGCAAATTGTTCATCGACGTATTCCAGAAATACGCCAATGAAATCGAGGGTGCCGAATTTCTGGCCCAAGGCACCCTGTACCCGGATGTGATCGAGTCGGTCTCGTTTTCTGGCGGACCTTCGGTGACGATCAAGTCGCACCATAATGTCGGCGGCTTGCCCGAGAAGATGGGCCTGAAACTGGTCGAGCCGCTGCGCGAACTGTTCAAGGACGAGGTGCGCGCACTGGGGCACGAGTTGGGCCTGCCGGCCAGCTTCATCGGCCGCCACCCCGTCCCCGGCCCCGGTCTGGCAATTCGCTGCCCCGGCGAGATCACCCGCGAAAAGCTGGAAATCCTGCGCAAGGCCGATGCCGTCTATATCGACCAGATCCGCAAGCATGGGCTTTATGACGAAATCTGGCAGGCTTTTGCCGCCATTCTACCGATGCGCACTGTCGGCGTGATGGGCGACGGGCGCACCTATGATTACGCGCTGGCGCTGCGGGCGGTGAACTCGGTCGACGGAATGACGGCCGATTATTATCCCTTCACGCACGAGTTCCTTGGCGAAACCTCGACCCGGATCATCAACGAAGTCAAGGGCGTGAACCGGGTGTTCTATGACTGCACCTCGAAACCGCCCGGGACGATCGAACTGGAATAACGACACAGCCCCCAGACGAAACCCCGGCCCCGCGCCGGGGTTTTTGATTTCACACCTTCGCCGCCCTTGCCTGTCGCGGACCAGCCCCACACAATCCTCAAGCGAAACCTGCTTGACCTCGCGCGGCTTTGACGGTTCGGTTCGCGCCGAGGAGACGAGCAATCATGCCAAAGACATCTCAACCCCGCGTTGGGCTTGCCGCGCTGTGGATGACCGGCGCCATTACGTCGTTCTCGGCCATGGCCGTGGCGGGGCGCGAGGTGAGCTTTGCGCTCGATACCTTTGAAATCATGATGTATCGCAGCGCGCTGGGGTTTGCCATCGTGGTCGCCCTTCTGCTGCTGACCGGGAAAACCGGTCAAGTCACCCCCCGCGATCTGGGCCTGCAGACCCTTCGCAATCTGGTCCACTTCGCGGGCCAGAACCTGTGGTTTTTTGCCGTCACCGCAATTCCGCTGGCGCAGGTCTTTGCGCTGGAGTTTACCGCCCCGCTCTGGGTGGTGGTGTTGTCGCCGCTGGTGCTGGGCGAGCGGCTCACCCCGGCGCGCGCGGTGTCGGCCCTTGTCGGGTTTGTCGGTATCCTGATCATCGCCCGGCCCAGCCCCGAAACGCTGAATGCCGGGGTCTTTGCCGCGGCGGGTGCGGCGGTGTTCTTTGCCTTTACCAACATGCTGACCAAGAAACTGACCCGACGCCACAGCGTCGCGAACATCATGTTCTGGCTGACGCTGCTGCAATTGATCTTTGGCGCGATCACCGCCGGGGTCGACGGTGATGTGGCGCTGCCGGATGCCTCCACCGCGCCGTGGCTCGTGGTGATCGCCCTGGGTGGTCTGCTGGCGCATTTCTGTCTGGCCAATGCGCTGTCCATCGCACCGGCCACGGTGGTGATGCCGTTTGATTTCGCCCGGCTGCCCGCCATCGCCATCGTCGGCATGATCCTGTACTCCGAACCGCTTGAGATCTGGGTCTTTGCCGGCGCTGCGGTGATCTTTGCCGGAAATTACCTCAACATCCTGTCCGAAACGCGACGGTTCCGAACGGCCTGATTGACCGCAGCCGCGCCCATAGCTAGATCAGACCCGAAACGGGGATCGGGGACAGATGCTTTATTCCACGGCAGAAGACTGGCGCGCAGCACCGCGTAAACGGGTGCTGTTCTTTGGCATGTCCGGGCTGGGAAAGACCCATGTCAGCAACATGTTGCGGACGGCGGGCGATTGGTTCCATTACAGCATAGATTATCGCATCGGCACCCGCTACATGGGCGAATATATCACCGACAACGCCAAGGCCGAGGCGATGAAGGTGCCGTTTCTGCGCGATCTTCTCCTGTCGGATTCGATCTATATCGGCTCGAATATCAGCTTTGACAATCTCACCCCGGTCTCGACCTATCTGGGCAAGCCGGGCGATCCGGCCAAGGGCGGGCTGCCAATCGCGGAATACCGCCGCCGACAGGAACAGTTCCGGCTGGCCGAGATTCACGCGCTGTTGGATACCGAATATTTCGTTGACCGGGCCGAGCGTCTGTATGGATATCCGCATTTCATCTGCGACACCGGCGGCTCGATCTGCGAATGGGTGGACCCGGAGAACTCCGAGGACCCGGTTCTAAGCGAGCTGAACAAACATGCGCTGATGATCTGGATCAAGGGCGACGAGGCCCACACACAGGATCTGATCCGCCGCTTTGACCGCGCGCCCAAGCCGATGTCCTATCAGCCCGCTTTTCTGGACCGGGTCTGGGACCAGTATCTGGCCGAAAAAGGCTGCGCCGAGAATCAGGTGGACCCGGATGACTTCATCCGCTGGACCTATGCGCAGGCGCTGGCGCATCGCCAGCCGCGCTATGCCGCCATGGCGCAGCATTGGGGCATCACCGTGACCGCCGATCAGGTCGCGGCGCTGCGCGATGCGGCAGATTTCGATGCGCTGATTGCCGAGGCCATCGCGGCGCAGGGCTGACGCCACCGGTCAACATGGGCGCGGATCCCTCCCCGCCTGCACCTCAGGCCCTGCCCCGCCGCAACGTCCAAGCGCCACGCCGGTGTCCTTGCTTGGCTCTGGCGCGCAGAGGGACTATCTAGCGGTGACGCAACTTTGGAGCCGCATTCATCATGCCGATCAAGATCCCCGCCGACCTGCCCGCCTTTGACGTTCTCACGCGTGAGGGTGTCATGGTCATGTCCGAGGATCAGGCCGCGCGGCAAGACATTCGCCCGCTGCGGATCGGATTGCTGAATCTGATGCCCAAGAAGATCCAGACCGAGAACCAGTTCGCCCGGTTGATCGGTGCGACGCCGCTGCAGATCGAGCTGTCGCTGATCCGGATGAGCGAACACCATTCGAAAACCACCGCCGCCGAGCATATGGAAGAATTCTATCGCCCGTTTCAGGAGGTGAAGGACGAGAAGTTCGACGGGCTGATCATCACCGGCGCCCCGATCGAGCAGTTGGAGTTCGAAGAGGTCACCTATTGGGACGAGTTGCGCGAGGTTTTTGATTGGACCCAAAGCAACGTGCATTCCACCTTTGGCGTCTGCTGGGGCGGGATGGCGATGATCCACTATTTTCAGGGGGTGAACAAACACCTGCTGGATCACAAGGCCTTTGGCTGTTTCCGGCACAAGAACCTTGACCCGGCCGCACCGTTGCTGCGCGGGTTTTCGGATGATTTCATCGTTCCCGTCAGCCGTTGGACCGAAATGAAACAGCCCGAGATCGACGCAGTGCCAGAATTGATCACCTTGCTGGGCAGCGACGAGGTTGGCCCCTGTCTGGTCGCAGACCCGAAACATCGCGCGGTCTATATCTTCAATCACTTCGAATATGACAGCGACACGCTGAAACAGGAATACGACCGCGATGCCGCCAGCGGTCAAGCAGTCAAGGTTCCAGTCAACTACTACCCAGACGACGATCCCAGCAGAAAGCCGCTGAACCGCTGGAAAAGTCAGGCGCATCTGCTCTATGGCAACTGGATCAGCGAGATTTATGCGACAACCCCGTATGACCGGAGCAAAATCGGCATGGAAATCACCGATTTGCGCAGCTAACGCGTTGCTTGTGATCTGCGCAGGCGATCAGCGGGTCCTTTGCGGGCTGGCGTTGACGTCCCCCGCACCACAGACGCGGCAACCTGCGGGTTTGCGTTAATCGGATTAACATCCCATATAGTGAGCACCCAACAGCACAGAGGCGGGCACATGGACATGGATCTCCCTTTTGATGGCGCAATCACCCGGTTTTTCGAGCACGAGGCGCCCAACGACATACGCAAAGCGCTCCGGCGGGCCGACAAGGATGATATCCTCGACCCGAAATACCCCTATTCCGAGCGGATGGGGCGCAAGGCCTATGAGCGCGAGATCATGGTGCTGCATATCGAACTGGGCAAAATGCAGGCTTGGGTCAAGAAAAGCGGTGCCCGGGTGGTGGCCGTTTTCGAGGGCCGCGATGCCGCCGGCAAGGGTGGCACCATCAAGCGGTTTCGCGAATATTTGAACCCGCGCGGCGCACGGCTGGTCGCCCTGCCCAAACCCACCGACGGCGAGCGCGGCCAATGGTATTTCCAGCGTTACATAGACCACCTGCCCAGCAGCGGCGAAATCGTCTTTTATGATCGTAGTTGGTACAACCGTGGCGTGGTGGAAAAGGTCTTCGGCTTTTGCTCCGATCCCGAACGCGAGCGCTTCTTTCGTCAGGTTCGCCCGTTCGAGCAGGCGCTGGTGGACGACGGAATTCACCTGTTCAAGTTCTGGCTGAACGTCGGTCAGGCCGAACAGCTGCGCCGGTTTCAAGATCGCGAAAGCGACCCGCTGAAACACTGGAAGCTTAGCGAGATCGACGTCAAGGGGCTGGCGCTTTGGGACAGCTATACCGAGGCGATTGGCGAGACCCTCAGCCGCAGCCATGCGAAACGCGCGCCTTGGACGGTGATCCGCTCCGAGGACAAGCGCCGCGCGCGGATTGCGGCGATCCGGCATATGCTGCTGGCACTGGATTACGATCACAAGGACGAAAAGGCACTTGGCCAATGCGATCCCAAGATCTGTGGCGGGCCGGATCTCTGGGATGGCTAAACGCGGTTATCATCACGGCAACCTGCGTCAGGCGCTGATCGAGGCCGCGTTGCAGTTGATCGAGGCCAAGGGCCCGACCGGGTTCACCCTGTCGGAAGCGGCCAAGACCGCTGGCGTCACCCCGGCGGCGGTCTATCGCCATTTCGCGGGCCGCGAGGATCTGATCGCCGAGGCCGCGCGCCAAGGGTTCGAGATGTTCGCGGACCTGATGCAATACGCCTATGACAGCGGCCAACCCTCAGCACTGGCCGCCTTTGAGGCGACCGGGCGCGCCTATCTGGCCTTTGCGCGCAAACATCCGGGGCATTACATCTCGATGTTTGAAAGTGGCATCTCGCTCAACCGCACACCCGAACTGGCGGCTGCGGCGGCGCGCGCCCGGGGCGTTCTGGAATTGGCCGCCGCCGATCTGTCCGAACATATCCCGGCGGATAAACGCCCGCCCGCCGCGATGTTCAGCGCTCATATCTGGGCGTTGAGCCACGGCGTGGTCGAACTTTATGCCCGCAACGCCGGGGCCGCGTCGCCGTTTTCGCCCGAGGATCTGCTGGAAACCGGAATCGGAATTTATCTGCGTGGGCTGGGGCTGATCCCTGCGGATGATTGAGACTCAAAAATTCAACCTTGCAGAGAATTTTTAAGGCCGCTAGAAAAACGGAACCATACTCAATCTTCCTGAATTACAGAAAACTCCAGCATATTGGCTTCCGCATTGTCCCATTTTCTTTCAAACGTCACGATCACCAGAAAAGACCGCTATAGACAACTCAAAGCGCGCGAGAGCGGATTTTTCGACCTTCAGTTTCTCAAGGCGATGCCCCCCGAGATCCGCAATCGTTGTTTCGAGCAACTCGAAGTCTCGCGCTCGCAACTCCGCCAGGATCTGTTCGCACTCAGCCAGACCGGCTTCAAACATGGCGGCTTCTTCGTCGAATTCGGGGCGACAGATGGGATCGATCTGAACAATAGCTATCTGATGGAAACTCAGTACGGCTGGTCCGGTATTCTGGCCGAACCCGCCCAAGGCTGGCATGCAAATCTGCGGGCCAATCGCAGCGCAATCATCGACAGCCGTTGTGTCTGGCGGGCCAGCGGTGAGAAGCTGCAATTCACCGAGGCGCCGCGCGGCGAAAACTCGGCCATTTCCAGCTTTGTCAAAACCTCACGCAAGCTGCGTGGACATCAATATGAGGTCGAGACCGTTTCGCTGAACGATTTGCTCGACCAGCATTCAGCCCCGGCCAAGATCGACTATCTGTCTGTCGATACCGAAGGCAGCGAATTCGACATTCTCAACGCTGTAGATTTTGACCGCTGGTCGTTTCGGGTGATGACGGTGGAGCATAACCACGCCCCGCAACGGGCTGACATCCACGCTCTTCTGACCGGCAAGGGCTATCGCCGCGTGCTTGAAGAGGTGTCGCGCTTTGACGATTGGTATGTGAAACCCGACTGACCGAAACGGTTGGCAGGTCAGCCAGCCCACCGGCCCTCCCCCAAACGAAAAAGGCCGCGCTTTTGCGCGGCCTTTTGCATTTTGATGTCGCCAGCGATTAACGCTTGGAGAACTGGAAGCTCCGGCGTGCTTTGCGCTTGCCGTATTTCTTCCGTTCCACCACGCGGCTGTCGCGGGTGAGGAAGCCAGCAGCTTTCAGGGCACCGCGCAAGCTCGGTTCATAGAGCTGCAGCGCCTTCGAGATGCCATGCTTGACCGCACCGGCCTGACCCGACAAGCCACCGCCTTTGACGGTCGCCATCACGTCGAACTGGTCCTCGACGCCGGCCACGGTGAACGGTTGGCGCAGGATCATCTGCAGCACCGGACGGGCGAAATAGGTTTTCATTTCCTTGCCGTTCACGGTGACCTTGCCGGAACCCGGCTTGATCCAGACGCGGGCGACCGCGTCTTTCCGCTTGCCAGTCGCATAGGACCGACCGAGCTCGTCGCGGATGGGTTCATACGCGATGAGTACTTCGCTCACTGCTTCCACGCCAGCAACGGCGCTCAGCTCTTCAAGAGTGTTGATCTGATCAGCCATCGGTATCAGCTCCGGGTGTTTTTCTTGTTCATGGATTTGACATCCAGAACGTCGGGGCTCTGGGCCTCATGCGGATGTTCGGCACCGGCGTAGATGCGCAGATTTGTCATCTGCAGGCGCGACAGCCGGTTGCCCGGCAGCATGCGCTTGACAGCCTGAAGCACAACGCGCTCAGGGTGTGCGCCGTCCAGGATCTGTTGCTTGGTGCGCGATTTGATGCCACCCGGATGCCCGGTGTGCCAGTAGAAGTTTTCCTCGCGCTTCTTGCCAGTGATCTGCACTTTGTCGGCATTGATGACAATAACGTTGTCACCCATGTCCATGTGCGGCGTGAAGGTTGCTTTGTGTTTGCCACGCAGTCGCGTGGCAATGATCGAAGCAAGACGGCCCAGAACGACGCCTTCAGCGTCGACCAGGATCCACTTCTTTTCGATCTCTGCAGGTTTCGCAGAAAAGGTTTTCATCGGATCGGTCCCGTTTGTCGTGAACGGCGGGCTCAACTGGCACCGCCGGAATTCGATGAAGCGGGTATATGGAAGGCCATGCGGCACGTCAACAGCAAGAATTCTGGATTATTCTTTACAAATCAATGTATTACAAATTAGGTATAATAATACCCCACATTTAGACCGCTATTTGTTCCGGCGGATTGTCCAGCAGCCTGCGCACCCGCTGCATCGCCTGTTCAAACGTCCCAAGCGCAACACCGGCATTGATCGCCAACCGAACCGCATGGGGCGCGCGCGCCGTGCGCTGTACGAAATCCTCGGCCGGGCGCAAGCGCACCCCCTGTGCCTCGGCCGCCTGCACAAAGGCCCCGGCGCGCCATCCCGCCGGCAACGTCAGCCAGAGAAACGGCACATCCGGGCGCCAGACCACCTGATACGCGCCCAACTCGTGGACAGCGCAGTGGACATAGTCGCCGATCACCGCCAGCATTCGATCGCTCAGCGCCGCAAGCCGTGGATCGACCAACAGTTTCGCCATCAGATCGGTCAGCGGCGTGGCGAGGCCGAAAAACCCGTGTTCGGCGGTGCGGCGAAGATGCGCCGTGCGGTCAAGCGGGGCGAGCGCAAAGCCGACCCGAAGCGCCGGCGTGATGTTTTTCGAGATCGAAGAGACATACCAGCTGCGCTCTGGCGCCAACAGCCGAAAGCTTGGCCCGGCCCCGGCGGCGACATGATAGCAATTGTCCTCAAGGATCTGCAGGTCGCTCTGGCGGGCGACCTCGACCAGTTCACGCCGACGGGTTTCGGGCGTGAAGGTCAGGGTCGGGTTATGCGCCTCGGGCGAGGTACACAGGATCTGCGCATCATGGGTGCGCACGGCAGCCTCAAGTGCCTCGGGGATGAGACCCTGCGCATCCATCGCCACCGGTACCACCTCGGCGCGCAGCAGTTCTGCCGCGCGGCGGAACCCGGGATAGGACAGCTCCTCGACCAGCACGACGGGACGCCGCCCGCGCAGCACCGCCTGCATCACCAGAGCCAGCGCATTCTGGCCGCCATTGGAAAAGACCACGTCACTTTCGCGCACCGGCCCCACGGCCCCCTGCGTCAGCCACCGCGCCGCCGCCTCGCGCGCCGGGCGGGCCGCCTCGCGGGAGGGGTAGTGCATGAAGCCGGAGGGGGGATCCTGCGCCACCTCGGTCAACAGTTCCCGAATCAACTCGGCCTGGCCGACGTTGGGCAGATGCG
The DNA here is from genome assembly GCA_033791545.1 of Pseudodonghicola sp. Taxonomy (GTDB): domain Bacteria; phylum Pseudomonadota; class Alphaproteobacteria; order Rhodobacterales; family Rhodobacteraceae; genus Antarcticimicrobium. The sequence goes on along the minus strand of JASJGL010000132.1, from coordinate 12,037 downwards.
GTGAAAACAGATTCACGTGATAGCCGTCACCCGCGTCCTTATGTTGCGGCGCGAGGTCATGCTCGAATCCCCGTTCGGGATCAGCCGTGGTGTCCGTCTCATCCGCCGTTCCCGGCGGTGGCGCCACGAAGGTGCCGCGGCCAACCTCGGCCAGCAGAACCCCCTCATCGGTCAGGACCGTATAGGCGCGCGCGACGGTTCCCGGTGTGATTTCAAGCTGATAGGCCAGTTCGCGAACCGGCGGCAACTTGTCGCCCACAGTCAGGTCACCGTTTTGTATCGCGCTGCGAATTCGCTCGGCCACCGCTTTGTATTTCGGTCCATCGGTTGCGGAGAGCGTGCCCACCCAAATTGTACTCATTACAATCTTTCCTTTGACCCGTCTGCAGATGCTATTGTATCAACACCATGCACGACATATATCTGTTGTGTCAATACAATTACATTGGGTGCTCTTATGTCTCGCATGATGCAAACCGGATCTTCTCCTGTCCTTGGTGCCAGCCGGCATCAGCAACCGGTCCTGCCGGTTCTACGCCGCATTGTCGTCGCGATGGGCCATTGGACGCTGCGCCGCCGGACCCGGACGCAGTTGAGCGGGTTGAGCCCGTACATGCTGGAAGACATCGGTATCACTCCGGCCCAAGCCAGAAAAGAGGCCGAGCGCCCGTTCTGGAAAGGCTGACACTTTCCCCGTCCGGTAACGGACCCTATCCTGGCCGGGGCTTTGCCCCGGCCTTTTTTCGTTCAATCCCGAAGCCCGTCCCTGCGGTCTGTCGCCAGCCCTATTCGGGCTGGCAGATCTCGTCGCGGAAAATCGCAATCAGCGTGCGGAACAACAGCCCCACGATGATCACGACAAGCGCCACCAGCGCCACATAGCCCACCACCAGATGCGACCCCGACTGCGCCAACCGCGCATAAAGGAACGAGGCGATGGTCATCGCAGCGACCGGAAAGGACAGCGCCCACCACGACAGCGCAAACGGCAGCCGCAACAGTTTGGGCACCTGCACCATGACCAACAGCGCAAAGACATAGGCCGTGTTCAGCAGGATATGGGCAAAGGTGTCTATCACCCCAACAAGCTGATAATACGCGACAAATGCCACCGCAGGCGGTGCGATCAAGATCACCAGAGTCGGGAACAGACGCGCCGGGATCGGGTTGTGAAAGACCAGCCGGTTCATCACCAGCGTCAACAGCACGATCCAGAACATCACCCCGCCGGAAAAGAACAGCCAGGAAATCTCGGGATAGCCCAACCGCACCCCGGCCACGGGGACGATCACATTGCCCACCGCCGGGATGAACCAGGCCGGGGTCAGATGCGCGACCTCAAAGGAGCGGTGGCTGATCCAGCCGGAGACGACAGCAATGGTCAGCACCCCCTGCCCGACCGTTCCCAGCAGCCAGAGCAGCCAAGACAGTTGCGGATAGTCAGTATAGCAGGCCGTCGCGGTCAGCAGCATCGACACCGATACGGCGGGGAAAAACGCCAGCCGCACCGGGTGGTTCCATTCCCACTGCACTGCCGCCGGATGGCGCAGGATCTTGGCGATATAGACCCCGATGATCGCGACAAAGGCCGCCGCCGCCACATACAACACCACCTGCGCCACCTGCGCAGTCCAAGGCAAGGCGTCATGGGCGCTGTGCAAGGCCAGCACCAACCCCATAAGCCCCATCACGATAGCGAAGAAGGTGATCGGAAAATGCGCAAGCCGGTGAAACTCGGCCTCTTCCGGCTTAAGGCCGGGGGGGGATACGTCGCTCATGGTGTTTCCTTTTGCCATTTGTCGGGGACGATGCTGTCCGAAGGAAAGCACGGCCTTGATACAAATCAAACCTATACCCTAAAAATACCTTTTCTGGCACCCCTCGCCAGCTTTGGAGGGCGCATTGTACCAACACGAAAAATGGATACAGATTTTGGGGAGTTTTCGGGCCAAAGTGTACAGTCCAAAATTCGGCCCGAAAATACCGCCCTCAACGTGGCGGGATCGAATAGGTCAGCGTGGCACGCGCCACCGGCTTGTCGCTGCCTTCCGAGAACAACAGCACATCGCCCACCGCCAGCGCGCGGCCCAGTTTCAGCAACCGGCACCGCGCGATCAGATCGCGGTTGGCCTCGGGCTTGCGCATGAAGTCGATCGAACAGTTGGTTGTCACCGCCAACGCTTTTCGCCCCACCCGCGCCAACACCATCGCATAGACCGCCACATCGGCCAGCGCGAACATTGATGGGCCGGACACCGTGCCGCCAGGGCGCAGATGCCGATCGTCGGTCAACAGGCGCACGCTTATCGTATCGTTGCTCAAGGCGTCGATGGCGAAGTCTTCCCAGACTTCGGGAAATACCTCCGACAGATAGTCCGACAATTCTTCGATATTCAGGGCCAGAGTCATGCTTTTCCTCCCGGTTTATTGGCCCTAGTGTTGTCGCAACATCTCTTGGGAGGGCAAGATGACAATTCTGGAACGTAACGACACGGGCGCGGTGGCGCATCTGCGCATGAATGCGCCGGAGCGGCTGAATGCGCTATCCGACGACATGATCGCGGCACTTCAGGGCCAGTTCGATGCGCTGAAACAAGATCAAAGCATCCGTGCCGTGATCCTGTCGGGGGCGGGCAAGGCGTTTTGCGCCGGTCACGATCTCAAGGAAATGACCGCCGGGCGTCAGGCCGAGGATGGCGGCAAGACCTATTTCAAGGATCTGTTCGACCGCTGCGCACATATGATGCTGACGATCCAGTCGCTGCCGCAGCCGGTGATCGCGCGGGTCCAAGGCATCGCCACCGCCGCCGGGTGTCAACTGGTGGCGAGTTGTGACATGGCGGTCGCCGCCCAGGGCACGCGCTTTGGCGTCAACGGGGTGAACATTGGTCTGTTCTGCTCGACACCGATGGTCGCGCTGACCCGCAACATCGCGCGCAAGCACGCGTTCGAGATGCTGAGCACCGGCGACTTCATCGAGGCCGACCGCGCCCGTGAGCTGGGATTGATCAACCGGGCCGTCGCGCCCGAGGATCTGGAGCGCGAAACCGCCGATCTGGCAGCCAAACTGGCCGGCAAGCTGGGCGCGGCGGTGCGCATCGGCAAGCGCGCCTTTTATGATCAGATCCAGATGCCCATCAGTGACGCCTATGCCTATGCCGGCGAGGTGATGGTGGAAAACATGCTGTACCGCGACACCGAAGAGGGCATCAGCGCCTTCCTCGACAAGCGCTCGCCGGACTGGACGCAATAGGGCGCGAGACCGGTCGGACCGGGGCGGATTGGATCGGAACGGGGTGGCACCGCATCGTTTCGAATTTGCTAAAAATTGTTTCCAACACGCTGCTTCAAAAAAAGGCAACGATGTGGCATTTGTTTTGTAGTCGAAAAGCCCGTCTCGGGCCGCCGCCGATGGATGGTCCCTCCGGGCCGCTTTCTCTCTCCGGTTCCTATCCGTCTGGCGGCGGTCCTGAGGCGGCGACGCCCCCCGCTCCTCTCCTTTTGAACCGGCGCTATTTCCGGTCTGGCGTCTCCAGTCGGCTGTTTCCAGTCTACCGTTGCACCACGCGCGCCGCTGCCCTATCTGGCAGAGCATGAGCGACACACTTCATATCGTGGGCGGCGGCATGGCCGGGTCCGAGGCCGCCTGGCAGGCGGCGCAAGCAGGCGTCAACGTGGTGATCCACGAAATGCGCCCCAAGGTGGCCACATTTGCCCATAAGACCGGCAATCTGGCCGAAATGGTCTGTTCCAACTCCTTTCGCTCCGATGACGACGAGCAGAACGCCGTCGGCCTGTTGCATTGGGAAATGCGTGCAGCCAACGGGCTGATCATGGCGGCGGCCGAGGCAAACCGGATCCCCGCAGGCGGCGCGCTGGCGGTCGATCGCGACCCCTTCGCCGAAACCGTGACAGACCGGCTGATGGCGCATCCGCGCATCTCGGTCTCTTATGAAGAGATCGATTGCCTGCCGGACGAGGGCCAGTGGATCATCGCCACCGGGCCGCTTACCTCGTCGGTGCTTGGGCAGGCGATTCGCGCCGAGACCGGGGCCGAGGCGCTGGCCTTTTTCGACGCCATCGCGCCGATCATCTATGCCGAGAGCATCGACATGTCGAAGGCATGGATGCAGTCGCGCTATGACAAGGGCGAAACCGAGGAAGAGCGCACCGCCTATCTGAACTGTCCGATGGACAAGGACCAGTACGAGGCCTTCATCGACGCGCTGCTGGCCGCCGACAAGACCGAATTTCACGAAGGGGAGACGGCCGGGTACTTCGACGGCTGCCTGCCGATCGAGGTGATGGCTGAACGCGGACGCGAGACCCCGCGTCATGGGCCGATGAAGCCGGTCGGGTTGACCAACCCGCACCAGCCAGAGATCAAGGCCCATGCCATCGTGCAGTTGCGCCGCGACAACAAGCTTGGAACGCTGTTCAACATCGTGGGCTTTCAGACCAAGATGAAATACGGCGCGCAAGCCGAGGTTCTGCGGATGATTCCGGGGCTGGAGCAGGCGCGGTTTGCCCGGCTGGGCGGAATCCATCGCAACACCTTTATCAACTCTCCCACGTTGCTGGATGATCGGATGCGGCTGAAAACCAAACCCAACATCCGTTTTGCCGGACAGATCACCGGTGTCGAGGGCTATGTCGAAAGCGCCGCGATGGGGCTGTTGGCGGGCCGCATGGCCGCGGCCGAGATCCGTGGCGGTGATCTTGCCCCGCCGTCGGGCAATACCGCGACCGGGGCGCTGATCACCCACATCACCGGCGGCGCAGAGGCCAAGACCTTTCAGCCGATGAACGTGAATTTCGGTCTGTTTCCGCCGGTCGAAGGGCTGAAGGGCGGCCGTCGCGGGCGCAAGGATCGCTACAAAGCCTATACCGACCGGGCCAAGACCGAATGGCAGGCTTGGCTGGACGCGGCGGACGGGTGAGCTTTACCACCCGCTTCGCGCCCTCGCCAACCGGGCCGCTGCATCTGGGCCATGCCTATTCCGCGCTGCTGGCATATGACATGGCGCAAGAGGCCGCTGGGCGGTTTCTGTTGCGGATCGAGGATATCGACCAAAGTCGTGCGCGCGCCGCGTGGGAAATGCAGATCTATCAGGACTTGCATTGGCTGGGGCTGTCTTGGCCCGAGCCGGTGATGCGCCAGTCGAAGCGGTTGTCCCGCTATGGCGCGGCGCTGGAGCAACTTACGGCACTGGGTCTGACCTATCCCTGTCGCTGTCGGCGCGGGGATATCGAAGCCGCCGCCGGTGCCCCGCAAGAGGGCGTACCGCAGTTCGGCCCGGACGGGCGGATCTATCCCGGCACCTGCCGCACGCGCGCGATGTCCGAGGCCGGACCCGAAGACGTGATCCGGCTGAACATGGAGAAGGCAACCCGCGCCCTGCCCCCGCTGAGCTTTACCGAGACCGGACCGGCGCATGCGGGCGCGCACTGGATCGAGCGCGACACCCTGTGCCGCACGGTGGGGGATATTATTTTAGCGCGGCGTCAGATGGGCAGTTCGTACCACCTGTCGGTGGTGGTGGACGATGCCGACCAAGGCATCACCCATGTGGTGCGTGGACTGGATCTGTTCGAGGCGACGCAGATCCATGTGCTGTTGCAGCATCTGCTTGGGCTGCCGACGCCCAGGTATCACCACCACCGGCTGATCCGCGATGACAGTGGCAAGCGGCTCGCCAAGCGCGACGACGCCCGCGCCATCGCCCGATACCGCGCCGAGGGTGCGACGCCGGATGAGATTCGGCGCATGGTGGGCTTGGGCTGAGCACAGGATGGGGGGATGGGGGCGCTGCCCCCGCGCTGCGCGCTCCCCCGGAGTATTTTTGGCCAGAAAAAACCGGCGGTGTGCGCTGGCCTAGTCGTCCATCGGTTTCATCAGCTCGACCTCCTTGCCGTCGCGCACGGCGGTGTAGAAGCAGCTGCGTCGATTGGTATGACAGGCCGGGCCGGTCTGATCGACCAGAACCAGCAGGCAGTCGCGATCACAATCGACCCGGAAATCAACCAATTTTTGCACATGGCCCGAGCTTTCGCCCTTGACCCAGAACGATTGCCGCGAGCGCGACCAATAGGTGACGCGCCCGGTTTCCAGCGTGCGTATGACCGCCTCCTGGTTCATCCAGGCCATCATCAGAACCTCGCCGCTTTCGCTATCTTGGGCGATGGCGGGGATCAGCCCGTCGGAAGTATAGGTAAGCTGGGCTGGATCGAAGGACATAGGCGGAAAACCTTTTGCATCGCGGGAACGACCTCCTATGTATGGGGAAGAACCTATGAGGGAAACCCATGTCCGGCGATACCGACCTGATCAAGCTGTATTCGGCCCGCATTCTGGCGCTGGCCGCCGATATTCCGCACCTCGGTCGGCTTGAAAGCCCCTGCGCGACGGCCAAGAAACGCTCGCCGTTGTGCGGCTCGACCGTGACCGTGGACGTGAAGGTCAAGGATCGCAGGATCACCGATTTTGCCCAGGACGTGAAGGCCTGCGCGCTGGGGCAGGCCTCGGCCGCAGTGGTCGGCGCGGCGATCCTTGGGGCGACGCGGGCGCAGGTGGAACTGGCGCGAGATCAGCTGAGTGCGATGCTGAAGCAGGACGGGCCGCCCCCCGATGCCCCGTTTGACGGTCTGGAGGTGCTGCTGCCTGCGCGCGACTACAAGAACCGGCATGCCTCGATCCTGTTGACGCTGGAGGCCACGGCCGAGGCGATGGAACAGGCGGAACAGGCCGATTGCGCCTGAGGGTGCGACGAACACTAAGATTTCATTTTTAGGTGCGCGGGACAGGCAGTGATAATTCACGGCATTCTGGAACAGATCGTGACATTATGGGTCGTGATAGACCCAATCGGAACCATCCCTGTCTTTATCGCGATCACTGCCGGGGCCAGCGCGGCCTTGCGCCGCCGCATTGCGCTGCAAGCGGCCCTGGTCAGCGCCATCGTGCTTTTGTTCTTTTTGATCTTTGGCCAAATCCTGATTGATGCGCTTGGCATCGGGTTGAATTCTTTTCAGGTGGCCGGGGGGATCGTTCTGTTCCTTTTCGCCCTGACCATGATCTTTGGCGAAGGCAAGACCGAGACCGAGCAACGCGCGGTTTCGGACATGGTCGGAGAACGGCGCATGCCCAATCCGGCAGTTTTTCCGCTTGCGGTCCCCTCGCTGGCCTCTCCCGGGGCGATGCTGGCCATCGTCATCCTGACCGACAACAAGCGCTTCAGCGTGTCCGATCAGGCGATAACGGGCGTGGTCATGCTGGGCGTGATCGCCGCCGCCTATCTGTTGATGCGGTTGGCCGAGCCGATCATCCGTCTGATCGGTGAGGCCGGATCGGCCATCGTCAGCCGGGTGATGGGGATGATCCTGGCCTCGGTCGCGGCCAACGCAGTGCTGACGGCCCTGATGCACATCATCACCACCGGCAAACTTTGAGGCGAGACCACTCGCGCGGCCTCCGAATCCTGAAAAGCCCCGCCCTGAAAAGAAAAAACCGCCGCCCTCCTTGGATGTGGAGGGCGGCGGCAAGTGTGCGTCTCTCATGCGGGATCCGGGGTGTGCGCAGACCCGAAGATACGGGCCGCAGAGGGATCGTTTGAGGCAGGTCACCCTTGCATCGAACTATGGGACAGAGATGCAGCGCATCCCCCGGCATGAGGCCGCAGGCAGAAAACGGGGTCAGACCAGCCCGGGCAAGTGCAGCGCGCCCAGCAAGATCACGACCAACGCCGCCGCACCGATGGCATCTTGCAGCAATGTCTCACGGTTGGTCATCAGGACGGTTTTGATCTGGGTCAGCATGGGATCACCTCCGGGTCGGTTAACAGGTGTGTCGGTTAGCAGGGTGTCGTTCCGTGTTGACCTTTTGTTCTCATATTTTCGCCCCTCCTGTAAAGAACTTTATGAGAACATTTGTGAACAAATTGGAGTCGAATGCCTATACCCCTGAAATTACGCGGTTTTCAGGATGGCTGGATGTTCTTCTTTTGTGCGGAGTTTTGCAGGGGCTCTGCCCGTTCGCAGGCGAAACGCTCCGCGTTCGAAAGGAAACCGTGCCACTGGAGTGTTTCCGGGGAGCCTGCTTTGCCCGGGGCTCCGCCCGTTCGCGCCTGAAACCGTCCACTGTACGGTTTCCGAGACGGCGCTCACCCCACGGAAATCCAACGGATTGCGCGGTCCTGCCGCATCAGCCAAAGCAGCACCCGTGCGGCACGGCCGCGATCCCCTGTCAGCCCTGGGTCGGCCTCAAGCAGGGCGCGCGCATCACTTTGCGCCACTGCCATCAACGCGGTCTGACGTTCCAGATCGGCGATCTGAAACCGCGGCAGCCCCGATTGCGCGGTGCCGATCAGATCTCCAGCGCCGCGCATCTCCAGATCCACCTCGGAGATACGGAACCCGTCCTCGGTCTCGCGCAGAACCTCAAGCCGACGCCGCCCGCCCTCGCTTAGCGGCGGACGGTACATCAGCAGACAGGTGCTCGCGGCCTCGCCACGCCCGACGCGGCCGCGCAACTGGTGCAACTGGGCGAGGCCAAAAATCTCGGCGCGTTCGATCACCATGATGGTGGCATTGGGCACGTCCACCCCCACCTCGATCACCGTGGTGGCAACCAGAACCTTGCTCCGGCCGGCCTGAAAATCGGCCATGGCGGCGTCTTTCTGATCGGGGGGCATCTGGCCATGGACCAGCCCCACGACGCCCTCGCCCAGCACCGCACGCAATTGTTTGAACCGCTCCTCTGCCGCCGTGAGATCGGATAGTTCGGATTCATCCACCAGCGGGCAGACCCAGTAACATTGCCGCCCTTCGGCGATGGCGCGGCGCAGATGGTCGATCACATCGCCCAAACGTTCGGTGCTGAGAAGCGCGGTTTTGATCGGCTTGCGCCCGGGCGGTTTCTCGTCAAGGATCGAGACATCCATATCGCCATATTGCGCCAGCGACAGGCTGCGCGGGATCGGTGTGGCGGTCATCACCAGCATGTCGGCGGCGCCACCTTTTTCCGCCAGTTCCATCCGCTGGCGCACGCCAAAGCGGTGCTGTTCGTCGACGATGGCAAGGCGCAGCGCGGCAAAGGCAACATCGGGTTGAAACACCGCATGGGTGCCCACAAGGATCTGGATATCGCCACGTTGCAATGCCGCGAGCTTGGCGCGCCGTTCCGCCCCCTTGTCGCGCCCGGTCAACAGCTCCAGCACCACACCGGCCTCTTCGGCCAGCGGGCGCAATGCTTCCAGATGCTGGCGGGCGAGGATCTCGGTCGGGGCCATCATCACCCCCTGCCCGCCCGCCTCCACCGCGATCAGCAGCGAGAGAAAGGCGACCAGCGTCTTGCCCGCGCCGACATCGCCCTGCAACAAGCGGTTCATGCGCTGCGGCAAGGCCATGTCGGCGGCGATCTCGGCCAGTGCCCGCTGTTGCGCGCCAGTGGGCGCATAGGGCAGCGCTGCAAGCACCTTTTGACGTAAAGCGCCGGTGCCCGTGCTGGAAACACCGCGCGCCTTGCGCTCTTGCCTGCGGGCCAGCGCGAGGGTCAGTTGATGGGCGAAGAATTCGTCATAGGCCAGCCGCATCCGCGAAGGAGCCGAGGGAGAGATATCGTCCATCCCCTTTGGCGCATGGGCGGTGCGGATCGCCGCATCCCAGCCGGGCCAGCCCTGTTGCACAAGATAGGCCGGATCAATCCATTCGGCCGGATCGGGCGCGCGGGTCAGCGCCCCCTGCACGGCCTTGTACATCACCTTTTGGCTGACCCCCTGGGTCAGGTGATAGACCGGTTCGAAATCCGGGATATCGGCTGCCTCTGCCAGCGGCAGCATGTGATCGGGATGCACCATCTGCGCCATGCCGTCGAACAGCTCCAGCTTGCCCGAGACCACACGCCGTTCGCCCTCGGGCAGCACCTGATTGAGGTAGTCGCTGCGGGCGTGGAAGAAGACCAGCTGAAACTCGTCCTTCGCATCGACCACATGGATGCGATAGGCCCCGCCCCGGGTGCGCGGCGGATAATGCGCGCCCACCGTGACCTCGACCGTCAGGGTGCCGGGGATATCGGCGCCGCGGATGGTGTCGCGCCGCCGCCGGTCCACCACCGCATAGGGCAGCGAAAACAGCAGGTCGCGCGGTGCCTCGATCCCAAGTTGCGCCATGAGTTTCGCGGTCTTGGGGCCGACCCCCTCCAGCGTTTCCAGATCTGCAAACAGCGGAAACAGGATTTCAGGCCGCCCGCTCATGCCGCCCCGATCAGGGCGAGCCAGCCGTCCTCGTCAAGGGTTTCGATGCCCAGTTCGGCGGCCTTTTTCGCCTTGGACCCCGCACCGGGGCCCGCCACCAGAAGATCGGTCTTCTTGCTGACCGAACCGGCGACCTTGGCCCCCAGCGCCTCGGCCCGCGCCTTGGCTTCGGGGCGGGTCATCTTTTCCAGCGTGCCGGTAAAGACGATGGTCTTGCCCGCGACCGGGCTGCCGGCGGTGTCGGCCACCTGCATCAGCTGGATGTCGAGTTCCGCCACCAGCCGGTCGATCGAGGCGCGCTCGGCTCGTTGGGCAAAGGTCGTGACAAGGGCAATGGCGACGGTGGTGCCGATGCCATCAATACTGACCAGATCCTCCCAGGCGGCGCGGGCGCCATCGGGCAGCGCGGGATCTGCGGACCAGATCGCGGTGCGGGTGTCGGCGATCTTTGCCCGGCGCCCCTCCTGCGTTGCGGTGGCGCGTTCGCTCAGGACGGCGGCCTCGGCCAACAGGTGGCGCTCCAACGCCGGATGCGCGGCGTCGAGCGCGGCGATCATCGCCTGCCATGTGGCAAAGTGGCGGGCCAGATCGGTGGCCCCCACCTCGCCCACATGGCGGATGCCGAGGGCAAAAATCACCCGGTTAAGCGGGACGCTGCGCCGCTCATCGATGGCGGCAAACAGGTTCTGCGCCGATTTCTCGCCCCACCCCTTGACCTGTGCCAGTGGTTTTCCAGCCAGATGCCGGATGCCCGCGATCACATGCGCGGCGTCGTTTTCATCCACCGGAACACCCGAGCTGCGCAGCATCTCGGCGAGTTTCTCCAAAAGTTCTACGCCCCGTTCTGGATCACCGAGTTGACGTTCGATCCGGTCGCGCGGATCAGCGGTCAACTGGCCCGCGTCGCCGTCTCGTTCTTGCAGGCGAAAGATATCGGCAGGTTCGGAAATCCGGCAGGTGAAATAGAAGTACTCGACCTGTTTGAGTCCCAGCCCCTCGATATCGAAGGCGGCGCGGGACACAAAATGCCTGAGCTTTTCCACCGCCTGCGCCGGGCAGATCATGCCACCGGTACAGCGGCGCACCGAATCCCCCTCTTCCCGGATCGCGTCCGATCCGCATTCCGGGCAGATATCGGGAAACACATAGGGCGTCGCCGTCTCGGGGCGTTTCGACAGATCGACATCGGCGACTTTCGGGATCACATCACCGGCGCGATAGACCTGCACCCAGTCACCGACGCGAATGTCCTTGCCATCGCGGATTGGCTTGCCAGTGGAATCACGCCCGGCGATATAATCCTCGTTGTGCAGCGTGGCGTTGGAGACCACGACGCCGCCCACCGTGACCGGGGTCAGCCGCGCCACTGGGCTGAGCGCACCGGTGCGCCCGACCTGAATGTCGATCGCCTCGAGCCGGGTCCAGGCCAGTTCGGCGGGGAATTTATGCGCGATCGCCCAACGCGGCGTGGTGGAGCGGAAGCCAAGCCGCGCCTGCAGACCCAGATCGTTGACCTTGTAGACCACGCCGTCGATGTCGAAGGGCAGCTCGGCCCGCGCCGCCATGATTTTCCGGTAGTAGGCCAGCAGGTCGTCGAGCCCGCGGCAGAGCGCGGCGGGTTCGTTCAACGAGAAGCCCCAGCTTTGCAGCCGGCCGCGCGCCTCGATCATGGTGGCGCCGAGCGGCGCGGAAAGCTGGCCCCAGGCGTAGCCGAAGAAATGCAGCGGCCGCGAGGCGGTGATCTCCGGGTTCAACTGGCGCAGCGAGCCGGCGGCGGCGTTGCGCGG
>JASJGL010000131.1:0-6448 GCA_033791545.1 Pseudodonghicola sp. | reverse complement strand
ACCTCGGCGCCCAGCTCCCACAAAACGGCAGGCGCGGTGCGATAGGCCGCGCCATTGGCGCAATCGACCACGATGCGCAGCCCGTCGAGCCGCCGCCCGGCGGGAAAGGTCGTCTTGGCATATTCGATATAGCGCCCGCGCGCGTCCTCGAACCGCTTGGCCCGTCCGATTGAATCGGGCCGCGCCGATGCGACGCCGGCGTTGAACAAGCGGGTGATTTCCGCCTCGGCGGCATCCGACAGCTTGAACCCGTCGGGGCCAAAGAACTTGATCCCGTTGTCATGCGCCGGGTTGTGGCTGGCCGAGATCATCACTCCGACATCGGCACGCAACGAATGGGTCAGATAGCCCACCGCCGGGGTCGGCACCGGCCCCAGCAGAAAGACATTCATCCCGGTCGAGGTGAAGCCCGCGGTCAGCGCGGTTTCCAGCATATAGCCCGACAGCCGCGTATCCTTGCCGATCACCACCCGGTGCTCCTGCTTGTCGGCGCGGAAGTACCGCCCCGCCGCCGCCGCCAGCCGCAGCGCCGCATCTGCGGTCATCGGCCAGGAATTCGCCTGTCCGCGCACCCCGTCGGTGCCGAAAAGTCGCTCTGCCATCGCTCACATCCCCTTGCCGCACCGCGCCGGCCATTGTCTCCATGGCCTCCCGTCTATACGTATTGCGCCCGAACGCCAAGTTGCGGGACATGATGCGCGAGGGGACACTCATGAAGGTACTTGTCACCGGCGGCGCGGGCTATATCGGCTCTCACACGCTGATCGAACTGCGGGCGCAGGGCCATGAGGTCTTTGTCGTCGACAACTTCGACAATTCCTCGCCCGAGGCGCTGGTCCGGGTCGGCGAACTGGTGCAGCAGGACATCCCCTATGCCGAGCTGGACATCCGCGACACCGAGGCCCTGGGCGCGCTGATGGAGCGCGAGCGCCCCGAGGCGGTGATCCATTTCGCCGGGCTCAAGGCGGTGGGCGAATCCGAGCAAAAACCGCTGCTGTATTATGACGTCAACATCGCCGGCACGGTGAGCCTGCTGCAAAGCATGCGGCGCGCCGAGTGTCGCCGCATCGTGTTCTCCTCCTCGGCCACGGTCTATGGCGTGCCGCAATACCTGCCGTTCGACGAGGCGCACCCCTGTGCCCCCAACAATGTCTATGGCCAGACCAAATACATGGCCGAACAGATCATCACCGACTGGCAGCGCGCCACCCCTGAGTCTGCGGCGGTTCTGCTGCGCTATTTCAACCCGGTCGGAGCCCATGTCTCGGGGCGGATCGGCGAGGATCCCAGCGATATTCCCAACAACCTGATGCCCTGCGTGGCGCAGGTGGCGATCGGTCGGCGCGACAGGCTGTCGGTCTTTGGCAATGACTACGACACCCCCGACGGCACCGGGGTGCGCGACTATATCCATGTGACCGATCTGGCCCGCGCCCATAGCGCCGCGCTGGACTATGCCGCCGCTCAGGAGGGCACCGAGATCTTCAATGTCGGCACCGGTCAGGGCTATTCCGTGCTGGAGATGATCGCCGCCTTTTCCCGCGCCTCGGGCCGCGAGATCCCGTATGAGATCAGTGATCGACGCCCCGGCGACATTGCCACTTCGCTGGCCGATCCGGCCCGGGCCAATCAATTGCTCAACTGGCGCGCCGCCCATGGGCTGGACGAGATGTGCGCAAGCACCTGGGCCTGGCAGTCCGGCAATCCGCAGGGCTACGGCAGCTGACACCGGGAGCAGACATCGCGCGGGTCTCAGGCAGACGTGCACGCCAGAGACGCACGGTCCCTAGAGAAGCCGAGGGCGCAGATACCAAAAAAGGCAGGCCTGATACGGCCTGCCTTTTTTCTATTTTCGTGCGGCCCTGACGGGCCTCCACCGGATCAGTTAGCTGCCGGAGGCCGTAGTGGTGGTGGTGGTGCCGCTGTTGTTATCGTCCGACATGATCAGACCCAGACCCAGAAGGCCCAGACCGCCCGCAGCCAGCTGTTGCTGTTGCAATGTGGTGCCGTCCAAGGCACCACCGCTGGCCGGGCACTTCACTTTGAGCGTTTTGACATTTTCGACATTGGCATAGTTGGCGGACACCGGACGGACGTCCTTGCCACAGATTCCACGGCGAATCGCGTCATTCATCGCGCTACCGGACTGGGCCGATGCGATAGTTGGCATAATCACGGTACTGGCGATCAGGGCGGCAATCATCTTGTTCATAATGCAAAACCTCATTGGCTGATTTAGCTTAATTCATAGCGCAGTTTCGATACCATATCAACGCGCGGCATTACCCCCGCCCCCCCGTATAAGCATTTTTCTTCCCGACGGATGACTCTTGTGCCTATTTTACCAGCCGACGCAGGCTCAGATAGCCCAGATGCGGACCGGCCCATTGTCGTGATTTCCAGATGACGCCAGCGCGCGGATCGCTCCAGTAGTCATTCACCACCCGACCGCCGCCGCCTTCGCAACGCTGTTGCAAATGGCGGGTGGCGTGGCGATGCTCGACGATCTCGATGGTTTCGGGGCCCAGATCGACCAGTTCGCAGCTCAGCGTCAGGGCGGTTTCGCGATAATCGAGGTTGCGAATCATCTGCAGCTGTTCGCCGCCGCTGGCCGGGCCGGGCCGCCCGTCCTCCACCTGCACCGCGCTGGAGAGCAGATCCCCGCCCAGCCCCCGCGTGGCGATCAGCACGCCGTTGCGCAGGCTGAGGGTCACGTTGCTGTCCTCGGTGTTCCACTGCTCTATCCGGCCGGGGCTGCTGTCGGTCCGCTCCAGCGTGCGAAACAGAAACGCCCAGTCGCCGCGCCGCTCGACCGTCACCTCCAGCACCGGCACCGGCACCGTGTCCAGCGCCGCGCGGGTCAGCGGCGGGCGCGCCGGCGCGGCGGTGCCGCGGGCCTTGCGCGCAATCTGCCCGGCCGAGCCGCGCGCGGCGTTGAGCAGTTGCAACTGCATCGGCGCCTCCTCGGTGCCGCGGCTACAGCCCGACAACGCCAGCAGCGCCACCGCCCCCAGCCCGGCGAGCTGCCGCAATAGACGATTGCGGCTCATTCCCAGACCCTCGCCCATTCCGCCTCCAGCCCGTTGCGATGCGCCTCGCGCACCTGATTATAGAGCCGGCCCGGCACATAGACGCGCTGGCCCCCGTCGCGCTGGACCGGTCGAATCATCAGACCCATCCCGGCGCGGCTGGGCTTGCCCAGCAGCGACGTCAGCGGGATGCGGAACCGCAGCCCCTTGTCGAACGAGCCTTCCCCGAAATCAGCCGCCGAGACATTGGTCTGGCTGAAGAAGCCGCCAAAGCTCCAGCCATTGGCAAAGGTCCGGTCGATCGAGAAGGTGGCGCCGACATCCCCGGCCAGGTAGCGCCCGACATCGATCTGCGCCTCATAGCCCTTGCCCAGATCCAGATAGGCCGAGGCATGGCCGGTCAACACGTTGTAATCCTGGAAACCGAAGCGCTGGTCGTAATCGCGCTTGATCACGTAATTGCCCTCCAGCCCCAGCCCGAGACGGCTGCCCACCGGTTTCCACAGGATCTCGCCCGACAGCCCGCCATACATCGATTCGAAATAACCCGCAGAGAGCCGCGCATAAAGGTTGCGACCCGGTCGCCATTGCCGCGAAACATAAAGGTTTTCCAGCGTGGTGCCCTGCTGGGCGTACAGCGTGGCGTCGGTGCGCACATGCGCCAGCACCGAATTCGACAACCGCCCGTCCTTGATATTGCCCCAGACCCGCTGGCGCAGTTGGCCCGAGATCCGCCACCCCGGCGCCGGGCGATAGGTGGCGCGCAGGTCGACCCCCAGATCCAACCGGAACGGCAGCGAGGGGTCGAAATAGGAGGGCGAGAAATATTGCGACACAGACCAGCTGAAATCGGGATACAGCCCGGGGCCGGGCATCGCCGTCGGGCCCGGCTTGGCGGCCGCATCGGCGAACCCGGCCACCGCCAGCAGCGCGGCACTGCTACGGGGGTCGAATTCCAGCGCCTCCAGATCCGAGCGCCGCAGGATCACCGTCGAAAGCGCCATACCGTCCGAGACCAGCACCAGCCGGAAGGTCTCGACCGAGGCCGGCATGGTGGCCGCCAGCGCCCGCGCCGCGCGGCCCAGGGCCGCCGCCTGCGCGGTATAGCGCGGGTTGCGATAGCGCATCTCGGCGGTCTCGGCGCCCAGCTCCAGCGTTTCAAGCACCAACCCGTCGCGTTCGAGACTCTTGGCCAGCTGTGCGCGCAGGCCCTGCAGGGTCTCGTCGCTGTCCACCCAGGTGGTGTCCCAGCTCTCGGGCGGGCCGGCCCACTGCTCACGCGGCTGCACCGGATAGGGCGCGGCCACCGCCAGTCGTTTGCTTGGCTGGCGCGGGTTGAGCTGGATCTGCGCCGTCAGCCCGATCTCGGAGCCATACAGGTAATAGGCCCCCAGACGGGTGGCGGGCTTCCACTGGTATTCGACCCCGAAATTGAACGGCGAGCGCCGGTTGAACGACGAGGCCGTCTGGGTCTCGGTGACGTAATCATCCGAGGAATATTCCAGCTTCAGCCCCAGCTTGTCGTTGGGGCGCCACTCGAGGCCGCCGAACAGCGCATAGGGCCCGCGAAACCACTGATCATAGGAGGGCTCCCCGCCGCGGCTGGTGGTCGGCGAATAGGCCGGGCGGTTGCCCAGCGACCCGATGCTGTTGTAGGAGCCCAACCGCCCCCAGCCGATCCCGCCGCTGACCATCAGCCGCCCACCGTCCCGCGCCAACCCGCCCCAAGCCGGGGTGCGAAAGTTTTTGCTGGCCACGAGATATTCTGCCCCGAACAGGCCGGTGCCGCTGAAATCCTGCAACCCCAAAGCAACCTGTGGCCGATAGCGCCCTTCGCGCCAAAGCCGGAAGCGGACATCGAAACTGCGGTCGTAATAGGTCTTGAACCCGAACAGATTCAGGTTCTGCATCTGGTGATAGCGAAAGCTCCCAGACATCCAGGGGGTGGCCTGAAAGGTCAGGGTGATCCGGTTCTGGCCGCCGAACCCGGACAGGGTGGTGGCAAAGGTGCCGTCCGGCAACATCTCGGCCGAAGGCATGTCGATGCCGCCGGGCGAGCCGTAAAAGTTCAGGCTGGCGGCGGGCAGCGGGGTAAAGCTGGGCTCCTCCGAGCCGATATCAGGCGGCAGGGCGCCGCCTTGGCCCAGATTCTGGCCCACGTCCTGGCCCAGACCCTGCGTCGCAACGGATCCCGTCAGGATCACGGCCACTGCCGCCGCCCGCAACAGGGCGGCCCCGGATCCGGATCTGTGGCAGGGGCGAATCGACTGGGACATGGGTTCGACCTGTTGCAACGGTTCTGACGGGTTAGACCACAAAGTCGCAAAGCGGATCAACGCCAACCGCCCCGGCGACGGCGCAGGGCGGAGCGGGCGCGGCTTTGCGGTGACAGGTCGACAAAGGGCCACAAAAGCGAGGCAAGACCGGGAAACGACAGCAGAACAGCTAAAAGAACAGGCGATAGCGCGCCTCACAGGCGTTTGCGCCCGGCCCCGTTTTCGCCATAGCCCTCGACCCAGCGGGCGATCAGGGCGCGGGCCGCGCCCTCGTCGCCGCTGGCCAGCGCCTGGCGCAGCCCGCGCAACAGGCTCGCCACCTCGATTTCGGACAGGTGCTTTTCGTGGGTGCAGAAGATCTTCTGATAGCGGGTGCCGATCAGATCGTCGTTCAGCGTCAGCTCCTCCTCCAGCTTTTCGCCGGGGCGCAGCCCGATGATCTCGATATCGATATCGCCGTCGGGATTGACCTCGTCGCGAACGCTGTAGCCGGCGCTTTCGATCACCTGACGCGCCAGCTGCAGGATCGGCACCGGTTTGCCCATATCAAGCACAAAGACCTCGCCGCCCTGCGCCACCGCCCCGGCCTTGAGCACCAGTTGCACCGCCTCGCGGATGGTCATGAAAAAGCGTTTGACGCGCACGTCAGTCACCGTCACCGGGCCGCCACGGCTGACCTGATCCTGAAACAGCGGCACCACTGACCCCGACGAGCCCAGCACATTGCCGAACCGCACCATGGTGAACACCGTTTCACTGTGCCGGGTGGCCAGATCCTGCACCACCAGTTCGGCCATCCGCTTGCTGGCTCCCATAACATTGGTCGGCCGCACCGCCTTGTCCGAGGAGATCAGAATGAAACGCTCCACCCCGGCCGCCGCCGCTTCGCGCGCCAGCGTCCGGGTGCCAAGGACATTGTTGGCCAGACCGGGCAGCGGGTTGGCCTCGACCAGCGGCACATGCTTATAGGCCGCCGCATGCAGCACCACCTGCACGCGGTGGTCCGCCAGCACCCTGCGCACCTGACGGGAATCGGTGACCGAGCCCAGCACCGGCACGATCTCGACCCCCATCCCCTCGGTGAGGTGGGTCAGCTCCTGATGCACGGTATAGAGCGCCAGTTCCGACAACTCGTAAAGCACC
>JASJGL010000130.1:0-18140 GCA_033791545.1 Pseudodonghicola sp. | reverse complement strand
GATGCCGCTCCCATCCTGTTCGGACATTACCCGGATCCTTGCGAAGGGAGTATCGGAAGCGCTCGACCCTGGCGATATCCTGCAGCTCTCCCGAGAAGCGGTTGGCAAGACGCCCGCCAAAATCGACGCAGCAATCCGGGCTGCCAAAAGCGATGCTCGCAGGGGAAGAATGACTTTGACTGCCGATTTGCTGCGGTCACATCTGGGGCTGGGTCAACCCGACCCCGCGCTGCTCCATCGTATCGCTGTGCATGAAGCCGGACACGTGGTCGGGGCAATGCTTCTGGCGCCCGGGGCGGTCACCCGGGTCTCTATCTCGGAGGGTGGTGGCCTGACCGAGCGGATGGTCCTCCTCAACCAACTGACGGTCGAGGAGATCGAGGTCGAACTCGTCATCCATATGGCGGGTCGCGCGGCCGAACGGCTGCTGATCGGCTCCATCTCCGGCGGTGCCGGCGGAGATGCACGCAGTGACATCGCCCAGGCCACCGCGCTTGTGCTTAAAATGGATCGCGAACTCGGCCTCGGACGAAATGGTGAGGCGTGGCTTGGTCCGGCTGACATGCACCGCCTGAGCTTGGAGGAAAAGCAGCGCGTCAGCGCGAAACTCGCGCAAGCCACCGATCGTGCCGAGAGGCTTCTGGAGCCCAACAACGGCAAGCTGACCGATCTGGCCGCCGCGCTCGTGGAGGCCCGCGAACTCCAAGGCGCGGAGCTCCAGCGTCTGCTCGCCGATCTCCCGCGACCGGGGACGAACATTCTTGAGTGAGTTGGATACCGGCAGAAAATACTTGCTCACCACGCATGATCCGATACCTTAAGCCTTGTGCTACAACTGTAGCACAAACCTGTAGCACAGACGACGGCCCACGCAGCATCTTACCCAGTCTTATCAATGACTTACGACAAGGTTGAGTTTCACTCCGCGCCCTACCGCCGGAGCCAATACCCCACCAACCCCTTGATTTCCAAGGAAATTGATATTGGCAGAGTTGCAGTGCGACCCCTTGTGCACCGCATGGTGCACAAACCGGTGCACAAAATGCGACACAAACCGATGCACAGACCGATGCACGCGCGAATCCCGGATGCCCTGAAACCGCATCGGAGGCCGCCACGTCATGTCCGGAGTCGCACATATCCCCTATCTCGAATCCCGTCCGGCGGGATTCCTGTTCCGCCGCCGAATCCCGAGCCGGCTGCGGTCATCAAACCTTGATCCTGCAGATTTCCTTTGTCTCTCCCTACGAACCCATGTCCCCGCCGACGCGAAGGAGCTCGCGCGGCGTCTGACGGCGCTTTGCGATCTGGCCTTCGCCCTCGCGACGGAGACGGGCATGGATCCCTTGGGGATCGACGACATCAAGCTGCTGGAAGCGCTGGCACGATTTCAAATCGACGCGCATGGCGCCGCGCGGGCGATGGCGGCGCCAAGATCCGAAGCCGCCGCGACCCATGCTGCGGCCTGCGAACGCGCCACTCAGGAAGTTCTGCGCCGCGCGCTGGCCCTCGGAGACAGGGACGTGGCGCGGCAGCCCCTGCGCGAGGTCGCGGCGCGCCTCGGTGTGAGGCTGAGCGAGGATTCCGAAAGTTGGCGGGCACTGGCTTTCGAAGCCACCCGCGTTCTTCTCTATGTCAGCCGGGAGCGGGAACGGCGGGAACTGGGGCAATTCGATGAGGCGAGCCCGATCTTCCGCTCAGCCCGCAGTGCTGGCGCCGGAATGGTGCTTCCTTCAGCAGGCGCGTTCGCGACAATCCCGGTGGCGATGCCCCTGGCGTCCCCCCCGCCGGGCGTCGGTTCGGCCGGGTCGCCGAGTGGTCTTGCGGCGCCATTCAGCCATGCCGCACCAGGCCTGGCGGCTGTGGCGGCGACACTCGAACCTATGGGCGGCTCCAACCGGGTTCAGGCCTGGGACGCCGCCTCCGCGCCGGTGGTGGAGCCCCCCTCCGTGGTGGCAAAGGATAACCGCCCCCGCTAGACGCCGATGTAGTTCAGCACGATGTCACGGTCCCGATCCAGATCGGCATCCACACCCGACCAGACCACCCGTCCCTTTTCCAGAATATAGTGCCGATCCGCCAATCTCTTGAGCGCGGCGAGATTCTTGTCGATCAGAAGAATGGACTGGCCTTCGTTCTTGAGCCGCCCGAGAACCCGCCAAATTTCATCGCGGATCACTGGCGCCAGCCCCTCGGTGGCCTCGTCGAGGATCAGCAGCAGCGGATTGGTCATCAGCGCACGGCCCACCACCAGCATCTGCTGCTCGCCCCCAGACAGGGTGCGGGCGTTCTGCTCGGCCCGCTCTTTCATGCGCGGGAACAGCTCAAAGATGCGTTCCAACGTCCAGGGATCAGCGCGCTTCAGGCGGTTGGCTGCGGTGGCGACAAGATTTTCCCGCACGGTCAGGGTCGAAAAGACCTGCCGCCCCTCGGGCACCAGCCCTGCCCCGAGACGCGCCACCCGTTCCGGTGTCGCCCCGGTCACGTCTTGTCCGGCAAAGATGATCCGGCCATCACTGGGCTTTACCAGCCCCATGATCGAACGCACCGTCGTGGTTTTGCCCATACCGTTGCGCCCCATCAGCGTGATGACCTGCCCTTCGCGAATATCCAGCGAGACATCGAACAACACCCTGCTGCCGCCATATCCGGCCTGAAGGTTTTCAACTGTCAGCATTATTCGTCCTCCGCGCCAAGGTAGGCTTCGCGCACCGTAGGATCCTGACGGATCTGTTCGGCGGTACCCGTCATGATGACACGCCCATAAACCAGCACCGAGATCCGATCCGCCAGCGCATAGACCGCTTCCATATCGTGTTCCACCAAAAGCATTGCGCAAGTCCCGCGCAGGCTGTTCAGCATCTCGATCATCTGCTGGCTTTCAAATTGGCCAAGCCCCGCCATGGGTTCGTCCAGCAACAACAGGCTTGGCTCGCCTGCCAGCGCCATCACCAGTTCAAGCTGCTTCTTCTCGCCATGAGACAGATCCTCGATGCGGATGTCTGCACGATTGGCCAGCAGGCTTTTGCCCAGCATCTCATCGGTTTTGGACCAGACATCGCGGCGGGCGGATTGCCTGTCCCAGATTCGCATGTTGCCCCCCATATGGGCCTGAACCGCCAATCCGACGTTTTCACGCACTGTCGAGGTCTCAAGCAGGCTCGCGATCTGGAACGTCCGGCTCAACCCCATGGCAACGCGCTCGGGCTCGGTCATTCTGGTGATGTCCTGCCCCGTCATATGGACGCTGCCGCTGTTTGACGGCATCTCGCCACACAACTGGTTGATCAGTGTGGATTTCCCGGCGCCATTCGGGCCGATCAAAGCGTGGATTTCACCATCGCACACCGTCAGCGACACATCATCGGTGGCAACCAGCCCGCCGAAAGATTTACACAGCTTGCGGATTTCCAGTATGTCACTCATGTCGAAAGTCTCTTGAATTTACCAAGCAATGCAACGATGCCGCCATGGGTGCCAAGCACGACCACCAGCAAGATCAACCCGAGGATCAGCTGCCAGTGCTCTGTCAGACCGGCGAGATAATATTCAAGCAACAAGAACACCGCCGCCCCCAAGATCGGGCCATAGAACGTGCCGACCCCGCCCAGTATGATGATGATGATAAGGTCGCCGGATTTAAGCCAGTGCATCGTGTCCGGGCTGGTAAAGCGCAACAAATTCGCCTCAAGCGCGCCAGCCAGCCCGACCCCCATGCCAGACAGCACAAAAGCCATCAGTTTGTAGCGATAAGGCGCGATGCCCATTGCCGCCAACCGCCGCTCGTTCTGTTTGATGCCGGTCAGGACCGCGCCAAACGACGAATGGATCATCCGCCAAAGCACGAAAAAGAACGGAATGGCAAAGCCGAGTATCACGAAATACAACGTCACCCGGTCCCGCATGTTCAATCCGAACAAGGCATTGGTGCGGCGCATGATGATGCCGTCTTCGCCGCCATAGCCGGTCAGCGAGATGAAGAAAAAGAACACCAGTTGCGCGAAAGCGAGGGTGATCATGATGAACTGCACGCCTCCGGTGCGCAGCGACAACGCCCCGATCACCAGCGCGGCCAACCCCGCTACGATCATGGCAAAGGGGATGGTCACCAGCATCTGGCCGCTCCCTGGAATGATCCCCCAGAGCGGCTCGCCAGAACTGTGGTGGAAGGTCAGGATGCCCACGACATAGGCGCCGACCCCAAAAAAGGCAGCATGGCCGAACGACACCATCCCGCCATAGCCCAGGATGAAATTCAGACTGGCGGCGGCAATGGCATAGATAATGATCCGCGCACCCAGCGTGATCAGCGAGGTCTGCCCCATGGCCTCGGCCACGAACGGAAGAAGCCCGAAGAACCCGAGCAAGGCAACGATTGGCAAGATACGGTTCATTTCAGTTCTCCGCGGGGAATAGGCCCTTGGGCCGGACCAGCAGCACAAGCGCCATCAACAGATAGATGCCCATCGATGAAACACCGCTTCCAACCGCTTGTGCATCCGCAGGGGGTAAAAACGCTTCCAGGATTTGTGGCAGAAAGGCCCGCAGCATGGTGTCCACGATCCCGAGCCCGACCCCGGCGATAAAGGCGCCCTTGATCGAGCCCACACCGCCGATGACAACGACGACGAAGGTTGCCAGCAGGATTTGCTCGCCCATCCCCACCTGCACCGAAAGGATCGGGCCGGTCATATAGCCAGCCAGCCCGGCAAGCAGCGCACCAAGGCCGAAGACCAGCGTATAAAGCATGCGGATATTCACGCCGAGGGCGCGCACCATGTCCCGGTTGGTAGAGCCGGCCCGCACCAGCATGCCGATGCGGGTGCGATTGATCAGCAGATACAGCAGACCGGCCACCAACAGACCGACACCGATAATCAGCAGCCGGTACATGGGATAAAACAGCCCGGGCAAAAGCTCGATCGAGCCGGAAAGCGCGGCAGGCAGCGGGGTAAAGATCGGCTGGCGGCCGAAGATCAGCACGATCAGCTGGTTTGACACAAGGATAAGCGCGAAAGTTGCCAACACCTGATCCAGATGATCCCGTTGGTACAGCCGGCGCACCACCACAGTTTCAACGATGAAACCGGCGATCATGGCGGTCACCAGCCCGACCGGCAGACCGATCCAGAAAGACCCGTACCGCATCGCCGCATAGGTGCCGGCAAAAGCGCCGATCATGTAAAGCGACCCATGGGCGAGATTGATCACCCCCATGATCCCAAAGATCAATGTCAGGCCTGCGGCCATCAAGAACAGCATGATGCCGTATTGAAGCCCGTTCAGAAGTTGCTCGAGGATTAGGATCATTGGCAGTAGCTCTGACAGTTGTAAGGGGGCCGTGTTGGCCCCCTTGATTGCGACGTCGGTTCGGCTTTCTTACATCTTGCATTCAGCGGAATAACTGTCGCCATAAGCCTCAAGCAGGAGTTCACGGGTCTTGGCGCCCATCGTGCCATCCTCGTTCTTGACGATGTCGAGCATGTACCAGTTTTGGATCGGATGCTGGTTCGGTCCAAAGGCGAAATCCCCGCGCACCGAGTCGAAATCGGCAGCCCGGATCGCCTCGCGCAGGGCATCGATATCATCCACGCCGCCGGTCTTGGCCAGGGCCGAGGCAATCAAGCGCCCGGTATCATAGCCTTGCGAGGCATAATAGGTCACGGGGCGATCGTATTTCTCGTACCAGGCTTTGATGAAGTCCTTGCTGGCCGCATTGTCGAAATCCGTATTCCAATGGGCAGTGGAGACGATCCCGGTGGCCGCGTCGCCAACGGCGTTCAGCACCACAAGATCTGTCGACGGCTCTGACAGGACCATCGGGATCTGGTCGCGCAGACCGGATTGATCATACTGACGCAGAAACGCGATCCCCAGACCGCCGGGCAGGAACTGGAACACGGCGTCCGGCTTGGCGGCACGGATCTGGGCCATTTCAGCGGAATAGTCGGTCTGGTCGAGTTGGGTGTAAAGTTCGCCAGCAATTTCACCGCCGAATGTGCGTTTGAAGCCGGCGATCGCATCTTTGCCCGCTTGATAGTTGGGTGCCAGAACGAAGACAGACTTATAGCCCAATTTCTTGGCCGCTGCCCCGGTTGCTTCGTGCAGGGCGTCATTCTGCCAGCTCACGACGAAGTAGTTTTTGTCGCAGCCAGCACCTGCCATCGACGACGGACCGGCATTGGGGCTGATATAGATCGCGTCATTGCTGACGATATCGGGCACCGTGGCCCCGGCCACATTGGAAAAGATTATCCCGGTCAACAGCTTGACGTTCTCATCATACATGAATTTTTCGGCGATCTGGCGACCGTTGCCGGGTTTCAAGCCGTCATCTTCCACCAGAAACTCAACCGGAACACCGCCCAGTTTGCCGCCTTCCATATCGGCGGCCAGCATCAGCCCGTCACGCACGTCTTGCCCCAGATAGCCCGCTGGCCCCGACAAGGTGGTGACAACCCCGATTTTCACGGCGTCTTCGGCCACGGCGGCGGAGCCAAGGCTCAAAGCCGTGGCCACCCCCGCAATAATACTACGAATTTGCATGGTATTCTCCCTTACGTTTTATGTTTGGAGCACCGCGACCTAGACAGATCGGGCAGTCATTTCTTTTGATTACAGTTTCACCCAGCCTTCAGGGGCCTGACCTTTGCCGGGATGCACGGTTCCGCAATTCGGACAGGTCCGCGCCTCTAGGCTGTTGTGGAAATCTTCATAGATCTTGGGCAGTGCGCTCACGATGCCCTCCGCTCCGTCCAGCTCGACTTCGACGCGATGAACGAGGGACTCACAGTTGAAACAGTACCACTCGAACCCCTCTTTCATACCGGGCTGGCGCGGCGACTCGACCACGATCCCGACAGACCCCTCCTGCGGGCGCTGCGGTGCATGGCGCATATGGGGCGGCAGTTTGAAAACCTCGCCCTCACGCACGGGCACATCATAGATTTTTCCGCCATCGGCGATCTTCAGCATCATGTCGCCCTTGATCTGGAAGAACCATTCCTCCACCGGGTCATCATGGAAATCCACGCGCGTGTTCGGGCCACCGACCACCATGACAATCATGTCGCCCTCTTTGTGCAACAACTGGTTTCCAACTGGCGGCTTCAACTTGTCGGCGTTGTCTTCAACCCATTTCTGGAAATTGAAGGCGCTCAATGTGGGATGCTGCCCCATGATACTTCTCCCGCTGGCCCTGGAAACGGGCAGGATTCGTTGTGATCGTGATACGCAAAGCTATGACGATCACAACGAAGGGGGAAAGGTATTCAATGAATGCAGCTATCCACATTTCGAATAGCTGGCTCGGTTCACAAAAATAGAATGGCAGTGCCCAAAATCGCGACACTCCCTGTATAAACCAAGCGTTTAACGGGCACGGTTTCGGTCTTGAAGACAAAGACGATCAAAGCAACCGAGAAGAAAACATCCAGACTTCCAAGCACGGCAACGGCCACGACCGAGGCGGTTTGCAACGCGAAAAACTGTAGCGTCTGGCCCAGAGACAAAGCCACGGCTGTCAGCCAGTGCCAGACGCTGCGATCCACAAACAGGCGTTTGCAGGCGCGGGCCGGGGTGCGGCTGATACCGGCGGCGACAAGAAACCACAGCACCCCGGTCAGTGCCCCCAGAAACGTGCCAAACGCCGGGTCCGGGATCTCCAGCAGGCCCTTTCGGCGCAGGCTGTAGGCGATGGCGTAAAATAGCGCCGAGCCGATGCCCAGAAGATCGCCGGGCCCGATCCCCCTTGGGGCAGAAAATTTCGGAGCGCTGAAATAGAACAATACGCTCGCGATGATTATGGCGCCACCGAGAACTGCAGAAAGATCCGGCAATTCCCCGATCAGCAGAAAGGCGCAGGGAAGCGCGAAAACCGGGGTCAGGCGACGATAGAAACTGGTTTTTACGGTGCCGATCTGTTCGGTCGCGCGATACAGGGTGTGACGCCCCAGCACGCTGGCAAACACCCCGGCGGCGACAAACAACAATATCCCCGGCACTCCATGTCCCGACAGAACATCGCCAAGCGCTACCGTCCCCCATCCCAGCCACAAAACCAGGGTCAGACTGGCGGTGACGCAGACGGACAGAAAGACCCCGTTGTCGCCCCGCGCCTGCACCTTGCCTTTGGCGATCGTGACCCCCGCCAACCCGTAGCACAGCGCCGACAGCACGGCCAAAACCTCGCCCGTCATGCGGCAACCCGGAAGGCAGATTCAGGTGACATCGGAAAAATGGGTAGTGAAGGTTTTCAAGAATGCTGCAGCAAACGCTTCGGAGGCAGACTCGATCAGCGACTGACCGAGTTGTTCCAACTTGCCCCCCACCTTTGCCTGCACCTGATAGCTCAACCTTGTACCCGCCACCCCCAGATCGTGAAGCCGGATCTGGATGGCCCCCTTGGCAAAGCCGGCCGCACCGCCATTGCCCTTTCCCGAAATCGCGCAATAGATGAGCGGGGTGATTTCGCTTAGCACGAAATCCCCCGAGAACCGGATTTTCTCCGGCCCCATGTCCACCAGAACCATGGCAAAAAATTCAGTTTCCGATAGTCTGACGACGTCTTCGCACCCCGGAATACACGCCTGCAAAACCTCTGTGTCGCTTAGTCTGGCCCAGACCGTTTCGCGCGGCGCGGTGAAGACATGTTCACCCGAGATGTGCATCCGGATCTCCCTGCGTTCCAGACCAGATCAGAGCTTCAGGCCGCAACTTTCAAAGGCCGCGCGCGTGGCCGCTTTTTCTGCGTCAGTCAGCTGCAACAGTGGTTCGCGCACCGGGCCACCGACCTGCCCCAGCAACTCTTGCCAGTATTTGCCATGCGCTTGCGGTTTGCCGCCCGGCTTGGTGTCTTTGATGGCGCGTCGCACCGGATCAAGACTGTCGCGAACGGCACGGGCTTCCTTGAACTTTCCCTGAAACGCCAGCTGCGTGTACTCATGCATGCGCTTGTCGTTCTTGGTCTGCAATTGATAGGGCGGCGAAGAGCAAAGGTAGAGCTTCCAATTCAGCTCTTCGATATTGTCCAGCCACTCGGTTTCCGAGGCCGTGGACACATGGATCTTGTCGCCGATCATATGGCTCAGACGCACATACATCTCGCGCGGGACCGAATATTTGATCGCCATGATATTAGGCAGTTCCGCCACCCGCGCACAAAGCTCCGGGCTCATCAGATAGCCGCTGTCAGGGTGGCTCCACATGGCGATGCCGATATCCACCCGATCGCAGAGGGCTTTATAGTAGTTGAAAACGGTGTCGTCTTGATCTGTCACGAAATGCAGGATCGGCGCATGGACGACCACGTAATCCGCGCCGCAGTCCTGCGCGTGTCGGGCAAGATCAACCACGGTGTCGAAATTCTGATCCGAAGCCGACATGATGGTGCCGGCCTTGCCGTCGCATTCCTCGACCGCGATCTCGAAATTGCGTTTGCGCTCTTCCAGACTCATGGAGAAGAACTCGCCCTGTTTCCCGGCGATGAAAAGCCCCTGAATATCCAGATCATCGACCCAGTGGCGGATATTGGAACGCAGGCCTGCTTCATCGAAGGAGAAATCCTCTTTGAAGGGATTGAGCGCCGCGGCCCAGATTCCACCCATGTTTTCCTGCGCGTATTCTTTGGCCTCAAGCTTGGAGTATTTCATAGCATGTCCCTCGTTCCGCACCACGGCTCTGGGTCGGGCGCTGGTCTGTTCGAATCAATCAACTTTGAGCGGACTATGCGGGGGTTTGTGGTGCGGCGAAAATCCAAAGATACTAAGCAGCTATAACCAGGTTAAATATCGCAACCCTTGGGGTATAAGTATATGACCCCCTCAAAAGCGAGGATACCATGAGACTTGGCCTAATCGGAAACGGAGCCATCGCTGGATTTGTCAGCCGGACAATGACGCAACGGGGCCACCAGATTGCCGCCCATTTGCTGCGTCCCGAACGGGTTGAGGCACTGCAAGCGGTTGATGGCGGACCAGTTTTTGTAAGCTCGGTTCAAGACTTGCCGCACGATCTTGATCATCTGGTAGATTGCGCCGGACATTCAGCGCTGCGTGAGTACGGGGCCGAGATCCTGCGCGCCGGTTTTGATCTGACCACGGTTTCCATCGGCGCGCTGGCCGACCGGGCGTTGGAAGTCAACCTGACCCAGGCCGCGATCGCAGGCGGCTCAAAATTGCTGCTGGTCAGCGGCGCGATTGGCGGGTTGGATGCCCTGCGGGCCGCACGGGCCGGCGACTTGCGCCGGGTGCGCTATACCGGACGCAAACCCCCGAAAGGCTGGATCGGATCGGTGGCGGAAACCCGGCTGGATCTGCACCACCTCGAGGGGGTCGCGCAAACCCATTTTCTGGGCACCGCCCGGGAGGCCGCGCTTGAATACCCCAAGAACGCCAATGTTGCGGCAGCTGTTGCTCTGTCGGGCTTGGGGTTCGAAGCCACCGAGGTGGAGCTGATCGCCGATCCCGGCGTGGCCGGAAACATCCACGAGGTTCTGGCAGAAGGGGATTTCGGCCAGTTCACCTTCCGCATCGCTGGCAATGCCCTGCCGGAGAACCCGCGCAGTTCCGCCCTTGCAGCGATGAGCATTATCAGCACACTCGAACAGCATATTTCCCCCATACGTTTCTAGGAGGTTGGATTGGCCGGACGTCACACCCGAATTGTCGAACGCATTCTCACGCGCCTGAAACTGCGGCAACTTCGACTTCTTATCGTGGTGGGCAAGCATCAGAACATCCAGAACGCCGCGCGGGAATTGAACGTCTCGCAACCGGCGGCGACCAAGATGATCAAGGATCTCGAACTGGATTTCGAGGTGCAACTGTTCGAGCGGACCAATCGCGGCGTGATCCCCACCCCCTACGGCGAGGCGCTGATCCGGCACGGCAAACTGATCTTTGCGCAGGTGTCCAATGCAGCACAGGAACTGGACGACCTGAATGAAGGCAACAGTGGCCGGCTGGTGCTTGGCACCCTGTTGGCGGCCTCCTCCCATCTTCTACCGATGGCGGTGGAGAAACTGCTGCAATCGCGACCGGGCGTCGCGATCAAGATTGTGGAAGGCACGAACGAGGTCTTGATGCCGGCCCTGCGCTCGGGCGAGATTGATCTGGTTGTGGGGCGGCTCTCGACCTACAGGCACCGCAGCGAACTGACTCAGGAAAAGCTGTTTGATGAACCGATCCTCGCCATTGTGGGGCCGCAGCATCCATTGGTCGGACAGAAATCAATCCGCTTTTCCGATCTAGCCCCCTTCGGCTGGATCGTCCCGCCCGCCGAGACAACCCTGCGGCGCCAGATCGATCAGTTTTTCGTCGCGCAAGACCAGTACTCGCCGCCGTTGATCGTGGAATCCATATCCTATTTGACGAACCGCGCCCTTATGCAAGGGCGTGACTTTGTCGGCGTCATGCCGGCGCATGTGGTGGCACAAGACATTGCCAATGGGGCGCTGGCGCGGATCAATTGGTCTGTGCCTTTTGGCGAGGGGCCGGTGGGTGTCACCTACCGCCAGCACGGCCAGCTTTCGCCCGCAGGCGCAGCCTTTCTGGAGGCCTTGCGCGGGGTGGCCAAGGTCATGTAGCCCCCCCGCAGCTTCTCGTTTTGCGCCCTAGAATGCCATCTGGTGCGAGACGTTTTTGACGACAGTATAGTGCATCAGCCCTTCCTCGCCGCCTTCGCGCCCATAACCGCTGGATTTCACCCCCCCAAAAGGAGTTTCCGGCAGGGAGGCTTCCAGCGTGTTGATCGACAGGTTGCCTGCTTCCACCCCGTCGACCAGACGATCCACATTGGCCGCCGAATGGGTAAAGGCATAAGCCGCCAGCCCAAAAGGCAGTTCGTTGGCCCGCTCAATCCCGTGTTCAAGCGAGTTGATCGGATTGACCACAGCCACGGGGCCGAACGGTTCCTCGTTCATGACCCGTGCATCATCGGGCACATCAGCAAGCACGGTGGGTTGGAAGAAATAGCCCCGGTTTCCGATCCGGGTGCCGCCGGTCAGCAACCGCGCGCCCTTGGCGACCGCATCATCCACCAGCTCTTGCAGCGCCTCAATCCGTCGCACATTCGCAACCGGCCCCATTTCCGTTCCCGGCTGCATCCCGTCTCCGACCACGGTTTGTTCAACCCGCGCCGTAAACACATCGAGAAAGTCCCTATAGCGCGAGTCCTGCACGAAAAACCGGGTGGGCGAGGTGCAGACCTGCCCGGCGTTGCGGACCTTGCGGGTGGCGCACATCATAGCGGCGGCCTTGGTATCCACATCATCACAAACAATAACCGGGGCATGCCCACCCAGCTCCATCAGAACCGATGTCATATGCTCGTTCGCCAGATGGGTAAGATGTTTGCCCACAACAGTAGATCCGGTAAAGGCCACCAGCCGGATCTGATCCTGCGGGATCAGATAGTCCGAAATCTCGGCCGGCACCCCGAACACAAGGTTGAGCACACCTTTCGGCAAACCCGCATCATGAAACGCCCGTGCAATATGCAAGGCCCCTGCGGGGGTTTCCTCAGCCGCCTTCAGAATGATCGAGCAGCCTGACGCCAGCGCGCCCGCGATTTTGCGGCAAGGCTGGCTCATCGGGAAATTCCATGGCGACAGACCAAGAACAGTCCCGATCGGTTGGTGCAGAACGGTATAGCGCACGCCCGGCGCACTCGGGATCACCCGGCCATAAAGACGCTGCCCCTCGCCCGCATCCCATTCCAGAAACTCGCAGCCCCGGATCACTTCCAATTGCGCCTGCCGGAACGGTTTGCCATGTTCCAGAGTGATCGAATAAGCGATTTCATCCATCCGCTCACGCATCAGGGCGCTGGCCTTCAAGATGATGTCACCGCGTTCACGAGGCGATGTGCGGCTCCAAAGACGAAATCCCCGTTCCGCTGCGGCAAGCGCATCATCCAGATCCGTCCGACCGGCGACAGGCAATGCGCCAATCACGCTTTCATCGACCGGATTGAGAACCGGAAGCGTATCCGCAGTCTTGCGCCACGCACCATCAATGTAGAGATTGAGATCGGGATATTCCGGCATAACAGTCCTCATCGCTCAACGGATTTGTCACCCAACTGTATGAGAGGCGGGGGACGTTACAAGCGAACTGGCGTGTGGTCAGTATACCGTATTGGAATATCAGAACCAGAACCCAGTCCGGGCCGCACCCGCAGTCTCCTTCGGTATCGGCAAAGCGAATATCTGATTAGCCCGTTTTCCATTGCGAAACAGACGGGTTCGGGGTGTACCTTGTTCCGAAATCTGTGCGTCTGCTGCCGGCAAGGCTTGCCCGCCCGAAGCACTTCCCCCTCAGGATCAGCCATATGAAATCCATTCAGATCGGCGCAAGCTCCCTGCCCTGCGATGATACCCGCGCAAATCGGCCGATTGTCCTGCTGTCGGGCTGGACTCCGAATTTCCGGCGCTCAAAGCCCTTGCTCACGACTTGGGCAGTCTCCACCGTGTCATCCGGCTGATCTGTCGCAGATGGAGCCATCCGCGCTTGCCCCCGACACACCGCCGGCCACAAGAAAGGAATTGAACATGGGATCCCTCGTAAACGAATTTGAAAACCCACGCGACAGTCTCGACCGGGACTACAACGCCCGAGCGTCGGTGGCGCCAGAGGTTTTTGACGCCGAAATGCGCAACTACCGCAGCCGATCAGATGCGGCGCGCAGCTATATGACCCACCCCGATGTGATCTATGATGCCCTGAGCGGTGAGACGCTCGACATCTACGGCACCAGCGCGGACCTGCGGCCGGTCTTTGTCTTTATCCATGGCGGATATTGGCGCGCCTTGTCCAAGCATGACTCCGCCTTCATGGCCCCCATGTTGTCAGAACACGGCATTGCGACAGCGGTGCTGGACTACACGCTCGCCCCCGCAGCGACACTAGAAGAAATCATCCGCCAAGTCCGCGCGGCGATTGCCTTTCTGGCCAAGTCCGGCGCGCAGTACGGCATCGACCCGGACCGGATTTTTGTGGGCGGCAGCTCTGCCGGGGGGCATCTGACCGGCGCGGTCATTTCCGGCGGCTGGCACGACGATTTTGATGTGGCCCCCAACGTCGTCAAAGGCGCATTGCCGATCAGTGGATTGTTCCACCTAGCACCGCTAACCAATAGTTTCGTACAGGAGTGGATGGCTCTGGATCTGTCAAGGATCGGCCCGCTTTCCCCCTGCGAATGCCTCCCGTCTGCGGGCTGCCCGATCATCGTAGCCTATGCCGAGGGCGAGGCCTCCGGTTTCAAACGCCAGTCTAAGGAATATTTCCGTCTTTGGCTGAACGCCGGTTTTGAGGCAGAGCTGATCGAGGTCCCAAGTCGCAACCATTTCGACCTGCCGCTGGACCTGGGCACGGAGGACACCACACTGTCAAAAGCGCTTCTTGCGCTCGTAAATGGCGTATCCTCCGACCCGTGACAGCCTGTGCGGCTTTGCCGTTTCGGCAGATCTACCTGCTCGAGTCCCAATTTGGACCGGCTGCAGCCCCCAAAAACGACGTCATATGCCTGATGATCTGATCCCCGATCCAAAGCACGGGCCAGCCCTGCCGCACCCCCGCCGTTCGCAGCTGGAATGTATGCCGGATAGGGGAAGTACGGCTGTCAAGCGATTTGCGAACCAGAGTCCCTGCTGAGCGGACGTTGCCGCCGTTCTCCGCAACCATCGGGTGCTATACTGATAGGCTGGAATCCTCAACGGAGCATTGGAGCTGGACCAATGAAATTGCCACATGTCCAGTCATAGTGTTGAGGCGCAACGAAAAAGGGCGCCCAAGGGCGCCCTGTTCCAAATTCGGATCGACCGTTCAGGCGAGCTGAAGATTGGCCGCCGACTCACGACCGTCACGGCCGGACTCGATTTCGAATGTGACTTCCTGATTATCTTCCAAAGACGTCAGGCCCGCACGTTCGAGGGCAGAAATATGGACGAAGACGTCCTTTCCGCCTGACGCGGGAGCAATAAAACCGAAGCCTTTAGTAGAATTAAACCATTTCACGGTGCCATTGGCCATCGTGAGATCTCCTTTAGTTTTCAACCTGTTCGCGGAAATGCAACAGCGTGGCGTAGTCGGCCAGTATCGAGTTCGCTGAGGTCCGGAAAGGGAAAGCAGGGGATCGACTGAAATAACGCAGCACCGTCCTCATGACAGAGCACAGACAGTCTGTCCATTGCTAATCGCACTTGACCTTACGTCATGTGGCAAGCGCAGGCCCAGCGGGATCCAGCCCGAAGCAGGCCGATATCATATGCCAGCCAACTGTCGCGGCACATGCTGGTCCGGCGGAAACCAGATGAGGTGGATGGCTCCCCCTCTTGTCTTATGAATTGAGCAGTTCCTGTGTGAAGCTGGAATAGCTGCCCGGCAGTCACTTGCAACGCCGGGCAGCGGCGGAGGTCGGACCGTTCCCCTCTTGGTCGTCGTGGACCGCGTACGAGTCTGGTCACCTCCGTCTTTTCTACTGACCTGGACGGAGTTCTGAGGGTTCCGAAAATGATCCAGTGAATCATTTTCCCGAGGAACGGGCTGTGGGCCCGCATGACAAGGTGAGGAGAAGACACATGGAAGATACCATTCATCGGCCGACAGGCGATGCACAGCATCGCTGAGAGGCCGGATCGATATTTCGAAAGATAAATTGGATGCGTATTGGCTTGCCAAGGGGGAGCACAAGCAGTTCGGCAACACGGGGGTTAAGGCCCTCGCACTTTGGGCGGCTAAAACAGGGGTTTCGCGCGTCATTTTTGAATTGACCGGCATCTATCATCGATGTGTGGAAACAGGCCTGGCGCAGTATGCGATCAGTTTTGCACGTGTGAATCAACGCCAGGCACGGCGCTTTTGCGAAGGTGAGCAATTTGAGGGCTCCGCGCCCGGCGCGCTTGCCCGGCGCGATAAACCCCGCTACCAGAATCCAACCCGCAGACTCTCGTTATGAACGAGGGACCAGCGGGGGGCAGGTCATTGCCCCTTTCTTCCCGAAGTCGCACGGCAAGCCGCGCGTCGATGACAGGCGGGTGCTGAGCGGGATTATCTTCATCAATCGCAATGGGTTGCGCTGGCGCGATGCCCCCAAGGAGTATGGGCCTCACAAGACGCTCTACAGCCGGTGGAAGCGTTGGAGCGAGAAAGGCATCTTCGCCAGATGATGATCGGGTTGACCGCCGAACACGGCGAGGAAAAAACCGTCATGATCGACGCGACTTATCTTAAAGCGCACCGGACCGCGACCAACTTGGCCGCGAAAAAAGGGGGGCGTGGTCGCCTGATCGGCCGGACCAAGGGCGGCATGAACACGAAGCTGCATACCATTTGCGACAGCCAGGGTCGACCGCTCAACCTGTTCGTCACCGCCGGGCAGGTCAGCGACTACATCGGGGCGCGGGCGCTGCTCAGCAGTCTCCCAAACGTAGACTGGCTGCTCGGGGATCGCGGCTATGACGCCGATTGGTTCAGAGAAGCGTTGCAGGACAAGGGGATACGCGCCTGCATCCCTGGCCGCAAGCAGCGCAAGACACCGGTCAAATACGACAAGCGCCGATACAAGCGGCGCAACCGCATCGAGATCATGTTCGGCAGGCTCAAGGACTGGAGGCGCGTGGCAACCCGATACGACAGATGTCCGAAGGTCTTCCTCTCGGCCATCGCGCTCGCGGCAACCGTCATCTATTGGTTATGAATCCTGACCCTAGCGTTCTTGCGCGGCGGGATGATGGCATGCGCGCCCCGGTCGGCGACTGCATCGTGGCACATGCGCGTATCGTAGACGCCGTCCGCAGTGACCGACCCGATCTCCACTGAAGTGGCCCGGTTTGTCTGAGCAGTTTGAAGCCGTTTTCTAAGTGGATCTTCCGCTCGGTTATGCCGCGACTGGGATTGGTCGGTTCTGGTTGAGATATGCTTGATCGGGCGTTTGCCCGTCCAGCGATGAATGCGGTCTCCGCGTGTTGTAAAAGGCCAGGTATCGGGAGAGGCCCGAGCGCGCCTCGGAAACGCTGTCATAGGCGTGCAGGTTGACCTCCTCATATTTGATCGTCCGCCAAAGACGTTCAACGAAGACGTTGTCGCGCCACGCCCCTTTCCCATCCATGCTGATCTGGATCTCGGCAGCCTTCAGCGCCTTGATGAAGTCGATGGATGTGAACTGGCTGCCCTGGTCCGTGTTCATGATCTCCGGCTTGCCGTAACTGATCATCGCTTGTCTTATGCTGAACCCGGCTCCCGAGGTATAAAGGAGCTACTTCCCGTCACGCCATTTATGGCGGGCAGTGGCGGCGGCTGGATCGCATAATACTCGGTCGACAGGGACCGTAAGAAAGTATGATCAGTCGCCGTCTTCACCAAAGGGTCTGAACGGATACGCGTGCGACTAATCACGCATGACAAGCATATGACATGGCGAAGATGACGGATCATACCATTGGCGTGGACATATCGAAATCCCATTTGGATGTATTTCGGTTGGAAGATGGTGCAGCACAGCGTTTCGAGAACTCAGCCGCGGGATACCGGGCCCTCAGCAAATGGCTTGGAAAGGAGCCGGTGGGGCGGATCGTGTTCGAGCCGACGGGGGCGTATCACAAGGCCTTCGAGGCGGCGCTTGGCGAGAGGTTACCATGGTCAAGGTGAACCCGCTTCAGGCGCGCCGGTTCGCCGAGGCGCATGGGACCAAGGCCAAGACCGATGCGGTGGACGCGCAGATGCTAGCGCGCATGGGCGCGGCATTCGACCTTGCGCCCCAGGCGTCCTGTTCCCGGGAAGCGCGTGTTCTCAGGGATTTGCACGTTGCGCGCACGGGACTGATCAAGGACCGCACGAGATTGCGCAACCGCATCCAGACTCAGGATATTGCGGTGCTGAAACGCCAGACCAAGGCGCAGATCACCCAGGTGGAGCGTCAGATTGCCGAGCTGGACGCCAAGATCGAGGCGCTGATCGAGGCGCGGGAGACCACCGCACGAAGTCGCGACATTCTGTGCTCCATGCCGGGGATCGGTGCCGTCACGGCGGCCGCCATGCTGATCCTACTGCCGGAGATTGGCACACTCGAGCGCAAACAGGTGGCCAGTCTCGCCGGCCTCGCGCCCATCACTCGCCAGTCCGGTCAGTGGCAGGGCAAGGCGT
>JASJGL010000129.1:0-8107 GCA_033791545.1 Pseudodonghicola sp. | reverse complement strand
CTCAGCCGCACTTGGAATAGCCACAGCTGGCGCAGGTGAGGCAGCCTTCGATCATGCGCACTTCGTATTGACCGCAGGACGGGCAGGCTTTGCCGCGCGGGGCGGGGGCGTCCAGTTTGACCACTTGCGCTTGCGGGTCAGTTTTCAGCCCCATCCCCTCGCCTTCGATGAAGCCGATCGAGATCATGTGGCGTTCGATCACACCGCCGATGGCAGCCAGGATCGAGGGAATGTATTTGCCCTGCACCCAGGCGCCGCCGCGCG
This sequence comes from Pseudodonghicola sp., assembly GCA_033791545.1. Lineage (GTDB taxonomy): Bacteria > Pseudomonadota > Alphaproteobacteria > Rhodobacterales > Rhodobacteraceae > Antarcticimicrobium. Next base: position 7,843 of record JASJGL010000129.1, on the reverse strand, counting down.
GGTCGAACACGGCCTTGAGTTCCTCGACCACAAAGCTCACGTCACCGCCGCGCCGGAATACGGCGCTGATCATCCGGGTCAGCGCCAGTGTCCAAGCGTAATGCTCCATGTTCTTGGAGTTGATGAACACCTCAAACGGGCGGCGGTGGCCGTTGATGATGATATCGTTGATGGTCAGATAGATGGCATGTTCGCTGTCGGGCCATTTCAGCTTGTAGGTATTGCCCTCCAGCGCCTGCGGCCGGTCCAGCGGCTCGGACATATAGACCACTTCGGCCCCCGGTTCGATTGCGCCCGTGCCCTGTACTGCGCCCTGTACTGTGGCCTCGCCCGGGGCGGCGTCGGTCTTTTCGCTCACCGTCAACACCGAGCCGGTCACATCGTTGGGCCGATAGGTGGTGCAGCCTTTGCAGCCGGTCTCATAGGCCTGCATGTAGACATCCTTGAACGCGTCAAAGTCGATGTCTTCGGGGCAGTTGATGGTCTTGGAGATCGAACTGTCGATCCATTTCTGCGCCGCCGCCTGCATCCGCACGTGATCCAGCGGTGCCAGCGTCTGGGCGTTGACAAAGAACTCCGGCAACTCGGCCTCGCCGAACTTGTCGCGCCACATCTGCACGGCGTAGTCGATCACCTCTTCCTCGGTGCGCGAGCCATCCTTTTGCAGCACCTTACGGGTATAGCTATAGGCAAAGACCGGCTCGATCCCGCTGGAGACGTTGCCGGCATACAGGCTGATCGTGCCGGTGGGCGCGATCGAGGTCAGCAAGGCGTTGCGGATACCGTGTTCGGCAATCGCCGCGCGCACGTCTTCGTCCATCTGCAGCAACGCGCCAGAGGCAAGGTATTTCTCGGCGTCAAACAGCGGAAAAGCGCCTTTTTCCTTGGCCAGCTCGACCGAGGCCAGATAGGAGGCCCGCGCGATCGCGTGCAGCCAATCCTCGGTCTGTGTGGCGGCCTCTTCGCTGCCATAGCGCAGCCCCAGCATCAGCAAGGCATCGGCCAGCCCGGTCACACCCAGCCCGATGCGGCGCTTGGCGCGGGCCTCGTCCGCCTGTTCCGGCAGCGGGAATTTCGAGGCATCGACCACATTGTCCATCATCCGCACCGCGGTCGCGACCAACTCGGACAGCGCCGCCTGATCCAGCGCCGCCTCCGGCCCGAACGGATCGCTCACCAGCCGGGCGAGGTTGATCGAACCCAGCAGGCAGGCGCCATAGGGTGGCAGCGGCTGTTCGCCACAGGGGTTGGTGGCCGCGATCTGCTCACAATAGGCCAGATTGTTCATCTTGTTGATACGGTCGATAAAGATCACGCCCGGCTCGGCGTAATCATAGGTGGCGCGCATGATCTTGTTCCACAGATCGCGCGCCTGCACCGTATGATAGACCTTGTCGCCGAATTTCAGCTCCCACGGGCCATCGGCCTTGATCGCCTCCATGAAGGGATCCGTGATCAGAACCGACATGTTGAAATTGCGCAGCCGCGCCGGATCGGACTTGGCCGAGATGAACTGTTCCACGTCCGGGTGATCGCACCGCATTGTTGCCATCATCGCCCCCCGGCGCGACCCGGCGGACATGATGGTGCGGCACATCGCATCCCAAACATCCATGAACGACAGCGGACCCGAGGCATCGGCGGCCACCCCGGCAACAGCGGCGCCACGGGGCCGGATGGTCGAGAAATCATACCCGATTCCCCCGCCCTGCTGCATGGTCAGCGCGGCCTCTTTCAGCATGTCGAAAATGCCGCCCATGGTGTCGGGTACCGTACCCATGACAAAGCAGTTGAACAGCGTCACCTCGCGGGCGGTTCCGGCGCCTGCGGTGATGCGCCCGGCGGGCAGGTATTTGAAATCCTCCAGCGCGGAAAAGAACCGCTCTTCCCACTGTTCCGGGTCTTTTTCGACCTTCGCCAGATCGCGGGCGATGCGCCGCCATGTGTCTTCGACCGTCTGGTCAATCGGCGCGCCGTCAGCGGATTTGAAGCGGTACTTCATATCCCAGATCTGCTCGGCAATGGGGGCTGCGAAACGGGTCATATTGGCGATCCTTGGCAGAGGATTTGTCTTGAAGAACGGATATCCTAGATACACCACAATCTCGACCGACCACAACAAGGCACAGGCGCTAAGATCAGACAAAATACACAAGGGCTTGGAGAGAAGGGCAGAATACCCACAAGATGAGCTTCTGAAAATGGGCGCGATGGCAGGACTTGAACCTGCAGCCTTCTCGCCGTAGCTTGGGGTTGTCACACTCCAGCTACACGAAAGCGAGACGCTCTATCCAGTTGAGCTACATCGCGATTGGTGCCTCTCGAATCAAGATACACTACAGTCTCGGCCGACCACAACAAGTCACAGCCCCTGAATCTCGACAAATCGGTGTCAATCACCACAAGAGTTTGCAGTCCCCGCCGCAAGCCCTACAATATAGGCTGCTGAACAAGGGGGCGACTCGGGTGGGTGCAACCGTCAATCTGATCAAGCTGTGCGTTGGTGCCGAAGCGGTGCAGGATCTGCTGGACTGGCAGAGCAATCCGCGCGCCCTTGGGCCTGACGGGCTGCCGCGCCACGTCACAAGGATGTGGCCCAAGCGCGCGGATGAACTGCTCGACGGCGGCTCGCTCTATTGGGTGTTCAAGGGGCAGGTTCTGGCCCGCCAGCGCATTGTGCGACTGGACGAGGTGGATCGCGGCGACGGCATCAAACGTTGCGGCATCGTGCTGGACCCAAAGGTAATTCTGACCCGCGCCGCGCCGCGGCGGCCGTTTCAGGGCTGGCGCTACATCGCCCCCGACGACGCCCCCGCCGACCTGCCCGCAGGGCGCGATCAGCAAGAGTCGCTGCCCGAAGATCTGGACCGCGCGCTGGCCGAGATCGGGGTGCTCTGAACGCGGCCCGGATCGGTTTGCGATAGGGGAACCGCCAAAGGACACAGCGCACACCCGCCTGTTTTATCGTGCCGCTCAAACCCGCATGATGACGAAGCCCTTGCCGCAGGCGCACGGGGTCGTAAAGTCGTTTCATGAAAACGCGCCTCATCCATAATGTGCTGCAGTTGCGCAAACGCCTCTGGGCCAAGCCATTGCTCTATTGCTTCATGGCGATCGCCGCCTCGTTTTTCGCTCATGCGGCGGATTACGGATCGCTCGGATACGTGTTGCCCGAGATCGAGGCGGACACCATTCAGACCCTGCTGTCCATCATCTCCTCGTCGATGCTGGCGGTCGCGACCTTTGCCGTCGGCTCGATGGTGGCAAGCTACGCATCGGCCAGCAGCTCCGCGACCCCCCGCGCCTTTGCGCTCGTGCTGGCAGATGATGTCTCGCAAACGGCTCTTTCCAGTTTCATCGGGGCCTTCATCTTCAGCATCGTCTCGATTGTCGCGCTCAAGACGGGGTTCTACGGCGCGGGTGGTCGTTTCGTTCTTTTCGTTCTGACCTTGGCGATCTTCGCCTGGGTCATTCTCACCTTCGTGCGCTGGGTCGACAACATTGCACGGCTGGGCCGGTTGGGCACCACGATCGACAAGGCCGAGGCGGCGGCACTGGCCTGCCTCAAGGAGCGACGTCTCATGCCCTTTCTCGGGGGCGTCGAGAAGACCTGCAGCACAGAACTGACCGGCACAGAGGTCTTTTGTGACGAGATCGGCTATATCCAATACGTCGACATGGGCGCGCTTCAGGCCATCGCGGTCGAACATGACATTCGGATCATGGTCGATGCGATGCCCGGCTCTTTTCTTGCCCCCGGTCGACCGATTGCCATCCTCGACACCTGCGACGAGGTGGACGAGAAAATCCTGAGACGGATCTCCAGCGCCTTCGTTTTTGGCGACAACCGGACCTTCGATGAGGACCCGCGATTCGGCCTCATCGTGCTGTCCGAAATCGCCTCCCGCGCCCTGTCTCCAGCGGTGAATGATTCGGGCACCGCGATCGTCATCATCGGACGTTTCGTGAGGCTCTTCGCGGCTTGGGCCGCGCCCGTCGAAGACGACGAAAAGATCGAAGAGAAATATGATCGCGTCATCATTCCAACGCTGTCCTTGGCCGAGATGTTTGATGATGCCTTCACGGCGATGGCCCGCGATGGGGCCGGAACCGTCGAGGTTGGGATCAGGTTGCAAAAGGCTTTCCTGTCCCTTTCAACGCTCGATTATGCTGGTTTTCGCGATGAGGCGCGGCGTCACTCGGCCTTGGCGCTGGAACGCGCAAACGGCAGCTTGTCCCTGAAGGATGACTTCAACCGCGTTGAACGCATTGCGAAGCTTCTCGACTAAGCCGTATATTTTTCGCGAGGTCAGGAAAAATGCACCCATGCGCGATGCGCTTGGTGTCAGGTCTCGTCCGTTCGACTAGCCGACAAGACGTGCGGACAGGGCAAAGACCCCAAGCTCCCCACAGTCCGGGCCTCGGCCCGGACGCGTCGTCATTCAAGGCCAAAGCGCCTAGCCGTCGACCCGCTTCAGCAGCGCGGCCAGCGCCTGTTTCTCACCGGCATCACAGGCGGCACCCCGGCTGCGCCAAAGCGTCGCCTGACTGCGCAACACCAGACCATCGCTCAACAGCTTGAGGTGATTGGCGCGCAGCGTCTCGCCGGTCGAGGTGATGTCGGCGATCGCCTCGGCGGTCTCGTTCTTGACCGTGCCCTCGGTCGCGCCCTGACTGTCGACCAACTGATAATCCGCGACCCCCGCGTCCGTCAGGAAATCGCGCACCAGCCGGTGATACTTGGTCGCGATCCGCACCCGAAAGCCGTGGCGCGCACGAAAGGCCGCCGCCGCCGCGTCCAGATCGTCCAGCGTATCTACGTCAGCCCAACAGCTTGGCACCGCGAGGATCAGATCCGCCTGACCAAAGCCCAGCGGCGCGATCTCTTCGACCTGCTGTTCCCAACGCGGCAGCTTTTCATGCACCAGATCGGTGCCGGTCACGCCCAGATGGATCCGCCCGGCGGCCAGTTCGCGCGGAATTTCCCCCGCCGAAAGCAGCACCAGAGTGATCCCTTCGATCCCCTCGACCGCGCCGGAATATTCCCGGTCAGAGCCGGTGCGGCTCAGACGGATGCCGCGTTTCTCGAACCAGTCAAAGGTCTTGTCCATCAACCGCCCCTTGGAGGGCACACCCAGCTTCACACTCATGTGCGGGCCTCCTCAAGCGTCAGCATCAGGCCGGGGCGCAACACGCCGCCAACCGCCGGGATTTCACCGCCACCGCCCAGCGCACGGGTCAAGGCATCATAGCGCCCCCCGGTGGCAACCGGTGGAAGATCCGCGCGCGCGGCGGCGTAAAAGCCGAACACGAACCCGTCGTAATATTCCATCGACGTGCGGCCATAGCTGGCCTCGAATTCAAGGTTGTCCACATCCACACCGCGCGCAGCCAGCGCGGTGATACGCGCCTCGAGCCGATCCAGTGCCGGGGTGATCTGCGGCAAATCCACCGCCACGTCGCGCAAATGCTCCAACGCGAAAGGCAGGGTTTCACGCACCGCCAGCAGGGTTTCCAGCGCGCTGATCTCGCGCTCGGAAATCGGCGGCGCGGCGGCATCGGCGCGCAACGCCTCGATCCGCGCCAAGACCTCCGCGCGGCTGCGCAGCCCGATCACCGGACCCGCCTTGGCCATCGGATCAGCGGCAGCCAACAGCGCGGCGCGCGCCGGTGGCACCGCGCTGCGCCCCGAATACCGCTCCAGCAGGGCGCGAAACCGGCGCGGGCGCCAGATATGGCGCATCAGCGCCGCCTTGCGCGCCGCGGTCGTCTCCAACCCGGTCACCGCCGCCAAAAGAAGACCGATATCGCCGGTAGTCGCCCGCAGGTGCAGCCCCGAGAGCGCCCCCGCGATCAGGGTGAACACCTCGGCATCCGCAGCCGCCGGATCGGTGCGGTCAAACACCTCATAGCCGACCTGGATATATTCGTTGTCCCGGTCCGGGTCGTGTTCCTGACGGCGGAACACCTCGCCGGAATAGGTATAGCGCGCGGGCTCTGCCCCATGCGCCATGTGCATCTGCACCACCGGCACGGTAAAGTCCGGGCGCAACATCTGCTCGCCCCGCACCGCGTCTAGGGTCACATAGGCACGACCCCGGATATCCTCGCCATACAGGTCGAGCAGGGTTTCAGCCGGTTGCAACACCGGGGTTTCGACAGGCTGTGCGCCCGCCTGTTCGAAATAGGCGCGCAGCTTGGCCGCGCGCTCAAGAATCCGGGCGCGCTGCGGCATCAGCCCTGCCCGCCGTCTGGGCTGGCGAGGATCTCACGCACCTTGGCAATCAGCTCGGCGCGCGGCACCTCAAACTGACTGGGGCGTTCCTTCCATTCCTCCAGCGTGGCGTTTTCGGCGATCTGCGCCCCCAGAACCAAATCCTTGATCTGGACCACGCCGCGCGCCTTCTCATCGTCCCCTTCGATCACTGCGATGGGGGAATTGCGCCGGTCAGCGTATTTGAGCTGGTTGCCGAAATTCTTCGGGTTGCCGAGATACACCTCGGCGCGGATGCCCGCCTGCCGCAGCTCGGCCACCATCGCCTGATAATCGGCCATGCGGTCGCGATCCATCACGGTAACAACAACCGGGCCCTGATCCTGCGCGGTGACCCGGCCCTTTTCGCGCAACGCCGCCAGCAGCCGATCCACACCGATCGAGATCCCCGTCGCCGGAACGCTCTGCCCGGTGAAGCGTTTGACCAGATCGTCATAGCGCCCACCGCCAGCAACCGAGCCGAACTGCCGCTTGCGGCCTTTCTCATCAAAGATCTCAAAGGTCAGCTCGGCCTCGTACACCGGGCCGGTATAATACCCCAGACCACGCACAACGCTGGGGTCGATCACGATACGGTCGGGGCCATAGCCTTGGGCGGTGAGCAGATCAGCGATCTGTTCCAACTCGCCCACGCCCTCGGCACCGATCGCGCTGTCACCTACGGCAATACGCAGGTTGGCCAGCGTTTCCGCATTATCCGCGCCTTTGGAGGTGAGGAACGCAACCACCGGATCGGCCTGCGCCTCGCTCAGTCCGACACCGTCGATATAGGCGCCCGAGGCATCCAATCGCCCCTTGCCCAGCAATTCGCGCACGCCAGCCTCGCCGACCTTGTCAAACTTGTCGATGGTGCGCAGCACGGCGTCATGCAGCCCAGCGTCGCCGCCCAGCCCCATCGCCTCCAGCACACCGTTCAGAACCTTGCGGTTGTTGACCCGGATCAGGTAATCGCCGCGCGCAATGCCGACCGTCTCCAGCGTATCGGCCAGCATGGCGCAGATCTCGGCATCCGCCGCCATCGAGCCGCTGCCGACGGTATCCGCATCACACTGATAGAACTGGCGATAGCGCCCCGGCCCCGGCTTCTCGTTGCGCCAGACCGGCCCCATCGCATAGCGGCGATAGGGGGTCGGCAGATCGTTGCGGTGCTGGGCATAGACCCGCGCCAGCGGCGCGGTGAGGTCATAGCGCAGCGCCAGCCAGTCGCCCTTGCCCTCCTCGACGCCTTCCTGCCAGGCAAAGACCCCCTCGTTCGGGCGGTCGACATCGGGCAGGAACTTGCCCAGCGCCTCGACGGTTTCCACCGCGCTGCTTTCCAGCGCATCAAAGCCATAGCGATGATAGACCCCGGCGATCTGGCGCAGCATTTCGCTGCGCTGGCTCACCTCGGCGCCGAAATAGTCACGGAACCCTTTCGGTGTCTCTGCCTTGGGGCGGGGCTGTTTTTTCGGCTTGGCCATCGCGGGCTCCTGCACAATCCTGTGTCGCGGCGGGGTCTATCCCAAGCCCCCCCGAGGGGCAAGGCGGCGTGGCACGACCGCCGTTTTCTGGCGCAAAATACCCGCACCA
>JASJGL010000128.1:0-10825 GCA_033791545.1 Pseudodonghicola sp. | reverse complement strand
GCTTTGCAGACGCGTTATTCTTCATCAATACGGGGGCTTGATGTCAAATGTCGTTCGCGCAGGCATCACGGCTCAAGAAATTACTCCGCAAGCACCGCGTTTTGCACCGTCTCGTCCCAACCAAGATAAAGCTTATCGCGGTCCCGGATGACCGGGCGTGCCATCACCTTGGGTTGGGCGGCAATCTGCGCCTCGGCCTCTGAATTTTTCAGCCACATATTGAGCCCTCGGTAGTCATTCGACGTGCGATCCACCAACCGATCCCCGAACTCTGCAATCAGCTCAGCCAATTCTGCCTCGCTCAGAGGGTCGGCGCGGATATCGCGGAAACTGACCTCCTTGCCCCCGGCCTCCAACGCCTTGCGGGCCTTTTGACACACAGCGCAGGTGTTCAATCCATAGATCATCATGTCGCAATCCCCTCTGGCGATGATCCTGCAATTTCATGCATCCCCCGCGTCAGCGCAACCCATGCCCGCAGACCTTTACTGCTGCCGCCGAATGATGCGCGCACCGAGCGATCTTTAACCAGATCGTGCGTGACAGGGCTGCGACCGATCGGGTATGTTCGGGCCCATGAAACATGTCCCCAAAGAAACCACGGATGATGCGCTTATTCGGGAATTCCTGAACAAGGGCGGAAAGGTCAGCGTCGGGAAAACCAAACCTCTTCCAAGCGAGTTGGGTTTGAGCAACAATTCCTGGAACAACAAGCTGACCAAGGAAGAAAAGGCCGCGCGCAGCAAGAAGTGAGCGTGGCGGCGGATGAGCTGCCCCCGGCTGGTCCCTCCGCAAGCTGCATTTTCCGCTTACCATTCTTGTCGTCCTGATCGCGCAGTTGCTTCATCTCCGACGGCCTCTCCAGACGGTCAGAGCAGGAAATCACCTGCCGTCAGATCGACCGCACCCTTTACAAGAATAAAGAAGTCCGCGGATCCGTCCCCGTCGATATCGCCTTGGATCTCACGTTTCGTGTCGCTGGCCAGTGACCGGTACCGCAGTTCGCCGGCTGTGCCGCTGAAGGCGCCGGTCCCGATGAAGGCAAAACCCTGATCGCCGGACCGCATTGTATTCGCGTCGATGGCTGACAGATCGATGATGTCCTGCGCGCGGTCAAAATCGACGATCACATCACGATCAGTTCGCTGCGCGTTGTGACTCGCGTCCGTGAACAGAAAAACATCCTCGTTCGCCCCTCCGGTCAACCGGTCTTTCTCTGCGCCTCCGTTTAACGTGTCTTTACCACTTCCGCCTTTCAGAATATCCCGACCGGCTTCGCCATAAAGCGTGTCGTTGCCGTTTTTCCCGATGGCCCGGTCTGACCCGTCGCCACCGAACAGAGCATCGTTTCCCGAGCCTCCGTCTAACGTATCAGAACCACTTCCGCCTTCCAGAGTGTCCGCTCCGCCTTGTCCCTTTAGAACATCGCTGCCAGCAAACCCCCGGATGATGTCTACGCTGCTGGTGCCCACCAACAGGTTGCTCCCACTGTCGCCGACAATTGCGCCGGACGTCGTGCTGCCCCCGCCAGTGTCGAGCAAAACCGGACCATCGGTTCGGGCAAAGTTCTGCGTGACCATGATCACGTCAAAGCCCTTGTAATCTCCCTGTTCGATTCCGATCCCCATGTATTCATAGTCGGGATTGAGGATGTTCCACCGATGACCTGTACTTGCCATCAGGGATTCGTGAATATCCTCCACGTCGTCATAGACCCCGGCAACGCCCCTTTCGCTCTGAAAACCGATATTCTCACCCGAGCGCCAGCTCCCGGAAAAGTCAAAGCCAGCATCGACCATCCGCTCAGAAGAGGATGATCCGTTTAGACCCGTATGAGAAAAGACGTCCTCATCCAAAATCCACGTGCTGTGGTCTTCTGTGGAGTCGTTGAGATGCTGCTCCAGTTTAAGTGGAGCCACCCCCACCGCCGCTCGTTCGGCGTTCACTAGGTCCAACATGAACCGTTCTAGATCACTTGCAATCGACATGCACTTTTCCCCGTGTCTGTGTTCCGGGGGTTCGATTGCACATCGCCATTCACGAAAGCAACTCAACCGAAAAATTGCGGAAAATTGCGGAATAAGTCCGCCTAAAACCGCAGGTTATGCGCAAATACCTGCCGCTTTTCCGCTGAATCGCCGTCCGACCTAATGCCTGAAACGCAGGTCAGCGGGGCCTCGCCTATCCGTCACATCGGTGTCCTGCGGCTCTTTTGAACCGCAGGACATGCTTCATGTCACGTTTCCGCCGGGGCGGCGCGCTGGACCATGCCGAACAGGTCGCGCGGATCGTCCGGGTCGGCCAGAAGATCCAGCATATGCGACAGGCCGGTACCTTTGACCTTGTCGCGCACATAGCGCAGGGCGCTGAAATCCTCGGTCGCGAAGCCGACGCTGTCAAACAGCGTGATCTGCTCGGCGCTGCGCCGCCCCGGTTTGCGGCCTGTGATCACCTCCCAGATTTCGGTCACCGGGAAATCCTCGGGCATTTGCTGGATCTCGCCCTCGATCCGGGTCTGGGCCGGGTATTCGACGAAGACGCCCGCGCGGGTCAGGATGCCGGGGGCCAGTTCAGTCTTGCCCGGGCAATCGCCGCCGATGGCGTTGATATGCATGCCGGGGCCGACCATGTTGTCGCTCAGGATCGTGGCGCATTGCTTGTCGGCGGTGCAGGTGGTGATAATCTGCGCGCCCTCGATCGCCTGTTCGGCGCTGGTGCAAAGCACCACGCGCAGCCCGTGGCCGGCCAGATTGGCGGCACATTTCGCGGTCGCCCCGGGGTCGATATCCCACAGCCGCACGGTGTCGATGCCGCAGATCGCCTTCATCGCCAGACTTTGAAATTCCGACTGCGCGCCATTGCCGATCATCGCCATGGTGCGCGCCCCTTTCGGTGCCAGATGCTTTGCCACCATCGCCGAGGTGGCCGCCGTGCGCAGAGCGGTCAGGATCGTCATCTCGCTGAGCAGAACCGGATAGCCGTTGTCTACATTCGCCAAAAGTCCAAAAGCTGTAACTGTTTGCAGCCCTTCCTTCATGTTCTTGGGGTGGCCGTTGACATATTTGAAGCCATAGACCTCGCCGTCAGAGGTCGGCATCAACTCGATCACGCCTTCGGCGGAATGGCTGGCGACCCGCGGGGTTTTGTCGAACAGTTCCCAGCGGCGGAAATCATCCTCGATATAGCCGGCCAACTCGCGCAACATCTGCTCCAGCCCGATGCGGTGGATCAGCTGCATCATGTGATCGACGGAAACGAAGGGCACCAAGGCCTTGTCGGAGGGATGAGAAGTCTGTGTCATGCAAAAGCCCTTGTCGGTCGGTCGAAAACACGGCGCCCCAGCGCCGAGGCGGTGAGGTCCACCAGAAGCTGCGCGGTGCGACCGCGGTCGTCGAGAAACGGGTTGAGCTCCACCAGATCAAGCGAGGTCATCAAGCCGCTGTCGCAGATCAGCTCCATCACCAGATGCCCCTCGCGGATGGTGGCGCCACCGGGCACCGTGGTGCCCACTGCCGGCGCGATGGAGGGGTCGAGAAAATCCACGTCGAGCGAGACATGCAACATGCCGTTTTCCGCCGCCACCCGATCAAGGAAATCACCCAGCGGGCGGGCGATGCCGCGCTCGTCGATCTCTCGCATGTCGTGGCGACGGATCGCGCTGCCCTCCAGCGCGGCGCGTTCGGCGGCATCGACCGAGCGAAGCCCAAGCAGGCAGATGTTGTCCTGCGGTACCGGGGTCGTCAGCGGCGGGAACCCGGCAAAACCGGACCGTCCGGTGACATAGCCCAAGGGCGTGCCATGCAGATTGCCGGAGTCCGTGGTCTCGGGCGTGTGAAAGTCGCTATGCGCGTCGAGCCAGAGCACGAATTGCGGCCGCCCGGCGCGGGCGGCGTGGCGCGCAACCCCCGCGACCGAACCCAACGACAGCGCGTGATCGCCCCCCAGAAAGATCGGCAGCCCCCGCGTCATGGCGTCTTCGGCCGCCGCGATCAGCCGCGCGGTCCAGCCAGCGGTTTCATTGGGTTTGACCAGCGGGCCATCCGCGGTGTCGGGACTGTACGGTTCGGGGGTCAGATTCCCCAGATCCTCGACCCGGTGGCCAAGATCGCGCAAGGCCTCTGCCAGTCCGGCGGTGCGCAGCGCGTCCGGCCCCATCAGGCAGCCAGTGCGGCGCTTGCCACTGTCGACCGGCGCGCCGATCAGGATGCAGTCAGTGTGTTTCATCTCGCCCCAGAATATCTGTTTCCCTTTGAGGGTGCCGCCGAATTGCGTTGATATCCACCCGACTTATTGGTCAAGATGGAATGTATATGCACAAAACGGACGTCAAAATGGACAATACGGACGAGCGTTTGATTGCCGCGCTACGCCATGACGCGCGCGCCTCGCTTTCGGATCTGGCCTTGCGGCTGGGCCTGTCGCGTACCACCGTTCGATCCCGGATCGAACGCTTGCAGCAGCGCGGCGACATCTTGGGGTTTTCTGTGGTGCTGAAACAGGACGTGCTGCGCGATCCGGTGCGCGGTCTGATGATGATCGGGATCGAGGGCAGGGGCGCGGCACGGATCACCCGGCAGTTGCATGGCTTGGCCGAGGTGCGCGCGATCCATTCCACCAACGGGCGTTGGGATCTGATCGTGGAACTGGGAACCGAAACGCTGGAGGCGCTGGATCAGGCGTTGGCGCGCATCCGCATGTTCGATGGGGTCAGCACGAGCGAGACCAGCCTGTTGCTATCGACGCGCAAATCCGCCTGAGCGCGGCTCAGCGTGGTGAGCGCGCAGCGACTGTAAGCCAGACCCCGGCCAGCACCAGCGCCGCTATGGCGTTCCAACTGGCCATTGACAGGCCCAGCAGTTCCCATGCCACCTCGTCACAGCGCACCAGCGGCGCGGACATGATTTGCTCCATCAGCTGATCCGGGGTCAAGCCGGTGACGGGGCCGGAGGTGCAGGTGGTGGGCCCTTCCCACCAGCCGCGTTCCACCCCGGTATGATAAAGCCCGAGGGCGGCGGTGGTGAGCGCAGCCAGGGCCCCTAGCAGCGGCAGCACCCGCCCGGGGACGGCCAGCGCCACGACGCCGATCCCGGCGGCGGCCAGATGCGGCCAGCGTTGCAAGATGCACAGATCGCAGGGCGGCATGCCGCCGATATACTGGAATGCCAGCGCGCCCAGCAGAAGCGCGACTGAGCCGCCAGCCGCGATCAGGATCAGAACGGTGCGTGTCATAGGTATTTCACCAGGAAAAAGCTGCCGACCAGCAGGACGACAAAGACGGTAAAGACTAGGTTCAGCCGCGATTCGATGAAATCCCGGATCGGTTCGCCAAAGGCGCGCAGCAGCCCGGCCAGAACGAAAAAGCGTAGCGCCCGGGCCAGAATCGAGGTGGCGATGAAGGTGGCCAAGGGCATCCCGGTCCAGCCCGACATGATGGTGATCACCTTGTAGGGGAAGGGGGTGACGCCGGCGGCCAGCACCGCCCAGAAGCCGAAATCGTTAAAGCGCGTGTTGAAGCTTTCCATCGCGTCGCCCTTGCCCATCATTTCAAGAATGGGCTGGCCGACGCTTTCATAGGCAAAGGCACCGATGGCATAGCCCAGCATCCCGCCCAGCACCGAGGCGATCAGGGCCACCCCGGCGATTGCCCAAGCGCGATGGGGCCGGGCCAGAATCATCGGGATCATCAGCACATCGGGCGGAATCGGAAACACCGAACTTTCGATGAAAGACACCAAGGCCAGCGCCCACATCGCCCGGGGGTGATCGGCCAGCGCGAGCGTGCGGTCATAAAGGCGTTTGAGCATGGGCGGATCCTGGCGCTGAAATCTATGCCTCAGGGGAAAACCACGCGGCGATGCTATGGTCAACCACGGGAACATCACAACACATCGCGTCAATGCGTTTTTCACTCTGGACCTCGCCCCGCACCTTGGGGTATCGGAAGGCGAGGCCCAAGTGGCGGAATGGTAGACGCAGGGGATTCAAAATCCCCCGCCTTAACGGGCGTGCCGGTTCGAGTCCGGCCTTGGGTACCATATTAAAGCCTTGATTTGGCATAAAAAAGCCGCCGATCTCAGATCGGCGGCTTTTTACTTTCGTGCTCGACTCCCACATGTGACTCCCACATCACTCTTCGAAGCGGCGCATCTGAGCGGAACGAGACATTGTTTTTCGGTTTGCCTGTTTTCGGTAGTACGCCACTGTTTCTGTGCTCTGACCGGTCACAGCTTGGATTTCTGCGTCGGAGCAGTTGGCTTCGGCAAGTTCCACACATGCGCGCTTTCGAAGGCCATGGAGAGTGTAACGCCTTACGTCGTCGTCATGCTCCTTGGCCAGGTCAACAAGTGTCGTGCGCCATGCTCTGAATGACTTTTCTATGCTGTCATAAGACCGCGGAGCATTCTCCGATTTAGCCAGCACATGCCTTGGACCCTTCTCGAGACTCTCGACCAACATTCTCAGACGGGCGGGGCAATAGATATCGAATGTTTTATCGCCCTTTTCATCTGTTACGGAAACCCACTCGCCCTTGAAATCACTTCTCAGCATCTTGATCGATGCAGCGGGCCTTTGTCCGGTCCCACGGATCAGTTCCCCTGCTATCCGCACGTCGTCGGGCGCGTTGGCAAGCGCCTCGAGCATCCAGTCTGGCCACGGCTTTGTTGCAACAAAGCCCCTCTCGGTCAAATCAGGCATTGCCACCATTACTTCATGTCGGCCCGTCGCGGGCTTGCACTTCGCACCCGGCAAATATCTCCGCTGCACAGTACCGGCGGGATTTGGCGACCGAAGGCGCGCATGAGGGAAAGCGTTGCCAGGATTCCCGCAAAAAGGCCGCTGTAGGCCGGAATCGCATGTGGCGACAGCGAGGGGATGGCAAACAGGATCAGCCCGTCATTGCCGCCGGGCACCAGCACTGTCCCCATCCCCATGAGCATCCCGCCGGCACCGTGGCGAAGGGCTGCCCCGGCGCGCGGCATATTCAGGCCAAACGAGCCGCGTTGCAGGCTTGAGAATGCCATTCCCAGAATGGCCGCGCCGAGGATCGCCCAAGCCAGCATGGGGTGCGCGCAGTTTGTGCCTGACCTGGTTCCGATGCCGCAAAGGATGGTCGACGAGAACGACCAGGGGCCGGTTGCCTCGATGATCACGGCATTGGACAGCCCGACCAGCGCGGCCCCCGCGGAAAGCGTGTAGACAGAAGCGCCGAGCACCCGCTTCACCCCGTGTTTTCGCCAGAACCGTCGCAAGATGAGAGTGCCTTCCCAAAGCAACGCAAGGCCAAGCAGAAGCACGATACCGAGTGAATAGCTGGGCTGCGCGACGACGACAGGCCTTGGGTGGGGCAGGGGAAGCATCGTGGCGACCGACATGCCGATCGGCCAGGCGGCAACTGTCAGCCAAAGGCCGATATTGCCATCCACCGCGCGGGTCAGCGTCGAAAACGTGCAACCGCCATTCAGCCCCGCCCCGACGCCGAACAGCACGCCGCCGAGAACCGACAGGCCGGTGAGCGGCCAATGGGTGAAACTGGTGGGATGCCCGAAGGCCCCGACCACTGCAGTCAATGCCATGACCCAGGCCGCACTTTTCGCGAACGACCACAGAAAATGGCCACGGCGCGAGGTAAGAACTTCCGCAGCGGCCTTGACGGTACACAGCCCGGCACGATGGGCTGCGAAGCCAAGAATGGCGCCCATCAGAAGTGATGCTAAGATTGCGATTACCTCATCCCTCCGCGCGGTTGAACGGGTTATGGGGCGTTCCGTTGATGGCATCAAAACCCGATGGGACATCCAGGGCCAGGACCGGGGTGTCCTGTCGATTGGCCCAATCAATCAACGCGTCGGCCCGGCCCTCCGGGGCACCACGCAGGGAATAGCCGATCAGCCCATCAAGGATCAAATCCGGCGGCATGCGCGGCACCTCTCCAGGGAGGATGCCCATGGCCTTGAGTATGGCACATTGATCCGCCGGCACGCCTTTCAGGGCATCCGCGCTTCCAGACGGGACCAGCGATACCTGCGCCCCCCAGCCGGCCAGCCGCCGCGCCGCGACCATCGCGCCGCCGCCGTTGCCGCCGGACCCCGCCAGCACCACGACATGCCGGTCCGCAAGATTGCCCGGCAGATACCGACGCCGCGCGACAAGCGCCAACGCGCGCCCGGCGTTTTCCATCATCTGTGGCAAGCTGATCCCGTAGAATTGAACCATCAGCAGATCGACCTGCGCCATGCCAGGCGTGTCTATCGTCGGAAAACCCCGGGCGATGGGAAAGCCGAATTCGTCCGTGCCTGTCATCGGCCTACCCTTGGTGCTGGGGGCCTATGCCCATGAACATGGCGCGCAGATCGACCGTCGAACGTTCCCCGATGTCGTTGAAATTTGTGTCGAGCCACTGCGTCGCCGTCTTGCGCCCCAGGTCGCGCAGATGGGTCAGGAACGCCCATTCCGCGTTCATCTTCGACGACGCGCCCAGCGGGATAAGCGCGTCCTGGTTCTCGATGATGTGGATGCGCTCGCGCCGATACCTGGTTTCGTCCAACTTGCCCTCGTCGATCAGACGATCCACGAAATCGATCGCCCTGAGTTCCTTCAGAAGGCTGGAGTTGAACGCGATCTCGTTCAGCCGGTTCTGGATCTCTTGCGGTGTGCGGGGGACGCCCTTGCGCTCCACCGGGTTGATCTGGATGACCACGATGTCGGCGCAGTCACTGCCGGTATGAAACGGGAACAACGCCGGGTTGCCCATGTATCCGCCATCCCAATAGGGTACGCCGTCAATCACCACCGCCTGGTAGACGTTCGGCAGACAGGCCGAGGCCATCACCATGTCAGACGTCAAGTGGTGGCTGTCGAAGACCTTGACCTTGCCGGTCTCGACATTGGTCGCGGAGATATAAAGCTTGATGCTGTTGCAGCTCTGAACGCAGGAAAAATCGACGCAAGCCTCCAGCACATCCTTCAATGGGTTCATGTTCATCGGGTTCAGCTGATAGGGCGAGAACATCCGCGTCATCGCATCCATCGCGTGATAGCCCCAGGACCGGTCAAGGCTCCAGTTCCCCATCATCACGTCGATCGGTGCACGTTTGATCGGGCTGTTCTTCGCGCCTTCAGACATGGTGTGCCAGAAGTCCTCCAGCTTTTCGCGCGCGCCGTCGGCTCCACCGGCAGTAAAGCCGTCCGCCAGGGCAACAGCGTTCATTGCACCGGCCGAGGTGCCGGAAATCGCATCGATCTCCAGCCGCCCGTCTTCCAGGATGCGATCCAGCACGCCCCAGGTGAAGGCACCGTGGGCGCCGCCGCCCTGCAAGGCGAGGTTGATGCGTTTGCGGTTATCGCTGGGTTTACGCGGCTTCGTGGTGTTGCTGACAACTTTCATCGTTTTCTCCATCAGTGGGCCGTCCATCCGCCGTCGACCGGCAAGGCCGTCCCGGTGATCGACGCCGCGCCATCACTGCACAGGAACACGGCCAGGGCGGCCAGTTCCTCCACCGTGGCGAATTTCTTGTTCGGTTGAGCTGCCAGCAGAACGTCGCGGATCACCTGCTCTTCGGTCATGCCGCGCGCCCTGGCGGTATCGGGGATCTGTTTTTCGACCAACGGAGTCCAGACATAGCCGGGGCAGATGGCGTTGACCGTCACGCCATGTTCCGCAACCTCAAGGGCGACCGTCTTGGTCAGCCCGACGATGCCATGCTTGGCCGCCACATAGGCCGATTTGAACGGCGAGGCGACCAGCCCGTGCGCCGAGGCGATGTTAATGATCCGCCCCCATTTGCGCGCTTTCATGCCCGCCACCACGGCCTTGGTGGCATAGAACGACGCCGACAGGTTCAGCGACAAAATCGCTTCCCATTTCTCATCCGGGAAATCCTCGATGGGCGAGACGAACTGGATACCGGCGTTGTTGACCAGCACATCGACCTGGCCAAAGGCAGCCTCGGCGGCGGTGATCAAGCTGCGCACGCCGTCGGGTTTCAACATGTTGGCGGGCGAGTAGATCGCCTTGATGCCGTGTGCATCCTCCAGCGCCTTGCGCGCGGGTTCGATCTGTTCGGCAGGCTCGATGCCGTTCAGCACGATGTTGTAACCGGCGGCAGCAAGGCCCTCGGCGATGCCGTGGCCGATGCCACTGGACGATCCGGTGATAACGGCGGTTCTGGTGGTTGGCATGGGAATTCCTTTCGGGAAATCAGGCAAGGTAGTCGTGAACGATGCGGCCATAGGGCAGCGTCAGGTCAGCCTTGAAATGCCGGCCCTCGACTACGCTCAGGACTGGAAGGTCGGCGACAGGCGCGTTGATATGCGGGATCAGGTGCAGCCGTGCCGGGCCGGAAAAGTGAAAATGCATGGTGATATCGGTCAGGTTGTAGGCGACCAACTCGGCAACCCGCTGATGACCGGTCACGCAGGGAATGATCTTGAGGTTGACAGACGTCTTGCGCAGATGCGCGCCACGTTTGGCGGGGTCAGCTGCCATCCGGTCCTGATATTTGTAGGCCATGGTGCCCATCGCCACCCGCTCGCCCGCATAATGCAGCGTTCCGGTCAGCGTATCGGTGCGCACCTCCAGCTTCGGCTCGCCCCACCGTTTGGGGAACCCCCAAATCTCGCGCCCCGCCGAGATCGGCGGCTCGTCGTTGAGAAACATCATCGCGGTGTAATTGACCGGCTCGCCGTTCAGCAGGCAGGGGATGACCAGACCGGATTCCTGATAGGCTCCGAACCCGGTGCTATCGGGCATGTTGATCCATTCGTAATGCACCTGGTCGCTGCCGTCCGGGGTCAGCGGTTCCGGCACCATCGCACGGATCGCATC
>JASJGL010000127.1:0-15291 GCA_033791545.1 Pseudodonghicola sp. | reverse complement strand
GTGCATGTGCAGCACGCCCTGCGTGCCCGCCCTTTCATGCAGGTCATCGACGTTCTGGGTGACGACCACCACCTCCCCGGGCCAATCGGTCTGCAACCGGGTCAGCGCCAGATGCGCGGCGTTGGGCTGGGCTGCGGCGGCTTGGGCGCGGCGCATGTTATAGAACTCCTGCACCAGCGCGGGATTGCGTGCGAATCCTTCAGGCGTTGCCACATCTTCGATTCGGTGCTGCGCCCACAGCCCGCCCTCGTCGCGAAAGGTGCCCAGCCCGCTTTCCGCCGATATTCCGGCGCCGGTCAGAATGGTGATTTTCGTCATCGGCTTTTCCATAGACCCTTGATCGCCTATCAAAGTGACGAAAGGAGCCGCCGATGACCACCCGAATTCTGTTTGTCTGCCTTGGGAATATCTGCCGCTCTCCGGCGGCCGAGGGCATTGCGCTGTCGTTGATGCCGCGGCTTGAGTTTGACAGCGCCGGCACCTCGGATTGGCATCTGGGCGAGCCGCCCTATGGTCCGATGCAGACCGCCGCGGCAAGGCGCGGTATTGATCTGAGTGGTTTGCGTGCGCGGCAAGTCTCGCCCGAGGATTTTCACCGCTTTGACCTGATTCTGGCGATGGATAGCGACAATCGAGACAGGACCGAGACGCTTCGCCCGGCGGGGTCGGACACCCCGGTGCGGCTGTTCACCGACTATGCGCCAGAAATCGCGGGCGAATCTGGACCCGACCGCGTGCCCGATCCCTATTACACTCGCGATTTCGACGGCGCGCTTGATCTGATCGAGGCTGCGGCGCTTGGGTTGAAACGGGCGCTTGGCACCGGTGGCTGACCCGCGATTTTAAGTGAAACCGAAACTGTCAGATCGTGATGCGAATGCTCGCCCCGCCCGTCCTGCATGGATTTGCGCCGCTGCGTAGGACACGGTGACCGCCTCGCGCAGGTGCCCTGTCCATGCCCTGTGTCTCCCACGCGCCGCCCTGCCGCCTCTGACGCAAGCGTTTCAGTCATCGAGTATCCGAAGCTGTCCGGCCAGCCATGGCACCCGGTTGATCGCTGGCCCGATCATCTTGCTGTCGACCAGTCTGCGGATGGTCTGGGCCACATCGCGCGGCACCCGGTCGGCCCAGTCGGCGGCGGCAAACAACGAGATGGTGCGCGAGAATGCCCCGAAGGGCAGCGCAAAGACGTCAAGGTCGTCGTGGAAACGGCCCGCGCGCATATAGCCGAGCGGCGTCGTCACCGCCCAGCCGATCCGGCGCGCCACCATCGCCATCAAGGCCAAGTGAGAGCCGATCTCGAACCGCTCTTCAAAGTCCAGCTTCTGGCGCGCCAGATGGGCCTCGATCTGGCGGCTGATCAACTGTTCGCGGGCATAGCGAAGCAGTGGCAATCCAGCCAGTTCCGCCAAGATATTATGGTGATCCGTCACCATGCCGCGGGGGGCCACCAGAATGAACGGGTCACGCACCAGCGGGTATTCCGCGATCCCCTCGCGCAGCTCTCCGGTGCTGGCGGCCACCGCGATATGCAGCCGCCGCGCCTCCATCGCTTCGGTGATCTCATGGCTGGGGGCGGTGATCATCTTGAACCGGCAACGGGTCAGGCTGTCGGCCAGAATGGTGACCAGACGGGGGGTCAGGTCGTTGTCGAAATCGTCGATCAGCCCGAACGACAGCGTGGTCAATTCGCTCAGGTCCATCACCGTCAACTCGCTCTGGGCCAGCCGCAGTTCCGACAGCACCGCTTCGGTCCGGGCCAGAAAGCCGCGCCCCGCCGGGGTCAGGACCATCGGCCGCCGCCCGTGATCGACCAAATTGGCCCCCAGTGCGGTTTCCAGATTGCGCAACTGTTGGCTGACCGCAGGCAGGCTCAGCCCAGTGATCTCGGCGGCCTGCGCCACCGACCCGGTCGTGGCCAGCGCCGCGAACACCTCCAGCCCGCGCAGGGTGATGCCTTTCATGAGCATGGAACAGCCTCCGTCAGTTTCGTCTTTTGTGAATATAGCAGCCCTTTGGGGCAAGTCCCACAGGTCGCGAGTTGGCCAGGAGGGTTTCTGAACTTCTGCGATCCGCCCGCCCAGTTCCCGCGCAGGCGGGGGGCAAACCATGCGCCTGATGCTGGCTCTGATTCTGGTCTGACAGTCCGTGACCGTGAAAACGGGGGCTGCGCCGTCATATCCTACTGGAGGCCCGCAACGGCGAAAGCTGCGAGATCTATAAATATATCGGCAACCTAGGGATTGTCTGGCCACTGAAACCACCTAGTTCAAGACCGGTTACAGAGCCTCGGTCTAAGCCGCTAGATCAGGACTGCCAGACCAAGACGGGTCAGCCGCAGTTTTGCGCGGCGCGTTCGCCGAATGACTTATAGCGTTTCCACAGCTTTTCGTCGCTGGCGGAATCCGACTGGCGTGCCTCCTGCGCCTGATGCGGGTCACCGAACCAGCGCGCCACCTTGCGCCGCTCCAGCGCGTTCAGGCTGCTGTTGGCGACCTTCTGGATGCAACTGCACAGCTCAGGCGAGGCCTTGCGATTCGACTGCATACAGGCCCGCGCGATCACACCTGCCTGTCCCGGCGTTGGCGCAGTCCACCCCAGCGTTCCGGCCATCAGCGCGATGATAAGAAGATGTTTCATTGCGGTCCTCGTTACCCAACACGCCCTGCATGATCCGGCCCGGGCGCGGCCTGCGCCGCACTATGTCCCATTCCCCGTTACAGGTGCAAGGGGGGGGCACAGGTGCAAGGGGTCCATAGGCGCAAGGGGGAAGGGTGGCCGGTTTTGGCACCGCGCCCCTTCGGGCGCTATTCCGCCGCCAGTGGCAGTTCCTCATAGCCGATCGCGGCGATTTCGGCGATCACCCCGCGCAACAGCGTCTGGAATGCGTCGAAATTTGCATTCGGGGTGATCTGGCGCTCGTTCATATAGACGGCGCGGTCGATTTCGACCTGAATCGCATGTTGGCGGCGCGAGGGCCGACCATAGGCCTGCGTGACATAGGCCCCGGCAAAGGGCGCGTTGCGCGATACCGTCAGCCCGGCCGCGGCAAAGGCGGCCTCGACCCGGTCGACAATCTCGCTGTCGGCGGCAGCGCCAAAGCGGTCGCCCAGAACGATTTCGGGGCGCGGTGTGGTGGTGCGCGCAACGCCGTCCATGGCCTCATGCGGCATGGAATGGCAGTCGATCAGGATGGCCTGGCCGAACAGGTGGTGCGCCTCATCCAGCAGATCCTGCAAGGCCGCGTGATAGGGGCGCCAGTGCTGGTCGATGCGCGCCTGCGCTTCCTCCATCGTGATCTTGCTGCGATGAATCGCGCGCCCATTGGCGACGACGCGGGGAATCACCCCCAGCCCCGAGGCCACGCGGGGGTTATGGCTTGGGCGGTGCGCCCCCGCGATCAACGCCGGGTCAAGCTCGTCCGGGCTGCGGTTGAGATCGACAAAGGCGCGCGGTGTGTTGGCACAGAGCAGCGGTGCGCCGACCTCGGGGGCCGATTCGAACAGACGGTCGACAAAAGCATCCTCAGAGGACCGGATCGCATGACGGTCCAGCATCGAGCGGCGCACGAACCAATCGGGGTAATCGCATCCGCTGTGGGGCGAGGCAAAGACAACGCTGGACAGGCGCCGTTCCGGTTGGATCATATGAAACGAGGTCTGGGACATCGGGACTCCTTGGTCAGGAAAAACATAGCTCGCAAAAAGCCCCGTCAAAAGCCCTTGATAACCCCAACGAGTCCTTTTATAGACCCCGCTACCGGCGCGGAAATCTGCGCCCCGTTTTCTTTAATGGGGTCGGCCCGAGCCAGTATTCATGGGCGGTTAGCTCAGTGGTAGAGCACTTCGTTGACATCGAAGGGGTCACAAGTTCGAACCTTGTACCGCCCACCATGAATTCACGGTCCCGGGCAACCGGGGCACCCGCCAACCTCAGGCGCTGGCCCGCGCCGCTGGAACAGGAGACAGACCATGAAGGTCAAGAACTCGCTCCGCTCGCTGAAGAACCGGCATCGTGATTGCCGGGTCGTGCGTCGCAAAGGCCGCGTTTACGTGGTCAACAAGACTCAGCGCCGGTTCAAAGCCCGTCAGGGCTGAGATCACCGGAAACGGATTTTAAAAGAAGACCGTGCCTTTCGGGGCGCGGTCTTTTTCTCGTTTGGACGGGTCCTGGACTTGATTCGGAGCGGCCCTGGCCCGGCTTTGCCCTGAGCGTTTGGCCCCACATTTCCGATCAAAAGACTCGGTTTTGATTTGCGTACGCCGCGAAATCGGGTATCTGATTGTTTCAGTCGGGCATTGGCCCGCGTCCTGAAACAACATGGGATCCGAGATGCGACATATTTTGACATGCGGCTCTGTCGCCCTGATGGCGACGCTGACCCCCGCCGCGCTGCTGGCGGAGGGTGAGGTCAACATTTACTCCTCGCGCCATTACGACACCGACGAGCGGCTTTATTCCGAATTTGAAGAGGCCACGGGCATCACCGTGAACCGGATCGAGGGCAAGGCCGACGAATTGATCGCCCGGATGCTGGCCGAGGGGCGCAACTCTCCCGCTGATGTCCTGTTGACGGTGGACACATCGCGGCTTCAGCGGGCCAAGGACGCCGGCGTGCTGCAACCCATCGACGACCCGGTGCTGGAAGCCCGCGTGCCCGGTTATTTGCAGGACGTCGACAACCAGTGGTTCGGCTTTTCGCAACGGGCGCGGATCATCTTCTATGACAAGACCGAGATGACCGATCCGCCGCGCACCTATCTCGACCTCGCCGACCCGAAGTACAAAGGTCTGGTCTGTATCCGGTCGTCGTCGAACACCTATAACCAGACTCTGCTGTCGGCGATCATCGAAAACCACGGGCGCGAGGTCGCCCGCGACTGGGCGAAAGGCGTGGTGGCGAATATGGCCCGCTCTCCCCAGGGCGGTGATACCGACCAGCTGCGCGGGATCGTGTCGGGGGAATGCGAGATCGCCGTTTCCAATACCTATTATTTCGCCCGCGCCCTCCGGACCGATGTCAGCGGGGTGAGCGACAAGATCGATATGTTCGGCTGGGTGTTCCCGTCACAGAACGCCGAGGGCGCGCATATGAACCTCTCCGGCGGCGGCGTCGCGGTGCATGCGCCGCATAAGGAGAACGCGATCAAGTTCCTGGAATACCTTTCCGGCGATCAGGCGCAGAAATACTTCTCGGCCGGCAATGACGAATACCCTGCCGTTCCGGGCGTCGGCCTGTCGCCGAGCGTGGCGGCGCTGGGGTTCTTCAAACCTGACGATGTCGACCTGTCGGCGGTGGCCAAGAACCTGCCGGAGGCGCAAAAGATCTTCAACGAGGTGGGCTGGGAATAACTCCATTCCCACCTGTCAGACTAACGGGCGCGGGGGGCTTATCCCGCGCCCTTTTTGTTGGCGCGGTGCCGGTGGTCGACGGTGGATTGGAGTATTTTGAACAAGAAGAAGCCCTGCGTGTCCCTCGTCTTCTTCTTGGTGAAAGTACTCCGGGGGAGGCCGCAGGCCGGGGGCAGCGCCCCCTCTTTCTTGATGCAGATCAGGCTCGGAATTGGCGGCGACTCTTTAGTCGCGCCGCCCCACCTGACGGCAGATCAGAATCACTGGCAGCAACCCCACCGCCATGATCACCAATGAGGGTACCGCCGCGCCCTCCAGCCGCTCGTCCGAGGCCAGGCGATAGGCCTGGATGGCCAGCGTGTCGTAGTTGAAGGGGCGCATGATCAGCGTGGCGGGCAGTTCCTTCATCACGTCGACAAAGACGATCAGCAGCGCCGTCAGCAGACTGGGGGTGAGGATCGGCAGGTGCACCCGGCGCAGGGTGCCCAATGGGGTTTCCCCCAGCGAACGGGCGGCGGCGTCCATATGCACATGCACGGTGCTTTGCCCACCCTCATAGGCCCCGAGCGCGGCGGCGAGAAAGCGCACCATATAGGCGGCCACCAAAAGCCAGATCGACCCGGTGACCAGCAGCCCGGTCGAGATGTCGAAGGTGGCGCGCATCCAGCCATCAAGCGCGTTGTCAAAGGCCGCGAATGGCACCAGCAGGCCGACCGCGATCACCCCGCCCGGCACCGCATAGCCCAGCCGCGCCAGATAGGCGGCCGTGCCTGAGGCGCGACCGGGGCGCAACCGCTGGAAAAATCCCACCGTGATGGCGGCGGTGAGCGTGACCAGCGCGGCTGTGCCTGCCAGCGTGATCGAGTTGCGGATGAAGCCGAGATAGCGCTGGCTGAGCAGATTCTGTTCTGATCCCAGCCCCATGGTGAACAGGATTGCCGCTGGTAACAGAAATCCCAGCAGCACTGGCAGCGCGCAAAGCGCAAAGGCCAGCGCCGCCTGCAGGCCTTTAAGCTGGGCTGGCGGCATTTTCATGTGCCGCTTGCCGGCGTGGTGGTAGCGCGCGTGCCCCCTTGTGCTGCGCTCGGTCACGGCCAGGATCAGGGCAAAGGCCAGCAGGCACAGGGCAAGCTGCGCGGCAGCGGTGCGGTCGGCCATGGTGAACCAGCTGGTATAGATGCCGGTGGCAAAGGTCTGGACCCCGAAATAGGCGACGGTGCCGAAATCGGCGATGGTCTCCATCACCGCGAGCAGCACGCCACCGGCAATGGCGGGGCGGGCCATCGGCAGGCTGACGTGCCAGAACGCGGTCCAGGCGCTGTGGCCAAGGGTGCGCGCGGCCAGAAAGGCACCGGCGCTTTGCTGCAGGAACGCGGCGCGGGAGAGCAGGTAGACATAGGGGTAGAACACCAGGATCAGCATCACCGCCGCGCCCCCCAGCGAGCGGATCTCGGGGAACCAGTAGTCGCGCGGCCCCCAGCCGGTGACTTGGCGCAGGGTGGATTGCACGATGCCGGGGTGATCGAGCAGATGGGTATAGGCATAGGCCAGCACATAGGCGGGCATCGCCAGCGGTAGCACCAGCGCGATCTCAAGCAGCCGCACACCAGGAAAGCGGGTCATGGTCACCAGCCAGGCCGCGCCCACCCCGATCGCAAAGGTGCCAAGGGCCACCAGTGTCACCAGAACCAGCGTCGCGCCGGCATAGCCGGGCAGCACCGTCTGCATCAGGTGGCGTACGGTGTCGGTGCCGCCGCTGAACGCGGCAAGGGCCACCGCGATCATCGGCAGCAGGCAGGCGGCGGCGACCAGCGTGGCAAGCCCGCCCAAAAGCCGGGTGCCACGGCTGCCCTGGTGGCGACTGCCATGGGCGGCGTAGTCGATGCCTGGTGTTTCGCTGCTCTGGGTCACGGGGCGGCCTCGGGTCGGTTTCGGCGCCTCTTTATCCTAGTTTAATTGTCAGATTTCCAGAGGCAATTGTCAGACCCGCAGGCCCGCCATTGCCACTGGCCCCGAGCGACCTTGCATGGCATTACGGGCAAGCATCACCGGCAAGGGAGACGAGGCCCATGAAATTCGGAAAAGGCTGCCACCTGCACCTGATCGACGGCTCGGCTTTTATCTTTCGTGCCTTTCACGCGTTGCCGCCGCTGACGCGCAAATCCGACGGGTTGCCGATTGGGGCGGTCGCGGGCTTTTGCAATATGCTGCAGAAGTATGTCGAGGATGCCTCTGGCCCCGATGCGCCGACCCATGTCGCCGTCATCTTCGACAAGGGCAGCCACACGTTTCGCAATGATATGTATGACCTCTATAAGGCCAACCGCGAGGAAATGCCTGAGGCGCTGCGCCCGCAGATGCCGCTGACGCGCCGCGCGACCGAGGCGTTCAACATCGCCTGCAAGGAGTTGGAGAATTACGAGGCGGACGATATCATCGCCACGTTGTCGGTGCAGGCGCGCGCGGCGGGCGGGCGGGTGACGATCATCAGTTCGGACAAGGATCTGATGCAGTTGGTCGGCGGCGGCGTCGAGATGCTGGACGCGATGAAGAACCGCCGCATCGACCGCGACGGCGTGCGCGAGAAGTTCGGCGTCGATCCGGAGCGGGTGGTGGATGTGCAGGCCTTGGCCGGTGACAGTGTCGACAACGTGCCCGGCGCACCGGGGATCGGGATCAAGATCGCAGCGTTGCTGATCAACGAATTCGGCTCGCTGGAAGCGCTGCTGGACCGCGCCGAAGAGATCAAGCAACCCAAGCGGCGGCAAACCCTGATTGAAAAACGCGACCAGATCGAGATGTCCAAAAAACTGGTGCAGCTTGATTGCGAAACACCGCTGGATTTCACGCTCGACGATCTTGAGGTGCGGGATCCGGACCCCGAGGTGCTGCTGCCCTTCCTCGCCGAAATGGAATTCCGCACACTGGCCAAGCGCATCGCCGAAAAGATGGGGGTGCAGGCACCGGTGATTCTGGAGATCCCCGCAGTACTGCAGTCGGGCGAAGCGGGGGAGAGCGCGCCGGAGGCGGTGCCGTTCGACACCGGCGCCTATGAATGCGTGCGTGATCCGGTGGCGCTGGCGGCTTGGGTTGCGGCGATTCGGGACCGGGGTGTGGTCGCGGTGGATACCGAGACCACCGGGCTGGACGAAATGGTGGTCGATCTGGTCGGCATCTCGTTGAGCACGGCGGCGGGCAAGGCCTGCTACATCCCGCTGACCCACAAGGCGGCGGGGCGCGGCGATGATCTGTTCGGCTCCGACGATCTGGCCGAGGGGCAGATCCGGCTGGATCAGGCTTTGGCGCTGCTGAAGCCGGTGCTGGAGGATCCCGCGATCCTCAAGATCGGGCAGAACATGAAATACGATGCCAAGATCTTTGCCCGTTACGGCGTCAATGTGGCACCGATCGACGACACCATGTTACTGTCCTATGCCATGCACGCAGGCCTGCACGGGCACGGCATGGACGCGTTGAGTGATCGCTATCTCGGGCATACGCCGATCCCGATCAAACCGCTGCTGGGCAGTGGAAAATCGGCGATCACATTCGACCGCGTGCCGATTGAAGAGGCCACGACCTATGCCGCCGAGGATGCCGATATCACTTGGCGTCTGTGGGAGGCGTTCAAGCCGCAGTTGCACCGCGAACAGGTCACCACGGTCTATGAGACGTTGGAACGGCCTTTGGTCCCCGTGTTGGCCGAGATGGAAATGACCGGCATTAAGGTGGACCGCGATGTCCTCAGCCGGATGTCAAACGCCTTTGCCCAGAAGATGGCCGGGCTTGAGGCCGAGATTCACGAGTTAGCGGGCGAGACCTTCAATGTCGGCTCGCCCAAGCAATTGGGCGAGATCCTGTTCGACAAGATGTCGCTGGAGGGCGGCAAGCGCGGCAAGACCGGGGCCTATGCCACCGGCGCCGACGTGCTGGAGGATCTGGCCGCCGAGGGGCACGATCTGCCCGCCCGCGTGCTGGACTGGCGGCAGTTGAGCAAGCTGAAGTCGACCTATACCGACGCCTTGCAGGACCACATCAACCCGGACACCGGGCGGGTGCATACCTCCTATATCATATCGGGGGCGGCGACCGGGCGGCTGGCCTCGACCGATCCGAACCTGCAGAACATCCCGGTGCGCAGCGAAGAGGGGCGGCGCATCCGCGAGGCCTTTGTGGCGGAGGAGGGCAAAGTGCTTCTCAGCCTTGATTATTCCCAGATCGAGTTGCGGATCCTGGCCCATATCGCCGACCTGCCCGGTATGAAGGCGGCCTTTGCAGAGGGGCAGGACATTCACGCCGCGACGGCATCAGAGATGTTCAACGTGCCATTGGACCAGATGACACCAGAGATCCGGCGGCAGGCCAAGGCGATCAATTTCGGGGTGATCTATGGCATCTCGGGGTTTGGTTTGGCGCGCAACCTGCGGATTCCGCGATCCGAGGCGCAGGGCTTTATCGACCGCTATTTTGAACGGTTCCCCGGTATCCGGACCTATATGGACGAGACCAAGGCCTTCGCCAAGGAACACGGGTTTGTGCGCACCCTGTTCGGGCGCAAGATCCACACGCCCGAGATCAACGCCAAGGGGCCGCGCGCCAGTTTCGCCTATCGCGCCGCGATCAACGCGCCGATTCAGGGCACGGCGGCGGATGTGATCCGCCGGGCGATGATACGGATGCCAGAGGCGATCAAGGGGCTGCCGGCAAAGATGCTGTTGCAGGTGCATGATGAACTGATCTTCGAGGTGGACAAGGACGCCGCCGACACGGTGGCCGCGCGTGCCCGCGAGGTGATGGAGGGGGCCGCTGATCCGGTGGTGCATCTTGACGTGAAACTGACCGTGGATGCGGGCAAGGGCGCGAACTGGGCCGAGGCGCATTGATCCTTTGCCCGGCACCCCATTCGGTGCCGGGCCGTTGATCGCGGGAGCGGGGCGCGGATAAAACGCGCCCCTGCGGGTTGCATTGCCTGCCGCGCCATCTTTCCCTCGGCGTCGCGGCAAGATAGCTTGGCGGCATGAGCAACACCCCCCGATTCATCCACCTCCGCACCCATACCCAATACTCGCTTCTTGAAGGCGCCGTACGGCTGAAAAAGCTGCCGGACCTGTGCCGGAAGCTGGAGATGCCCGCCGTCGCGATGACCGACACGAACAATATGTTCGCGGCGCTGGAATTCTCTGTCACCCTGTCAGATGCGGGGATCCAACCGATTGTCGGCTGTCAGGTCGATCTGGCTTATGACGGGGCCGAGGTGGTGCCGGGGGCGCGCAACCAGATGCTGCCGGTTGGTGCGGTGGTGCTGCTGGCGCAGACCGAGCGCGGCTATGAAAACCTGATGAAGCTGAACTCCTGCCTGTATCTGCGCGGCGACGGGCAGGCGGCCCATGTGCTGCCCGAAGATCTTGAGCGTCACGGCGAGGGCCTGATCTGTCTTTCGGGCGGGCCAGAGGGGCCGGTGGGGCAATTGTTGCAACAGGGCCGCCGGGACGAGGCCGAGGCGCTGATGCGCCGCCTGCACGGCATCTATGGCGACCGGCTCTATGTCGAGTTGCAGCGGCATCCGGGCGAGGATGGCGCGCCCGAGGCCGAGCGGTTGAGCGAGCGCGGCTTTGTAGAGATGGCCTATGCGATGGGCCTGCCTTTGGTGGCGACCAACGATGTGTACTTTCCGAAGTCCGAAATGTACGAAGCGCATGACGCGCTGCTGTGCATCGCCGACGGGGCCTATGTCGATCAGGCCGCCCCGCGCCGCCGTCTGACGGCGCAGCATTTCTTCAAGTCGCAGCAAGAGATGATCACCCTGTTCGCCGACCTGCCCGAGGCGATCGAGAACACGGTCGAGATCGCGCGCCGCTGTGCCTTCATGACCTATCGCCGTGCGCCGATCCTGCCCAAGTTCGCCGATGACGAGATCGAGGAACTGCGTCGGCAGGCCAAGGAAGGGCTGGCGGCGCGCCTTGCCGTGATCCCCCACGCCGCCCCGGTCGAGGAATACGAAAAACGCCTCGCCTTCGAGATGGGCATAATCGAGAGCATGGGCTTTCCGGGATATTTCCTGATCGTGGCCGACTTCATCAAGTGGTCCAAGGATCACGGCATCCCGATCGGGCCGGGTCGGGGCTCGGGGGCAGGCAGCCTAGTCGCCTATGCGCTGACCATCACCGACCTTGATCCGCTGCGCTACAGCCTGCTGTTCGAACGTTTCCTCAACCCTGAGCGGGTCTCGATGCCTGACTTTGATATCGATTTCTGCATGGATCGGCGGGAAGAGACGATCCATTACGTGCAGCAGAAATACGGCCGCGACAAGGTGGGCCAGATCATCACCTTTGGTGCGCTGCTGTCCAAGGCGGCGGTGCGCGATATCGGCCGGGTGCTGCAAATGCCCTATGGGCAGGTGGATCGCCTGTCCAAGATGATCCCGGTCGAGGGGGTCAAGCCGGTCAGCATCGAAAAGGCGTTGCAGGACGAACCGCGCCTGCGCGAAGCGGCGCAGGAGGAAGAGGTGGTCGCCCGCCTGCTCAGATACGGTCAGCAGGTCGAAGGGCTGTTGCGCAACGCCTCGACCCACGCCGCCGGTGTGGTGATCGGCGACCGGCCGATTGATGAGCTGGTGCCGCTGTATCAGGATCCGCGTTCGGACATGCCGGCGACCCAGTTCAACATGAAATGGGTAGAACAGGCGGGGCTGGTCAAATTCGACTTTCTCGGCCTGAAAACCCTGACCGTGATCCAGAACGCGGTCGATCAGATCCTGAGTTCGGGCCGGCCACTGCACGTCGCCGCCGACGGCACCGAGCTGTACCAGCCGGCGGCGGGCGCCGAGAACCAGATCAACGCCATCCCGCTGGATGACGAGAAGACCTATCACCTTTACGCCCGGGCCAAGACGGTGGCGGTGTTTCAGGTGGAAAGTTCGGGCATGATGGATGCGCTCAAGCGCATGAAGCCCAACTGCATCGAGGATATTGTGGCGCTGGTGGCGCTGTACCGTCCCGGCCCGATGGAGAACATCCCGACCTATTGCGAGGTCAAGAACGGCCAGCGCGAGCTTGCCTCGGTGCATCCCACGATTGATCATATCCTCAAGGAAACCCAAGGCATCATCGTCTATCAGGAACAGGTGATGCAGATTGCGCAGGTGATGGCGGGCTATTCGCTGGGCGGCGCTGACCTGCTGCGCCGCGCCATGGGCAAGAAGATCGCCGAGGAAATGGCCAAGGAGCGCCCGAAATTCGAAAAAGGCGCGATGGAGAATGGGGTCGACAAGAAAAAGGCCTCCGAGGTTTTCGACCTGTTGGAGAAATTCGCCAACTACGGTTTCAACACATCGCACGCGGCGGCCTATGCGGTGGTCTCGTATCAGACTGCATGGCTCAAGGCGAACCACCCGGTCGAGTTCATGTCCGGGATCATGAACTGCGATATCCACCTGACCGACAAGCTGTCGATCTATTTCGAAGAGGTCCGCAAGGGGCTGGGTCTGCCTTGGGTGCCGCCCTGCGTGAACCGCTCGGATGCGACCTTCAAGGTGGTGAAGGGCGAGCTGGTCTATGGTCTTGGCGCGCTCAAGAACGTGGGCTCTGACGCGATGCGGCTGGTGGTCGAGGGGCGCGGCTCCGAAGGGCAGGACCGGCCCTTTGCGACGCTGTATGATTTTGCCCGGCGGGTCGATCTGAAACGGGTCGGCAAGCGCCCGATGGAGATGCTGGCGCGCGCCGGGGCCTTTGACCAGCTTGACCGCAACCGGCGCCGCGTGTTCGAAAGCCTTGATGCGCTGGTCGCCTATTCCGCTGCGATCCACGAGCAGAAGGCCAGCGCGCAGGTGTCGCTGTTCGGTGAGGCGGGGGATGACCTGCCCGAACCCCGGTTGAGCCCGATCAGCGACTGGTTGCCCGGCGAACGTCTGGCCGAGGAGTTCAAGGCGGTTGGGTTCTATCTTTCCGGGCACCCGCTGGACGATTATATGGTGCCGCTGAAGCGCAAGAACGTGCTGACGCTGGATGAGCTGACCGCCAAGGCCGCGCGTGGCCCGATGGTGGCCAAGCTGGCCGGTGTGGTGGCGGGGCGTCAGGAGCGCAAATCGGCGCGCGGCAACCGGTTCGCTTTTGTGCAGATGAGCGACCCCACCGGCACCTATGAGGTGACGCTGTTTTCCGAAGCCCTGGAGAAATCGCGCGACGCGTTGGAGACCGGCTCAAAGGTGGTGGTGACGGTCGAGGCGACGATGGAAAGCGATCAGTTGAAATTGCTGGGCCGGGGCGTCGCGCCGATTGATGTGGCGGTGGCGCAGGCGGGGACGGCCGGGCTCAAGGTCTTTGTCGACAACGCCAATGCGGTCGACCCCGTCGCCACAATTCTGGAAGAGGCCGCAAAGGCCGCCCGTGGCGCAGCCAAGGGGCCGGTGCAGCTTTGCCTGCTTGATCCCAGCTTGCCGGGCGAGGTCGAGATGGATCTGGGCCGCGAATTCGCCATCAACCCGCAGATCAAGGGCGCGTTGAAAAGCCTTGATGGGGTGCTGGACGTGGAAGAGCTTTAGCGGTCAAGTCGCCCGGACCTGCTTTGCATCCGTGGGCCGGACTTAGGCGCGGTCTTCCTGCGGTCTCGGTAATTTCATGCGGTCTCAGTAATGTGGCGGTCGTTCGTCAGCCAGAACCACGCCGCCGGTGCCTTCGGCGTCGCGACCGGCCTCGCGCTGCATCAGCATCTCGACCCGGCGCGTCAACTGCTCAATCTCGCCCTGCTGGCGCGCGACCACGTCGCTCAGATCCTCGACGCTGCGGATCAGATGGGCCAACCGTTCTTCGATGTGCTGCATCGCGTTCTCCTTTTCTGCCGAGATAGGCCGGTGCGGCCCCCGGCGCAACGTCACTTCCTCGCACGCTTGCCTGAACCGGCGCTTTGGCGGCAGGCTGGACCGCAGGACAGGGGGGAGACAGAGATGACCATCCGGATTGAAACCGAGGGGCCGGTGCGCACGATTGCCATTGACCGTGCACCCGCCCGCAACGCCGTTGACCCGGCCACCGCGCAGGCGCTTTACGCGGCCTTTCTGGACTTTGATGCCGATCCCGATCTTGCGGTCGCGGTGCTGACCGGCACCGGCGGGGCGTTCTGTGCCGGGTTCGATCTCAAGGCGGCGGGGTCCGGTGCGGCGGATGGTTGGATCGCGCAGCTCGACATCCCGGCGGATTGGACCGACCCGATGCGTGATCCGCGCCCCGGTCCGATGGGGCCGTCGCGGCTGATGCTGTCAAAACCGGTGATCGCCGCGATCGAGGGGCATGCGGTTGCGGGTGGCATGGAGCTTGCCGCCTGGTGCGACATGCGGGTGATGGCGCAGGGCGCACACACAGGCGTCTTTTGTCGCCGCTGGGGGGTGCCGCTGATCGACGGTGGTACCGTGCGGTTGCCGCGCATTCTGGGGCAGGGGCGGGCCAATGATCTGATCCTCACTGGTCGGCCCGTTGCGGCAGACGAGGCGCAGGCGATGGGCTTCGCCGACCGGGTTGTCGCGCAGGACGGCGCGCTGGGGGCGGCGCAGGCCCTTGCGCTGGATCTTGCACGGTTCCCGCAGGGGTGCCTGCGCGCGGATCACCTGTCGGCCCGGATGCCACCCGCCGAGCTTGCGGCGGCGCTGCGCCGGGAGTGGGCCTCGGCGGCGGTCTATGCAGCCGAAGGGCGTAACGGTGCGGCCCGTTTCGCGGCCGGCAAGGGACGTGGCGGCGATTTCGTGGCGATCTGAACCGTTCCCCCGGTGCTGGCATTGAATTGCGGGTTTTCGGCGCAGGTTTTTGGTGCGGGTATTTTGCGCCAGAAAACGGCGGTCGTGCCACGCCGCCTTGCCCCTCGGGGGGGCTTGGGATAGACCCCGCCGCGACACAGGATTGTGCAGGAGCCCGCGATGGCCAAGCCGAAAAAACAGCCCCGCCCCAA
>JASJGL010000126.1:0-42601 GCA_033791545.1 Pseudodonghicola sp. | reverse complement strand
CGTCGGCAATTTCGTCGAAATCAAGAACGCCACGATTGCCGAGGGCGCCAAGGTCAATCACCTGAGCTATATCGGCGATGCCAGTATCGGCGCCGGCAGCAATATCGGCGCGGGCACCATCACCTGCAACTATGACGGCGTGATGAAGCATCACACCGAGATCGGAAAACGCGTCTTTATCGGATCAAACACAATGCTGGTGGCACCCGTCACCGTGGGCGACGGGGCAATGACCGCCAGCGGGTCCGTCATCACCCGCAACATCGAGGCCGAGGCCCTGGCCATCGCCCGCGCCAAGCAGGAGAACAAGCCGGGCCGCGCCCGAAAATTGTTCGATTTGTTAAAGGAAAAAGCAGCGAAACGCGCCACGGAGGCCAAATAATGTGCGGAATTGTCGGGGTCCTTGGGAAACACGAAGTGGCGCCCATCTTGGTCGAGGCGCTGAAGCGATTGGAATATCGCGGCTATGACAGCGCCGGGATCGCCACCATCAACAACGGCGTTCTGGACCGCCGTCGCGCGGTCGGCAAGCTGGTCAATCTAAGCGATCTTCTGGTTCATGAGCCGCTGGCGGGCAAATCCGGCATCGGTCACACCCGCTGGGCCACCCACGGGGCACCGACCCTGAACAACGCCCACCCGCACCGCGCCGGGGCCGTCGCGGTTGTGCACAACGGCATCATCGAAAACTTCCGCGAGCTGCGCGCCGAACTGGCTGCCGACGGCATCGACTTTCAGACCGACACCGATACCGAAACCGTGGCACTGCTGGCCGAACGGTTCCTGAACCAAGGGGAAACACCGGTCGAGGCCGCGATGAAAACCATCGACCGGCTGGAGGGCGCCTTTGCGCTGGCGTTCCTGGTCGAGGGCGAGGATGACCTGATCATCGCCGCGCGCCGGGGCTCTCCGCTGGCGATCGGACATGGCGACGGCGAGATGTATGTCGGCTCTGACGCGATCGCGCTGGCGCCGCTGACCAACCGCATCACCTATCTTGAGGAAGGCGACCGCGCCCTCCTGACCCGCACCACGCTGGAGATCCGCGACGCCAAGGGCGCGCAGGTGACCCGCCCGGTCAAGACCGTGCGTATCGACAGCGCCAGTGCCGACAAGGCCGGGCACAAGCATTTCATGGCCAAGGAGATCGCCGAACAGCCTGCCGTTCTGAGCGACGCGATCCGCCACTACCTGCCCGCCAACGAGGACTCCGTGCGCCTGCCCGGCGAGGGGATCGATTTTGCCGGGGTCCAGCGGCTGACGCTGGTGGCCTGCGGCACCGCCTATTATGCCTGTCTGACAGCGAAATACTGGTTCGAGCAACTCGCCCGGATTCCGGTCGAGGTCGATATCGCCAGCGAATTCCGTTATCGTGAACCACCGCTGCCGGCGGGGACTGTCGCGCTGTTCGTCAGCCAGTCGGGCGAAACCGCCGACACCCTTGCCGCGCTGCGCTATTGCAAGGGCAAGGCGGATCGCATCCTCTCGGTGATCAATGTCCCCGAAAGCTCGATCGCGCGGGAAAGCGATCTGGCGCTGCCGATCCACGCCGGGGTCGAGATCGGCGTCGCTTCGACCAAGGCGTTCACCTGTCAGCTGACCGTCCTGTTGATCCTTGCGCTCAAGGCTGCCGCCGACCGGGGCGAGATGACGACAGAGGCCTTGTCCGATCACGTCGCGGCCCTGCGCGGCCTGCCGCATCTGCTCAATGCGGCACTGGAGTGCGACAGTGCGGTCCGGGGCGCGGCGCAACGTCTCAGCGCCGCGCGCGACGTGTTGTTTCTGGGCCGCGGACTAATGTTCCCGCTCGCGCTGGAAGGCGCGCTTAAGCTGAAGGAAATCAGCTATATACACGCCGAAGCTTATGCCGCGGGAGAGCTGAAACATGGCCCCATCGCGTTGATAGATTCCGAGATGCCGGTGGTGGTGATGGCGCCGAAAGACGCGCTGTTCGACAAGACAATTTCGAACATGCAGGAGGTGATGGCGCGCGAGGGCAAGGTCTTGCTGATCTCTGACGCCGCCGGGCTGGCCGAAGCGAACGAGGGGATCTGGATGTCGATCACCATGCCCCGGGTCCACCCCGCCATCGCGCCGATCCTCTATGCGGTGCCGGCGCAGCTTCTGGCCTATCACACCGCGATCGCCAAGGGGACGGATGTGGACCAGCCCCGCAACCTCGCCAAATCGGTGACGGTTGAATAAGCGGCGGGATTGGCCGGACAGGATTGGCCAGAGGGTGCGACGCTGCTAGGGACATCTGACGCGGCGCGCCCTGCGACGCGAAACCGGGAGTTCGAGGGCCAGAATGTACAGTTTTTCCTGCACAGAGGATCGACGTCATGACGCTTGACGAGGCGCTGGCCCAGCTCGAGGCCCATATCGAACCGGGCCGCGCCGAACAGATGGCGACCTATCACAAGCAGAGCCGCGTGGTTCTGGGCCTCCCCAACCCGGCGATCAACGAATTGACCCAAGGCTGGCGACAAGCGCTTTCCGTTGAGGAGCGCGTGGCGCTGGCCGATCAGCTTTGGAAATCTGATATTTTCGAGGCGCGACTGGCGGCGGCGAAGCTTCTGACGCAGGCGCGGATGCGCCCCGATGAGGGGGCTTGGACGCTAATCCAAAGCTGGGTGCCGGAGTTTGACAGCTGGGCGATTGCCGATCACGCCTGCATCGCGGCGCAGAAACGGCTGGTGGCCGATCCCGCCCGGTTGGATCAGGTCGAAGACTGGACCCGGTCCGAGCATATGTGGACCCGGCGCGCGGCGCTGGTCGCCACCCTGCCCTGGACCAAGCAGAACCACCCCAAGCCCGAGGATCTGGAACGGCGCGACCGTATTCTGGGATGGGCGGCGGGCTATGTGCCCGAGCGTGACTGGTTCGTTCAAAAGGCCATCGGCTGGTGGCTGCGCGATCTGAGCAAACATGACCCGGACCGGGTGCGGGCCTTTCTGGCCGAACATGGCGAGGCGATGAAACCTTTTGCCCGCAAAGAAGCGTCGAGATACCTGCCGAAGGACACGCCGGACGATCAGCTGCCGGCGTAAACCTCGACCTCGATCAGCTCGGTCAGTGGCACACCCAGGGCGCGCATCGCCTCCAGCGACAGCCGGCTGCCGGCAGAGACCTCGCCCACAGCCGGGAGCAGCGCCACCGCCACCCAGCGCCCGGTGGTGGGCCAGACCACGCGGCCCTTGCCGCCCGTGGTGACCAGCGGCGTTTCCAGCCAAAGCCCGGTTTTCGCCGGATCGCCCAGCCCGGCCACGGTGGTGCCAAGACTGCCGTCGCGGGCCTGTGGCACGGCGGCCACCGGCGGCTGATCCGGCAGGACGTCGGCGGCGGGGGGAAGTGCGGCCGGCTCTTGCGCCGGGGCCGCCTTGCTCTGACCAAGGCCGCCCAGACTGCTGCCCAGACTGCCGCGCACGGTGTCGACCACGCCATTCACCTGCGTGCAACCCGCCACAAGGGCGAGGGAAAGGATCATCGCATATCTCATGGGCGCAAGCATATCGCGCTCCAATGCGCCCTGCCAGTGGCAATCCAGTGGCAATCCCCCTTGCCGCAGCGACGGGCTCACTCTACCTATGTCGCATGAGCGCTCCTTTGATCGATCCCTTTGCCCGCGCAATCACCTATCTGCGCGTCTCCGTCACCGACCGGTGCGATTTCCGCTGTGTCTATTGCATGTCGGAAAACATGACCTTTCTGCCCAAGAAAGAGCTGCTGACGCTGGAGGAACTGGACCGCATGTGTTCGACCTTCATCCGGCTCGGGGTGGAGAAGCTGCGGATCACCGGCGGCGAGCCGCTGGTGCGGCGCGACATCATGACGTTTTTCCGCGCAATGACCCGGCATCTGGACAGTGGCGCGTTGAAGGAACTGACGCTGACCACCAATGGTTCGCAATTGGAACGCTTTGCGCAGGATCTTTTCGATGCCGGGGTGCGCCGGGTGAACATCTCGCTCGACACGCTGGACGAGGCGAAATTCGCCGATGTCACCCGCTGGGGACGACTGCCGCAGGTGCTGCGCGGCGTCGACGCGGCGCAAAAGGCCGGGCTGCGGGTGAAGATCAACGCCGTCGCGCTCAAGGGGTTCAACGAGGACGAGCTGCCGCGCCTGACCGAATGGTGCGCCGAGCGTGACATGGACCTGACCTGGATCGAGGTCATGCCAATGGGCGATATCGGCAACGAGGACCGGCTGGATCAATACTGGTCGCTTGACGATCTGCGCGCGCGCTATGCCGAGCACTATACCGTCACGGATCTGAGCGAACGCTCTGGCGGGCCGGCGCGCTATGTGCGGCTGGAAGAGAGCGGGCAGAAGATTGGTTTCATCACGCCGCTGTCGCATAATTTCTGCGAAAGTTGCAATCGCGTGCGGCTGACCTGCACGGGCGAGCTCTACATGTGTCTGGGGCAGGAAGACATGGCCGATCTGCGCGCGCCGTTGCGGCAGGATCCGGCCAGCGAAGCGCCGCTGGAGGCCGCCATCCGCGCCGCCATCTCGCACAAGCCCAAGGGGCATGATTTCGACTATTCCCGGCAGCGGGCCGACGGGCAGATGTCGCGCCACATGAGTCATACGGGCGGCTGAATGACCCGCCCGACGGCGCTGTATCGCCTGTATCGCACAGTGACGCCACTGCTGCTGCCGCTGGTCTGGCGGCAGGCCGCGCGCAAGCTGCGCGATCACGGGGTCAGCCGGGCGCGCAGCCGGGAACGGCTGGGTCATGCCACCCTGCCCCGTCCCGCCGGGCGCCTGATCTGGTTTCATGCCGCCAGCGTCGGCGAAAGCCTGTCAGTGCTGCAACTGATTACCCGTTTGGGCGTGCGGCTGCCGGATGCGAATTTCCTGATCACCTCGGGCACCGCCACCTCGGCCGAATTGCTGGCCAAGCGGATGCCGTCACGCTGCCGCCATCAATTCGCGCCGCTGGATGGCAGCGGACCCGTGCGCCGCTTTCTGGATCACTGGCGCCCCGATGCCGCGCTTTTTGTCGAGAGCGAGCTTTGGCCGCAGATGATCGTCAAGGCCGCGGGCCGGGATGTACCGCTGGCGCTGGTCAATGCCCGGCTGTCGGTGAAATCGGTGGCCGGGTGGAAAAAATGGCCGGATACCGCGCGCTTTCTGCTCAGCCACTTTGCGCTGTTGATGGCCCAGAGCCGGGACACCGCAACAGACCTGATCGCGATGGGCGCGCCCGAGGGGCGGGTGAAACTGGGGGTGAACCTGAAATCCACCTCGGCACCGCCGCCGGTCGACAGCGCGCTGGTCGAACAGATCCGCGCCGCGATCGAACCGCGCCCGCTGTGGCTGGCCAGTTCCACCCATGCCGGGGAAGAGTCCGTGGTGCTGGAGGCCTATCACCGCCTGCTGGTGGCCTATCCTGATCTTGTGCTGATCCTCGCCCCGCGCCACCCGGAACGCGGGCAAGAGGTCGCCGATCTGATCGCGGGCGCGGGTCTAAGCTGTGCCCGGCGCAGCACCGGCGCTGTGCCGGGGCCAAGCACGCAGGTCTATCTCGCCGATACGCTGGGCGAGACGGGAAGCTGGTATAGCCTTGCGCCCTTTGCCTTTCTCGGGGCCTCGCTGGTGGCCAAAGGCGGCCATAACCCGATCGAGCCGGCCCAGTTCGGTGTGCCGCTGATCACCGGTCCGCATCGGGAGAACGCCCGCGCCGCCTATGACGCGCTTGCCGCCGCTGGCGGTCTGATCGAAGTGCAGGACGCCACCACGCTTGCGGCGGCGGTGGCGGATTGGCTGGATCACCCGGAGCGGTTGAAAGCGGCGCAGGACGGCGCCCGCAGTCTGGTGCAGCGGCAGGAAGCGGCGCTGGAGACGGTGGTGTCGGACATCTGCGAGACGCTAGGGTTGGAGACGTTGTCGGAGCAGGGGATGGGCGATGCCTGAGCTCTTTGTCACCAATTTCAACCGCAATTTCACCGGGGTCTCGGCCACCGCCGCCAATGTGATCCGGCAACAGATCAAGACCCATGATCTGGCGCTGGTGGGCCATCCCCTGTCCGGCTGCCCCGACCCGATCCCGCTGTCACAGGCCCGCGCCCTGTCACGCCAACGGCCACCGGATCGGCCGTTTTCGATCTGGCATGTGCGGCGCAATACCGAGATGCGTGCGGCGCTCTGGGCCCGCGACGTGCTGCGGCTGCCGATCCGCATCGTCTTTACCTCGGCGGCGCAGCGGCGGCACTCGGCGCTGCCGCGCTGGCTGATTTCGCGCATGGATGCCATTGTCGCCACCACCGAGCGCGCGGCGCAGTTCGTGCCCCATGTCCGCGCGGTGGTGCCGCACGGGGTGGATTGCGATCTGTTCACCCCCGCACCGGATCGTGCCGCCGCCTGGGCCGCGCTGGGATATGGCGGCACGCTGGGGATTGCCACGGTGGGGCGGATTCGGCCCGAAAAGGGCACCGATCTGTTTGTCGAGGCGATGCTGCGCCTGTTGCCCGATCTGCCCGGCGCAACCGCGCTGGTGCTGGGGCGCGCCGCGCGCGAACATCAGGGGTTTCTTGACGGTCTCAAGCGCCGCATTAGTGCCGCCGGTCTTGTCGACCGCATTCTGTTTCCCGGCGAGGTGCCCGCCGCCGACCTGCCCGCGCTGATGCGGGCGCTGTCGCTGGTGATGCAACTGCCGCGCTATGAGGGCTATGGCATGGTGCCGCTGGAAGGCATGGCGAGCGGCGTCCCCTTCGTGGCCAGCGAGGCTGGCTATTACCGCGCCTTTTCCGCGCAGGAACGCAGTGGCATCTTGGTGGCGCAGGAGGCGGCCTCCGAAGCCGCCGAATCCGCCTGCGCCCTGCTTGGAGACCCAGCGCGCCACGCCGCCATGAGCCAGAGCGCGCGAGAAATCGCCGAGAGCAGCTTCAGCGCCCGCGCCGAGGCCGAGGGGATCGAGGCGGTCTATCAGGCGCTTTGGTCCGAGGGCTGACGCCCGCAGGGAATATCCGAGAGCTGAGCGGCTGTGAAGTTGGGGGCGCTGCCCCCGTCGCGGCTTTGCCGCGCCTCCCCCGAAGTATTTTCAGCCAGAAAAAGGCGGGGGGCGGATCGGACCCTTTGGGGATGACACGAGGGCGGCGTCGGGGGCCGCCCTCGCATTCCGTGGTTCGCAGAGGCCTTTGGCTCAGGCCGCTGGCATCCGGCTTTCGACGATCTCGGCCCACCATGAGCAGCCCGCCGGGATCGCCTCGTCGTTGAAGTTGTATTCCGGGTGGTGCACCATCGCGGTGTCACCGTTGCCGACCAGAATATAGGCACCCGGGCGTTCCTCCAGCATGAAGGCGAAATCCTCGCCGCCCATGACTAGGGGCGCGTCGTCGCAGTTCCCCGACACCTTGCGCGCCACCTCGGCGGCGAACTCGGTCTGGTC
Source organism: Pseudodonghicola sp. (assembly GCA_033791545.1). GTDB lineage: Bacteria > Pseudomonadota > Alphaproteobacteria > Rhodobacterales > Rhodobacteraceae > Antarcticimicrobium. The sequence goes on along the minus strand of JASJGL010000126.1, from coordinate 35,208 downwards.
TTCGGAGTTCACCATCACCGGGTAGCCACGGTGATAATCGACCACGACCGTGCCGCCGAAGGTGGCGGCGATGCCGTTGCAGATCTCGTTGATCCGGGTTTCGGCCAGGGCGCGCATGTCCTTGCTCATGGTGCGCACGGTGCCCTTGAGGTGGACCTTTTGCGGGATCACGTTAAACGCCTTGGAGGAGGTTTCAAACGAGGTGACCGAGACCACCACCTGATCGATCGGGTCGGCGTTGCGGCTGGCGATGGTTTGCAGCGCCGTCACCGCCTGCGCCGCCATCACGGTGGTGTCGACGGTTTCATGCGGCTTGGCGGCGTGGCCGCCCTTACCCTCGAAATGGATGTCGAACTGGTCGGTGGCGGCGAAGAAGGCGCCGGGGCGGATGGCGAATTTGCCGGTGGGCAGGCCCGGCCAGTTGTGCATGCCATAGACCTCCTGAATGCCCCAGCGCGCCATCATGCCATCGTCGCACATTTCCTTGCCGCCGCCGCCGCCCTCTTCGGCGGGCTGGAATATCACCACGACGGTGCCGTCGAAATTGCGGGTCTCGGACAGGTATTTGGCCGCGCCCAGCAGCATGGCTGTATGGCCGTCATGGCCGCAGGCATGCATGGCGTTCGGGGTCTTGGAGGCATAGTCGAGCCCGGTCGCCTCGTTGATCGGCAGCGCGTCCATGTCGGCGCGCAGCCCGATCACCTTGCCCGAACTGTCCGACTTTCCCTTGATCACACCAACCACGCCGGTGCGCCCGATGCCGGTGACCACCTCGTCACAGCCGAACGCCTTGAGCTTGTCGGCAACCATGGCGCTGGTGCGGTGGGTTTCAAACAGGATCTCGGGGTTCTCGTGCAGATCGCGCCGCCAGGCGGTGATTTCGTCCTGCAGTTCGGCAAAGCGGTTCTTGACCGGCATGATCACTCTCCTTGTTGTTCGCGCCCTCGCAGGACGCAGTCTTGTTTTAGCTCTCGCGCCAGAGATAGCGCATTGTCGTCACCGGGGGACGGACAAAGCGTGTTTTCGGTAGAAAACATGCGGGGTCCGCACGCGGCGCAGGTCAAGCCTGCGCCGGGGGCATCCGGCGTTCAACCAGTTCGGCAAACCAGCTACAGCCCGCCAGGATCGCCTCGTCCTCGAAGTTGTACTTCGGGTGGTGCAGCGCCGCGCTGTCGCCATTGCCGACAAAGATGAAGGCTCCGGGGCGGGCCTCCAGCATATAGGAAAAATCCTCGCCGCCCATGATCAGCTCGGCCTCGGCGCAGCCGCCCGAGACCGCCTTAGCGATCCCGGTAGCAAAGGCGGTCGGCTCTTCGGCATTGATGGTGATCGGCACGTGGCGCAGATAGGTGACCTCGGCCACAGCGCCGAAACCCTGCGCGATGCCGCGCGCCACCTCCCCCAGGCGCGCCTCGATCATGTCCTGCATCTGGGCCGAATGGGTGCGCACGGTGCCGCGCAGCGTGATGGACTGCGCGATCACGTTATAGGCATGCGAGGAGGTATCGACCGAGGTGACCGAGATCACCCCCTGTGCGATCGGATCGGCGTTGCGGCTGACAATGGTCTGCAAGGCAAGGATGATCTGGCTGGCGGTGACGGTCGGGTCGATCGCCTCGTTCGGTTTGGCCGCGTGACCGCCACGCCCCGTCACCTCGATAAAGAACTCATCGGTGGCGGCCATGAGCGCGCCGGGGCGAATGGCGAACTGACCCACCGGCAGGCCGGGCATGTTGTGCATGCCATAGACCTCCTGAACGCCGAAACGATCCATCACGCCGTCGTCAATCATCCCCTTGGCGCCGCTGCCCAATTCCTCGGCCGGCTGGAACAGCAGCACGACGGTGCCGTCGAAATTGCGCGTCTCGGCCAGATAGCGGGCCGCCCCCAGCAGCATGGCGGTATGGCCGTCATGTCCGCAGGCATGCATCACGCCCGGGGTTTGCGAGGCATAGGCCGCGCCGCTTTCCTCACAGATCGGCAGGGCGTCCATGTCGCCGCGCAGCCCGATGACATGGCCGCGGCTGTCGCTTTTGCCACGGATCACCCCGACCACGCCGGTCTGGCCCACGCCTGTCACCACCTCGTCACAGCCAAAGGCGCGCAGCTTGTCGGCCACCAGCGCCGCGGTGCGGGTCTCCTCGAACCCCAGTTCGGGGTGGCAGTGGATGTCTTGTCGCCAAGCGGTGATTTCGGGCAGCAGTTCGGCGAAACGGTTCTTGATCGGCATTCTCGTGTCCTTGTTCAGCGACCGGCGGCTCAGGCTGCGCCTATGCCATCGGCATGCGTCGTTCGACCAGTTCGACAAACCAGCTGCACCCCAGCGGGATCGCATCGTCATCAAAAACATAGGCCGGGTGGTGGCACATCGGCGTGTCGCCGTTGCCCAGGAATATATAGGCGCCCGGCCGTTGTTCCAGCATGAAGGAGAAATCCTCGGCCGGCATGATCGGATCTGTCTCCTCGTCGACGTTGTCCGACACCGCGCGCGCCGCCTCGACCGCGTAGCGGGTTTCCTGCGGCGAGTTGACGGTGACCGGATAGCCCTCGATCCAGCTCACCTCGGCCTTGGCGCCGAAGGCGGCGGCGGTATTCTCGACCACCCGGCGCACGCGCCCTTCAGCCAGGGCCCGCTCGTCGGGGTCAAGGGTGCGCACGGTGCCTTTCATCCGGACCTGGTGCGCAATCACGTTCGAAGCGTTGCTGTCGGTTTCGAAGGTGCCGACGGTGACCACCACCCGTTTCAACGGGTTGACGTTGCGCGCGACAATGGATTGCAGCGAAACCACGATCTGCGCGGCCACCAGCGTGGTGTCGATCGCGTCGTGTGGGTTGGCAGCATGGCCGCCCTTGCCGGTCACGGTGATCTCGAACTCGTCCGCCGAGGCCAGCAGCGGGCCGGGCCGGATCGCGAAGGCCCCCACCGGGAAGCCGGGCATGTTGTGCAGCCCGTAGACCTCCTGAATGCCCCAGCGGTCCATCAGCCCGTCGTCGCACATCGCCTTGCCGCCAGCGCCGCCCTCTTCCGCCGGCTGGAAGATCAGCACCACCTTGCCGTCGAAGTTGCGGGTCTCGGCCAAGTATTTCGCAACCCCCAGCAGGATCGAGGTATGCCCGTCATGGCCGCAGGCATGCATCACCCCCGGCGTTTGCGAGGCATAGTCGACACCCGAGGCTTCGGTGATCGGCAGCGCGTCCATGTCGGCGCGCAGCCCGATCACCCGGTCCGAGGTGGTGCTGCGCCCCTCGATCACCGCGACCACGCCGGTCCGCCCGATACCAGGGGTGATGTCGGTGAGGCCGAATTCCTTGAGCCGGTCGACCACGAATCCGGCAGTTTCATGCACCTCGTACATAAGCTCGGGGTTTTCGTGCAGATGGCGGCGCCAACCGGTGATCTCACCATGCATATCCGCCAAGCGGTTCTTGATCGGCATTTACTGCCCCTCCTGCAGACGGGTGACGAGGCGCGCCATGAAGTCCTGTCCGGCAGCGAACTGGGCCAGCGTGATGAATTCGTCAGGCTGGTGCGCCTGCGCGATGTCCCCGGGGCCGCAGACCACGGCGGAATACCCGGCATCCTGAAACTGGCCGGCCTCGGTGCCGTAGCTGACCACATGACCGGCGTTGTCGCCGGTGATGGCGCGCACCAGCGCCTCGGCCTCGCCATTGTCCTCGGGGTGCAATCCGGGCAGGGAAAATCGCCGCTCGATCTCGATCCTTGCGTCGGGATGCACCGCTTGCATCGCGGCCTCGACCTCGGCCAGCTTGGCGTCGATGCGGGCGCGCCAGTCGTCGGGATCGTCATCCGGCACGGTGCGAAAGCCAAGATCGAAACGACAGTGCTTGGCGGTGATATTGGCCGCCGTTCCGCCCTCGATCAGCCCCACATGCAACGTGGTCCAGGGCGGGTCAAACATGGCGGCGACGTCCGAGGGGGTGCGCGCGCATTCCTGCGCGTTGACGGTATTGGTCCAGTCGATGACCTTTGCGGCCTCCATGATGGCGTTGACGCCGGTATGCAGGAGCGAGCTGTGCACCTCGTGCCCCCAGACATCGACCCAGAAGCCCTGACCGCCCTTGTGGCCGGTGACCGCGCGCATCATCGAGGGCTCGCCGACGATCACCGCGCTGCCCTTGGGCAGGATCGGTTGCATCGCTTGAATCATCGGCGGCGCGCCGGTGCAGCCGACCTCTTCGTCAAAGCTGAGCGCCAGTTGCAGCGGACGTTTCACCCCGCGCGTCTGTGCCTCGACCAGGGCCCAGATCGCCAGCGCGTCATAGCCCTTCATGTCGGCGCTGCCGCGCCCGTACAGCTTGCCGTCGCGTTCGGTAAGAACGAAAGGGTCCGAGGTCCAGGGTTGGCCATCCACCGGCACCACATCGGTGTGGCCCGAAAGGACGACCGCCCCCTCTTGCCACGGGCCGACATGGGCGAACAGCGCCGCCTTGTGCGGCTGGTCGGGGTCGACCCAGCGGTGTGCGGTGATGCCATGGGTGGCGAGATAGCTCTCGACCCAGTCGACCAGAGGCAGGTTGGTGTCGCGGCTGACAGTGGGAAAGCCAACCAGCTTTTCCAGGATTTCGCGCGGGGATAAACGTGTTGGCATCAAAGCTCCGGTGTCGTGATCAGTGGCAAAAAGAAAGGGGCCGTAGTTTTTAGGCGCATCGCGGCCAAGGCGACGGGCCTGCCGCGTCGGGAAGGTCTGGTGTCAGCGGCGTTCGGAAGTCCTGTCGGGGCTCCGGCGACATTCTGGGTGCGACCCCCTCCGGCAAGACGGTGGGGCGGAAAGAGACGGCAGGCACCGTAAGCCTCAATAGCCGCTGTCGGTGGTCAGGACCAGATGTCCCGGCTCCACCTCGTTATAAAGCGAGGGTTCGGGCACGTAGTCGACCGGATGCATCGGCGAAGGGATCGGTTTGAAGTTCAGATCCTTTTCGCTTTTGCGCCGGTGCGGATCGGCGATCGGCACCGCTTTCATCAGGGCCTGCGTATAGGGGTGCTGCGGGTTTTCAAACACCCGCGCCCGCGACCCCATTTCGACGATGCGCCCCAGATACATGACGCCGACATAGTGGCTGACGCGTTCCACCACCGCCATGTCGTGGCTGATGAAGAGATAGGACAGACCCAGTTCCGATTGCAGTTCCATCATCAGATTCAACACCTGCGCCTGCACGCTGACGTCCAGCGCGCTGACCGCCTCGTCGGCGATGATCAGCTTGGGATTCAGGGCCAGCGCCCGCGCGATGGCGATCCGTTGCCGTTGTCCGCCGGACATCTCGTGGGGAAAGCGGCGCATGAAGCTGCGCGGTAGATGCACACGGTCGAACAGGGTGGCGACCCGATCCTGAATCTCGGACCCCGTCGCGATGCCATAGTTGCGCATCGGTTCCGCCACCTGATCCAACAGTTGCATCTGCGGATTGAGCGAGGCAAAGGGATCTTGAAAGATCATCTGCATGTCGATCCGGGCCTTGCGCAGGTCGCGCGGATCCAGTTTCATGATGTCGACGCCGTCGAGGTTGATCTCGCCCGCGTTGGGTTCGACCAGCCGCAGGATCGAGCGCCCGGCGGTGGATTTGCCACAGCCGGATTCGCCCACCAGACTCAGCGTCTGGCCCTTGTTCAGGGTAAAGGAGAGATCCTCGACCGCATGCACATTGGCCAGGGTGCGGCGGAAAAAGCCGCCCTTGACCGCAAAGCGGGTGGTCAGCCCCTTGACCGTCAACAAGCGTTCGTTAGTGCCAGGGATCGGCGCGAGGTTCTGCCCCTCGACCCCGAGCAGTTTCATCGGCTCCGGCGCCGATTTGCCGCGCATTTCGCCCAGCTTGGGCACCGCCGCCAGCAACGACTTGGTATATTCGTGCTGCGGATTTTCAAAGATCTGCTCGACCGGGCCCTCTTCGACCTTGTGGCCCCGATACATGACCACGACGCGGTCGGCCATCTGCGCCACCACGGCCATGTCATGGGTGATGAACATCACCGCTGTGCCCGTCTCGCGCTTGAGCCGGTCCATCAGCGCCAGGATCTCGGCCTGAATGGTCACGTCGAGCGCGGTGGTGGGTTCATCCGCGATCAACAGGCGCGGGGCGCAAGCCATCGCCATCGCGATCACCACCCGCTGGCGCATCCCGCCGGAGAGTTCATGCGGATATTGCTTGAGCCGCTGTTCCGGTTCCGGGATCCGCACCTCGCGCAGCAATTCCAGCGCGCGGGCCTCGGCCTCGGAGCGCGACATGTTCTTGTGCACCCGCAAGCCTTCGGTCAGTTGCCGACCCACGGTAAACACCGGGTTCAGCGCGGTCATCGGCTCTTGAAAGATCATCCCGATCTCATTGCCGCGAATCTGGCGCATCAGCCCCTGTTCGGTCTTGGCCAGATCGACCTCGCCGCCGTCCTTGCGATCAAAAATCAGGCGCCCGGCCGAAATTTTTCCGCCACCAAATTCAACCAGCCGCATCAGGGACAGCGACGACACCGACTTTCCCGAGCCGGATTCGCCCACGATGCAGAGAGTTTCGCCTGGCGCGATCTCGAACGAGACGTCCTCAACCCCTACTACAGGGCCATCTTTTGTTTGAAATTCGACCCTGAGCCCGTCGATCCGGGCAATTGGATTGTCCAACACGTCGCGTTACCTCCGCTGAGGCCTGAACGCTAGGACGGCGGCCCGGCAGCTGTCAAACCCCCCGTTCCCTTTTCCCGACGGCAAGGCTTGCAATTTCTGGAAACTCTGTTTCGATGGGGGAGTATCCGCTGTGAACACCGCTCGAAGAGGGCGTGGAGGTAGTTAATACAACGTTAAAACAATACGTTACCAATGCAACGGACAAAAACCATCCGCATCTCAAGCGGAAATAGAGTGACACGAAGTTGTCCAACCAGGAGAGTGAAATGAAGATTAAAGCCCTATTGCTTGGCGCGATCGCATCTGCGGCGCTGGCCCCGGCGGCGATGGCAGAAAGGGGATCGGACGGCAATGTCAACGTCATCTATTGGCAGGCCCCCTCGATCCTGAACCCGTTCCTGTCCGGCGGCACCAAGGATGTTGAAGCCTCCTCGCTGGTAATCGAACCCCTGGCCCGCTATAACGAACAGGGCGATCTGGTGCCTTGGCTGGTCGTTGAGGTTCCCACCGTCGAGAATGGCGGCGTGAGCGCGGATCTGACCTCGATCACGTGGAAGATCACCCCCGGCCTGACGTGGTCCGACGGATCGCCGCTGACCTCGGCCGATGTGAAATTCACCGCCGATTACTGCATGGACCCCGAAGGCGGCTGCGCGCAGGTCACCAAGTTCGAAGGGGTTACCAGCATCGAAACCCCCGACGATCTGACGGTGAAGGTCACCTTTGAAAAGCCGACCCCGTTCCCCTATGGGCCCTTCGTTGGCGGCGAAAGCCCGATCATCCAGAAGGCCCAGTTCGAGAATTGCATGGGCACCAAGGCGCCTGAATGCACCGAGCAGAACTTTAACCCGATCGGCACCGGGGCCTATGTTGTTGATGAATTCCGTCCCAACGACGTGATCACCCTGAAGGCCAACCCGAATTATCGCGACCCGGCCAAACCGGCCTTTGCAACCATGACCCTGAAGGGCGGCGGCGACGCGACAGCGGCAGGCCGCGCGGTGATGGAAACCGGCGAGTTCGACTATGCCTGGAACCTGCAGCTTGCGCCCGATGTGATCGCCCGGATGGAACAGGGCGGCAAAGGCGTTGCCGTGGCCGGGTTCGGTCCGCTGATGGAACGGATCATGCTGAACAACACCAACCCTGATCCGGCACTTGGCCCGGACGAGCGTTCGGTGATCCGCCCGCACCCGTTCCTGAGCGATCCGGCCGTCTACAAGGCGATGTCGATGGCGATTGATCGCGCGCTTCTGGTCGAGATCGGCTATGGCAAGGCGGGCAAGGTCACCTGTAACTGGGTGCCGGCACCGGAAATCTATGCCGCCGACATCGAAGGCTGCGACGTGCAGGACATCGAAGGCGCCAAGGCCATGCTGGAAGCGGCGGGCTATAAGGACAGCGACGGCGACGGCGTGCGGGAAACCCCCGCGGGCAAACCGATGAAGATCCTCTATCAGACCTCGACCAACGCGGTGCGTCAGGATTTCCAGGCGCTGATCAAACAGTGGTGGAGCGAGATCGGCATCGAGAGCGAGCTGCGCAATGTCAACTCCAGCGTTTTCTTTGGCGGCGACCCGGGCAGCCCGGATACCTTCCAGAAGTTCTATGCTGACGTCGAGATGTACGCCAACACCTTCAACGGCACCGATCCGCAAAGCTATTTCGGCAACGGTCTGTGCGACAAGGCGCCCAGACCCGCCAGCCAGTGGCAGGGTGAGAACATCTCGCGCTTCTGCGACGAGGAATATGACGCGCTGCACTTCAAGCTGACGCAGACCGCAGATGCCGCGGCCCGTGCCGAGATTGGCAAACAGCTGAACGCGATGGTGTTTGAAAAAGGCGGGATGATCCCGCTGGTGCACCGCGGCCGTTTGTCGGCCCATTCCAACTCGCTCGGCGGCGTCATCCTGAACGTCTGGGATACCGAGTTGTGGAACGCAGCGGACTGGTACCGCAAGGACGGCGCATAAACGGCGTCTGACGCAATAGCGATCCGCCCCGGCGCCAGCGCCGGGGCGGGACACGCCGTTTCCCCCAAGCACATACCAAACATACAAGCAGCAAAGGCACCCCCTGTATGCTGACCTTCACCATCCGACGATTGGTTCTGGCGGTTCCGACGCTTTTGTTCATCAGTCTGGTTATTTTTCTCCTGCTGGAGCTGGCGCCGGGCGATCCCATGGCGCAGGTTCCGCTGACCGTTCCACCAGATGTAAAAGAAAAGATGCGCGAGGCGCTGGGTCTGGGCCAGCCCGGATATATCCGGTTCTGGAAATGGCTGGTGCAGTTCTTCTGGATCGAGCCGCAGGTTCTGATCGACGCGATCTTCGGCTCCTCCTTCTCGGAGGGGGATCTGCGCGTGATCTCGTGGCAGACCCGCAGCCCGGTGATGGACATCGTGGTGCAGCGCATTCCGCAAACCCTGTGGGTTGTTGGCACCGCCTATATCGTCGGCATCCTGATCGCGCTGCCGATCGGCATCTATTCCGCATATAAACAGTATTCGTGGTTCGATCAGGCCGGCACCTTTGTGTCGATGATCGGGTTCTCGGTGCCGCCGTTCTTTTCCGGGGTGCTGGTGATCGTGATCTTCTCGGTCAATCTGGGCTGGTTCCCGTCGATCTATGACACCACCCACAAGGTCGTCGATTGGGACAGCTTCGTTTACCAGCTCAGGCAAATGATCATGCCGGTGACGGTGCTGGCGTTGCAGATCACGGCGCAGATCAGCCGGTTCATGCGCGCCTCGATGCTCGACAATCTCAACCAGGACTATGTCAGAACCGCCCGCGCCAAGGGGCTGGGTGAAACCACCGTGGTCATGGTCCATGTGCTGCGCAATTCGATGATCCCGGTGGTCACCGTGATCGCGCTGGGGGTTCCGGCCATTTTTGGCGGCGCCATCATCACCGAACAGGTGTTCAAGGTGAACGGGATCGGACAACTGCTGATCGGCGCGATCCAGGCCAACGACCTGCCGATGGTGCAGACGCTGACCTTTATCTTTGCGGTGCTGATCGTGCTGTTCAACCTGATTGCCGACGTGCTTTATGGCCTGCTCGACCCGAGGATCCGATATGACTGACAAGGACCGTCTTGTACCCGACGAGGGGCTTGCCCCAGCCTCGACCGCCCTGCCCGGCGGCGCTGGCCCGCTGGAAGAATTCACCAAGCCCCCCAGCAGCCAATGGCGCGAAGTCTGGGACCAGTTCAAGAACCACAAGGGTGCGCTGTATGGCGGAATCCTGTTTCTGGTGATCGTGCTCTGGGTCTATCTTGGCCCGTTTCTGTGGACCCTCGACGCCACCCATATCGACATCCGCGCCCGCAATCAGGGCCCGTCCCTGACGCATCCCTTTGGCACCGACCAACTGGGGCGCGACACCTTTGCGCGGATGATGGCGGGCGGCAAGACCTCGGTCTCGGTGGGGATCACCGCCATGCTTCTGGCGCTTGGGCTTGGCTCTTTCGTCGGGGTGATGGCAGGGTATTTCAGACGGCTCGATGGGCTGCTGATGCGCCTGACCGACCTGTTTCTGGCGCTGCCGCTGCTGCCGCTGCTGCTGGTGATGATGCTGCTGTTCCGCGATCCGTTGAACGCCGCCTTCGGGCCGGAACGCGGGATCTTCATCCTGATCGTGGCGGCTATCGGGGTGACAAGCTGGATGCCCACCGCGCGGATCGTGCGCGGTGATGTGCTGGCGATCAAGGAACGGGAATTCATCCTTGCCGCCCGCTCCATCGGCACCACGAATGCCAAGATGATCCTGCGCCATATCCTGCCCAATGTGCTGTCCCCGATCATGGTCTCGGCCACGCTGGGGATCGCCACCGCGATCATCACCGAAAGCGCGCTGAGCTTTCTTGGCCTCGGGTTCCCGCCCGATTTCCCGACCTGGGGACGGCTGCTGTTCGACGCCACCGACTATCTTCAGCAGTATCCTGAGCGGGTGCTTTGGCCCGGCCTCGCCATCTCGCTCACCGTGCTCAGCGTGAACTATTTGGGCGACGGGCTTCGCGATGCGCTCGATCCGCGCATTCGCGGGCGATAAGCGCCGAAGATCCACAAAAAGAACGTGACTGACCGCCGCCCAGTCCGGGCGGCGGTTTTGTTTCCGGCCCGGCACCGGGTCGGAACGTAGGGCCGTCGCCCCCGGAAGATTTGGGAAATTGTTCCGACTTAGTCGCCTATCTTGACAGGATCACGCCTTGATCTTGGCGGATGCGTCATCCTATTGGGAAAAATTCCGCATACTGGAGGCGCACCATGTTCGAGACATTGGGATTTGAAGACACCACCGCGCGCGAGGCCAGCGTGTTGTTCGGCCTTGGGTTGGGTCTGGCCTTTGGCGTGCTGGCGCAGATCACCGGGTTCTGTCTGCGCCGGGCGCTGGTGGGGGCAGACCGGCGCGCGGCCATGGGCGTCTGGTTGGGCGCGCTGGCGCTGGCGGTGCTTGGCACGCAAGCGGCGGTCGCGATGGGCTGGATCGGGTTCGAGGACCATCGCTTCATGGCCTCCGAGTTGCCCATCGCCGCCATCGCTCTGGGCGGGCTGGCGTTTGGTGCGGGCATGGTGCTGACCCGCGGGTGCGTGTCGCGGCTGATCGTCCTGGCGGGCGGCGGCAACCTGCGGGCGGTGCTGGTTCTGCTGGTTTTTGCCATCACCGCACATGCCACGCTCAAGGGGGTGCTGGCCCCGCTGCGGACCGGATTGGGGAGTTTGACCGTCGAATTGGGGAGTTTCACCTCGCTCGCCATGCTGCCCGGCGGGGCGTGGCTCTGGGCCGGGCTGATCGCGGGCGGATCGCTGCTGTATGCGCTGCGCTCCGGGGTGGCCCCGCTGCCACTGGTCGGGGCGGCAGCGATCGGGCTGCTGGTGCCGCTGGGCTGGGTCGGAACCGGATTTATCCTGTTTGACGAATTCGATCCGATCGCGATGGAAAGCCTGTCGTTCACCTCGCCAATGTCGGAATCGCTGTTCTTCACCGTCGCGTCCTCTGCCGTACCGGCAGGGTTCGGCCCGGCGCTGGTCGGCGGTGTGGTCTTGGGAGCGCTGGTGGCGTCCCTGCTGCGCGGACAGTTCATCTGGCAAAGCTTTGAGGGGGCGGCGCAAACCGGGCGCTATCTGGCGGGCGCGGTGCTGATGGGGGCCGGCGGTGTGCTGGCCGGGGGCTGTACCCTTGGCGCGGGTCTGTCCGGCGTGCCGACGCTGAGCCTTGCCGCGCTTCTTGCGCTGGCCTCCATCGCGCTTGGCGGACTCGCTATGAATGCGATCCTTTCTCGATCCCTTTCCGAATCCGGCGCACCGCGCCCCAGACGCCAAGTACAACCGGCAGAGTGAGCACCGCCGTCAGCATCCCCTTGCTCTGCCCGGTGGCCTGCGCCAGCGGGTAGAGCAGGTAGCTGACCAGCGACAGGGCGTAATAGCTGATCGCCACCACCGAGAGCCCCTCGACCGTGTGTTGCAGCCGGAGGGAGAGATCGGCGCGCCGATCCATGCTTTCCAACAGCGCCTGGTTCTGCCCGCTGCGCTCTACATCCACGCGGGTGCGCAACAGCTCGCCCGCGCGCATGGCGCGATCCGCCAGCGCCTGCAGCCGCCCCTGGGTCGAGGTCACGGTGCGCATGGCGGGCGCGTAGCGGCGCGCCATGAAATCGGCAAAGGTCTGGCGGCCCTGAAACCGCCCCTCGCGCAGCGAGGCGATGCGCTGGTTCACGATGGCCTCATAGGCGCCGGTGGCGCCAAAGCGGAACGAACTGCGCGCGCCCATCGATTCCAGTTCAGCCGAGATCGACAACAGTTTGGTCAGGGTCTTTTCCGCCGGGTTTCCGCCGCCGGTCATGTCCGCCATCAGTTGCGACAGGTGAATGTCCAGCGCGCCAATCTCGCCCGAGAGTTGCTGCGCGCGGGAAAAGCCCAGCATCGACATCGCCTTGTAGGTCTCGATCTCGCACAGGCGCTGAACCGCGCGACCGATCCGGCGCTGCCCGGCCTCCTCCCCGACGAACACGGCAAAGCGCATGTGGCCCGCCGGGTCGATGCGGAAATCGCCCGCCGCGACGGCGGCATTGTCCAATACATGCGAGGCGGCGGTGCTTTCGGGCACGAACCAGTCGGCCAGCGCCGCGTTGATGCCGTCATCATCCGGGCGCGGGCAGACCCGCAACAGGATCGAGGTGATCCGCTGCCCCGGTGCCTTGTTCAGCCAATCGCCGGGAAAGACCGCGAAATCCGCCGGATCAAAGGCGCGGTCGCTCAGCCCGTCGGAGATCGCCGTATAGGTGACGAATTCGGTGTGCTGTTCCCATTTCAACGCGTGTCGGCCAATGCGACCGCTGTAGTGGGTGGCACCGGGCTGCGGATGCGGCGCGCCGTGACGATCCAGCAGATCGGTCAGATGCGCCACATCGGCGGCACGGTCGCGGCTGACCGCCTCTTTCGGCTGCTTGATGGCCAGATAGACCACGGTCGAGGAATTCTGCATCGCCGGAAACGGGCGCGCGTGCAATTCGTTCGCAAGCCGGTAGCGCAGCGGGTGGTCTTCGATCGGGGGCATCACATGGTCCTTGCTTTGCACTCTGTATACCCGGCCTTTCGCAAAACTCAAAACCCTTTTATTTCAATGTGTTAACAGAATACCGCCGTATACAGAACCGGCCGGTCGCGACAGCGGCCCCGCGACAAACGAAAAAGCCCCGCCACAAGGGCGGGGCTTTGACGCGATCTGCTCGGCCGTTTGATCAGTCGATCAGCGGCAACAGCTTGTCGAGACTGTCCTTGGCATCACCGTAGAACATGCGCGTATTCTCTTTGTAGAACAGCGGGTTCTCGATCCCGGAATAGCCGGTCCCCTGCCCCCGTTTGGAGACAAAGACCTGTTTCGCCTTCCAGACCTCGAGCACCGGCATGCCGGCGATCGGGCTGTTGGGGTCTTCCTGCGCGGCCGGGTTCACGATGTCGTTGGAGCCGATCACGATGACCACATCCGTCGAGGGGAAGTCGTCGTTAATTTCGTCCATCTCCATCACGATGTCATAGGGCACCTTGGCCTCGGCCAGCAGCACGTTCATGTGCCCCGGCAGACGTCCCGCCACCGGGTGAATGGCGAAGCGAACGTTTTTACCCTGCGCGCGCAGCTTCTTGGTCAGGTCGCTGACCGCGTTCTGCGCCTGCGCCACCGCCATGCCATAGCCCGGCACGATGATCACGCTGTCGGCATCGTTCAGGGCGCTGGCAACACCATCGGCGTCGATGGCGATCTGTTCCCCCTCGACCTCCATCTGCGGGCCACTGGCACCTCCGAAGCCGCCCAGGATCACGCTGATGAACGAGCGGTTCATCGCCTTACACATGATATAGGACAGGATCGCCCCCGAGGAGCCGACCAGCGCGCCGGTCACGATCAGCAGATCGTTGCCGAGGCTGAAGCCGATCGCCGCCGCCGCCCAGCCCGAGTAGCTGTTCAGCATCGACACCACCACGGGCATGTCGGCGCCGCCGATCCCCATGATCAGGTGATAGCCGATGAAGAAGGCCAGCAGCGACATCACCAGCAGCGGCCACATGGCACCGGTGTTGAAGTAGATGATCAACAGGATCAGCGATGCGATCCCGGCGCCGGCGTTCAGCGCATGACCACCGGGCAGCTTGGAGGCGGTGGAGGGCAGCTTGCCCGCCAGTTTGCCAAAAGCCACGACCGAACCGGTAAAGGTCACGGCGCCGATGAACACGCCGAGAAATACCTCGACCTTGAGGATATTGATCTCGACCGCGGTCTTGTGCGCGATCTTGAGGGCGAAGCCGCCAAGACCCTGTTCATGCAGCCACCCCTGCACCCCGGCGTTATTCAGCGCGCTCGGAGCCTCGGCTATCAGGGCAGCAACGCGCCCCATTTCGATCTGCGCATTCACGCCGATGAACACGGCGGCCAGACCCACGAAGGAGTGCAGCGCCGCGACCAGTTGCGGCATTTCCGTCATCTCGACGGTCTTGGCCACATACCAGCCCAGAACCGAGCCACCGGCGATCATCAGAAGGATGATGAACCAGTTGCCCACGCCGGGGCCGAAGATGGTCGCCAGAACGGCGGCCCCCATGCCCACGATGCCATACCAGACAGCGCGTTTCGCGCTTTCTTGTCCTGACAGCCCCCCGAGCGAGAGGATGAAGAGAACGGCAGCCGCGATATAGGCGGCGGATACGATACCAATCGTCATTGTCTATCCCCTTTCCTGATCAGGATTTCTGGAACATCGCAAGCATGCGACGGGTGACGAGGAAACCGCCCACGATGTTGACCGAAGCGATCAGCACCGAGATCGAGGCCAGCAGCACGACAACCCAAGAGCCGGAGCCGATTTGCAGCAGCGCGCCAAGAATGACGATGCCCGAGATGGCATTGGTCACGGCCATCAGCGGGGTGTGCAGGCTGTGCGAGACCTTCCAGATCACCTGGAAGCCGACGAAACAGGCCAGCGCGAAGACGATGAAATGCTGCATGAAGCTGACCGGCGCATAGGCCCCGATGATCAACATGACCAGCGCACCGATCCCGAGCAAGGTGATCTGTTGCTTGGTCGCCGCCTTGAAGGCCGCGATTTCCTTTGCCTTCTTCTCTTCCGGCGTCAGTTCCTTGACCGCTTCCTTCTTCGGTTGGGCCGCGATGGCCTTCACCTTGGGCGGGGGCGGCGGGAAGGTGATCTCGCCCTGATAGGCGACGGTGGCGCCCCGGATCACATCGTCGTCCATGTTGTGCACGACCTTGCCGTCCTTTTCGGGCGTCAGGTCGGTCATCATGTGACGGATGTTGGTGGAATACAGCGTCGAGGCCTGCGCCGCCATCCGGCTGGGGAAGTCGGTATAGCCGATGATGGTCACGCCGTTGTCGGTGACGATCTTTTCATCCGCGACGGTCAGCTTGCAGTTGCCGCCCTTTTCCGCGGCGAGGTCGACAATCACCGAGCCCGGTTTCATGGATTTCACCATGTCCTCGGTCCACAGCTCCGGTGCCTCGCGGTTGGGGATCAGCGCGGTTGTGATCACGATGTCCATGTCCGGCGCCAGTTCGCGGAACTTGGCCAGTTGCGCCTCGCGGAACTCCGGGCTGGAGACACTGGCATAACCGCCCGAGGCGGCCCCGTCTTGGGTCTCTTCCTTGAAGTCGAGATAAACGAATTCGGCACCCATCGATTCGACCTGTTCGGCCACTTCGGGGCGCACGTCGAAGGCGTAGGTGATCGCGCCAAGACTGGTCGCGGTGCCAATCGCGGCAAGACCGGCAACACCGGCACCGACCACCAGAACCTTGGCCGGGGGCACCTTGCCCGCAGCAGTGATCTGACCGGTGAAGAAACGGCCGAAGTTGTTGCCCGCCTCGATCACGGCGCGATAGCCGGCGATATTGGCCATGGACGACAGCGCGTCCATCTTCTGGGCGCGGGAGATCCGCGGCACCATTTCCATGGCGATCACATTGCCGCCCTTGGCCTTTGCCAGTTCAAGCCCTTCTTCATTCCCGCCGGGATTGAAGAACGAAATCAGCGTCTTGTCCTTGCTCAGGCGCTTCAGCTCGACCTCGTTGGGCTGGCGCACCTTGGCGATGATATCCGCCGATTTCCAAAGCTGCGCCGCGGTCTTGACGATCTCGACCCCGGCTGCCTCATAGGTGGCATCGGAAAACCCGGCTGCCGCCCCGGCACCGGATTCAATGGCACATTCGTACCCCAGCTTTTGCAATTGCGTGGCCGAGTCTGGCGTCATCGCCACCCGTGCCTCGCCCTCGTAAATTTCCTTCGGTGTCCCTATCTTCACCTATTCGGTCCCCCTCTGTCACCCCTACCACAGGGCAAAATACGGTACAGTTTGCAAATCCGTCACCTATCCCGCGCAAGATAATTACGCAAGCATGCCATGGGTGGTCCGGGCCATTTGATACATATCAGTTACACCCATCGGCGCACTTTGCGCACGTATCGTGCAAAATCAGTGCGATAGGTCCGCCGCAACCGGTCTTCTTCCTCCAGAATGAAGCGGCGTTCGATCACCCAGGTCAAGAGCGGCAGCAGCGGCAGCGCCAGCACCGCGTCGAACCGCAGGATCAGCCCGGCCAGAACCAGCACATCGCCCAGATAGATCGGGTTGCGGCTGCGGCTGTAGATCCCCGATTGCACCAGATGGCTCGGGGTTCGGTGCGGCAGCACGGTGGTGTGTTGGCGGCGCAGCTCATAGACCGCCAAAACCATCAGCAACACCCCGCCCCCGATCAAAAGCCCGCCGAGAAGATCCACCCAGACCCCGCCGCCAAAGCTGAGCCCGAGGGGATAATGGTGCCCCTGCACCCAAGCCAACACCGCCGCCGCCAACAGCCAGACCGGTGGCACATCGATCCATTTCATGCCCGGGCCTCGCAGTGGCCCGAGGTCAACATTTTGGAAGAAAGCTGGGTCATTCCCACTCCATTTCGGCAAAAACGCGCCCGGCGTTCTTGGTGGCCAGTTCCTCGAACGTGTCGAGATGCGCCCAATTGGATTGATCCACGTAATAGGCGCTGGCCAGATCACCGCCGGCGTCTATATGGTCGCGGATCTTGGCCCGCAGGTCCACTAGATAGTCGTGGGTAAAGCGACGCACCTGCGCGAAATTGGTCGGATGGCCATGGCCCGGGATCACATAGGTGGGGGCGATCGGCTCCAGCTTTTCCTCCCATGTCTCCAGCCAACAACTGGTGCAGGTGGACTCGAAGATCGGCAACATGCGTTCGTGAAAGGCGATGTCGCCGGTGATCATCAGCCCCCACTGCGGAATCCAGACCTGCAGATCGCCCGGATCATGCGCCGGGCCAAGGTGCATCACCTTGATCTCGACCCCGCCGAGAGAGATGTCATAGGCGTCCTCGAAGGTCAGGTTGGCATGTTCGACACGGGTGCCCTCGGCCTTGTCGCGGTTATAGCGCTGCATCCCCTGCAGGATGAAATCGCCGTTCTCGGTCGTCTCTTCCACCGCATCCACATGGGCGAGGATATCGACCCCCTGATCGCGCCAATAGCTGTTGCCCAGCATAGCATGGCCTTGACCGTTTTCGTTGATCACCAGCACCACGGGCTGATCGGTGACGCGCTTGATCTCTTCGTGCAGCGCGGCGGCAAGCCGGGCCGAGGCGCCCGCGTTCATCACCACCACCCCTTCATCGGTGACAATGAACGACAGGTTGTTGTTGTGTCCGGAATTTTCATAGGTCGGCGGCGCGGTGGCGCCGATGGCCGAGAACACATGCGGGATCACCTCGACCGGTTTCGAATAGAGCTCGGATTGCGGGTATTGATCGGCGATGTCCTCGCTCGCCCATCCGGCGGTGGCAGTGATTGCAACGGTGATTGTCGCGGCGATTGTCGCGCTGATTTTTGCCGTGGCGATGGCGGCGGCGCTCAACATATTTTTCATGACTCCTCCCAAACTGATCCCTTGCGGGAAATCCGCAAAACATTCGCATTTGTGAATAGGTAAGTAAAGTGACGGAACGGCGGCCCTTGCCGCGCCTGCGCGGACCGCTACGGTGGCGCAAATCCAAGGGAGGATATGGACAGATGAGTTTGAACGGCAAACACGCATTGGTCACTGGCGGCGGCACCGGCATCGGGCTGGCCATCGCGCAGATGCTGGCCGATCAGGGGGCGCAGGTCACCATCACCGGCCGTCGGCAAGAGGTGCTGGACAAGGTCGCGGGCGCCAATATGACTGGCATGGCGATGGATGTGCGCGACGAGGCCGATGTGGTGGGCACGATCGAAGCCGCAGTTGCGGCACGTGGTCCGGTGCAGATCTGCGTCGCCAATGCCGGCATCGCCGAGGGGCGCGCGCTGCACAAGACCTCGCTGGAGATGTGGCGCAACATTATGGCGACCAATCTGGACGGCGCCTTTCTGACCATACGCGAAAGTCTCAAGGGCATGCTGGGCACCGATTGGGGGCGGGTGATCACCATTTCCTCCATCGCCGGGCTGCGCGGGTTGAAGGGGGCGGCAGGCTATACCGCCTCGAAACATGGGGTGATCGGCCTGACCCGCGCGCTGAGCGAGGATTATATCGGCACGCCCTATACCTTCAACGCGATCTGTCCGGGCTATGTCGACACCCCCATTGTCACCCGCAACACCGACAGCATCGCCCAGCGCGCCGGGATCAGCGCCGAGCAGGCCCGCAAGGTGATGACCGACGCCAACCGCCACAAGCGCCTGATCACCCCCGAGGAGGTCTCGGCCGCCGCGCAATGGCTGGTCGGTCCCGGCTCGCAAAGCGTCAACGGCCAGTGCATCGAGATCGCTGGCGGGCAGTCGTAAGCCCTAGCGCGGGGGTCAGCGCGGGATCAGCCCAGCGCCCATCAGCGCGGCAAGCTGTGCCACCCGCGCCCGGTAGCTCGGGTAATCGGGCACTGCGCATTTTATGCCCTTGATCGCGGCGGTGAAGGTCGCCGCGATCTCGGGCGCCGGGCCGGTAAGGGCGACCTGCCCTGCCGCCGCCATTCGTGCCAGCCAGTTGGCATAGAGCGCTGTCAGCCGCGCCTCGCCCGCCTGCACCAGATCCGCGGCGGTGGTACTGCCCACATCCAAAAGCTCCATCCCGTGCGGCGAGGTGAGCATCAGTTCGGTCACCGCACCGCCTTGGGCGGCAAAGGCTGCGGCCAGACGCGCGGCAATATCGCCCTCGTCGCCCCCCTCGCCCGCCAGCGCCGCCGCCACCGCCTGCGCCGCGTGATCATAGTAAAAGACCACCAGCGCTCGATAGATATCGTCCTTGTTGCGGAAATGCAGATACAGCGCCGGGCGCGACATCCCGGCCCCGCGCGCGATATCCTCCATCGAGGTTTTGCGCACCCCATAGGTCGCAAAGGCCCGCTGTGCGGACATCAATATCGCCTGCTGCCGGGGATCGGAAAGGGGATCGGTCATCGCGACAATTTGACAGTATTCGCATATTTCGTCAATTGACAGGAGGACATCCCTCCCTATCTCTGTATCCTGTTCCTGTATCCTTTTTCTGTATCCTATCTCCGTCCGTCCCCTCAGATCGCAACCGGGAGTGCCCCATGCCAGTATCCCTTACCGTCAACGGAACCTCTCACAGCGTCGATCTGCCCGACGATGTGCCCCTGCTCTGGGTGCTGCGCGATGCGCTGGGGCTGACCGGCACCAAATACGGCTGCGGCGTTGCCTCCTGCGGCGCCTGCACCGTCCAGATCGACGGCGAGGCGGTGCGCAGTTGCCAGATCGCGCTGGGCGATGTTCAGGGTGAGATCACCACCATCGAAGGGCTGGGCACGCCAGACGCGCTTGCGGTGATCCAGCAGGCTTGGTCCGATCATCAGGTGGCGCAATGCGGCTACTGCCAATCCGGGCAGATCATGCAGGCCGCCGCCCTGTTAGCCCAATCCCCCAACCCCAGCGACGAAGAGATCGATATCGCCATGCAGGGCAACCTGTGCCGCTGCGGCACCTACCCGCGCATCCGCGCCGCCATCCACAGCGCCGCGCAGATGATGCCCGCCCAGATGAAGAAGGAGGGCTGAGCCATGGCCAGCATTGGAAAAATCGCCCGCCGCAGCTTCTTGATCGGCTCGGCCGCGCTGGTCGGCGGGGTGGCGTTTGGCGCCTATTACGTCTCTCGCCCCGTGCCGAATCCTCTGAGCGCGCCCAAGGATGGCGCCACGCTCAACCCCTTCGTGATGATCGACCCGAGCGGCATCACCCTGATCGCACCCAAGGCCGAGATGGGACAGGGCGTGCACACCACATGGGCCGCGCTGATCGCGGAAGAGCTGGACGTGGATCTGGATCAGGTCCGGGTGCTGCACGGGCCGCCGGCCCAGGCCTATTACAACTCGGTCATATTGGCAGAGGCGCTACCCGGAAAGGGCTATGACCAGTCTGATTTCGCCCATGCGCTGGCCGAGCAGATCGGCAAGATCGGCAAGGTGATGGATATGCAGGTCACCGGCGGCTCTACCTCGATGCCGGACGGGTTCGAGCGGATGCGCGCCACCGGCGCCTCGGCGCGCGAAACCCTGAAACAGGTCGCGGCAACCCGTCTGGGTGTCGAGCGCGCCAACCTCAAGACCGAACGCGGCGAGGTGATCGCGCCGGATGGCAGCCGCATCCCCTATGCCGATCTTGCGGTGGACGCCGCCAAGCTGACCCCGATCGAGGCTGATCTGCGACCCCCGGCGCAATGGCGGCTGCTGGGCAAGACCCAACCGCGCATCGACATGCTGGGCAAGGTGACCGGCACCGCGCAATATGGCATCGACACCCGGGTACCGGGGATGAAATTCGCTGCCCTGCGAATGAACCCGCATCTGGGCGGGCGCATGACCAAGTTTGACGACAGCGCCGCGCGGGCGATGCCGGGGGTCGATCGGGTGGTCAATCTGGGCAATGGCCTCGCGGTGATCGCCTCCAACACCTGGCTGGCGATGCAGGCGGTCGACGCGATCGACATCGACTGGGGCCCCAGCCCCAACCCCGCCGATACCGAGGCGGTGTTCGAGCGCATCACCGCCGCCTTTGACGGCACGGCGAATTCCACCCTGCGCGATGACGGCGACGTTTCAACCCTGCCGCTTGGCGCGCAGGAGGTGACAGCAGAATACCGGGTGCCCTATCTGGCCCATGCCACCATGGAACCGATGAGCGCCACCGCGCTTTTCACCGGCATCAAGCTGGAGGTCTGGAGCGGCAATCAGGTTCCTCTGCTGGTGCGCAAGGCCTGCGCCGAGGCCGTCGGGCTGGAGCCCGAGGCGGTCGAAGTGCACACGCCCTATATGGGCGGCGGTTTTGGTCGGCGCGCCGAGTTGGATTTTTCGGTCTATGCCGCGCGCGTCGCATTCGAGATCGCCGATACCCCGGTCCAGTTGACCTGGAGCCGGGAAGAGGACATGCGCCACGACTTTTACCGCCCCGGCGCGGTGGCGCGGTTCCGTGGTGCCGTCAAAGAGGGAAAGCTGGTGCTTCTGGACGGGCAGATCGCGGCGCAATCGGCCACCCAGCAGGCAATGGGCCGCTGGCTCGGCCTGCCCGCCGCCGGGCCGGACAGGGGCACCGTCGACGGGGCGTTCAACCAACCCTATGCGATCCCCAATTTCCGCATCCGGGGCTATCTGGCCGATCTGGACATCCCGGTGGGGTTCTGGCGCTCGGTCGGGTCCTCGATGAACGGGTTTCTGTTCGATTGCTTCATCGACGAAATGGCCCATGTGGCCAAACGTGACCCGCTGGAATTCCGGCTGGACCTGGCGCGGGGGGTCCACGCCCCGTCAGCGGCGGTGCTGGAGGCGGTGCGCGACATGTCCGGCTGGAGCGGGGAAACCCCCGAGGGGGTCGGGCGCGGCGTCGGCTTCTGCTACAGCTTCGGGGTGCCAACCGCGACGGTGATCGAGGTCACCGACCGCGACGGGCAGATCGAAATCACCCGCGCCTGGATCGCGGCGGATGTAGGCACCGCGCTGGACCCCGGCAATCTGGAGGCACAGCTGAGCGGCGCCATGATCTATGGCCTGTCGGCGGCCTGTTTCGGCGAGATTACCTTTGCCGAAGGCGCGGTCGAACAGGAAAACTTTCCCGATTACGAGGCGCTGCGCATCCATACCACGCCGGTCACCGAGGTTCGCATTCTGGAAAACCAGACCCGGATCACCGGCGCGGGCGAACCGGGCACCCCGCCCGCCATGGCGGCGCTGGCCAATGCGCTGTTCGATCTGACCGGCACAAGGGCGCGACAACTGCCGCTGATGCATGCCTTTGACCTGATGAGCTGAGTGTGCCGCCAGATCTGTGCCCGGGCGTCAGACCCAGGCGCAGATCTGCAATAAGAAAGCTCAGGCGCTGCGTTGTAGCGGGGCGCGTCGCGTGGATGCCCAAGCGCGCACAGCGTCACCAAAGGCAGTAAACAAGGGCCGCGATACAGGATTGTTGGCGGCGTCGTATTCTGGGTGCCACTGCACCGCGAGGGTAAAGCCAGGCGCATCCCGGATGAAAAGCGCCTCGGGCGTGCCATCGGGGGCCCAGCCCTCGACCGCAACCCGGGCGCCGGGACGTTTGATCCCCTGCCCGTGCAACGTGTTGGTCATCACTTCCTTGGCGCCGAAAAGCTTTTGAAACAGGCTCCCCTCGTCAAAGCGGACCCGGTGGCGCAGGGCGAATTTCTCTTCCAGCGTACCATCGGGCGGCATCCGGTGGTTCATCCGCCCCGGCAAATCGCGAATCTCGGGATACAGCGAGCCGCCCATCGCCACGTTCACTTCCTGAAAGCCGCGGCAAATGCCCAGAAAGGGTTGGCCACGCTCGACACAGGCGCGCACCAAAGGCAACGTGATCGCATCGCGCGCCCGGTCAAAGGCACCATGGGCCTCGGTCGCCTCTTCGCCATATTCCTCGGGATGGACATTGGGGCGCCCGCCGGTGAGCAGAAAGCCGTCACAGACCTCCATCAACTCCTCGACCGGAGACAGGCGCGGATCGGCCGGAATCAACAGCGGTACACAATCGGAAACGCAGGATACCGCCTCGCAATTCATGGCGCCCCCGGCATGGGCCGGATAGCTGTCGTTGATCAGAAAGGAATTACTGATGATGCCGACGACGGGGCGGGCCATGAAGCGCTCACTCTCAAGTTAGTTTCAAAGCTTGATATAGGGCGGCGCGGGACGCTGCAACACCTCTACCCTGCTTCACGGCGCAACCGGGTCTGCCGGGGCGCACAGCCCCAAGTGCTGCCCGAAGATCAGGCAGACCGCGCGCGCCTCCACCTTTTGCCCCCAAAAATTGCGCCGCCTCAGCTTTCGCCAGTCAACTTTCACCAGCCAGCCCGACCGCCGCGATTCCCGCCAGCGCCGCCGCGGCGTCATTGTCGGAACTGTCGCCCGTCACCCCGACCGCGCCGATCACGGCTCCAGCGCCGTCGCGCACCAGCACACCGCCGGGCACCGGGATCACCTGCCCGCCATAAACGCCGTTGACGGCGGCCATGAAATAGGGCTGCGCCTCGGCGCGGGCCATCTGGGCGCTGCCGGCCATGCCCAGCATCACCGCGCCATAGGCCTTGCCCTGGGCGATGGCAAAGCGGCCCGGCGCGGCGCCATCCTCTCGCTCGAACGCCAGCAGGTTGCCGCCCGCATCCAACACCGCCACCGACAGCGGATTGAGCCCCATCTCGCGCCCTTTGGCGCGCGCCGCGCGCATGATCTCGCGCGCATGATCCAATGTTAAGGTCATCAAAATGCCTCCCTCTTCGTCTTTTTCTGGCTCTTGGTGTTTTTCTGGCCCGAAATACTCTCGGGGGTGAATTTGCGCGCCAGCGCAAAGAGGGGGCAGACAGCCCCCTCCGCGCCCGGGTCAGCCCGCGTGCTGGGCTTTGAGTTCCAAACGGCGGCGGTGCAGCACCGGCTCGGTATAGCCCGAGGGCTGCATCCGGCCCTTGAACACCAGATCGCAGGCGGCCTGAAACGCGACACCGTCAAACCCCGGCGCCATCGGGCGATAGGCCGGATCGCCAGCGTTCTGCCGATCCACCACCTGCGCCATTTTGTGCAGGGCACTCATCGCCTGATCCTCGCTCACCACGCCGTGATGCAGCCAGTTGGCCAGCGCCTGAGAACTGATGCGGCAGGTGGCGCGATCTTCCATCAGGGCGACATCATGGATATCGGGCACCTTGGAACAGCCCACCCCCTGATCGATCCAGCGCACCACATAGCCGAGGATGCCCTGCGCGTTGTTCTCGATTTCTTGCGCGATCTCCTCATCGCTCAGGTTGCGCCCCACCATCACCGGGATGGTCAGCAGATCGCCCAGCGTGCCACGCGGCCCGCCCGCCGCAATCTCGTCCTGACGGGCAAAGACATCGACCAGATGGTAATGCGTCGCGTGCAGCGTCGCCGCCGTCGGGCTCGGCACCCAGGCACAGTTGGCCCCGGCCTGCGGGTGGCCGATCTTGGCCTTCAGCATATCGGCCATGAGGTCGGGCATCGCCCACATCCCCTTGCCGATCTGCGCCTTGCCCTGCAAGCCGCAGGCCAGACCGATATCGACGTTGCGATCTTCGTAAGCGGTGATCCAGGGGGTCGACTTCATCTCGCCCTTGGGCAGCATCGGGCCGGCTTCCATGCTGGTATGGATTTCGTCGCCGGTGCGATCCAGAAAGCCGGTGTTGATGAAAGCCACCCGCGATTTCGCGGCGCGGATGCATGCCTTGAGATTGACCGAGGTGCGGCGTTCCTCGTCCATGATGCCCAGTTTCACGGTATTGCGCGGCAGGCCAAGGATATCCTCGACCATATCAAAGATCTCGACCGCGAACCCGACCTCGGCGGGGCCGTGCATCTTGGGCTTGACCACATAGACCGAGCCATGCAGCGAATTGCCGCCCGCCGATTTCAGGTCGTGCATGGCGATCATGGTGGTGCAAAGCGCATCCAGCAGCCCCTCGGGGATCTCGGTCCCCTGCCCGTCCACAACCGCCGGGTTGCTCATCAGGTGGCCGACGTTGCGCACCAACATCAGCGAGCGGCCCTTGAGCGTGATCGGCGCGCCATCGGGGGCCACGAAGTCCAGATCCGGCGACAGAACCCGGTCAAAACTCTTGCCGCCCTTGTGCACGTTTTCCTTCAGATCGCCCCGCATCAGGCCAAGCCAGTTGGAATAGGCCAGAACCTTGTCCTCGGCATCGACGGCGGCGACGCTGTCCTCGCAATCCATGATGGTCGACATCGCCGATTCCAGCACCACGTCGCTGATCCCGGCCGGGTCGTCGCGCCCCACCGGCGTGTCGGGACCCAGAACCACGCGGATATGCAGCCCGTGGCAGGCGAAAAGATATTGCGTCCCCTCGGCGTTGCGCCCGCCATATTGCGCCGGATCGGCTGGCCGCAGCGGGCCATGCGGGCTGGCTAGAACCACCCCGCCGGCATCCTGATCAAGCCCGGTCACATCAGCCCAAGAGCCGCCCGCAAGCGGCACGGCCTTGTCCAGATGCGCCTTGGCCCAAGCAATGACGCGCGCGCCCCGGGCGCTGTCATAGCCGCCGCCCGACGGCAGATCGCCCAGCGCATCGGTGCCGTAGAGCGCATCATAAAGCGAGCCCCAGCGCGCATTGGCAGCGTTCAGCGCGAAGCGTGCATTGGTGATCGGCACCACCAGCTGCGGCCCGGGCACAAGGTTGATCTCGGGATCGACGCCGGTGGTGTCGATGGAAAAATCCGCCCCCTCGGGCAGCAGATAGCCGATCTCGCGCAGAAAGGCCTCATAAGCGGTGGCGTCATGGGGCTGGCCGCGATGCGCCACGTGCCAGGCGTCGATCTGGCCTTGCATCTTTTCCCGCGTGTCGAGAAAGGCGCGGTTCTTCGGCCCCAGGTCGGCCATCATGCGGGCCATCCCGGCCCAGAAGACATCGGTAGCCACACCCGTGCCGGGCAGCGCCCGATCTTCGATGAACTCCGCCAGCCCTGCGGTCACTTGAAGCCCGTGCCGTTCCACTCTCTGCGTCATCGCCAAATGTCTCCTGCTGAATTGGGTGCTGTTCACCCTCTAGAACGAAAGTTTCCTATCGGCAACTCGATGGTAAGATCTTTTTACCAATTTTTCCGATAGCTGTTTCAAACACACACTGAAAGAGCAAACCCCACCGTGAAAGAGCACACCCCGGCTTCCGCCTGCGCCTTGCGGGGGGCGGACGCATTGCCTAACGTCGGCGCCAATTCAACCAGCGAGGCCCCCATGCGCGACGCCGCTCCGACAACCGTATATCTCAAAGATTACACCCCGTTCGGCTATCTGGTCGAGGCGGTTCATCTGACCTTTGATCTGGCCCCCAACGCCACGCGCGTGACCAGCCGCATCCGCTTCGCCCCCAACCCGGAGGCGACGGATCGCCGGTTCTTTCTGGACGGTGAGGCGCTTAAACTGATCCGCGCCAGCATTGACGGTCAGCCGGTGACCCCCGACATCACCCCCGAGGGGTTGAGCGTCGACGCCCCCGATGCCCCGTTTGACTGGGAGGCCGTGGTCGAGATCGACCCGGAAAACAACACCGCGCTTGAAGGTCTGTACATGTCGAACGGCATGTATTGCACCCAATGCGAGGCGCAGGGTTTTCGCAAGATCACCTATTACCCGGACCGCCCCGATGTGATGAGCATCTTTACCGTGCGGATCAACGGCGATCTGCCGGTGATGCTGTCGAACGGCAATCCGGTGGGCCACGGCGAGGGCTGGGCCGAATGGCACGATCCTTGGCCCAAGCCCGCCTATCTGTTCGCGCTGGTGGCGGGCGATCTGGTGGCACAGTCCGACAGCTTTACCACCGTGTCCGGCAAACCCGTGGATCTGAACCTTTGGGTGCGACCGGGGGACGAGCATAAATGCGCCTTTGGCATGCAGGCGCTGAAAAAGTCGATGAAATGGGACGAAGACGTCTATGGCCGCGAATACGATCTGGATGTGTTCAACATCGTCGCCGTCGATGATTTCAACATGGGCGCGATGGAGAACAAGGGGCTGAACATCTTCAACTCCTCCTGCGTTCTGGCCAGCCCCGACACTTCGACCGATGCCAATTTCGAACGTATCGAGGCGATCATCGCGCATGAGTATTTCCACAACTGGACCGGCAACCGCATCACTTGTCGCGACTGGTTCCAGCTGTGCCTGAAAGAAGGGCTGACGGTGTTCCGCGACAGCCAGTTCACCTCGGATATGCGAAGCGCCCCGGTGAAGCGGATCAGCGATGTGATCGACCTGCGCGCGCGCCAGTTCCCAGAGGACAACGGCCCGCTGGCGCATCCGGTGCGCCCGGAAAGTTTTCAGGAGATCAACAACTTCTACACCGCCACCGTCTATGAAAAGGGTGCCGAGGTGATCGGCATGTTGAAACGGCTGGTGGGCGATGCCGCCTATGCCGAGGCGCTGGATCTGTATTTCGCGCGCCATGACGGGCAGGCCTGTACCATCGAGGATTGGCTCAAGGTGTTCGAGGATGTCACCGGGCGCGATCTGGGCCAGTTCAAACGCTGGTATTCGCAGCCCGGCACACCCCGGCTGAAGGTCAGCGACGATTTTGCCGACGGCACCTATACGCTGCACTTCGAACAGATGACGCCCGCCACCCCGGACCAACCGGACAAGCTGGCGCAGGTGATCCCGGTGGCGGTGGGGCTGATCGGCCCCAACGGCGACGAGGTGCTGCAAACCCAAGTGCTGGAGATGACCGAGGCCAAACAGAGTTTCAGCTTTGACGGGCTGACGGCCAAACCGGTGCCCTCGATCCTGCGCGGGTTCTCTGCGCCCGTCATACTGGAACGCGACACCCCCAAGGCCGAGCGCGCCTTTCTGCTGGCGCATGACACCGACCCGTTCAACCGCTGGGAGGCTGGCCGGGCGCTGGCCCGTGAGACGTTGCTGAACATGGCGACGGTGGAAGGTGCGGCGCCCGATGCCGATTACCTTGACGGTCTGGTCCGGTTGATGCGAGACGACAGCCTTGATCCGGCCTATCGCGCGCTGATGCTGGGTCTGCCCGGACAGGCCGAACTGGCCGGGGCGCTGGCGGAACAGGGCCTCACCCCCGATCCGATGGCGATCTGGCAGGCGGTGGAGCGGCTGAAGGACGCACAGACCGACGCCTTGGGCGCTGTGCTGGACGCATTGTTCGAGGCATCACAGGTGAGCGAGCCCTACGCCCCCGATGCCGCGCAATCGAGCAAGCGGGCGCTGGCGGGCGCGGTGCTGCGGCTGATCACCCGGCGCGATGGCGGTGCACGGGCCGCCGCGCAATATGCCGCCGCCGACACCATGACGCTGCAACTGTCGGCGCTGGCCTGCCTGCTTCAGGCTGGCACCGGGGATGCGCAGCTTGCCGCCTTTTATGAGCAGTGGCAGGCCGACCGGCTGGTGATCGACAAGTGGTTCATGTTGCAAGTCAGCGAATCCGCGCCCGAGGCGACGGCGGCGATTGCCACAAAGCTGACAGAGCACGCCGATTTCAACTGGAAGAACCCCAACCGGTTCCGCGCCGTCTTTGGCGCGCTGGCCGCGAACCATGCGGGCTTTCACGCCGCATCCGGGGCCTCCTATGCGCTGCTGGCGGACTGGCTGATCCGGCTTGATCCGTTGAACCCGCAGACCACGGCGCGGATGTGCGCCGCGTTCCAGACCTGGAAACACTATGGCGCGGATCGCCAAGCCCTGATTGCCGCCCAGCTTGACCGCATCGCCGCCACGCCCAATCTGTCGCGCGATACCGCCGAGATGATCAGCCGAATCCGGGGGGCATGACGATGACGCGCCCGGTCCTGCTGATCACCGGGGCCAGCGCCGGGATCGGCGCGGCCACCGCGCGCCTTGCCGCCGCGCGCGGCTATGATCTGGCGCTCGGGTATCTCAGCGACCGAGATGGCGCCGAGGCCGTGGCCATAGCCTGTCGCGCGCAGGGGGCGCGGGTGCTGCTGCTGCGCGCCGATGTGGCCGACCCCGACGAGATCGACGAGATGTTCGATCGCATCGACACCGGCTTCGGTCAGCTCGATGCGCTGGTCAACAATGCCGGTGTCGTCGATGTGGCCAGTACCGTGACCGGGATGGATCATGCCCGGTTGCGCCGGATGTTCGACATCAACGTGATCGGTGCGTTTCTGGTGGCGAAACAGGCGGTGCTGCGGATGCAGCGACAGGGCGACGGCGGCGTGATCGTCAACCTGTCCTCGGCCGCCGCGCGGCTGGGATCGGCCAATCTGTTCGTCGATTACGCCGCCTCTAAATCCGCGATCGACACCTTTACCAAGGGGTTGTCCGATGAGG
The DNA here is from genome assembly GCA_033791545.1 of Pseudodonghicola sp. Taxonomy (GTDB): domain Bacteria; phylum Pseudomonadota; class Alphaproteobacteria; order Rhodobacterales; family Rhodobacteraceae; genus Antarcticimicrobium. The sequence goes on along the minus strand of JASJGL010000126.1, from coordinate 5,731 downwards.
TCGCGGGCGACGGCATCCGGGTCAACGCGGTGCGCCCCGGCATCATCGAGACCGAGATCCATGCCAAGGCGGGCCAGCCTGACCGGGCCGGGCAGCTGGGGCCGCTGGTGCCGATGGGCCGCAGCGGCAGCGCCGAGGAAGTGGCCGAAGCGATCCTGTTCCTGTTGTCAGATCGCGCCTCTTATATCACGGGCACCACGCTGGACGTGACAGGCGGGCGCTAGACGCATGGGCTCCCGCGCCTATTGCTTTTCCCGGCGCGGGCGCTCGCCGCGTCTGCTGGGGCTGCTGATCTGCATCTACGGGGCGCTGCTGGCCGCGATCCTGCTGTATGATGCCGCCCTCTGGCTGATGGCGCTGATGGTGCTGCCCACCCTGCCCGCGCTGTATGATCTGTATACCGACCCCGAGGCCGGGCTGCGGCTGGATGCCACCTCCCTGCACTGGCACAGCGGGCGGCGTCATGGCGCGCTGCAACTGGAAGAGATCGAGCATATGCGGCTTGACACGCGATGGGATTTCTCGGTGCGGGTTACGGCGGTGTTGCGCAACGGTCGCAAGCTTCGGCTGCCCGCCGAATCCCTGCCCCCGCACCGGCAGCTGGAATCCGAAATGTTGGCCCGAGGGCTGCGGGTAGAGCGGCACCACTTCACCCGGTTCTAAGCGCGGTCGTTCCCGATTTGCGAACAATCACCACGGCTTATAAGGGCACGCGCCCGGACCACTGCTGATCCGGGAACAATGCCACGCAAATTCCCCATTCCGCATCGCCAATCACCCCCAAGGTGCCATGTTTGCGCCCCAATGCGTGGCCAGATTTGGGGCAAGTTTCGCTGTCACCGCCATTCGGGATATTCCATGCTCAAGACCACCCGCCGCGCGCTGCGCGCCCTGACGCCTTCACTTGGCCGCACCATGACCCGCTTTGGCCTTGGCGGCAGCAGCACGCCGCACCAAACGGCACACCAGAGCGACCAAACGGGCCAAGGGCAGACCGATTTCGATCAGATCAGCCTCGAGTCCGTCCTCGACATTCCGGTCCGCGACATGAGCGGCGACAGCGACGCCGCGCGCACGGTGCAGGTCCGCGGGCAGTTTCTGGCCCGGCAGGATCGCTGGGACGAGTTGGCCTGCGACATCCGCGCCGCCGATCGCGCGCGCACCGTCGCACCGGGCGGTGTACTGCGGGCCGAGCTGCTGGCCTATGGTGCCCGGTGCGACGTTGTCAGCGCGGTAGACCATGCGCTGGCCGAAGGGGCCGACGCGCAGGACCCGGCGCTGTTGTCCGGCGTCATGGCGCTGGAAGCCGTCCGGCAGGAGCATCGCCACGACCCCTATGTCAACCTGGTGGTGGCACAGGCCCATACCGATATCGGCTGGGCCTGGCAGGGGGCTGGCAAGGCGTCGACCCTGCCTGCGCTGCACCGGCAACGCTGCGCCGCGCATTTTGACCGCGCCACGCATCTGTTGGAGCCATTCGACGCGATCACGCTCGACAGCCCCGCCATCGCGGCGGCGCAATGCGCCTTGCTGGTGCGCCGGGCCGGGCCCGCTTCGCGTCTGGCGGATCGCTATGGCGATCTGATCGACCTCGACCCGACCAACTACCGGGCAATGCGCGCGCTGGGGGCCTATCTGCTGCCGCGTGCTGGCGGCGCGCTGGCGACACTCGAGCTGGAGGCACGGCGCACCGCCTCTCGCACCCAGTCGATCTGGGGCGCTGGGGGCTATGCCTGGGTGTCGTTCGATGCCATCGCGCAGGACAGCGCCGCCTGCGATCAGGTGGATGTGGGTTTTTTCATCGACGGGCTGCACGATATCGTCGCCGCCCGCCCGGGACAGGAGATGATCAACCTGCTCGCCGCCTATTGCGCCGTTACCCTGCGCCGCGACAAAGACGCGGGCGCGCCTGACAGCCCGCGCGCACGTATTGCCGCCTGTGCCAGCTGGCTGATCCGCGACCACCTGACCGAGCTGCATCCGCTGATCTGGGCCCATGCGGCGCAGGGGTTTGACAACAATGCCCGCGTCACCTCACCGCAGCGGTTCGCCGCGCGCGGACGGGCCGACGCGCTGCGCGCCATCGCCGAACAGTTCCGCGATGATCTGGATCGCGGGCTGCGCATCATTTTCACCCCCGACGGGCCGATCACCGTAAACGCCTGATGCCCTTGCCCAGCCGCGCGCTCTGGCCTAGAACGCAGGCCGTACAATCGCGGAGACGAGGCACCCCATGCTGGACCTGACATTCGAGCCCCCCAAGCCCAAGGTGATCGCCGGGGCCAAGCACGACTGGGAACTGGTGATCGGTATGGAGGTGCACGCGCAAGTCAGCTCCAAAGCCAAGCTGTTCTCGGGCGCCTCTACAAAATTCGGCGCCGAGCCCAATTCCAACGTTTCATTCGTTGACGCGGCGATGCCGGGCATGTTGCCGGTGATCAACGCCTTCTGCGTCGAACAGGCGGTGCGCACCGGGCTGGGGCTGAAGGCGGATATCAACCTGTTCAGCGCCTTTGACCGCAAGAACTATTTCTATCCCGACCTGCCGCAGGGCTATCAGATCAGCCAGCTTTATCACCCCATCGTGGGCGAGGGCGAGGTGCTGGTCGAACTGGGCGAAGGCGTCGCGCGCAATGTGCGAATCGAACGCATCCATCTGGAACAGGATGCCGGCAAGTCGATCCATGACATGGATCCCAACATGTCATTTGTCGATCTCAACCGCACCGGTGTGGCGCTGATGGAAATCGTCAGCCGCCCCGACATCCGTGGCCCCGAAGAAGCGGCCGCCTATATCGCCAAGCTGCGCCAGATCCTGCGCTATCTAGGCACCTGTGACGGCAACATGCAGAACGGCAACATGCGGGCCGACGTGAACGTGTCGATCTGTCGCCCGGGCCAGTACGAGAAATACTGGGAAACGCAGGATTTCAGCCATCTCGGCACCCGCTGCGAGATCAAGAACATGAACTCCATGCGGTTCATCCAGCAGGCCATCGAGGTCGAGGCGCGGCGCCAGATCGCCATCGTCGAGGCCGGTGGCGAGGTCGATCAGGAAACCCGCCTGTATGATCCCGACAAGGGCGAGACGCGCTCGATGCGGTCCAAGGAAGAGGCGCATGATTACCGCTACTTCCCCGACCCCGACCTGCTGCCGCTGGAAATAGACCAATCCTGGGTGGACGAGATTGCGTCCGCGCTGCCGGAACTGCCAGATGCCCGCAAGCTGCGCTATATCGGCGATTTCGGGCTGACCGACTATGACGCTAGCGTGCTGACCGCCGAGGTCGAAACCGCCGCCTATTTCGAAGCGGTGGCGCAGGGGCGCGACGGCAAGCTGTCCGCCAACTGGGTCATCAACGAACTGTTCGGCCGGCTGAAGAAAGACGATCACGACATCACCACCAGCCCGGTCAACCCGGAGCAGCTGGGCGGTATCATCGACCTGATTTCCAAGGGCGACATCTCGGGCAAGATCGCCAAGGATCTGTTCGAAATCGTCTATACCGAGGGCGGTGATCCGGCGCAGATCGTCGAGGCGCGCGGCATGAAGCAGGTCACCGATACCGGCGCCATCGAGGCCGCGGTCGATCAGGTGATTGCCGACAACCCGGCGCAGGTGGAAAAGGCCAAGGCCAACCCGAAACTGGCCGGTTGGTTCGTGGGTCAGGTGATGAAACTCACCGGCGGCAAGGCCAACCCCAAGGCCGTGAACGAGATCGTGCAGGCCAAACTGGCGCTGTAACATCCCGCAAGGACAGTAAAACGACCCCAAGCCCCAGCCTTTGCGCCGGGGCTTTTTCTATGGCCGCGCGAGGGCGCACAAAGACAGGCGGGTTCCTTTCAGGGGGCGATCCCGACCCGCCCGGGCAAAGGTCATCACACCCGCCAGAACTTCACTGTCAGGATCGCATAGACCACCATCAGCTCCAGCCGCCCCACCAGCATGCCGATCGACAGCATCCATTTGGCGGTGTCATTCAGCCCGGCGAAATTCCCCGCCGGCCCGATCTGCGCCCCCAGCCCGGGGCCGATATTGGCCAGCGCCGTCGCCGCGCCAGAGATCGAGGTGATCATGTCCAGCCCGGTCATGCCCAGCCCCACAGACAGAACGCCGAGGGATACCACGAAGAACATGAAGAAGGAGATCACCGAACTCAGCACATCCGGGCCCACCGGGCGACCCTGAAAGCGGGGGGTGAACACCCCATGCGGATTGCGGATGCGCCGGATCTGCACCACGATCGACGAGAACAGCAGCTGATAGCGGAAAATCTTGACCGAACAGGCGGTCGAACCGGCACAGCCACCGATCAACCCGATGAAAAAGAACATCATGACCAAGAAGTTGCCCCAGCGCATATAGTCCACGCTGGCAAAGCCGGTTCCGGACATGATCGAGGTGATATTGAACAGCGACTCGCGCACTGCCTGTTCCCAGTGATGTGGGAAAATCGAGGTCAGAATCAGCGAAGTCACCACCACCAGAATCACGATGATGGACAGGAACACCCCCACCTGACTGTCGCGAAACAGCGGTGTGGCGTGACCATTGATCATCTGGACATAGCGCACAAACGGCAGCGCCGCGAGCACCATGAAAACCGACGCCGCATATTCCGGCGGCCCGGAAAAGGTGCCGAACGAGGCGTCGTAATTCGAGAATCCTCCGGTCGAACAGGTGGTCAGCGCATGCACCAGCGCATCAAAGAACGACATGCCCAGCGCCATATAGGTGAACATGCAGGCCAGGGTCAGCCCGATATAGATCGTCGAGATCTGGCCCGCGATGGCGGTGGCGCGCGGCAGGATCTTGCCCATGGTTTCGAACGCTTCGGAGCGGAAGATCTGCATGCCCCCGACCCGCAGTTCGGGCAGGAAGACCATCGCCACGACAATAATGCCGATGCCGCCCAGCCATTGCAGGATGCCACGCCACAACAGGATGCCGCGCGGCAGATCATCGAGCCCGGTCACCACGGTCGAGCCGGTGGTGGTCATGCCCGACATCGCCTCGAAAAACGCATCGACAAAGCGCAGCTCGGTCGCGCCCAGCATAAAGGGGATCGCGCCGAACAACGGCAGCGCCACCCAGACGCCCGTGGTCAATAGAAAGGTCTGCTGGATGGTCAGCCCTTCGCGCACGCCATTGGCGCAGCTTAGCGAGATCATCCCCCCGGCTAGCACCGAAAACAGCCCGCTTTGCAGGAACACATGCCATTCGCCCCGGCCCTCAATCAGGTCGGCGACAAGCGGCAGGAACATGGTTGCCCCAAGAATGGCGACAAGCAAGCCAATGACGTATCCGACGGGGCGCAGGTCAAACATGAGCGGCAGCGTTGGCGTGGCGAACGCCGACTGTCAAGCGCAACGCGAGGGCGCGGCGCGGTGAACTGGCCTCACCCTTGCGTGTCCGGCATGACGGGCGGCTTTGAGGGCGCGCGCGACGTCCTGCGCGGGGCGACCTTGGGCTTGGCTGCCTTCGGGGCGGCTTTCGGCGTCGCTGCTACCGGGGCGGCTTTGGGCGTCGCCGCTACCGGGGCGGCTTTGGGCGTTGCTGCTGCCGGGGCGGCCTTGGGCGCGGCTGCTGCCGGGGTGGCCTTGGGCGCGGCTGCTGCCGGGGTGGCCTTGGGCGCGGCTGCTGCCGGGGTGGCCTTGGGCGCGGCTGCTGCCGGGGCAGCCTTGGGCGCGGCTGCTGCCGGGGTGGCCTTGGGCGCGGCTGCTGCCGGGG
>JASJGL010000125.1:0-3080 GCA_033791545.1 Pseudodonghicola sp. | reverse complement strand
TGTGGTCGGGGCCTATGCTTTTGGCGTCGCGCTGCTTTCGGCGGCGGGGCGGGCTTTGCCGGATGGAATTGGCGAGCGGGCGCTGGCGGCGGGCGTGGGCGCGCTGGCGGCGGGGCTGATCGGGCTGGTGCCTTTCCTTGGCTGGCTGTTCGTCTTGCTGGTGCTGCTGACCGGGTTGGGGGCGCTGGCGATCCGGCTGCTGCCCGATCATGTCCTTGGTGTGCCACGGTACTGAGCGGGGCGCGCGGATGTACCGCCTGAGCGCGCTGGTCGCCCTGACCATGGTGGCCTTTGCCGCCAACTCGTTGCTGAACCGCGCCGCCGTGGACAGTGGCGCCATCGGCCCCGCCGCCTTTGCCGTCGTTCGGGTGGGGGCGGGGGCAGCGACGCTGGTCGCCTTGGTCCTGATTCGGCGCCACGCGCTGCCGCTTTGGCACCGGCGGCGCTGGGCCGGGGCACTGTCGCTGGCGGCCTATATGGTGGGGTTCTCGGCGGCCTATCTGACGCTGGATGCGGGGCTGGGCGCGCTGATCCTGTTTGGCGTGGTGCAGATCACCATGTTCGCGCTGAGCGCGCTGGGCGGGGCGCGACTTACCATGCGGCAGGTGGCGGGGGCGGGGGTCGCCTTTGCCGGGTTGGGCTGGATCCTTTGGCCCGCCGGTGGCGCGTCGGTGCCGCTGAGCGGGGGGCTGTGGATGGTCGCGGCGGGGATCGGTTGGGGGGTCTATAGCCTGAGTGGTCGCGGCGAGCCGGCGGCGCTTTCGGCCACGGCGGCGAATTTCTGTCTTGCCTTGCCGCTCACGGCGGTGCCGTTGCTCTGGGGGCAGGGGGCCGCCCCGGTTACGGCTCCGGGGGTCCTGTTGGCGGCGATTGCGGGGGCGGTGACCTCGGGCATGGGCTATGCCTTGTGGTACGCGCTGGTGCCGCGGTTGACCCCGGCCACGGCGGCCACGGTGCAACTCAGCGTGCCGGTGATCGCGCTGGCGGCGGGCGCTGCGCTGCTGGGCGAGGTGCCGGGCGTGCGGCTGATCCTTGGCGCGGCGGTGGTGCTGGGCGGCATTGCGCTGGCCCTGCCGCGCCGGGCGCGCGGCTGAGACGCTTGGCGCTTTTCTCTAGCCGCCAAACCGCCTATCTGGCGGCCATGCGACATCTGTTTTTCCTGCTTGTGTTTTGGCCGGTCCCGGCACTGGCCGATTGCGTCGTGCTGTTGCACGGGCTGGCGCGCACCGAAGCCTCTTTCACCATCATGGACGAGGTGCTGCGCGGGCGCGGCTACCGGGTGGTGCGGCCCGGATATCCCTCGACCGATCTGCCGATCCCGGAGTTGGCGGCGCAAACTATTCCGGCGGCGGTGGCGGACTGTGGTGGCGAAACGGTGCATTTCGTGACCCATTCCATGGGCGGTATTCTGCTGCGCTATTGGCTGCGCGATCATTTGCCAGAACATCTGGGTCGCGTCGTGATGCTGGGTCCGCCCAACCACGGCAGCCAATTGGTGGACGAGTTGGATGACTGGCAGGTCTTTGGCCTGATCAATGGCCCCGCAGGCCATCAACTGGGAACCGGGACGGACAGCATTCCGCGTGCCTTGCCGCCGGTGGATTTCGAGCTTGGCGTGATCGCCGGCGCCGACACGCTCAACCCGATCTTCAGCGCGCTGATCGACGGGCCGGATGATGGCAAGGTCGCGGTGGCCGAGACCCGGGTAGACGGCATGGCGGCGCATTTGACCCTGCCGGTGACCCATACCTTCATGATGAACAATCCACGCGTGATCGCACAGGCGCTGCATTTCATCGAAACCGGGCGGTTCGACCCCGAGATCACTTGGCTGGAGGCCCTGATGGACGAGATCGACCAGATTTGCCTGACCGGCGATTGCCCGGTCGAGCCGCAAGCGGAGCCATCCCGATGAGCGCGCTGGCGCTGGAGCTGACCAAGGCCAAACTGCTGCTGCCGGGGCAGGGGCTGGTGCCCGCGCGGCTCTCTTTCGCGCAAGGCCGGATCGTGGACGAGCGCGGCGGGCGTGCGGTTGACCTCAGCGGCTGCCTGATTCTGCCGGGCATCGTCGATCTGCATGGCGACGGGTTCGAACGCCACGTTGCCCCTCGCCGGGGTGCGATGACCGATCTGGAAGAGGGGATCGCGGCGGCGGCGGCAGAGCTGTCCGCCCATGGCATCACCACCGCCGTCATGGCCCAGTTTCACAGCTGGGAGGGCGGGTTGCGCGGGCCGGAGTTCGCGGCGCGGGTGATGCCCGCCATCGCAAAGGCGCGGGCCCGCGTGGTGCCCGACCTGATCCCGCAACTGCGGTTCGAGACCCATCTGCTGGATGCCTACGCCGATCTGCCCGCGCAGTTGGCGGCGTGGCAGGTGCCCTATGTGGTGTTCAACGACCATCTGCCGCATGACCGGCTGGCCGAAGGGCGCAGGCCAAAACAGTTGACCGGGCAGGCGTTGAAGGCCGGGCGCAACCCGGATCGCCATTTCGAGATGCTGCTTGAGTTGCATGCGCGGGGGGGCAAGGTGCCAGCCGCGCTTGATGCCCTGTGTGCTCGGCTTGCGGCGCAGGGGTTGCGGATGGGCAGCCATGATGACCAGACCGCCGAGGGGCGTGCCGCCTGGCGCGCGCGCGGGGTGCGGATTGCCGAATTCCCCGAAACGCGGGAGGCGGCCGAGGCGGCGCGCGCGGGCGGTGACGCGATTATTCTGGGCGCGCCCAATGTGGTGCGCGGCGGTTCGCACAAGGGTAATGTCAGTGCGCTGGATCTGGTGACAGAGGGGCTGTGTGACGCGCTGGCCTCGGATTATCATTACCCAAGCCCACGCCGCGCGGCGCTGCGGCTGGCGCAAACCGGCGTGCTGTCGTTTGAGGCGGCTTGGGATCTGGTCTCAACCGGGCCTGCCCGGGTGCTGGGGTTGAGTGATCGCGGTACGCTGGAGGTTGGAAAACGCGCCGATTTCCTGGTGCTGGAAGAACAGACGCAGCGCGTTGTCGCGGTCTTTGCTGGTGGGCAGGTCGCCTATATGGCGGGCGAGATGGCGGCGCGGTTCTTGGCCTGACGCACCGCCGCGCGGGG
>JASJGL010000124.1:0-8080 GCA_033791545.1 Pseudodonghicola sp. | reverse complement strand
CAGCATTCTGGACGACGAGCCGGAAATCCGCGCCATCCTGACCGAGGCGCTGGAAGAGGCGGGGTTTCGCACCCAAAGCTTTTCGCGCGCCCGCGAATTCGAGGCGGCGCTGAAACGGGTGGTGCCGGATGTCTGTCTGGTCGATCTGTCGCTGCCCGATACCGACGGGCTGACGCTGGTGCACCGGCTGGCGCTGGAACGCGGGGCGACGGTGATCATCATTTCAGGCCGCGCCCAGGTTCAAGACCGGGTGACCGGTCTGGAGCTGGGGGCGGATGACTATATCACCAAGCCGTTCGATCCCGCCGAGGTGGTCGCCCGGATTCGCGCCCGCCTGCGCAGCGGCCGCAGCGCGCCGCAATCGGGACAGACCGCGCGGTTCAACGGCTGGACCGCCCATTTCGATCGCTATGTGCTGGAGGACGAGAGCGGCGCGGAAACCCCGTTTTCCCATGCCGAGGGCGAGGTTTTGCGGCTGTTTCTGGACAGCCCCAAGCGGCTGATCAGCCGGGCCCAGATGCAGGACGGGCTGGGTGGCGCGGCGGGCGAAAGCTTTGACCGGGCGATGGATGTGCGTATCTCGCGCTTGCGCACCAAGCTGCGCGAAGACCCCAAGAACCCGCGCCTGATCAAGACGATCTATGGCGCTGGCTATATCTTTCTGGGCGATGTGAGTTGGAGCTGACGCCGTGCTGCGCCTTCGGCGAGAGTATTTGCAACAAGAAGAAGCAAAAGCGGGGTGCGCCGGGCACAGCCTGACGGAAATCTGCGGTCTGTGCCGCCCCCCCTTTTCCCCTGCGCGGTGCTCGCATAAGACGGGGGCAAAGCAGGAGTGGCGCGATGTCCCTTATCACCCTGATCCGGCACGGGCAGGCCAATACCACCGCCCGGAACGAGGTCGACTATGACCGCCTGAGCCCCCTGGGCAAGCAGCAGGCGCAGTGGCTGGGTGCGCATTTGCGCACCTCGTCCTCGGATGGCGGGCATATCCGCGGACGGGTCTATTGCGGCACGCTCACCCGGCATCAGGAGACGGCGCAGGCGATGGGTCTGGGCGTTCAGCTCGTTTGCGATCCGCGCCTGAACGAGCTGGAGTATTTTACCCTGGCGCAGTTGATGGAACAGCAGCACGGGGTTGCGATCCCCGCCGATCGCGAAGAGTTCATCACGCATCTGCCGAGGGTGTTTCTGGCCTGGCAGCGCGGCGAGATCGCGCATCCGCCGGAAAGTTTCGAGCAGTTCGAGACCCGGGTGCGCGAGGCGATGACCGAGATCGCCGCCGGTGCCGGTCCCGCCACGGTGGTGACCTCGGGCGGGCTGATCGCCATGGCGATGCGCCAAGTTCTGGGGCTGGACATCGCGTCGATGGCGCGCATGGCGCTGGCGATCATGAATACCTCGGTGCATCGGCTGTTTCCCATCGGCGACACCCTGAGCCCGGTTCTGTTCAACGCGGTGCCGCATCTGGAAGCGCCAGAGCGACATTACGCGCAAACCCATCTGTAGCGCCACCGCGCGCATCCCCCGAAAGGAGCCTGCCATGACACATCTATGGGTTCGCGCCGAACAGCGTGAGAACGAAGATCGGGTGGGGCTGACCCCCGAGGGGGCCGCGCGGCTGATCGCGCGCGGGATCAAGGTGACGGTCGAGCACAGCGCGGTCCGCGCCCTCCCGATCGAGGGCTATCGCGCCGCCGGGTGCGAGATCGCGCAGGAGAACAGCTGGCCACAGGCGCCGCTGGACGCGATCATCTTCGGGCTCAAGGAACTGCCCGAGGATGGCACGCCCTTGCCGCACCGCCACATCATGTTCGGCCATGCCTTCAAGGGGCAGCATTCCGGCAAGGCATTGCTGGCGCGGTTCAAGGCCGGGGGCGGTACGCTGTATGATCTGGAATATCTGGTGGACGAGGCCGGGCGCCGGGTGGCCGCCTTTGGCTATTGGGCGGGCTATGCCGGGGCGGCGGTGACGCTGAAAGCCTGGGCGGCGCAGCAGCGCGGCGGCCTTTGCGGGCCGGTCGGTGTCTATTCCGGCAAGGACGCGCTGGTGACGGAACTGGCGGCAGAGCTGGACGAGCTGCAGGTCGAGCGCCCGCGCGCCATCGTGATCGGGGCGTTGGGCCGGGTCGGCACCGGCGCGGCGGATCTGTGTGCGGCGGTGGGCGTGACGGTGACCAAATGGGACATGGCCGAGACATCAGGCGGCGGACCCTTCCCGCAGATTCTGGAGCATGATGTCTTCCTCAACTGCATCTTTGCCCGACCGGGCACGCCGGTCTTTGTTCCCCGCGCGGCGCTTTCCGCACCGCGCAAACTCAGCGCGATCGGGGATGTGGCCTGCGATCCGGACAGCGATTACAACCCGGTCCCGGTGTATGAGCGCGCCACGACATGGGAGGCGCCCGTGGTCCGGGTGGCGGAAAACCCGGTGCTGGACGTGATGGCGATCGACAACCTGCCCTCGATGTTGCCGGTGGAAAGCTCGCAAGATTACGCGACACAGCTTTTGCCGGTGCTGCTGACGCTGGAGGATCTGTCTGGCGGCGTCTGGGGCCGGGCCAAGGCCACCTTTGACGCCCATATGGGCGAGGCGGGCTGAAGATGGAACTTTATATCGGGTATTTCGCCGGTGTTCTTGGCACCATCTGCTGGGTGCCGCAGACTTGGAAGGCCTGGAGCACCCGGGATACCTCTGGCCTGTCGTTGGCCGCGAACCTTCTGTTCCTGGCGACCGTGACACTCTGGCTGGTCTATGGTCTGCTGGTGGGCGACTGGCCACTGATCCTTGCCAATGGCTGCGGTCTGCTGATCGTGCTGAGCATCGTAGTGGCAAAACTGAAATACAAATAGGGAGAACCATCCATGACCATTCACTGGTGCGGCACCGGCCTGTCGGCCATTCCCGGCCTGCGCAGGCTGCTCGGGGCGGGGCGCAAGGTCACCGTCTGGAACCGGACGGTGGACAAGGCGCGCGAGGCGGTCGGCGACCTGACGCAGGATATTCGCGCCTTTGACATCGACGCCCTTGGCGCGGCGCTGGAAAAGGGCGACGTGGTGGTTTCCATGCTGCCGGGCGACTGGCATGTGCCGCTGGCCGAGCTGGCGATTTCCAAGGACGCCAACTTCGTCTCGTCGTCTTATATCGCGCCGGAAATGCGGGCGCTGGATGACAGGGCCAAGGCGGCGGGCGTGGCGCTGGTGAACGAGGTCGGTCTGGATCCGGGCATTGATCACCTGATGGCGCATGCGCTGATGGCGGATTACCGGGCCTCGGACGCGTTTGACCCGAAAAATCAGCTCAGCTTCATTTCCTATTGCGGCGGGGTGCCCAAGATCCCCAATGATTTCCGCTACAAGTTCAGTTGGTCGCCGCTGGGTGTGCTCAAAGCGCTGCGCTCGCCATCGCGCTCGATCCGCGATTTCGAGGAACTGCGGGTGGACCGCCCTTGGGACGCGATCAGCAGCTATACCGCGCCGCTGCCCGAGGCCGAGGCGTTCGAGGTTTATCCCAACCGCGACAGCGTTCCCTTCATGGCCGACTATGGATTTGACGCCAACTGGCCGGTGAAACACTTCGTGCGCGGCACGCTGCGGTTGGACGGCTGGGCCGAGGCCTGGGCGGATGTGTTCGCCGAGGTCGAGACCCTTAGCGGGCCTGAGGGCGACGCGCGGCTGAAACAGATGTCGGACCAGTTCTGGGACGAGAACGCCTATGATGACGGCGAACCGGACCGGGTCGTGCTTTGCGTCGGGCTGACCGCCGAACAGGACGGCCAAGAGGTCTGGCACAAGACCTATGTGATGGACGCGTCCGGCGATGCTCAGGGCACAGCCATGGCGCGGCTGGTCTCGATCACCGTGGCGCTGGCAGTGGAATCGGTGATCGCGGGTCGGATCAAACCGGGGGTGCATGCCGCCCCCAGCGCACCGGATCTGGTCGGCGACTGGTTGGGCGAGATCGGCACACTGGCGCAGCATCTAGAAGTGGTCGATCACCTCGCGTGAGCGGAAACTCAGACTGAGCCTACGGCAAGGGCCTGCTGGATACCCCCAGCGGGCCCTTTTCGATTGCCACAGATGTCGGTTTTTCCGAACCCATGAGCGGCGCGCGCAATCAGGCTCTGCTAGACGCTCACACCAAAAAGCCAGCCTATGCCCGCCGTGACAGCCATCGCGAAGACGCCCCAGACCACCACGCGGATCGTCGCGCGCAGGACCGGGGCCGCACCCGCCTTGGCCCCGAACGCGCCAAGGGCGGCCAAGGCAATCACGGTAACAACCAGAACAACCGGAATGACGGACCCCGCCGGCGCGAAAAACGCGGCCAACAATGGGATCGCAGCGGCCACACTGAACGTCACGCCCGAGGTAAAGGCGGCCTGCAAGGGGTTGGCTGCGTGCACCTCTGACAGGCCAAGCTCGTCTCGAACATGGGCGCCAAGCGCGTCATGCTCGGTCAGTTCTTTGGCAACCACGAGCGCGGTCTCTTCGCACAGCCCTTTCTCGCGATAAATGGAGGCGAGCTCGGCCAGTTCGGCCTCGGGGAATTTCTCCAGCGCGTCGGCTTCGCGCGCGATGTCGGCCCGTTCGGTATCGGATTGCGACGAGACCGAAACATATTCGCCCGCAGCCATCGACATTGCCCCAGCCGAGAGCCCCGCGATGCCCGCAATAATGACGGCGTTTGGGCTTGGGTCAGCCGCCGCAACCCCCACGATCAGGGACGAGACAGAAACCACGCCGTCATTCGCGCCAAGCACTGCGGCACGCAGCCAACCGCTGCGCGTGATATAGTGGGGCTCTCCCGGATGGGCCGAAATATGGTGCATTCAGGATGCCCTTTCTCTGGTCGTGGATCTGCAAGAGTTGTCTTAGTCGAGATACATTCAAAAACGAACATATCTTCACCGGGCAGGCCACTATGCCGCAGAAAAACCCGCGTCTGGTCGTTCGACCCGACGGAACCTGACAGGCAGGGGGCGGTTTTCACCGGCAAAACCCCGGCAAAACCGTCGTCTTTCAAGCGCGCCTGAAAAGAGCTCCGGCGGAAAATGTCCCGGCGCCGCGCCCCCTCACATCAGGTCGTTTTCCACGTCCTCGGGCGAAATGCCCAGCGCCTCAAGCCCGTTTTCCAGATTGTCAGACAGATGCGGTGTACCCAGAAGGTAATCGGCACAGGGGGTCGAGGCTTCACTCCGGGCAGTGGCGATGGCCTCTTCCAGATCGGCGGCGTCGAAACTGTCGCGCCCGACCCACATGATCGCCACCAGTTCGGCCTGCTCGTCCTCGCTCATGCGGTCGATAAAAGCGCGCAGCTCACCCTCGGCGCGGCCCAGTTCCCGCGCCATCACCGCCACCTGCGCCACCTTGCGTGGGGAAATTTCCATCTTGTCGTCCTCCTGTTCGCGTTGGTTCGGCCATCTGATACCGGCCAGCATGTGCGCTCTTTGATCCTGCGCAAGATGCGCCCGTTACCTGCACCGCAAACCGCGCAGGCGCAACACGCCATCGCGGCCACGCAGCGCGGTTTCAGCCGCCATATCCCAAGGCGCGCCGTCCTTGTCCCGCCCGGCGACCCGCAGGATATCACAAGAGGCCAGAATATCCGCCTGCAAGCGCTTGGTCTCTTCCTCCAGCCGGGCGGCGGTGTTCACGGTGTCGCCAAACACCGAATATTCCAGCCGGTCGCGGGTGCCGACCACGCCGCTGAACACCGCGCCCCAATGCAACCCGATCCCGGCCCGCAACGGCGAGGCGCCAGCGGCAACGCGACGGGCCGACCACTCGGCGATCGTGGCGCACAGGTCAAAGGCGCAGTCGATACAGGCCGCAGCAGCGGCGGGCGCATCCTCGCCTTCTTCGAACACGATCATCGCCGCGTCGCCCATGAACTTGTCAAGGATCCCGCCCCTTGCCCGCGCCACGGTGGTGACGCGACGGCGGTATTCGGTGGCGAATGCCGACAGCTCATCCGCCGTCATGCCCTGCGACAGGCGGGTAAAGCCGCGCAGGTCGATGAACAGCACCCCGGCCTCGTGCCAGCGGCCCCGGCGCAGCTCGTCCAGCCCACCGGCGGCAAGACGCGGCGCCAGTTGCCCCGGCAGATAGCGGGTGAGATTGGTAACGTTCTGCGTCTCGGTGATCGAGCGCAGCAAAAGCCGCCGGGTGCGCACCGCCGCCACCACCAGCACCGCGCTGGCCAGCCCCAGCATCGCCACCCGCATGATGTTGGGCGGCAAGGACATGAAAACAGACGCGGTGCCGGAGCGTGGCACAAACCCCTCGCCCGCGGGCAGACTGATCAACAGGGTAAGCCCCCCCACGGTCAGCGTCGCGATGAACGCCTGAATGCCGGGATTGAACCGCAGCACGCCAAAGGCCAGCACCAACGGTGCCAACCAGGCCGCCGGAAAAATGAACACATGACTCCCCGGAAGCGCGGTGTTCACCAGGCTCATCCACATGCCGTAGAGGAAGAACAGGCAGTCGGCGGCAGCGGCGGGCCAGATCATCCAGATCCGCAGCCAGCCGCGCCGATAGCCCCACCATGCCAAGGCGCCGAGGAGAAAATACCCCGCCATCATGGTGCCAGCATTGAACAATTGCCGCGCCAGCATCTCGGTGCCCCGAGGCGCGGAATGGTCACGAACCGCCAGCGCAAAGGACAGCCCCAGCGCCAGCGCCGCGAGCATCCGCAACAGCCCTACCAGACCTTCGGCCCGAAGCTCGGCCTGACGAAATAGCGCCGCAGTATCCACTGTCATCCGCACCGCCCCGCCGCCCTAGACGCTGCTGTCGGTCAGGGCGGCATAGCAGCGCGCCTGACTTTCGACCAGGGCGGGGGTCTCGATCTCGGAGCCCTGGGTGACAACGCCCATCGCCTCGAATTTGCGCGCCGAGGGCAGAACCCGGCTTTCCATCGAGCCCACCGCCTTGTTGTAATGATCCACCGATCGGTTCAGCGCCTTGCCGACCGCGTCGAGATGGCCGCCAAAGGTGTTGAGCCGATCATACAGCTCTTTCGCGACCTTCTGCACCTCGACCGCGTTCTCGGCCATCTTTTCCTGTTGCCAGCCATAGGCAATGGCCTTGACCAGCGCCATCAGCGTGGTCGGGGTGGCGATCAGCACCTTACGCTCGAACGCGTATTCGATCAGGCCGGTGTCGGCCTCGACCGCTGCCGAGACAAAGGTTTCGCCGGGGATGAACATCACCACGAAATCCGGCGTAGTCGGGATCTGGTCCTGATAGGCCTTGGAGGAAAGCAGTTTGACATGCTGGCGCACCTGCGCAGCGTGGCGGGCCAGATGATGTTGCTGCTGTTCCGGCGTTTCGCAGTCCAGCGCGTCCAGATAGGCCTCCAGCGGGGTCTTGGCGTCGATCACGATGCTCTTGCCGCCGGGGATATTGACGATGGCGTCGGGGCGTCGCGGGCCATCATCGGTGTCCAGATGATGTTCCAGCGTGTAATCGACATTTTCCGCCATGCCGGCCATATCGAACACTTGGCGCAACTGCATCTCGCCCCAGCGGCCACGGGTCTTGGGCGCGCGCAGCGCCTGCACCAGTTTGCGCGTCTCGGTGCCCAAGCTGGCCTGCCCCTCGGCCAACAGTTTGACCTGCTGCCGGATGGCACCATAGGCCTCGTTGCGGGCCTGTTCGATTTCCTTGATGCGGCTGTCAAATACGGTGAGCTTTTCGTTCAGCGGTTTGACCAGATTTTCGATCGCCGTCTTGCGCTTTTCCAGATCCTCGCTGGCGGTCAGCTCGTGTGATTTGAACCGTTCAGAGGCCAGTTTCAGGAAGGATTCGGAATTCTTCTGCAACACGCCCGAGGCGAGCACGGAAAAGCGATCCTCGATCTCGGTCTTCATACCGCGCAATTCCTCAAGCCGGGCCACGTGCTGGGCCCTGAGCGTCCCCAGCTCGGTCTCGGCCATGATGCGGCGCTGCTGTTCCGCGCCATGCAGGCGACGCAGATCCTCGATCACCTGCAACAGTTCCGGGATGCGCCCGACCTGCGCGCGCTGTTCGGCCAGATCCTCGCGCAGGTGCCAGACCTCGGCCTCCAGCGGGCGCA
>JASJGL010000123.1:0-20587 GCA_033791545.1 Pseudodonghicola sp. | reverse complement strand
TTCTTCACTTGCAATGGCGCGCTCGATGCGCAGCTCGAGGTCGCTGATCTGAGCGTCCAACATGGCTTTGAGCGCAGCATCGAGATCCTCAACATCCGCGGGGATATCTTGCTTTCTGCGTGCGGAAATCTGCGCCGCAATCCGCCTAGACCGTCGGAGTACCTCACGCTGCCTTATTGCGGAACGAAAAGTTGAGCAATATCACCACGGACCTTTTTGGCAGATGAGGCAATTGACTGCAGGCCAACAAACACAAAAAGGTGGATGGTTGGGTGGATGCTCCGCACCGGGTGCGGGCTGACTTACTGCAAAACATAATACTTAATGTGAATTTTGGTGCCCCCACACGGACTCGAACCGCGGACCTACTGATTACAAATCAGTTGCTCTACCAGCTGAGCTATAGGGGCTCGGCGCTCGAATTAGCGACATTTACGGGGCGCATCAAGCATCAATCTTCGCTCAGGCCCGGACGATCGCGAGCCGGGGGCCTCCCCCTAGGGGGTGAAGACGTTTGACTGCCCCAAGCCAAAACGCTAACCCAATGAGGATATGACAGGAAAGCCGGGAGCCCGCACGCGGAATGAAGATCATTTTCCATACCGGAGCCCATTGTACGGATGACGACCGTCTGCTGAAGTCCCTGCTGCGCAACAAGGAAAGCCTGTCACAGCATGGCATCGCCGTGCCGGGGCCCGGGAAATACCGCCATCTGCTCAAGGACACCTTCAACGCGATGGATGCTGGCCCCCCCTCCGAGGGCGCGCGCGATATTTTAATGGACGCGATTCTCGACGATGAGATCGCCGATCGTCTGGTCCTGTCGAACGAACATTTCTTCGGCTCGCAGCGCTATGCGCTGGATGACGGAGAGCTTTATCCCGACGGGTCCGACCGGGTCGCCAAGATGCAAGAGCTGTTCCACACCGATCAGATTGAGCTGTTCATGGCAATCCGCAACCCGGCCACCTTCCTTCCGGCGATCCTGCAGAAGGCAAGCGATCAGCGGATCGCCGCAACGCTGGGCCAGACCGACCCGCGCAGCCTGCGGTGGTCGCACCTGTTCCGTCGCATCCGCGACGAGGTGCCCAACGTCAAAATCACCGTCTGGTGCAACGAGGATCTGCCGCTGATCTGGGGCGAGGTGGTGCGTCGGCTGGCTGGAATTGCGCTGGACGAAAAGATCGCCGGCGGGTTCGACCTTTTGTCCGATATCATGAACACGGAAGGCATGCAGCGCTTTCGCGTCTATCTGCACCAAAATCCGGTGATGACCGAGGGACAGCGGCGCCGGGTGATCGCCGCCTTCCTCGACAAATACGCCATCGAGGATGAGGTCGTCGAAGAGCTTGATCTGCCGGGCTGGGATGACGCGTTGGTGGAGGAAATGACCGATATCTACGAGGCCGATCTCGACCATATTGCCGACATTCCCGGCGTTCGGATGATCCTGCCCTAAGCCCACGGAACGGATACGCCGCGCATGACCGACGCCCCCCTCCCCGAGGTTTCCCCGACACTGCGGCTACGTGTCCTGTTCGAGGGCGGGGGCTGGCTGGGGCCCGGCAAGGCCGACCTGATGGAGCTGATCCGCGAGACCGGCTCTATATCGGCCGCCGGGCGGCGCATGGGCATGAGCTACAAGCGCGCCTGGTCCCTGATCGAAGAACTCAACAGCATGTTCCGCGCCCCCTTGGTGCAAAGCGTGCGCGGCGGCGCAAAGGGCGGTGGCGCGCATCTGACCGAGATCGGCGACAAGGTGCTGGCGCATTACCGCAGCGCGGAACAGGCCGCAGCCAAGGGTGCGCGCGCGGATCTCGATGCGCTCGCGGCAGCGCGGCCCGATATGTCCGGCGAAAAATAACGCTTGCAACAGGACGCACCCAAAGCGATATCTCCATGCGGACATATCGAAACACACCCGGAGGATCCGCAATGCCCCGTCCCCTGCGCGCCGCACTGCTGTCGCTATCGCTCGCCCTGTTCGGCTGGGCGCCCGCCCTGCAGGCCGGTACCACCACCTTCTTTGCCGCCGCCAGCCTGAAGAATGCAATGGACGAGGTGGCCGCAGCCTATCAGGGCGAGACCGGCAACCAGATGCTGTCCTCCTTCGCTGGCAGCTCAAAGCTCGCCCGCCAGATTCAACAGGGCGCACCGGCGCAGATCTTCGTCTCGGCCAACCCCGGCTGGATGGATACGCTGGATCAGGATGACCTGTTGGCCAAGGACAGCCGCACCGATCTACTGCTCAATTCCATCGTGTTGATCGCTGGCCCCGGTGCCAAGGCGGACCTTGCCATCAAGATTGACGCTCAGACCGATCTGACCAGCGCGTTGCAACAGGGTCATCTGGCCATGGCGCTGGTCGACGCGGTGCCTGCAGGCATCTATGGCAAGGCCGCGCTGACCTCTCTGGGCCTGTGGGACGGTGTCGCCGATCAAGTGGCTCAGGCCGACAACGTGCGCGCCGCCTTGCGGCTGGTGGCCTCGGGCGAGGCCCCACTCGGCATCGTCTATGCCACCGACGCCGCCGCCGACGCCTCGGTCCGCGTCCTCGATACCTTTCCCGCCGACAGCCACCCGGCCATCGTCTATCCGGCGGCGATCCTCAAGGAGAGTGACAGTGCCGAGACCCGCGCCGCTTTCGGTTTTCTCACCGGCGACACCGCGCGCGCGATCTTCTTGCGCCACGGCTTTGGCGTTGCGGGCAAATAGGGCATGAATGATTGGCTCGGCCCCGAGGAATGGCAAGCGGTGGCACTTTCGCTGAAAGTGTCGTTCTGGGCCATCGGGCTGAGCCTGCCCTTCGGCATCCTCACCGCCTATGCGCTGGCGCGCTGGAGCTTTCCGGGCAAGCAGGTGCTGAACGGGGTGATCCACCTGCCGCTGATCCTGCCACCGGTCGTCACCGGCTATCTTCTGTTGCTCACCTTTGGCCGACGTGGCCCGGTTGGGGGCTGGCTGGAACAGGTCTTTGGCCTCGTCTTCGCCTTCCGCTGGACCGGGGCCGCGCTGGCCGCCGCGATCATGGCCTTCCCGTTGATGGTGCGCTCGATCCGGCTGGCGATCGAGGCGGTCGATCCCCGGTTGGAACAGGCCGCCGCCACGCTCGGCGCGCCGCAGATCTGGGTCTTTGCAACCGTCACCTTGCCGCTGATCCTGCCCGGCGTGATTGCTGGCGCGATTCTGGGGTTTGCCAAGGCGATGGGGGAATTCGGCGCCACCATCACCTTTGTCTCCAACATCCCCGGCCAGACCCAGACCCTGCCCTCGGCAATCTATACCTTCCTGCAAGTGCCCGGCGGTGACACCGCCGCGCTACGGCTGGTGGCAGTGTCGGTGGTGGTGGCGATGGCGGCGCTGACAGTCTCGGAGATCCTCGCACGCCGCGCCGCACGCCGGGTGGCGGGCGCATGAGCCTTGAGGTCGATATCACCCGGCCCCTCGCGGGCTTCGATCTGCGCGTGGCCTTCGAGGCGCCGGGGGGCGTGACCGCGCTGTTCGGTCGCTCCGGCGCGGGCAAGACCACGGTGATCAACGCCATCGCCGGGCTGGAGCGGCCCGCCACAGGGCGGATCACCCTTTCGGGGCAAACCCTGTTCGATGCACAGGCGCGCGTGAACCTGCCGGTGCACCGGAGGCGGCTGGGTTATGTGTTTCAGGACGGGCGGCTGTTTCCCCATCTCTCGGTGCGCCAGAACCTGACCTATGGCCAGGGCTTCGCGCCGCGCGGCGCGATCGGGCCGAGGCTTGACGAGGTGGCAGATCTGCTTGGCCTCGCCGCCCTGCTTGATCGCCGCCCCGGTGCCCTTTCTGGCGGAGAGAAACAGCGTGTTGCCTTTGGCCGGGCCCTACTGGCGCGGCCCAGAATGCTGCTGATGGACGAACCGCTCGCCGCGCTGGACGCCGCGCGCAAAGAGGAAATCCTGCCCTATCTGGAACGTCTGCGCGACCAGATCGGGCTGCCAATCCTCTATGTCAGCCATTCCGTGGCCGAGGTGGCGCGGCTGGCCACCAGCGTCGTGGTATTGGATGCGGGCCGCGTCGTGCGCTCAGGACCAGCCGAACAGGTGCTGTCAGACCCCGCCATGGTGCGCCAGTTCGGCCTGCGCGAGGCCGGCGCGGTCCTGCCCGCGCAAATCATCCGCCACCACGGCGACGGGCTCACCGAACTGGCAGTGTCGGGCGGGCGGCTGTTCCTGCCCGAGATGGACCAGCCGCCCGGCACCCCCACCCGGGTGCGTATCCTTGCCCATGACGTGATCGTCGCCGATCACGCGCCAGTCGGACTGTCGGCGCTGAACCTGCTGCCGGGCACCGTCGTGACCCTGCGCGATGGTCAGGGCCCCGGCGTGATCGTCCAGATCCAATGCGGCTGCGACCTGCTGCTGGCACGCATCACCCGCCGCTCTGCCGAGGCTCTGCACCTCGCCCCGGGGCGGCCCGTTCACGCGGTGATCAAAACGGTCTCGATCGCCCGCACCGACGTCGGCGCCGGCTGAAAACAGTAGGTTACAAACCATGAAGACAAGGGGCTCGCCCCCTCCCCCGGAAAGCAAAGGTCGCGCCCAAACTACCCGTACCCCGGCTTCTTCTTGTTAAAAATACTCAAAACACCGCACGCCTCCCCAGCGAAACGCACAAAGCAAAAGACAGCTTCCCCGTTGCCCTCACCCCATGCGCGCGATGTCGACAGCGCCGATCCGCAAGGCAAGCGCGCGATAAACCGCCACGGCTTGTTCAAGGGCTGCGACGGAAATGCTTTCGTCGATGATATGGGCATCCGACGGGCGACCGGGGCCAAAGCCGATGGTGGGCAACCCGCGTCGCCCTGCTGCCTCTGATCCGTTGGTGCAGAACTCATAGCGACCCGGCAGCGGCGAAAGCCCCAGATCGGTCAGACAGCTCTGCACCGCGCGCACCAGCGGGTGCGTCTCCGGCGTGTGCCAGGCCGGCAGGTCGCGGGGCACGCGGAACGTAATGCCGGTGTAGCTTTGATAATCTCTGGCCGAAACCTCGACCGTGAAGGCCTCCGGGGCGATCGGGGCCAGGGCCGCGCGGATCTGCTGCATCACCGTCTCTGCCGTCTCGCCCACGCCGGTGCGCCGGTCATAGCGCAGGCTGACCTTTGAGGGCAGTGCCGAGATCGACGGGTACGGGGCGCTGATGATATCGGTGGGCACCAATACCATCTTGCCCAGAACCGGGTCGCTCGGCATTTCCAGCGCCGCCAGCGCCAAGGTGGCCCGGGCGGCCAGTTCGATTGCATTGACTCCACGCTCGGGAAAGGCGGCATGGGCGGGGATGCCCGCCACATGCACCAGAACCTCGACACAGCCACGCTGGGCGATCTTCAGCTCCAGATCCGAGGGTTCGCAGATCACCACGGCCTCGGGGCAATGGGTGTCGAGCACGGGCGACAGCGCCGCGCCCTCGATCACCTCTTCCATCACCGAGGCGCTCACTGCCACGCGATGGCTCAGGTCTTCCGTGCGCGCCGCCTCGGCCACGCCGCAGATCGCGGCGGCCAGCGGGCCTTTCATGTCGGTGGTACCGCGCCCGTGAATCTGCCCGCCCTCCACGTCGCCGGAAAAGGGATCACGCGACCACGATCCGCTGGCAGGAACCACGTCCATATGGCCGTCGAACAGCAGCTTCACCGGGGCGCCGCGCGGCCCGACCAGCCCGGTCACATTACCCAGATCATCGGTCACGATCTCGTCATAGCCCAGCGCCTGCATCGCCGCGCGCACCACCTCTGCGACCGGGGCTTCCTCCCCCGCCATCGCGCCTTGCTGCACCAGCGCGCGGGTCAGGGTGACCACATCGCAGCCCTGTTCGAACCGATTTGCCATGATCCTTGCTTCCTTAGGCGTTTGCTGTGCTGGGGTGCGCGGTCAGCAGGCTCTCTGCTGTGACTTTCGCGCGGGTGCTGTCGCGGGCCTCGGCCCCGTCGCAGATCGGGGTGTAATCGCCCGGCTCGCGGTGCAGGGCAAAGTTGAACACGTTCTCGCGCAGCTCCTTGCAGCGGTCGAGGTCGATCTCTGCCGTGGCGATCTCGTCACCGACCCCTTGGGTCAGGGCGATGATTTCCCCGGTGGGCGCGATGATGCAACTGCCGCCGATCAGCTCGCAGTCTTCCTCGCGCCCGGCTTTTGCCGTGCCGATCACCCAGCAGCCATTGGCATAGGCCCCGGCCTGCATCGACAGGTGGTTGTGGAAATCCTGCAGGTGATCATGTTCGGGGGCCTGCGGGTAATGCGATGGCGTGTTGTAGCCCAGCATCACCAGCTCCGCGCCCCGCAGCCCCAGCACCCGGAAGGTTTCAGGCCACCGGCGATCATTGCACAGGCACATGCCCATCTTGCCGCCCATCGCCTCGTACACCGGAAAGCCAAGGTTGCCGTGTTCGAAGTAGCGTTTTTCCAGATGCTGGAACGGGCGCCAGTCCTCGGGGTTGAAGTGCCCCGGCAGGTGCACCTTGCGGTATTTTCCGACGATTTCACCGCTGTCATCGACGATGATCGAGGCGTTGAAACGGTGCTTTTCGCCGCCCTCCTCGATCAGTTCGGCATAGCCCAAATAGAACCCCACCCCCAACCGCTTGGCGGTCTCGAACAGCGGTTGGGTGTCGGCATTGGGCATCTCGGTTTCATAGAAACGGTCGAGCTCGGCCTCGTCCTCGATATACCAGCGCGGGAAAAAGGTGGTCAGCGCCAGTTCCGGAAAGACCACCAGCGTCGCGCCGCGGGCGTGGGCCTGTTCCAGTAACGCGATCAGACGCGCCACGACCGAGGCGCGGGGTTCGTCCCGTGCGATCGGACCAAGCTGGGCGGTTGCGGCAATCAGTTTGCGGCTCATGTTCGTTATCCTTGATTTTGCGCGTGGCCGGCGCGTGTCAGCGCCACCTCAGCGAGCAGGGCAACACCGGGCGCGATCTGCTCGGGCGCGGTGAATTCGGTGATGTTGTGACTGATCCCGTCCCGCGACGGCACGAAGATCATGGCCGAGGGGCAGTTGGGCGCGAACATCTGCGCGTCATGACCGGCGCCAGAGGGCATCTGGCGATGGCCGAGGCCCAGCCGCGCGGCCCCCTGCGCGAGTTGCGCGACCAGATCGGGGTCAAAGGCCACCGGTTCGAACCGGGCCAATGTGCGCCGGCTGAGGCTGCAATTCTCCAGCGCCGCCAGATCCTCGGCATGGGAAAAAAGACGGACCTCGGCCTGTTGCAACAGCGCCTCGTCGGTGTGGCGCAGATCAACGGTCAGCGTCGCGCGTTCCGGCACCACGTTGACAAGGTCGGGGGCGAAGTCCATCCGACCCACGGTGGCAACCTGCGGCGGACCAAAGTCACGGGCGATGGCTCGGGCCTCCAGCGCGATACCGGCAGCAACGACACCGGCATCGCGGCGCATCGCCATCGGGGTCGTGCCGGCATGGGCCGAGGCACCAGAGATGGTGAATTCGCTCCAGGAAATGCCCTGCACCCCGGTCACCACGCCGATGGCGAGCGAACCCGCCTCAAGCACCGGGCCCTGTTCGATGTGCAGTTCCAGATAGGCGACCGGCGCCAGCGCGCCAACGGGTTCAGAGCCGCGCGCGCCGATCGCATCCAGCGCCGCCCCGACCGTCACCCCGTCGATGCCGATTTTCGCCAGCATCTCGTCCAGATCAAGCCCGCCCTGCGCCACGCCAGAGCCCATCATGTCGGGGGCAAAGCGCGCGCCCTCCTCATTGGTGAAGAAGGCAACCGCGACAGGGTGGTCGGTTTTGATCCCGGCGTCGTTCAAGCTCTCGATCACTTCGAGCCCGCCGAGCACGCCAAGCACCCCGTCATACAGCCCGCCAGTGCCAACCGTGTCGATATGCGAGCCCATAACCACCGGCGCGCCGTCGGTGCGCCCCGCGCCATCGGGGCGAATGGCCCAGGTATTGCCTATCACATCGCTATGGACCTCGAGCCCGAGCTCGCGAAACCAGCCGATGACAAGCGCGCGCCCCGCCGCATCTTCGGGCGTGAGCGCGAGACGTTTGCACCCGCCTCCGGGCAGCGCACCGATCTTCCCAAGTTCGAAAATCCGCAGCATCAGGCGGTCGATGTTGATGGCGATGCTCATGCCTGCGCCCTCACCGCATCGCCACTTTTGCCGACAAGGCGTTCATAAACCTCCGGATCGCTGTCGCCCTCGGTGCCAAAGACCAGAACCCGCGAGTGCGGCCCCAGCCCGACCGCCTTGGCGGCCTCGGGATTGCCCGCCAGCGCGAGGAAGGCGGCGAGCCCGGCGACGGCGGATTCACCCGCCACGATGGCCGGATCTCCCGGCAGCGGATCGGCCAACCGGCGCATCATCGCCACCGCATCGTCATCGGCGACAGAGACCACGGCGCAAGCCAATGGTTTCAGCACGTCCCAGGCCAGCAACGAGATTTCACCACAGGCAAGCCCAGCCATCAGCGTGTCGAGATCGCCCTCGATGGCTACCGGCCGCCCGGCGCGCAGGCTCTCAAGCCAGCAGGCGGACTCCTCGGGGTCGGCAAGGATGATACGCGGGGTACTCTCGGCGCCGTAGCGGCGGCGCAGATGTGCCGCGACGGAGGCCGCGGCCCCGCCGACTCCGGTCTGCATGAACACATGGGTCGGAGGCTCGGGCAGCTCATCCGCAGCCTCGGCGGCCATGAGCTCATAGCCTTGCATCACATCCTTGGGGATTTCGGTATAACCCGGGTAAGAGGTGTCAGAGACCACGAACCAGCCCTCGGCCTTGGCGGTTTCATCGGCCTCGCGGACGCTTTCGTCATAGTTTCCCGCGCAACGGCGCACCTCGGCGCCATAGGCTTCGATCGCGGCCTTGCGGCCCTCGGAAACGGTGGCATGGATGAAGATCACGCAATTGCAGCCAAAGGTGCGCGCGCCCCATGCGACCGAGCGGCCATGATTGCCGTCGGTGGCGCAGCAGACGGTGATCTGCGACAGGACATCGGCGTGGGTGCCGGAAAGGATCTCCGCGACGTCAGGTTCTGCAATCCCCTTGCGCTTGGCGATTTCGCGGCTGAGCAGGCGCAGCACGGCATAGGCGCCGCCCAAAGCCTTGAAACTGCCAAGACCGAACCGTGTGCCTTCATCCTTGTAGCACAGCGCAGCGACCCCGGCCTCGCGCGCCAGCGCGGGCAGGTCTTGCAGCGGCGTCGGCGCGTAACCCGGCCAAGCGGTGATCGTCTTTTGCGCCAGCGCGAAAGCGGTGTCGTTCAGCACGGCGTCCTGCTCCGGCCCATAGGGCGCGACGGCGTCGAAAAACCCGTTCAGCACGAGCTCCGTGGTCGCGCCCTGTCCGAGCGTGTTGTGGTATTTGATGGGGTTTGACATGGGCACTCTCTCTGGTCTTTCGGAAACCGGCCTGCAGGCGGGCTGTACGCAGATAGATCGGTGGGGAAGCTGCAACCGGGCGACCCAACGGGCCGCCCGGAGTATAGGATGGATCAACCGTCGATCAAAACTTGGCGTTTTCCGCCGCGATCGACTCCATCATCGCGTTGAGCAGCGTCATGCCCTCTTCGCCATAGCTCTGTTCGATCAGGTCGCGAACGGCAGGCTGGGCCGCCGCGGCGAATTTCGCGATCTCCTCGGAGGAGACGACGTTGACCTCCATGGTTTCCATCAAGGCCGGCAGACCCTTGTCAGAGGCTTCAAGCACCCGGCTCATCGAACGACCGGCGTCGGTGGCCACATCCGCCGCCCAGGAAACCAGATACTGGTCTTCGGGGCTGAGGCTGGCAAAGAAGTCTGCGTTCATCGTCCAGATATAGGGGGTGATGATGTGGTTGGTGATCGAGAGGTATTTCTGCACTTCATCGAGATTGGTAAAGGCAATGGTTGGCACCGGGTTCATCTGACCGTCGGCAACGCCGGTTTGCAGGGCGGTATAGACCTCGGCCCAGGCCAGCGGCAGCGGCTTGCCGCCAAGCGAGGTGATCATCGCCTCATGGGTGGGCAGGGTCATGGTGCGGATGCCCAGCCCCTTCATGTCCTCGACCGTCTTGATCGGGTGTTTGGAGTTGGTAAAGGCAAAGAACCCGCCGGAATCGAGCAGACCCAGCACTTTCAGCCCAGTCTTGTCCTCAAGATCAGCGGTAAAGGCGGTGCCAAAGCTGCTGTCCTTGTCGATCACCTGCGAGGCGACGCCAATGTTCGGAAAGGCGAAGGGAATGTCGAAAATGCCCACGGCAGGGAAATACGGCGCCATGCCGCCAGAGGAGGAAATCGTGCTTTCCACCAAGCCGGCGCGGACCTGATCGATCACCTCGGCGTCTTTGCCAAGCTGGCCGTTGGGGAACAGCAGCACTTCGATCCGGCCGTTGGAATTCGATTCGACCAGAGATTTGAACACCGTCGTCATGGCCCCGGAGTGGCTGCCAAAGGGGTCCGCGGGGTTGAGATGCGACAGACGGATGGTGATGTCGGCGGCAAAGGCCTGCCCGGCCAGACAAAGACCGGCCAGCGCGGACGCCGAGAGTTTCCAGAGTTTCATGAAAGATCCTTTCCTGTTGGGATGTCGTTTGGTGGTTTTGCTTCAGAACCCGAGCAACCTCGGGACGAAGAGGGTGAGATCCGACCAGAAGGCGACGACAAGCAGCACGCCGACCTCGGCCAGGATAAAGGGCCAGAGTTCGCGGGTGATCGCCTCGATCTTTTCGCGTGCCACCGAGGACAGAACGAAAAGACAGGCCCCCACGGGTGGGGTCATCAAAGAGATGTTGAGCGCGAGGATGATCATGATCCCGGCATGCACCGGGTCCATGCCGATCTGCACCGTCAGCGGCCCCAGCACCGGGGCAAGGATGATCAGCGTCGCGTTGATGTCCATCACCAGACCGATCAACAGCAGCAGCAACAGGATCAGCCCGATGATCACGTTGGGATTGTCCGAGATCGACAACAGCCCCTTTGCGACCATCTGCGGGATCTGGTTGAAGGTCATCCACCAGCCAAGGATGGTGGCCGCAGCGATGATCAGAAAGATCACCCCGGTGATGCGGGTCGTGCGTACCGCGATGTCATACAGATCGCGCCAACTCAGCGCGCGATAGATCACGCCGCCGACGAACAGCGCATAGGCGACGGCGATGGCGGCGGCCTCGGTCGGGGTGGCGAAACCGCCAAGGATCGAGCCGAGGATGAACACCGGCAGGATGGCGGCAAAGATGCCTTCGCGCAGCGCCTGAGCGATCAGTTTCAGGCTCGGGCGGGAGGCGTTTTTGGGCAGGTTCTTTCTGCGCGCGGTAAAGGCGATCACCGCCATACAGATTACGCAGATCAACAGCCCCGGCAGGATGCCCGCCGCGAACAGCCCGGAGATCGAAACCCCCATGATCGAGCCGTAGATGATCGCCAGCGTCGAGGGCGGAATGGTCGGCCCGATGATCGACCCGGCGGCGGTGACGGCGCAGGCATAAGCGCGGGTATAGCCAGCCTTTTCCATCGCCGGCACCAGCGTGTTGCCGAACGCCGCCGCATCTGCCGTGGCCGATCCGGTGATCCCCGCGAACATCACCGAGGCCACCATGTTGGAATGCGCCATGCCGCCACGCAGCCAGCCGACCAGCGCATCGGCAAGCTTTACCAACCCCTGCGTGATGCCAGAGCGGTTCATGATCTCGCCCGCGAGAATGAAGAAGGGCATGGCGAGAAAGGGAAACAGGTCGAGTCCGGCAAACAGCCGGTCCGGCGCCATCGCCAGAAACCGCGTCCCCATCTCGGCAATGCCGATCAGACCGGCGATACCGATGGCAAAGCCCACCGGCATCCCGAAGGCGAGCAGACCGAAAAAGGCGAGAGCGACAAAAAGCGGACCCATTATTCTTCTCCTACCGGAACGATGGTGGCGCCGGTGGTTTCGGGCGGCTCCGGGTTGAAAAAGTCGCGCATCCCGACAAGGACGATTTGAATGCAGGCGAGCGCCGCGGCCAGCGGCACACCGGCAAAGGGCACCCCCTTGGGCATGCCGTAGATCATCGTCACCCGGGCAAAGCCGCGGATCGTGAAGCCGATGCCATAGAGAAACAGCACCAGAAAGAACCCGAGCGCGAGCAGATCGAACGCCAGCGCCAGCCCGCGCCGTATTTGAGCCGGCAAGCGTGAGAACAGGAATTCGACCCCGATATGTTCGCGATGCGCGATACCGCTTGAGACCGCCAGCAGCGCGGTCCAGATCATCAGATAGCGCGCAAGTTCTTCCGTGAAGCTCAGCGGGAACGGCAACAGCCGCCGCGCCAGAATGCCAAGCCAGACATCAAGCACCAGCAAAACCAGCAGCAGAACGCAAAACCGTTCGACAAACCAATTGACTTGGCGGCTCCACTGTCCTGTTTTTTCAGCTATGTCTGTCATGTGCTTGCGTGATCCTGCCGCTGGTGACGCTTGGGAGGCGATACTGCTTGACGTGAGTGAAAACTTATTTTCATATTCAGTAAAAGTAAGAAAATACGTTTTCCATCGCGAGGATTGCAAATGCCCAATAATGAGGCGAAAATTCGCCCAGAATCGCTCCTGAAGCGTATTCACGAGGCATATTCCGCGCTTCCCGGAGGGGAGCGGAAGGTCGCGGATGCGATTCTCAACGCGCCCTCTGAAATGGCGGTCTGGACTGCCTCCGAACTTGCCGGGCATGCCGGGGTGTCCAACGCAACGGTCAGCCGGATCATCCAGCGTCTGGGATATCGCAATTTCGAGGCCGCCCGACAGGATGCGCGCAAGCTGCGCGAGATCGGATCACCGCTGTTCATGAACGAAAAGGCGGATCTGGCGCAGGGCAACGGCCCCTATGGCGGGTTGGTCCGCGCAGAGGCCGAGATCATCGAGGCCACCCTGTCGCGGCTTGACATGGGCATGTTGCACGAGGTGGCCGAGGCCATCGCCGGGGCGCGCCAGATCCGCACGCTGGGGTTTCGCAACAGCCGCTTTCTGGCGGACTACTTCACCGCTCAGATCGTACAGATGCGCCCGAACGTGGCGCCCTTGGTGCTGGACGGGCAAACCGTGGCCGAGGGCATCGCGGGCCTTGGCGAGGGTGATGTCGCCATTGTCATTGGTCTGCGACGGCGTCCGGCGCGGTTTTCGCGACTGGTGCAAGCGATCGCAGCGCGCAAGGCGCGGCTTGTGCTTTTGGCGGACAGCAGCCTGCGCGAGGCACCGGCCTATGCCACATGGATGTTCGAGTGCGTGGTCGACACCTCGTGGTCACGCGATTCCTATGTCGGGGCTCTGGCGCTGTTGCGGCTGCTTGCGATCGAATGCGGCACCGCGCTTGGTGAGGCGGGACGCCAGCATCTCAACATGGTCGAAACCCTGCGCGAGGATCTCGACGAGCTTGAGATCCTGCCCGGAGCGCTTTGAGCACCCCATCGGGAAAGCCCTGAAGACTGGGCAACGACTGGGCCGATATACCGCCTGCAAAAGACATGCACCCGCCGACAAGCGGCGGGCGCAGACCAGCGCGGCTGGAATAACCGCGCTGGCAACGCATCAGCTTTCGCGCAGCCCCGCCTCGCGCAGCAGCGGCATCACCTTGTCGATGAAGTAGGGTAGTTCATCGCGGAAATTCACGAAAGAAACCGTGGTTCCGGCAAAGCCCACCTCGGCCATGCGCCCCATCTCTTCGGCGATATGTTCGGGTGTGCCAACCAGCGGATAGGTGCCCGCACCGGCCGCAAAGCGCTGACGATACAGCTGATAGGCCTCTGGGTCGTGTGAACTGGAATTTTTCTGCTTGCCGGCCGTATAGATGTCGAGGCTGTCCTCGTCTGCCATCTGGCGCGAATAATAGTCATAGTAGTCCTCGGCCTCGGCCTGGGTTGGACGGCAGACCACATGGCAGGTGGTGAAGACACCGACATCGCGGCCCTGCTCGGCCGAGCGTTTTTTCATGTCTTCCAGCGGCTCGCGCCCCTTCTCGATCTCGGTGAAGGTGGTGAACAGGTAATCCACCGCCTTCGCCGCGAAATCCCGCCCCGGCGGCGAAAAGGCCGCGTTCAGCGTCACCGGGCGCGGTTGCTGCACCGGGCGCGGTTTGCCCGACACCTTGCTCAACTTGTAATATTCGCCATCATAGTCGAACGGCGCGTCCTCGGTATAGATCCGGTTGATGATATCGAACCACTCCATCCCCTGATCATAGCGGTTCTCGATCATCTTCAGACCGAACAGGTCGAACTCCTCGGGGTTCCAGCCACAGACGATGTTCAGCCCCGCCCGCCCGTTCGAGGCATGATCCAGCGTCGCCAGCGCCTTGGCCGCAAAGACAGGATGCACCATCGGCACATGCACCGTGGAGAACAGCGCAATCTGCTTGGTGATCCCGGCCAGGGCCGCGGCAAAGGTAAAGGTCTCATAGGACAATTCACGGCTGTTCATCTCGCCGCCAAAGCCCTTCCAGCGGGCGATCGGCAGCAGAAAATCCAGCCCGCCCTCGTCGGCCATGCGGGCGACGGCGGCGATATCGTCCCAGGTGGCCGGCCAACGTTCGGGCACCTTGGTCAGCGCCAGCCCACCATCGGCGTTGAACGAGAAGACGCCGATCTTGAATTTATGAGGGCCCTGCATGGGGTGAACGGCGCGCGCCGGGGTTTCACTGGACATTGGCTTTCCTTTCCTGTCGCGGACGCTGCAGCCATTGACCCGCACAGGCCCTCCCTGCCGATGTCGACGCGGGAAACATGCAGAGCGCCCTAATTTCTGTATACTTTAAAGAAATGTTTGAACCGCAAGTCAATCATGATATTTCATCCATTCAAGACGAACCCCCACGATTTGGCCAGAATTTTGACTAAACAGCGATAGGCGACAGGCTGAATCCGAAGAAATGGACGTAAAACAGTATCCTGTTTTGGCCCGAACGAAGGGATGGGCATGGAAAACTTTGGCCAAGACCTGCGCCGGAGCCTCTATCGCGGGCGCGATCTGGTCCGCGCGGTCGACATCCGCGATCTGCGCGCCATGGCGCGGCGGCGGCTACCGGCTTTGGTCTTTGAATATCTCGAAGGCGGCGCAGAGGAGGAGTTGACGCTCAGACGCAACCGCGCCGCCTATGACGACATCGCCCTGATGCCACGTATGTTGCGCAGGGTGGGGGGCGCCACGCTGGCAGGCGATCTGCTGGGCCGTCCCGCGCCGCTGCCAGTGGCCGTGGCCCCCACGGGGTTCAACGGGCTGCTCTGGCCACAGGGGGATATCGCGCTGGCCCGGGCCGCCGCCGCCGCTGGCCTTCCCTTTACCCAAAGCACGGTCTCGAACGATCCGCTGGAGGCGGTCGCGGCGGTGCCCGGCCTGCGACACTGGATGCAGCTGTATGTCTTCCAAAGCCAGACCGCCGTAGAGATGTTGCTGCGCCGTGCCGAGGCGGCCGGGTCAGAGGCGCTGGTGCTGACGGTCGACGGCAGTGTGTTCGGCAATCGCAGCTGGGACAAGCGCAGCTACCGCGCGGGCACCGATCCGACACTGGCGCGCAAGCTTGAGATGCTACGGCACCCCCGCTGGATGCTGGACCTGATGCGCCACGGCACGCCAAGGTTCGCGACGCTGGCCGAGGCGCTACCGGACGGGAAATCCGACATGGTCAGCGCCGCGACATGGCTACGCGAACAGACCGACCCCGATCTCGATTGGGACCGGGTGGACTGGCTGCGCCGGCACTGGCCGCGCCGGTTGATCCTCAAGGGCCTGCTTGCGCCGCAGGATGTCGAGATGGCGATCCGCCACGGCGCCGATGCCGTGGTGCTCAGCAATCACGGCGACCGCCAGCTTGACGGCGCCCCCTCCCCCATCGAGGTGCTGGCGCAAGCCGTCCCAATCGCCAAAGGGCGGCTCAAGCTTTTCATCGACAGCGGCATCCGGCGCGGCAGTGATATCGTCAAGGCGCTGTCGCTGGGGGCCGACGGGGTTCTGGTCGGGCGCGCCGCGCTTTATGGGTTGGGCGCCGCCGGCACCCCTGGCGCTGGGCGCGCGCTCCACCTCCTACAGGAAGAGGCAGAACGCTGCGCCGCGCTTCTGGGCTGCCCCAGCCGCGCGGAGTTGGACGAAAGCTGCCTGTTTCGCAGGCCGGAATGATCCGCCCTCATTGCAGCTCGTTTACATAGCGATGCCGCGCGGTACTGGCCTCATGCAGGGCCAGGATCACCGGCGCATTGAGCTGATCATAGACCGTCTCTTCGATCACCAGTATCGGCGCGCCGGGCTCCAATCCCAGCTCGGCGGCCACCTCGGGCGTCGCGGCCTCTGCCGCCAGTTTCTCACGCACGGCCGAAATGCGCAGACCTCCCGCCTCGATCAGATGGGTATAGATCAGCGTCGGCATCTCCGCGACCTCGCGCGGCACAACCGGGAACCGGGTGGGCGACAGCGTATAGTGATCCAGCATCGCTGGCAGCCCCTGGACCATGCGCAGGCGGTCGATCCTCAGCACCTCCTCGCCCGGCGCGATCCTCAGCCCGGCCGCCTCTTCGCCCGTGGCGGGGCCCACCGTCACCTTCAGCGTGCGCGCCACCGCCCGTTGCAGCCCGCCGTCCAACCCATGCAACCGGAAGTACTGCAGCAGAAAGCGCAGACTGATCTGCGGCGTGCGGTCGGTCACCACGGTGCCGGTCTTGCGCCGACGCGCCAGCAGCCCCTCCTTGGTCAGGTCATTGAGCGCGCGGCGCAGCGTCCCCACCGCCACACCGAACCGTTCGGCCAACTCGATCTCGTTCGGCAGCACCGTACCCGGCGGCCAGCGCCCCTCGAAAATCGCCTCGGTGATCTGGCGTTTGACCACCTCGTACAGCGGCACGGCCTTGGGGGCGGCGTGCGTCGGCCAGAGGCTGGCGTCAGAAGAGTCATCTGTCATGCACGTTTTTGCCTTTCATTTTTATATATCTTATATAGTAATAAGAAAATCTCTTCAACAAACCCCAGTCAGCAGCGGGATGAAATCGCATCATGACAGATAATCAAAGCCTGTTCACGTTCTGCGGCAGCGATAGCGCCGCGTCGAAAACCTCGGTCCTGATCGACCATACAGCGCGTGAGCTGGGGCGTTTGATGCCGGTGACGATTCAGGCCGCCAATATTGCCCCCTTCATGCAGGTGCGTCTGGGCCAGACCCGTGATGACCTGCCGCCAGAGGCCAGCGCGATCCTTGACGGCATCGAGCGGGCCGATCTTCTGGTGGTGGGCTCCCCGGTCTACAAGGGGTCTTACTCCGGGGCTTTCAAACATGTCTTTGATCTGGTCGATCCGGACCTGCTTCTGAACAAACCGGTGCTGATCTGCGCCGCCGGTGGCGGACAGAAACATGCGCTGATGGTCGAGCATCAGCTGCGCCCGCTGTTCGGCTTTTTTGGCGCCGCCACCGCGCCCATCGCCATCTATGCCGGTGCTGCCGATTTCGCCGAGGGCAAGGTCTGCGACCCCGCGCTGGTCGATCGCATCAGCCTTGCGGCCAAGGGGTTCGCCCGCATGGCCGGACACCGGGCCGCCGCGCCCGCCACCGGTGCCCCCAGCGCCATCGCGCGCGCAGGCTAACCCCTCCCCCTCGCCACAGGATCTGCAAGATGAAACAGCTCAGACTCGGCCTGTCCATGTTCCGCATGGGCTATCACGTCGCCGCGTGGCGCCATCCTGCAAATCAACCCGACGGGTCGATGGATCTGGACTATTTCCGGCGCATCACCCAAGCCGCCGAAGCGGCCAAATTCGATCTGGTCTTCATGGCCGACGAGCTGGCGATCCGGGGCGCGGACAATCCCGCAGGGTCGCGCTGCCGCTCCAGCCATGTGGCCGAGCTGGAACCGATCACGCTGCTGTCGGCGCTGGCGCCACTGACCAAGCGGATCGGCCTCGTGTCCACCGGGTCCACCACCTATAGCGAACCCTTCAACCTGGCGCGTCAGGTCCTGTCGCTGGATCACATGAGCGGCGGGCGCGCCGGCTGGAACGTGGTGACCTCCTGGGGCAAGGAAGATGCCCTGAACTTCGGCCATATGGACACGCCAGACTATGACACCCGCTATGACCGGGCGTCCGAATTCGTCGATGTGGTGCGGGGGCTGTGGAACAGCTTTGACGCCGATGCCTTTATCCGCGACCAGGAATCGGGGATCTTCTATGACCCCGACAAGATGCATGAGCTGAACCATCAAGGACCGTTCTTCAGCGTACGCGGCCCACTGCATATGGCGCGCAGCCCGCAGGGTGAGCCGGTGATCTTCTTCGCCGGCGATTCCGAAGCCGGGCGCGCGGTGGCGGCACGGTCGGCAGATGTGGTCTTTACCGCCAAACAAGACCTTGCGGGCGCGCAGGCCTTTTATGCCTCGATCAAGGACCGGCTACCCGGGCTGGGCCGCAACGACGAGGATCTGCTGATCATGCCGGGGCTGATGCCCATCGTCGGGCGCACCAAGGCCGAGGCACAGGCCAAGTACGACGCCTTACAGGCGCTGATCGATCCCCGCGTCGGGCTTGCCTCGCTTTACGACCGGCTGGGGGATCTGTCCGACTTTGATCTTGACGGGCCGGTGCCAGAGCCAAAAGACCCCGCGTTCCGCAGTCGGGCCGAGGGGATGTACAAGCTGGCCCAGCGCGAAGGCTATACCATCCGCCAACTCTACACGACCTTGGCCGCCGGACGCGGGCACCGGATGGTGATCGGCACCGGCGAAGAGATCGCCGACGAGATGCAGCACTGGCTGGAGACGCGGGCGGCGGACGGGTTCAACATCATCCCCACCCATCTGCCCGATGCGCTGATTGATTTCGCCGAACTGGTGCTGCCGGAGCTGCAAAAACGCGGGCTGTTCCGGACAGAATACGAGGGCGCCACCCTACGCGAAAACCTTGGCCTGCCGGTGAAATCCCTGCGCTGAAGGGTTCGGAGGTCAGCGAAAGCTTCGGGGGTCAGCCCACGAAGCTTTTCCCCGGATTCAGGATGGCCTTGGGGTCAAGCGTCGCCTTCACCGCGCGCATCAAGGCGATCTCGGCCTCGGAGCGGGTGTGACTTAGATACGCGCGTTTGATGGCGCCGATCCCATGCTCTGCCGAAACGGAGCCGCCGCAATCGCGGATGGCGTCATAGACAAAGGTTTTCAGCGCCGTCTCGGCCAATGTATCCGTGGACTCTGGCAGGGCGACCACCAGATGCAGGTTGTTGTCGCCGATGTGACCATAGGTCAGCGCCCGCGCCCCGGGCCAGCGCGCGGCGATCCCCGACTCAAGCGCCGCAACGGTTTGCGACATCTGGTGCAGCGGGATCGACACGTCAAACGGCACGATGGGGCCAAGGACGGTCGAAAACTCGGCCACGCTTTCCCGGATCGCCCAAAGCCTGCGCCCCTCCTGCACCGATTTCGCCAGCACGGCATCGGTGAGGATCCCCTGCTCCAGCGCCTCGCCCAGCGCCTGCTCCACCGTCTCGCGCAGGGCCGTGGCGGCGAACCCGGTGGCCTCGATCAGCACATGCGGACCGCCAGCGGGAAGCGCCAGCGGAACCCCGGCGCCCTCGGACATGCAGGTGTAAAAGCTGGGCCACATCACCTCGAACCCGGAAAGCTGCGGCCCAAGCGCGGCGCGGACATGCACCAACAAGGCGATCACCGCATCGGTATCGGCTGCGGCGCAGAGCACCGTCTCAGAGGCCACCGGTGCCGGCTGCAGCCGCAGCACACAGCGGGTGATCACGCCCAGCAGCCCCTCGGATCCGATGAAAAGCTGCTTCACGTCAAGGCCGGCGTTGTTCTTGATCAGCCCCAGCATGTCGCGGATCACCGTGCCGTCGGCCAGAACGACCTCAAGCCCCAGCACATGGTCGCGGGCCATGCCATATCGGATCACCGTGTTGCCGCCCGCATTGGTGGCAATCACGCCGCCCAACTGACAGCTGCCGCGCGACCCGATGTCGATGCCCAGCATCATCCCGGCGTCCCGCGCGGCGGATTGCGCGACCTCCAACACGACGCCGGCCTCGGCCACGATCTGGGCGGCCTCGCCATCCACCGCCTCGATCCGGGTCATCCGTTCCAGCGACAGCGCCACCGCGTCGGCACGCGGATGGGCGGCGCCGGAAATGCCGGTGCGTCCCCCCTGCGGTACAACAGGGACACCGGCGGCATGGCAAAGCGCCATCAGCGCTGACACCTGTTCGGTGTTGCGCGGCCGCACCAGCGCCAGTGGGCGGGTCTGCGGCAACACGGCCCAGTCGCTTTGGTAGCCTTCGGCGATATCCTCGCCCAGCGCCACCAGATCGGGACCAAGGGTGTCGAGAAGCTGTTGTGTGAAGCTTTCGGTCATTGCTTCACCTCCGCCGCGGGCAGCTCCAACACGATCTTGCCGCGTGCGTGGCCCGTGTCGCTAAGCGCCTGCGCGCGGGCGAAATCCGCGAACGGCAAAAGGGTAAGCGCCGGGGTGATCTTCCCCGCCGCGACTATTTCAAGCATGGCGGACATCGCGACAGGATCGGGAGCGATCTGCACCAACGCGTGCCGGATATCGCTCCGCAGGGCTGAGGCTTCGAACGGCACGGCGTTGAGATAGGCCAGCATCCCGTCCGGGCGCAGCACATTTGCG
>JASJGL010000122.1:0-6234 GCA_033791545.1 Pseudodonghicola sp. | reverse complement strand
AAGGATGTTCTTCGGGAAATCCTTGCGGTTCAGGGTCACGATCGCGTCGGCGGATCCGGCCACCGCCACCGCCAGCACATGCAGATCCGCCGGGTCCGGCAACCAGAGCCGCGCCTCGATCCCCGGCGCGGCGGGCAGTTCTGCCCCCGGCCAAGCGGCCTGCACCAGCGCGATCTCGCCGCGCGCCTGCATCTCGCCCCCCGACCCCAGCTTGCGCGCGGCGCGGGCCCATTCCTCAAGGATGCGGGCCGACCACAGCGGGGTGAAATGCCCCAGCTGCGCCGCGCCCAGCAGCATTTCGCGCATCACCGTGGGATACAGGACGCAGGTGTCCAGAACGACCCTCACAGCCGGTAGAACAGCGCCTTGAGATATCCGGTTTCCGCCAGTTGCGGCAGTTGCGGATGATCCGGTCCGGCAAAGCCGGTCTGCAACAACTGACCCGCGCGCCCGGCCTTGCCGATGCCACGGGAACAAGAGGCCCGGAATCGCTCCAGATCCGCCGCGTGCGAACAGGAACACAGACCCAGATAGCCCCCCGGTGCCACCAGCGTGGCGGCCAGCCGGGCAATACGCTCATAGGCACGCAACCCCGCCTCAAGCGCCTGTTTGTTGGGGGCAAAGGCGGGTGGATCACAGACCACCACGTCAAATTGTGCGCCCTCTTCGGCCAATGCAGTGAGCGTGTCAAAGGCATCGCCCTGCCGGGTCTCGAACCGATCGGCCACACCCGAGGCCGCCGCGCCCTGCGTCGCCAGCTCCAGCGCCGGGGCCGAGCCATCGACGGCAAGCGCATGTTCTGCTCCCGCCGCCAGCATCGCCAGCGCAAAGCCCCCCACATGGGAAAACACGTCAAGCACCCGCGTGCCCTTGCCGGTCAGGCGGGCCGCAAAGGCGTGATTGGGGCGCTGGTCATAATACAGCCCGGTTTTCTGTCCGCCGGTCAGATCGGCCATATAGGTGGCGCCGTTCATCGGCACCGGCAACGGGGCCTGCGGCGCGGTGCCGACCAGAACCGCACTGACATCGTCCAGCCCCTCCAACGCCCGGGTGCGCCCGGCTGCGTTCTTCAGCACCGTGCTCACGCCGGTGACCTCGACCAAGGCCGCCACCAGATCCTCCATCCGGGTCTCGGCCCAGGCCGCGTTCGGCTGGATCACTGCAGTGTCTCCGAACCGGTCGATCACCACACCGGGCAGCCCGTCGCCCTCGGCATGAACCAGGCGGTAGAACGGCGCATCATACAACTGTGTACGCAAGGCCAACGCATGGGACAGGCGCGCGGTGAGCCAAGCCCGGTCAACCTTCGCGTTCGGATCGCGTTCAAGCATGCGACACATGATGCGCGAGACGGGGTTCACCGCCACCACCCCCATCGGCGTGCGCGCGCTGTCTTCCAGCACCGCCAGCGCGCCGGGTGCCAGCGCGCGGGTGCGCCGGTCGGTGACCAACTCATTGGCATAAACCCAGGGAAAGCCGTGGCGGATGGCGCGGGCATTGGCCTTGGGCAGCAGGCGAACACGGGGCAAGTCGGGGTTGGGATCAGATGCTATCATTGCGCCGTCATAGGGCCAACGAGAGGACTTGGGAAGAGGGCGCAGCATGGCCTGCCCACGCATCTGTCGCACCCGACCCTCTCTCCTGCCAAAGTGGCAAGGGCCGCTGAAACCAACGAGGCCGGGCAAACCCCATATCGCCCCTCCCGCCGATCAGGGACTACCCCCAGCCCTTCTCCTTGGAGAAATACTCGCGGGGGAGTCGCCCGACAGGGCGGCGGGGGCTGCCAGCCCCCTGCAACGCCAGTTTCCAGCAATGCCGATCAGCCCCTAAGCCGCACGCCCCAGATCACAGCTCAATCGCGCGCTCGACTCCGCCAGCCGCCGCGCCGACGCGGCCGACCGGACCCGGCCAGCCCGTCATTCAGCACCTGCGTCATCGGGTGGTCCGGCGCGGCGGCCCCATAGCTGTCGAGCAGCAGGCGCAACGCGGCGGCACTGTCCTCGCCCTCGGGCAGGCTCAGCGCCCAGTCGAGGAAGATGCTGCGGCATTCCGGCGCCGTGATCCCGGTGATGCGATAGGCCTCTCGGATCAGCCCCTTGCGGTCAACCTCATGATCCCCTTTCATCGGCACCCTCCCGGCTCAACGCGGCATCGATCAGCGCCGCAGCCTGGCCATAGCGTTGTTCCAGCGCGGCGCGCAAGGCATCGAGGGTTTCATAGCCGGTGGCGCGACAGAGAAAGCCTGCCCCGCCCTCGCCCAGAGCCTCATCGCCGATACCGCTGGCGGAGATCAACCGCACCGCCGTCTGCACCGCCCAATAAAGATCATAGGCCGCTTGCAACGCGCCCGCCTCGTCTGCGCTCAGCCAGCCCTCAGTAACAGCGCCATGAAGCCCGCTGGCCACATCGCGCGCGACCACACCGGAGAGCAATGCCCCCGCCTGCGCCACCAATTCGATCTCCAACAGCCGCCCGGCACCGGTCTTGGCATCCCAGACGCCCGCAGGTGTCTTGGCCGCCGCGATCCGCGCGCGCATCTCGGCCACCTCGCGCAACACATTGGCACGCTCACGCGGGCGGGCGATGATCTCGCGCCGGAATGCCTCGATATCCGCGCCCAGATCGGGATCACCCGCCACCACGCGGGCGCGGGTCAGCGCCAGATGCTCCCATGTCCAGGCCTCGTTGCGCTGGTAGTGGGTGAAACTGGGCCAACTCGTCGCCACCGGCCCCTGGCGGCCCGAAGGGCGCAGACGCATGTCCACCTCGTACAGCCGCCCCTCGGCCATCGGCGCGCTCAAGGCGGTGATCAGCGCCTGCGTCAGCCGCGCGTAATAGGGGCGCACCGCCAGCGGACGCGGCCCGTCCGAGCCTTCGGCCTCCTGCGGGTCATAGATCACGATCACGTCGAGATCCGAGCTGGCATTGAGCCGCGCCGCGCCCAGCGATCCCATCCCCAGCACCGCCGCGCCGCGCCCCGGCGGGGGCCCGTGTTTGCGCGCGAACTGCGCCAGCACCAGAGGCGTGATCGCCGCCAGCACCGCATCGGCCAATTCGGCATAGTTTTGCCCGGCCTCGGCTGGCGTGATCAAACCGCGCAGCAAATGCACACCGATGCGGAAATGCCATTCCTTCATCCAGCGCCGGGCGGTGTCGAGCTGCTGCTCGTAATCCGCCTCCGCCGCAAGCCGCGCCGCGAGTTCGGCACGCAGCGCCGTCTCGCCGGGCCAGTCGGCAAAGAAATCGCCCCCGATCACCGCATCGAACACGCTGGCGTTGCGCGACAGATGGCTGGCCAGCGCATGCGAGGTGCCCGCGATATCGACCAGCAGGTCGATCAGATGCGGATTCGCCTCGAACAGGGAAAACAACTGCACCCCCGCCGGCAGACCAGATAGAAACCCGTCCAGCGCCAGCAGCGCCTCGTCCGGTTTCGCGGTGCGGGCAAGGCGGGACAGGATCTCGGGTTTCAGCCGGTCGAAAATATGCTGCGCCCGTTGCGAGCGCAGCGCCGGGTATCCGCGCCAGCGCGCCAGAACCGAGGCATCGAACTGGGTCTCTTCCGGGGCATCGTCGGGTGCGGCCTCCGGGGCAAAGAAGGCCTCGGTCAGCTCATGCACCTCGGCCAGACGCCGGGCCAGATCCCGCTGCAGCGCGTCGGCATCGGTGCCCATCAGGCAAGCGATCCGCGCGATCCCCTCGTCCGAGGCAGGCACCTTGTGGGTCTGGGCGTCATGGACCATCTGGATGCGATGCTCCACTTCACGGTGGGCGCGATAATGCGCCGACAGCTTGTCGGCCAGGGCTTGCGGGATCCATTCCTTCGCCGCCAGCGCCGCCAACCCTTCGACCGTGCCGCGCAGGCGCAGATCGGGATCACGCCCACCGGCGATCAACTGTTGCGTCTGGGTAAAGAATTCGATCTCACGGATGCCACCCCGGCCTAGTTTCATATCGTGCCCCGGCACCGTGATACGGCCGCCGGTGCCCTTGGTTTCGCGAATCCGCAGGCGCATGTCATGGGCGTCCTGAATGGCGGCGAAATCCAGATGCCTGCGCCAGACAAAGGGGCGCAAGGTTTGCAGGAACCGCGCCCCCGCCTCCAGATCGCCGGCACAGGGGCGCGCCTTGATATAGGCGGCGCGTTCCCATGTGCGCCCAAGGCTTTCGTAATAGGTTTCGGCGGCAGCCATCGAGATACAGACCGGCGTCACCGAGGGGTCGGGGCGCAGCCGCAGATCTGTGCGAAAGACATAGCCATCGCCGGTCTTGTCCGACAGCAGCGCCGCCATGTTGCGGGTGGCGCGCACCAGCGCATGCCGCGCGTCCTGATAGGTGTCGGGATCATAGCGGGTTTCATCGAACAGGCAGATCAGGTCGATGTCCGAGCTGTAATTCAGCTCATGCGCGCCCATCTTGCCCATCGCCAGCACGCTCAGCCCGGCGGCGGTCTCGACATCATCGACCGTCATGCCCGGCAGCTTGTTGCGCCGGATCAGGGCCGCGATCTCGGATTTCAGCGCCACGTCACAGGCCAGCCCGGCGAAATCGGTTAAAACGCCGGTGACCCGTTCCAACGGCCAGGCCCCGGAGAGATCTGCCAGCGCAGTGATCAGGGCGATGCGCCGCTTGGCCTGCCTCAGCCCGGGTTTAAGCTGGTCCGGCGCAAGCGCGCGACAGGTGTCGAACACTGCCGTCACAGCGGCATCGGGATCGTCCAGCGCCGCCTCCAGCCAACGGGCCTCATGCGTGATCAACCCCTTGAGATAGGGGCTGGAGCCACCGGCGCCCGCGATCAGCGCGGCATGATCACCGGTCAACCCCGGCAGGGCGGCGCGGGCTTCATCGCCCAAAGCCGGATCGAAAGGGCGCGGCAGTCGCGCAATCTGCAATTGGTTCGTCATGGCTGCAAGGTGCGGGTGGCGCGGCGCAAGGTCAATGCGTCAAACGCTTGATTTATCCTCGATCGCGCGGCAATCCTGCGCCCATGAGCAAGAGCCTGAAACGCGTCCGCGCCGCCCTTGAGGCCGCCGGGCTGGACCCGCAGATCCGCGAAACCGATCTGGCCCGCACCGCCGCCGATGCCGCCCGCGCGGTGACCTGCGCGGTGGACCAGATCGCCAAATCCATCATCTTTCGTGGCGAGGACAGCGGCGCGGCGGTGCTGTTCCTGACCGCCGGCGGCAATATGGTTGACCCCGACAAGGCCGCCCGGATCGCAGGCGAGCCGCTGGGCAAGGCCGACGCGGCGCTGGTGCGCGCGCAGACCGGGTTTGCCATCGGCGGCGTGGCCCCCATCGGGCACCTGAACCCGATCCGCGCCTTTCTTGATCCGCGGCTGCAGGATTTCGACGTGGTCTGGGCCGCAGCGGGCACGCCGCACCATGTCTTCCCGATCTCCCCGGCGGATCTTATCCGGCTCTCCATGGCGCAACCTGCTGATTTCACACGCGAACAGTAATTAATGTAAAAAACATTCACATGCCAACCTTGCAAATGGGCGGAAGCGTTCCGATTTTAATAAATGTGAAAGGCATTCACATCACCTCTGATCTGGAGACACCGACAATGACCACGCTCACCGACCCGGCCCCCGGCCTGACGCGCCCTCGTTGGCTCGCCCGGACCGAAGCTTGGCTTGACGACAAGGGCAAAGGCGCCTGGATTGCCGTCATGGTTCTGGGCTTCGTTTTCTTTTGGCCCATCGGCCTTGCCCTTCTTGCCTATATGATCTGGAGCAAACGCATGTTCAGCACCTCCTGCCGCAGCCGCCGCCATCGCCAGTCCCGCGATCATTCTCGTGGAATGGATGGCATGGCCTCCTCCGGCAACACCGCCTTTGACGCCTATAAAAGCGAAACCCTGCGCCGGTTGGAGCAGGAACAGGTCGAGTTCGAGAGCTTTCTCGAACGCCTGCGCGAGGCCAAGGACAAGGCCGAGTTCGACGACTTCATGCAGGCCCGTGCGCGGCGCGCCGCCGAGGAGACCCGAAGCGGTGATGACCCGGCCCCGACCGAGGCCTGAGACAGCCAACAAATTATACGCCCCGGGGACGCCTGCCCCCGGGGCGACTTCCCTTTGCCGAGGTTCCCTTTCATGTCCGCCCTCCCCGACCCGTACAACCAGCCGCAGTTTTATGACGGCGTCCCGACCAAGCGCCTGATCGCCTGGCTGTTCGACAGCGCGGTCACCTTTGTGCTGTGCCTTGGCGTCGTGCTCGCTACCGCCTTTGTC
>JASJGL010000121.1:0-51738 GCA_033791545.1 Pseudodonghicola sp. | reverse complement strand
TAGAACACGTCGTCCACGTTTTCCTTGGCGTCCATGCTGAGCGAGGCGCCCTGATGCAGCCCCTGATTCCAGAAGTTCACCGCATAGCGGCTCAACACAGCGAAAACCGATCCGACCAGACACAGCACAGAGGTCAGATCGGCAGCGGTGACGGGGTCGTCAATCGCGGCCCAAAGCGCCATGTAACCCAGATAGAACAGGAACAGGATCAGGAACGAGGTCAGCCGTGGATCCCACGCCCACCAGGTGCCCCACATCGGCTGGCCCCAGATCGCGCCGGTGACCAGCGCGATCAGCGTCATCACCGCGCCCACCGGCCCGGCAGCCCGGGCGGCCAGCGCGCTAACATGATGGCGGCGCACCAGCCAGATCAGCGAGGCGACCAGCATCATCATCCAGGCGTTGATCGCCATCAGCGCCGAGGGCACATGCAGATAGATGATCTTGACGGTCGAGCCCTGCCGGTAATCGTCGGGGGTGAAGAAAAAGCCCCAGACCAGACCGACCACGAGACAGGCCAGCGCCGCGCCCCACAGAAAAGGCATCACCCGTTCAGTGGTGGCGAGGAACTTTCGCGGGTTGGCGTAGGACCAGAGTGAGCTGTTCTTTTCGATCTGCGACATGGGCGTTATCTAAGGCCTCCTCCGGGCGAACTCAATTGTTTCGGCTCAACGCAGATTGACGCGCAGCACCGCGGCGCTGGCAAAGGGCAGCAGCGCCAGCGCGCCGGCGCTGATCCCCGCCAGCATCAACAACGGTGTAAGGGTCTCCATTCCCAGCGCGCCACGCCGCGCCACCTCAGCGCCGAAAATCAGGGTCGGAACATAGAGCGGCAGCACCAGCAGCGACAGCAGCAGCCCGCCGCGTTTGAGCCCGACGGTCAGCGCCGCGCCAAAGGTGCCGATCACGCTGAGCGCCGGGGTGCCAGCGGCCAGCGAGACCACCAGCCACAGATAGCCCGGCCCCGGCAGGTTCAGCAGCACACCCAACACCGGGGCAACCAGCAC
This sequence comes from Pseudodonghicola sp., assembly GCA_033791545.1. Lineage (GTDB taxonomy): Bacteria > Pseudomonadota > Alphaproteobacteria > Rhodobacterales > Rhodobacteraceae > Antarcticimicrobium. The sequence continues at coordinate 50,731 of JASJGL010000121.1, read as the reverse complement.
CAGCGGCAGCCCGGTGGTGATCCAATGCGCCAGCGCCTTGATGGTGACCACCGCCTCCAGCGGCAGCGGCGCGGTGGCCAGCAGATCGAGCGAGCCATCCTCCCAATCCAGCGCCAGCAGCCGGTCCAGCGACAGCAGGCAGGCCAGCAACGCCCCCAGCCACAGCACACCGGGCGCGATGGAGGACAAAAGCGCCGATTGCGGCCCCACCGCAAAGGGCACCAGCACGGTGACGATCAGGAAAAACGCCAGCCCAAGGCCAAAGCCGCCGCCAGCGCGCACCGCCAGCCGCAGATCACGCAGCAACAGCGCGATCACAAAAAGGCCTCGTCGAATGCGTCTGTTCCGGCGGCGGGGGCGAGACTGGCCTTGAACGGGGTCACATCCAGCACCCCCGCCTCCAGCCCCAGATCGATATGGGTGGCGATCAGGGCGCTGCCGCCCCAGGCCAGATGCGCGCGCACCGCATCGGCGAACATTGCGACAGCGCGGGTATCGAGCGACACCGTCGGCTCGTCCAGCACCCAGATCGGCCGCCCGGTGACCAGCAGTCGCGCCAGCCCCAGCCGCCGCTTTTGCCCGGCCGACAGGCTGCCGGCCGCGCGCTCGGACAGGGTGGTCAGATCGAAGGCCTCCAATGCCGGTTGAATGCCGCCCGCCCCGAACACCCGCGCCCAGAAGCTTAGGTTTTCGACCACGCTCAGGGTTGGCTTGATGCCGTCGGCATGGGCGGCATAGGCGATGCGGTCCTGCGCCCCGGTGACCTGACCGGACACCGGCGGTTGCAGCCCGGCGATGGTGCGCAACAGCGTCGTCTTGCCGATCCCGTTCGGCCCGCGCAGGATCAGCGCATGCCCCGGCTCCAGCACAAAGCCGAGCCCGGCAAGCACCGGCACGCCCCCGCGGGCAATGGTCAGATCGGAAACGGTCAAATCCATAGCGACCCGCATACCCGATTGCGCGGTGCGGAAAAAGGCGCATTCCGCCACAGGGCGCCGGCCGGGGCGGAGGGGGGACTGGCGCCCCACCCTGCGCGCCCGCACCGAACAGGGGCTGCGGCGCGCGGCCCTCTTGACGCCACGCGGGAAAGACAGCAAACCCTCGGCCATGACACAAACAGATCCGAAAATCGCGCTGATCACCGGGGCCTCTCGCGGGCTTGGTGCGGCGCTGGCCGAGGCGCTTTGCGACACCCACCATATCATCGCCGTGGCCCGTACCACCGGCGCGCTAGAGGAGTTGGATGATCGTATCAAGGCCCGGGGCGGCAGCGCCACGCTGGCCCCGATGGACATCACCGTTCCTGCGGCGATGGCGACCCTGTGCCGGGGCATCCATGACCGCTGGGGCAAACTGGACCTGTGGCTGCATCCGGCAATCCATGCCGCACCGCTGAGCCCGGCGCAGTTCATCGACTCCAAGGACTGGGATAAATCAATCGCCATCAACGCCAGCGCCACATCGCTGCTGATCACCTATGTGGCACCTCTGCTGGGCGCGACCGGACAAGCGGTGTTCTTCGACGACCCCCGCGCCGGCGAGAAGTTCTTTGGCGCTTATGGGGCGACCAAGGCGGCGCAGATCGCGCTGGCGAAAAGCTGGGCGGCGGAAACCCCGCGCACCGGCCCTCGCGTGCAGGTGCTGCAGCCGCGCCCGATGCCCACCGCCACCCGCGCCCGGTTTTTCCCCGGCGAGGACCGCAGTGCGCTGACCCATCCCGCCGACGAGGCCCGCCGCCTGCTCGCTGAGCTGTGATCCGGCTCCGGCCAGCGGGGCCGCTCCGGCAGAGGCAGAGCTTGGGGATGTTGCTGTGAAACAGCAGTGTGACAGCAGTGAGATTTTTCCGGTGATGACGGCCGCCCGGCTTGCCCCCCTGCGCGGTGGCGACTATCAAGACCCAAACAGGGCGGGCTTTCATGCGCATTCTTCTGACCAATGACGATGGCATCAACGCGCCCGGCCTCGCCGTGCTGGAGACGATTGCGGCCGATCTGGCCGGCCCCGAGGGCGAGGTCTGGGTCGTGGCCCCGGCGTTTGAGCAATCCGGAGTCGGCCATTGCATCAGTTACACCCGCCCGATGATGATTGCCAAACTGGGAGAGCGCCGCTTTGCCGCCGAAGGCAGCCCGGCTGACTGCGTGCTGGCGGGGCTGCATGACGTGATGCACGACGCCCACCCCGATCTGGTGTTGTCGGGCGTCAACCGCGGCAACAACTCGGCCGAGAACGCGCTGTATTCCGGCACGCTGGGCGGCGCAATGGAAGCGGCGCTTCAGGGGGTGCCGGCCATGGCGCTATCGCAATATTACGGGCCGGCCAATCTGGGTCTGGACAACCCGTTTGATGCTGCCGCCCGGCATGGCGCCGATGTGATCCGCAAGATCCTCTCGGCCACGCCCGAGGCGGGTGAGGATTACCGGCTATTTTACAACATCAACTTTCCGCCGGTGCCGGGCGACGCGGTGCGCGGCCTGCGCGCCTCGCCGCAGGGATTTCGCCGCGACACCCAATTCTCGGTCGAGCCGCACAGCTCGCCTTCGGGGCGGCGGTTCCTGTGGATCAAGGGCGGCAACCAACATGTGCCCACCGCGCCGGGCAGCGATGCAGCGGTCAATCTGGACGGGTATGTCTCGGTCACGCCCATGCGTGCCGACCTCACCGCCCATGACGCGCTGGAGGCGTTGAAGGCCATCGAATGACCGGACCCGCAGCCGAAACCAAGATGCAGTTCCTCTATGCGCTCCGTTCCCGCGGCGTGACCGAGCGGCGCGTGCTGAACGCAATGGAAGAGATCGACCGCGGCCCCTTTGTGCGCGGGCTGTTCTCTGAGCGCGCCTATGAGGACATGCCGCTACCGATCGCCTGCGGCCAGACCATCAGCCAACCCTCGGTTGTCGGCATCATGACGCAAGCGCTGCAGGTCAGCCCGCGCGACAAGGTGTTGGAGGTCGGCACCGGCTCTGGCTATCAGGCCGCGATCCTGAGCAAGCTAGCGCGGCGCGTCTATACCGTGGATCGCCATGCCCGTCTGGTGCGCGAGGCGCGCGTGATCTTCGAGGCGCAGGGCCTTGTCAACATCACCGCCATGACCATCGACGGCTCTTACGGTTTGCCCGATCAGGCCCCGTTCGATCGGATCATCGTGACCGCCGCCGCCGAGGACCCCCCCGGCCCGCTCTTGGCGCAATTGAAAATCGGCGGTATCATGGTTGTGCCGGTCGGCCAGTCCGATACGGTGCAGACCCTGATCCGGGTCCGGCGCAGCGAGACCGGGTTCGACTATGACGAGATCCGGCCAGTGCGGTTCGTGCCGCTGCTCGAAGGGCTTGGACCGGACAGTTGAACGCCAGTTGAGCGCCACAGGTAACCCGTAAAAGGCCCCGGCCAACAAGGGGCGCGTATTGAGGAACACGACGAGATGCAAATTCCCGCCATCGCCACACCGGGCCGCCTGATCGCGGCGACAGCCGCTCTCGCCCTGCTTGCCGGCTGTTCCAAGCCGCTGGATTTCGACCTGCGCGGCAATCTGGGCAGTTTCAGCACCGCCGAGGCCGCCCGCAGCGTCAGCACCGCCAACCGGCCCGATCCGGATGCGCGCGGCATCATCTCATACCCCAGCTATCAGGTCGCGGTGGCGCAACGCGGCGACAGCGTCGCCGATGTCGCCGCCCGCATCGGCCTGCCGCCCGAGGATCTGGCGCGCTACAACGGGGTCCAGTCCAGCGATCAGCTGCGCAAGGGCGAGGTTCTGGCCCTGCCCCGCCGGGTCTCGGAACCGCCTGCGGGCACCGCCGGGTCCATCGACATCGCGACGCTGGCAGGATCTGCGATTGACGCCTCGCCCAACACCACGCCAGCCGCCGTCGCGGTCGAAAGCACCCAGCTTGACCCCGCCAGCACCTCGCCCCGCCCCCAGACCAAGCCGGATCGGGTCGAACCGATCCGCCACAAGGTCGAGCGCGGCGAGACCGCCTATACACTGTCGCGGCTGTATCAGGTCCCGATCAAGGCGCTGGCGGAATGGAACGGGCTTGGCCCCGACTTTACCATCCGCGAAGGGCAGTACCTGCTGATCCCCGTCAAGGACCAGCCGGCCCCGAGCCGCGCCCTGCCGCAAACCGAGGTCAGCGCGCCGGGCATTGGCTCGCCAACGCCGACCCCGCCCAGTGCCGCCGCGCCGCTGCCCGACGAAAAAGTCGCGGCCAAGGCCCCGGAACCGCCCAAGGTGTCGGTCGGAGCGCCCTCGAACGCCTCCAGTGCGGCAATGGCAATGCCGGTTACGGGCGGCAAGATCATCCGCGCCTATGCCAAGGGCCGCAACGAGGGGATCGATATCTCCGGCGCGCCGGGCACCCCTGTCGTCGCCGCCCGCTCCGGCACCATCGCCGCGATCACCGAGGACGCCGACCAGGTGCCGATCGTGGTGGTGCGCCATGATGCCAATCTGCTGACGGTCTATGCCAATGTGGACAAGATCACGGTCAAGAAGGGCGACACCGTCAAACGCGGCCAGAGCCTGGCCCAGCTTCGCCCCGGCGACGAGGCCTATCTGCATTTCGAGGTGCGCGACGGCTTCGACAGCGTCGATCCAGCCCCCTATCTGAAATAAGCCGCTCGGAAATAGCCTGCGGCAGTGCCTCGTTGGGTTGCACAGAAACGCCCCTTTCGGGGCGGGCCTCAGGTGGGAGTATTTGAGACAAGAAGAAGCGAGGGACGGCGCGCTCGGGGCCGCCCCTGCGCAAGGGTCAGCAGGTTAGACCCGCACGCCCTGCCGCCCCGCCAGATCGGTGAAGAACTGCCAGGCCACCCGACCCGAGCGCGACCCGCGCGTGGCCTGCCATTCGATCGCCTCGGTGCGCAGGGTCTCGGGATCGGCCGCGACCCCGTAAGCGGCGCAATAGCGCTCGATCATCGACAGATAGTCGTCCTGGGAACAGGGGTGGAAGCCCAACCACAGCCCGAACCGGTCCGACAGCGAGACCTTTTCTTCGACCGCTTCGGACGGCGAGATCGCGCTGGAGCGTTCGTTCTCGATCATGTCGCGCGGCATCAGGTGGCGTCGGTTCGAAGTGGCGTAGAACAGCACATTTTCCGGGCGCCCTTCGATGCCGCCATCCAGCACCGCCTTGAGGCTTTTGTAGTGCTGGTCGTCATGGGAAAACGACAGATCATCGCAAAACAGGATGAAGCGTTGCGGGGCGGGGCGCAGATGGTTCAGCAGCCGCCCGACGCTGGGCAGATCCTCGCGTTGCAACTCGACCAGTTTGAGATCGGGGGCATCCTTGGCCACCTCGGCATGGATCGCCTTGACCAGGCTCGATTTCCCCATCCCGCGCGAGCCCCAGAGCAGCGCGTTGTTGGCGCTGTAGCCACGCGCAAAGCGGCGGGTGTTGTCCAGCAGCGTGTCACGCGACCGTTCGATTCCCACCAGAAGATCGAGCCGCACCCGGTTGATCTGGGGCACCGGCTCCAGCCGATCTGGCTCCACATGCCAGACAAAGCCGCCGGCGGCGGTAAAATCCGGGGCTGGCATCGGCGCCGGTGCGATCCGTTCCAGCGCCTCGGCAATGCGGGCAAGTGTGGCCTGTTCCATCTGTGGTCCTCCAGTCAATTCGCGCCTGTCAAACCAGAAAGCGGCGCGAGCAACAAGAGGGGCAACAAGAGGGGCAACGCAAAGGGGCGCGCGGGTCTCCCCACGCGCCCCCTCCTGCCACTAGCGCGGCTGTTAGCTGTTGTCCGGCCCGGCGTCCTCGTCGAATTCGGACATCAAGGGATCGTCGATCTCGTCCTCATCGTCATAGTAGCCCTCTTCGCGCAGTTTTTGCTCGCGTTTCTTCTCGACCCGCCGGACCAGGAAAATCGAGATTTCATAGAGGCCATAGACCACGGTGAAGAGAATGATCTGGGTGATCACGTCTGGCGGCGTCACCAGCGCGGCCAAAAGCAAGATCGCCACCACCGCATATTTGCGCACGTTGCCCAGCCCATCGGCGCTGACCAATCCAGCCTTGCCCATCAGGGTCAACAACACCGGCAGCTGGAAACACAGGCCAAACGCGACGATGAACTTGATCGTAAGGTTCAGGTATTCCTGCGCCGAGCCTTGGAACACCACGCTCAATGGGGCCGCGCCCTCTGTCACCGCCTCGCCTTCGGCGCCGAATTGCTGGAACCCGAGGAAAAAATCATAGGCCAGCGGCGTCACCACATAAAAGGCAAACCCGCCGCCCAGAATGAACATGAAGGGCGAAGCGACCAGGAACGGCAGGAACGCGCCCTTTTCGGTGCGATACAACCCCGGCGCCACGAACCGCCACATCTGCAGCGCGATATAGGGGAAGGAGAGCATCAGCCCCCCCAGCAGCGACACCTTGATCGCGACAAAGAACCCTTCTTGCGGGCTGATGAAGATCAGGTCGCAATCCTGCCCCCGATCTGCCAGCACCTTGCACAACGGCTCGGTCAGGAAATTAAAGAGCGGCGTGGCCACGGTGAAACAGATCACCATGCCAACCAGAAACGCCGCGACCGAATGGATCAGCCGCGTGCGCAGTTCTGCCAGATGCTCGATCAGCGGGGCCGAGCTGTCCTCGATCTCGTCGGTATTACTCATGTTTTGCTTTCAGGATTCTGCGCGGCATCCGGTGCGGGATCATTCAGCGCCGCCTCGGCCTCATCGGCCTTGGTCCGCGCCTCTTCGGCCTCGCGCGCCTTGCGGTCTGCGGCGGCACGCGCTGTAGCGGCCTGGATCTTTTTGGCGTCCGCAGCGCGTTCCTTGGCCAGTTTGCCGGTTTCGCTGTCGGGGTCGAATTTCGTCGGGTCCAGCCCAGAGGTAAGATCGCGCGCCGCATCCTTGACCCCATCAAGCGCCGAGCCCAACGGGTTGGTCGCGGTCTTGAAAGTCTTGGCCACGTCGCTCATGCCCGACTCATCCGCCGCGTCATTCATCGCGCGGGAAAACTCGCGCGCCATGCCGCGCGCCTTGCCGACCCAGCGGCCGGCATTGCGAAACAGCACCGGCAGATCCTTGGGCCCCACCACGATCAACGCGACGACACCGATGACCAGCAATTCGGTCCAGCCAAGATCGAACATCTTCGGTTACGCCTTGTCCTTGTCGGTCTCGACGGTGTCGGGGGTCACGTCCTTGGCGATCTCGCTGACATCCTCTTCGATTTCCTTGCTGCCCTCATTCACGCCCTTCTTGAACGAGGTAATGCCTTTGCCCACTTCGCCCATGAGCGAGCTGATCTTGCCGCGACCGAACAGCACCAGAACCACGACCGCAATCAGAAGAAGGCCGGGAAGGCCGATATTGTTCAACATTGTCTTCTCCATTTTATCTTGTCCCAAGCGCGGCTCGATTGGCCACGCGGCGGGGTCACCCTGTCATAGCCGAGCCAGCGCCCCAACGAAAAGCGCGTCCTGCCCATGAACGCCCGCAGCGGGTGCAGATTTCAGGGGGGCCAACTCCCCGCCCGATACAACTGACATGTTTTTGTCAGTTTCCCTTGACCGCTCCCCCGTCTCGGCGCAGGGAGAGGTCATGACCCGCACCGACCGCCTGCTCGATCTTTTGCGGATTCTGCGCGACGGGGCATTGCACCGGGCACAGGATCTTTCTACCCGGCTGGGCGTGTCACAGCGCACGATCTATCGCGATATGGACCGTCTTGTTGCTGCGGGCGTACCGGTTGAGGGCACCCGCGGCACCGGTTATCGGCTGGCCACGCGCATCGTGCTGCCGCCGCTCCCCCTCAGTCAGGGCGAGCTGGAGGCGCTGCATCTGGGCCTCGCCATCGTCGCCGAGGCCGCCGATTCTGATCTGAAGTCCGCCGCCCAGTCGCTCGCCGACAAGATCGACGCCTTGCTGCCGGAAGAAACCATCGCCGAGGCCGAGGCGTGGAAGACCGCGCTCACCCCCTTTGCCGACGTGGCGCGCGGGTTGTCGCATATGGCAGCCCTGCGCGGCGCCATCCGGGGGCGTCAAAAACTGCGCCTGACCTATCGCGCCCCCGACGGCGGGCTCAGCCGCCGCACCATCCGCCCGTTGCGGTTGGAAAACTGGGGCCGGATCTGGACCCTCACCGCCTGGTGCGAGTTGCGCGAGGATTTCCGCGAATTTCGCCTCGACCTGATCGAAGAGGCCGTGCCGCTGCCGGAACTTTTCGTGGATGAGCCGGGCAAGACGCTGGCAGAGGACCGCGCGCACGCTCCGGGCTGAGTCGCGCCTGGCCTTTCCCGCAGGTCATCCAAGGCCCGGCAGGGTCTTGCAGAACAATACCCCGTGCGCCAAGACCCCGGCCGGTGCTGCCGTTTGTCCCGGCACGTCCGTTCAGGCGTTCATCCGGGCCAAGGCATCCTCTCTGAGTTTGAATTTCTGCACCTTTCCGGTGCCCGGGGTGAGCGGAAGCTCTTTCACGAAATAGGCCTTTTGCGGCATTTTATAGCTGGCGAGTTTTGGCCGGAGTTGATCCAGAAGCGCCGCTTCGCTCAGGTCTGCCCCGGGGGTCACAATCACATAGGCAACGCCGATATTGTCATCGTTGCCAGTGGGAACGCCGACCACCGCGCATTGCCCGACCCCTTCGATACGGGCCAGAATATGTTCGATCTCTTCGGGGGCCACGTTGAAGCCGCGCGACTTGTACCCGTCGCCCAGACGCCCGGTGAAGGTCAGCCGCCCAGTTTCGTCCAGATGTCCGACGTCGCCGGTACGAAACCAGCCGTCGTCCCGCAGCACCCGCGCGGTTTCCTCGGGCTTTTTATAATAGCCCAACATGTTGCAATAGCCGCGCGACCAGATCTCGCCCGTGCTGCCGGCAGGAAGTTCGGCCAGGGTTTCGGGATCGACGATTTTCAGATCGATATCCGGCAGGGCATAGCCTTGCGTGGTATGGCGCAATTCGCGCGGATCATCCCAGCGGTTCCGGGTCAGAACGGTGGTGGTTTCGGTCATCCCATAGCCGGTCATCACGCCGGGCACTTTCAGAACATCGGCCACGGTGTCGAGGATTTCCGGTGCGATCGACAAAACAAACCCCACCCGCAGGGAGGAAGTATCGGAGGTTTCAAAATCAGGGTGCTCGGCCAGTTGCCGAATGATCGGTGGCAACAGGTGCATCGCGGTTACCTTTTCCGCCGAAATCGCGTGCAGGCAGGCAGTGGCGTCAAACTGTTCGCCCAGCACCACCTTTCCCCCCCGTGTCCAGAAGGGCAGCACCCCGTTCATCGTGGCCATCGATCCGAACAGCGGGATCGCCATATACAGGCAATCGTCCTGATCGAAATCGACCCTGATGCCGATATCCCAGCCTTTGCGCCAAACATGATGGCCAATCATCGCCCCCTTTGGCAGGGCGGTGGTGCCCGAGCTATAGGCAATGAGGCCGGGTTTGTTGATATCGGTTTCCATCGGGGGAAGCGGCAATCCGGCAGGCATCGGACCGGACCAGTCGGTGAGACCGACATAGCCCGAAGGCGGGGTATCAAGACTGATAACCCAGCGCAGATCTGGCAATTTTTCAGACCCCAGTTGCCCCGGTACACCGTCGCGCAGCTTCGGTGTCAACGCGGCGATCTCTGCCACGAAATCACGAAAGGCCCCCTGCCCTGGAATCAGGATCGCATCGCTTTCCGATTGCGCCAGCTGATAGGCGATCTCGTCCCCGCGCAGCCGCGTGTTGATCATCACCGCCACCATGCCCATCTGCGCCGCGCCCAGCCAGCAAAACAGGAACTCGGGCCGGTTCGGCATCAGGATCGCGATCTTGTCGCCCCGCCGCATCCCAAGATCATAGAGCCGGGCCGACATGGCGTCTGCCTCGGCCTTCAGCTCGGCATAGCTATAGCGCTGGTCGCGAAAGATCAGGGCCTCGCGCTCCGCATAATCCGTGGCGATCATAGCAAGGCTTTCGGCATAGGTCCGGTCGATGAACGGGTTGATCATTGTTCGGTTCCTCTTTGAGTGATGACAATGCGGTCTGTGCGGTTAGGCACATTTGCACCACAACCGGGCTGCTGACCGCTGATTTTTTGGGGGAAATTGGAAGAAACATAGGCACATTCCTCAAAGATGAGGAACATTTTCGATATTGTACCTTTATTCCAACATAGTGTGTCGCATAATATAGACACATATCTAGAGGCAATCCGTGACACGCGGGCCGGGAACAAGGAAACATACGCATGTGGGTACCTGAAATCGCAGAAAGCGAAGGGCCGCGCTATCTCGCCCTCGCCAGCGCCATCTCCGAAGCCATCGAAAGCGGTGATCTGCCGCCGGGCGCCCAGCTTCCGCCGCAGCGCGATCTTGCCCGTAAACTGAACGTGACCGTCGGCACCGTTGGCCGGGCCTATAACATCGCAAAAGAACGTCAGTTGCTCAGCAGTCAGGTTGGACGCGGCACCTTTGTGCGCGAGACCTCGATGGAAGATGGCATTGTGACCTATCTGCCCGAACGTCAGCCCGGCACAATCGACTTTGCCTGCTACAGCCTGGCGGTGCCCGGTCTGGTTGATGCCATATCCAACGCGCTGATCGGCGTTGCGCACCGGTCGAGCCTGTTGCCGCTGCAACGCTACGCGCCCGCGGCCGGGTTCCTGCCGCATCGCTCGGCGGGGGCGACGTGGATCGCCCGCACGGGTCTCAAGGTGGCGCCGGAATCCGTGCTGGTCTGCAACGGCGCCCAACAGGGGCTGATGCTGGCACTGACCGCGCTGACCAAGAGCGGCGAAAGCGTCCTGGTCGAAGAACTGGCCTATTCCGGGATCAAGGCGCTCGGCTCGTTGCTGGAGCGGCGACTGGAAGGGGTCGAGATCGACGAATTCGGGATCGTGCCCGCCGCGCTTGAGCAAAAGATCGACGAGACCGGCGCGCGGTTGCTCTACATGCAGCCCACATGCCACAACCCGACCGGCGCCGTCATGCCCGAAGACCGGCGCCGCGAGATCGCGGATATCGTCAAGCGCAACGGTCTTCTGGTGATCGAAGATGACGGCGCCATCGGCGGGTTGCGCGACCGGCCGCTGCCGCTGGCCCATTTCGCGCCGGAAAACGTACTGTATCTCAATGGTCTGTCCAAGACGATCAGCCCGGCCCTGCGGGTGGCCTATCTGGCGTGCCCGCCGCAAATCTTCGAACATCTGAACAACACGCTGCACGCGCTGAACCTGGCCAATGCCCCGATAATGGCGGAATTGGCCACGACACTGATCAATGAGGGCACCGCTGAAACCCTTTCCCAGCGCAATCTCGAAGCCCTTGCCGAACGTCACGCGATGATGAGCGCACGGCTTGGGACGATTCCCCACAGCAGCCATCCGGCCGCATTCTTTATTTGGGTCAAGCTGCCAATACATTGGACGTCCAAGGAATTCAGCGAAGCCGCCCGCCGCGCCGGGGTGTCGGTGGTTGCGGCTGACAATTTCACCATCGGTCAGAACGCGCCGCACGCGATCCGCATTTCGGTCAATCCGGGGCAAAAACACGAGATGGTGAAAAAGGGGCTCGATACGTTGATCCACCTGATGGAGGAACGCCACGCCCCGCTCATGACCGTATGAGGGGGCGCATCGGGCGTCACGCCTCATGGCGCCCGACGATCGCCACCGAACAGACGTTCTGATGCGGTGCACCGCCCAGATTGTGGGTCAGCCCCAGACGGGGAGGATCGGCAACCTGTCGTGCACCCGCACGCCCGTGCATTTGCAGATACAGTTCATAGACCATCCGCAGCCCCGAGGCGCCGATCGGGTGCCCAAAGCATTTCAGCCCGCCGTCGATCTGGCAAGGTAGCCCACCATCGGCATCGAAAAACCCGTCAAGCACGTCGCGCCAGGCCTGACCTTCAGGCGAAAGGCCAAGATCCTCCATCGTCACCAGTTCGGTGATCGAAAAACAATCATGGACTTCGGTCAGACCGATTTCCTGACGCGGGTCGCGCACGCCGGCCTCCTCATAGGCGCGTTTGCTGGCGATCCGCGCGGTCAACACATGGCTGCCATCCCAATCGCTATACCCGGATTCCGATCCGTTCGAGACCGCGATCTGCAACGCTTTGACGGTCACCAGATCGGTTTTCCCAAGCGCCTTGGCGATTTCCGGCGTTGTCACGATCGCGCAGGCCGCCCCGTCCGACACACCACAGCAATCGAACAGGCCCAACGGCTCGGCCACCATCGGGGCCGAAAGCACCTTTTCATAGGTGATCAGGTTCTGAAGATGCGCCTTGGGGTTTTTCGATCCGTTCTGATGGCTTTTCACCGATACATGCGCCATCGCCTGCTTGAGGTCAGCGGCATTGATCCCGTGTTTCCGGCGATAGGCTGCAGCAAGCTGGGCAAAGGCACCGGGGGCCGAATAGTTCGCCCACCACATCTGGTTCAGCATGCCGCGACTGCGCTGCGGCAGACCACCATAGCCGGTATCCTTGAGCTTTTCGACCCCCAGCGCCAGCGCGATGTCGCAGGCCCCCGAGGCCACAGCATAGGTCGCAGCACGCAGCGCCTCAGAACCGCTGGCGCAAAAATTCTCGACCCGCGTCACCGGAATATTGGGCAAACGCAACGCGAAGGAAAGGGGCAGCGCGCCCTTGCCGCCGTGGATCTCTTCAATCGCCGTGGCAAGCCAGGCGGCCCCGATCTGGTCGGTACTGATCCCGGCGTCGGCGATACATTCCTGATACGCCTCGACGATCAGATCTTCGACATCCGCATCCCAGCGTTCGCCGAATTTCGAACATCCCATCCCGATGATGGCGACCTTGTCCTTGATACCTGTAGCCATGTTATGCGGCCCCCCCGGTTTGCGCTGTGTGACCGACCTTTGGTGTGGCTTTCCAGAAATAGCGACGGAACCCACGTTTGTGGTCGAACTCCTTGATACGGAACACCATCCGCATCCCGGTTCCGACATCCACTTCGGGCCCGTCCACATCGGTGAAATTGGCAAAAATGCGCCCGCCACCCTCGAACTGGATCAGGCCATATCGGGCCGGCGGATCAGGGGTATAGGTCAAGTGGTCGGCCGACCAACTGACCACCGTGGCGGGTTTGTCGGCAAACCGATACCGCTCCTGCGTCGCGAAAGAGGCGCAACCGGGATTGACACAGACCCGGCTACGCGGAAATTGCGGCGTCTGGCAATCCGGGCAAATCCCGCCAACCATCGCCAGCAACATATCGCGGCGACGATAGATCTGGGTCATGGCGGATTGATAATCGACCTCGCCACGCATGCCTTCGTCTTTTTCGATCAGGCCATTGAAGGCGAGGTATTTGGTGTAGTTTGTCATCTCGGACCGCCGGGCAATCCCTGCGCCGAGCCCGCTTTCTCCGCGCTGCCCGCGCAGATCCCCGGTGGCGCGCAACACGATCACATCGCAGCCCTGGCCAAAGCCCACCAAGGCGATAATCTCGCCTTTCTGGGCGGTTTCAAGAACCCCTGCCAACATCAGAAAAGGATGCGCCACGCCGGTGTCCCCAATCCTGTCCTGCAAACTGTCCGCGAGGCTGTCCGGGCGCAGCCCGACGCGTTTGCAGATCGCTGCCGCAGCTTTGGGCACCGCCTGAGGCAGGATTGCGTGATCGACATCTTCGGGGGCGATGCTGGCTTTTCCCAGTGCTTCGTTCAACGCCTGAGGGATCAGTTTCAGATAGCCTTCGTCGCGGATCCAGCGCTCTTCCCAATAGTAATCATACGGGCGTCCCTGCCCCCGGTAATGATCTATGAAATCAACGCTCAAGGTATGGGTTGCCAATACTTCGGCCAGCCCGGCCTCGGCCCCCACCGTCACTGCGCCCGCCCCATCGCCAAACCGCAGTTCCTGCGGCGAGGCGGATTTGGTCAGGCGATGGTCCGAGGCCACGACCAGCCGGTCGCCCCCGTCTGCGCCGACCATGTCAATCGCAGCGATCAGGGCGGATGTCCCCGCGCGCTGGGTGCCGCCGGTATCCATCGACCGTATCCCTTCGGCCAAATCCAGCGCGGTTGCGACGATGGTGGCGTTCTGACGCTCCTCGAACGGCAGCGTGGTCGAAGCCAGCGTGATCCCCGTCACCGAAGCCGGACCATCGCCGAGACAGGCACGCGCCGCCTCGACGGCCATGGTCAGGCTGTCTTCATCCCAATTGCAGATCGCGCGCTCTCCGCTGGCTGATCCTGAGGGTTTTCCCTGTGCTGCAAGGATCGTCTTCCGCGCCAGTCGCAAACGCGGGACATAAGTTCCGATCGACGTCAGACCCGTCATGCCCTACTCCCTTTTCAATGATGTTGCGCCCTGTCCCGACGCATCCGCGCCAGCAGTCAGCCGGATTTCCCATTCGAGATAGTCGCGCATCGCCTGCAGCCCCATTTCATAGGGCGGATCGACGATGTCCTCGGCGGTGTCAGGTGGCGGCCCGGTCTCCACCGCGCCCCCCGCTCTGGCCCAATCCGCCGGGCTGACCGCACAGGCGCGCGCCCGGGCATAGCCCATGTCCTGTAACGTGGCGGCTGCCAAGATCGCCTGCGATGGATCCGAGGCAGTCAGCACAATCTCGTCCTCCGGCGCGGCGTAATCGCCGATCCGGGCCTCCAGCCAGCCGCGGGGCAGCCAGATTGCATTGGGCAGATGCGCCCGCGCAAAACCTCGGCTGGTGCCCACATCAAACAATAGCGGCAACGGCACTCGCTCCAGCCGTGCGCGCATGTCCTCAAGGCCAAGCAGCGGGGCCCCTTCGGCAGCTTTTTCCACAAGTTCCGGGCGCCGTCTCCCCCGTCCGGTTTCGACCTTGAATCCGGCGTCGCGCCATGTCGGCATGCCACCATCCAGCACATGCACAGAAGGAAACCCCATCCGGCGCAACCACCAGGCCGCCAGCCAGGCGCGGGCATCCCCCTCGTCGATCACCACAACCGGCGCGCCGGGCACCGCCAGAAAATCATCGGTCCGCTGTATAGCCTGACCGCCTGGCAACCAGAGCGCCGAAGGAACATGCCCAGCCAGAAAGGCGTCTTGCGCCCGGACATCCACAATATAGGGCCGCTGCGGCCCCGAACTCCCGCCAAGACGCGCAAGTTCGGCGGCCGTGATCGCGTCGACCCCCAGTTGCAGCGCAAGCAGGCAGGCGTGATCGGCGATCGCCATGGCATCTTCCGGACTAGGCGCAGAGGGGGGCGCAACCGCGCCGCCTTCCACCGGGTATCCGGCCAGACGCCAGCCCATGGTGCCGTTTTCCACCGCAGGACAGTCAAAGCCCAAGGCCTGCGCGGTCGCCGCCGCGATGATCGAGCGCGTGCGCCCCGCACAATTCAGGACCACCCGATCATGATCGCGGGTCAGTCCCGGCAAATGCGCCGCCAGTTCGAAACCGGGAAGCGAACATGCGCCCGGCAGGTGATGCGCCGCGAATTCACCCGATGTGCGCACGTCGCAAATCGCGACCGAACCAGCCGATTGATTGACCCCGTACAGTTCCTCGGGTGTCACGGTCTGGATCCGGGTCTCATGCAGGACGTTTTCACCAAAGGTCTTGCTGGGCACATTCAGCCCAGAGGCCAGCACCTGTCCGGCATCTACCCATGCCGCAATGCCGCCGTGCAGAACCGCAACATCAGCAACGCCCATCTCGGCCAGCCGCAAAGCGGCAAGCTTTGCCCGACCATCGCCCGCGCCCCTGTCATAAACCACCACCGGCCAGGACGGGTCGGGCAAAAGCTCAGACAGGCGGAACTCCAGCAACCGCCGCGGCAAGGAGGTGGCACCAAAGATATGACCGGCGGCGAATTCGCCCGCCTCGCGCAGATCGAACAGGGCCCATGCACGGTGCGGCCAGTGCAGTCCGCGCGCCAGCAGATCACGAATTGAAATCGAAACAGGCATCACGAACCGCGCAAGGCATTTCCGGCGCCGCGATAGACGGTAATACGCCGATGACTGAACACCTCGGCCCCGCCTTGATCGACTCCCCGGACCTCTTGAAGCATCAGATCCATTCGCCCCGAACGCCCCTCCTTGTGTTCCACATCCGTAAGGGTCATGCGGCATGTCAACACGTCGCCAACACCGATCGGGCGCACATAGGAAAAGCGGTGTTCGCCAGCGAGGAATCTCTTGCGATCAAGCCCCTCCCACCAGATCGGTATGCCCGGCATTTGAAAGCTGACCGGAAAGGTCGGAGGCGCGATCACATCGTCATAGCCGTGTGACCGGGCAAAATCGCGATCCAGCCACAAAGGATTGGAATCCCCGATCGCTTGCGCAAAGCGACGGATCTCGCCACGCTCCACCGCGATCACGTAGGGCGCGGTGCTGGCCCCGATCAAGCTTGTGTCGATTTCCATTGGTCTCATCCCTGCCGATCAACTTCAGTCGCGTTTCCACTGGCTGCTGGAGCGCCCCAGGATCGCCCCCGCGATCATGTTCTTGTGGATCTGCATCGTACCGCCATAGATCGACCCGCCACGCACTTCGGCATAGCGATGCACCAGGGGATATTCCTTGGTATAGCCATTGGCGCCCATGATCTGGATGGCGTCATCGCAGACCTCTTTGGCCGCCTGCGCGGTATACACCTTGGCAATCGAGGTTTCGGTGGGGGATGGAAGCCCGGTCTTTGCGGCAGACGCCGCAGCGCGCCAAGTCAAAAGGGCGGCTGCGTCAAGCTTGATCCGCATATCCGCCAACATCCATTGCAGCCCCTGAAAGTCGGCCAGTTCGCGGTTGAACTGCTTGCGCTCGCGGGCATAGGCCAACGCCATTTCATAGGCAGCCTCGGCCGAGCCAATCATCCGCGAGATCGAGCCAAGACGCTCTGAATTATAGACGCTGATCAATTTCCCGA
The DNA here is from genome assembly GCA_033791545.1 of Pseudodonghicola sp. GTDB lineage: Bacteria > Pseudomonadota > Alphaproteobacteria > Rhodobacterales > Rhodobacteraceae > Antarcticimicrobium. The sequence continues at coordinate 33,907 of JASJGL010000121.1, read as the reverse complement.
AGGCGCCGCCGTCAAGCAGGATGTTTTCCGCCGGCACGCGACAATCGTCGAAATACAGCTCGAAAAGCAATTCGTCGGCCATGTTCAGCGTCCCTTCGGAGCGACTGAACCCCGGCGCGTCATGGGGAACAATCACCGCCCCGATATCGCTCGCCCGGCCGGTGGTCCCGAAACGGCAATAGAGCAATGTATACTGATTGTTATTCACGAAGCTGACGAATTGCTTGGACCCGTTCAGCACGACCTCGTCGCCTTCAACCCGCGCGGTGGTCTTCATTGCGGTCGCGGCCGAGCCGGCCTCGGGTTCGGTGATGCCGATCGAAATGCCCATCTCGCCCCGGCAGGAGGCCGGCACAAAGGCCGCCTTTTGCGCCTCGGTGCCGTACTCGGCCACCGCGCCCACCGCACCGGTGGAACTGCGATGCGCGATCCCGCCCAAAAGCGGTGCTACCTTCTGCAGCGCCCGCGTCACCAGCAAGGTATCGAGCAACGGCAAGCCCATCCCCCCCAGGGATTCAGGCAGATTGAGCCCCAAAAGCCCCTGCTCGGCCATCACCTTGCGCAACGCGTTCACACCCTTGGGGTCGGTTGCCTGCGCCAAAAGCGGCTTCAGCTTGCGCTCAGCCACCTCTTCGGCCGCCCGGACCAACTCCTCTTGGCGATCGGAAAGCTCAAAATCCATATGTTTAAGGCCCTTACATGAAAGCACCCGGTATTCCCCGGGCTTTTACCATCAGTGTTCGGATCAATGTTTGCAAATTGTTATATTGAAAGCAAGAACAATTCATGCATTAATGACACAATAATTGAGCGCACCATCTCCAAACCCCAACCAAAGGGCCGGGATTGGCATCTCAGAAATCGAACAAAGGAACGGACACAATGACATCAGACACGCAGTCCATGGACAGGGTCAGCGCCGAGGATTTTCGCAAAGGGATGCGGCGGCTCGCGGCGGCGGTGAATGTCATCTCGACGGATACGAACGGCGAGTTGCATGGCCTTCTGGCCACGGCAGTTTGCTCGGTCAGCGCAGAGCCGCCCACCCTGCTTGTATGCGTGAATCAAAGCGCGACAGCCTGCGCACCCATCGCCGAAAGCAAACGCTTTTGCGTCAGCGTTCTGAGCCAGAAACAATATGCACTGGCGCAGAAGTTCCTGACCGTGAAAAGCGGGGAGCGGTTGAACCTGTGCAAATGGCAGCGCCTCGCCACCGGCGCCCCCGCCATAGAAGGCGCATTGGTCAATTTCGACTGCGAGGTCGTGCAGGTGATCCACGCGGGAACGCATACGATCTACCTTGGTCGGGTTGTCGCCGCCGCCCTGCCCGAGGCGGATGCGCCGTTGCTGTACTTCGATGGCAACTATGTCAGCACGGCGCCCGTCGCTCTACAGTAACGGACGCCCCTTTGCCTTATCCCTCGATCACTGCGACCGTCGCGCCCTCCTCGATCTCGGCACCGCTTTCGACCCGTATCTCAACCACCGTGCCCGAGACGGAAGAGGCGATACCGATCTCCATCTTCATTGCCTCGGCAATGAGGATATCGTCACCTGCGTTGACCCTATCGCCCACCTTTACCAAGACCTCCCAGACCGATCCGGTGACGGTTGCCGCGATTTCCGTACGTGCCATTCTTTGCTCCAAGTTCTCATTTCATCTAATTGAACCATAGCTATTGGCACAATACTGGTCAATTGTTATGGTATCTCAGACAACAAATTCCGAACGGACCGCCCTCTCATGGACAAGACTACCCTAGATGACCTCAAGGCCCGGCGCGTTGAAGCGCGCAAAATGGGCAGCAAAACGCGCTTGGCCCGACTGGCCGAGCAAAACAAACTCGACGCACGGACGCGGGTCAATCTGTTGCTCGACCCGGACTCCTTCGTCGAACTGGGGGTGCTGGCTCGCAGTTCGCATCCTGAGTTGCACGACCGCACCCCTGCCGACGGGCTGATCGCCGGGCATGGCACCATCGACGGGCGTCTTGTCTATGTCTCTGCCGAGGATGCCTCCGTTCTTGGCGGCACGCGGGGTCGGGTGGCTGAGGCCAAGATCGCCCGTGTCCGCGCGCTGGCCCTGAAACATGCGGCCCCCTATATCGCACTCATGGAGGCCGGCGCCGGGCGTTTTCAAGAGAACAACGGCGCCTCTGCCGTGGCCATCGGCAATCGCTTTCGGGAACATTTGCGCATGTCGGGCCGTGTGCCGCAGGTCGCCGCGATCATGGGGGCCTGTTTTGGCGGCCCCTCCTTCACTGCGGCGCAATCGGACTTCGTGCCGATCACGAAAGGCACCGGGTTCATGGGCATGTCGGGGCCCGCAGTCGTACGCGTTGGCATCCGGCGTGATGTCACCCCAGACGACGTCGGCGGGTGGGAGAAATCCTCGGAAATAACAGGACAGGCCGACCATGTCGGCGAAGATGATCGCGAGGTATTGGCGTCGATTCGCGAGTTCCTGTCCTTTTTCCCGTCAAACTGCGACTCCCTGCCGCCCCGTGCCGCGCCGCAGCCCGCGCCCTGTGACAGCCCCCAAGGGGCGCAGGAATTATGCGATCTGGTGCCAGACAACCACCGCCGCGCCTATGACATGCAGCGCATGGTGGAGCTGTTGGTGGACGATGGGCACAGTTTTGCGTTTCGGCCGAGCTATGGAAAAAGCCTGATTACCGCCTGGGCCCGGTTCGATGGGCGTCCGGTCGGCGTGGTGGCCAACAACCCGATGCAATGGGCCGGCGCCATTGAGGAAAAAGCGGCGACCAAGCTGCGGAAGTTCGTCGATACCTGCAACGCCTTTCATATTCCGCTTGTCTTCCTCACGGATTGCCCCGGCTTTATGGTCGGCCCCGATATCGAGGCCAAGCGCATGGTCTCGCTGGCGGCACGGATCCTGAACAGCGTCGCGGCCTCCGAGGTGCCCAAGGTCACAGTCATCATCCGCAAGGCAATCGGACTGGCCTATCTCGCCTTGGGCGGCAAGACGATGGAGCCAGACCGGCTGGTTGCCTGGCCCTTGGCGCAATTCGACGTGATGGGGCCCGCCGCCGGAGTCGAACTGACATATGGGCAGCGGATCCGCGAGGCAGAAGACCCCGAGGCCGAGCGGCGCAACTTGCTGGCGCGCGCGGAACAAGAGGCCTCGACCTATATCGCCGCCGAGGCCGGGATGATTGATGATGTGATTCTCCCCCATGAAACCCGCAAAGTCATCATCGACGCGCTCCGGGCCGCAGAAGGCAACCAGCAACCCGGCTTTGTATCAAGGATAGATCCATGAACGCTTGGACCATGGAGGCGGACATTGTCATCGTCGGTTGCGGTGCCGCAGGTGCCACCGCCGCTTATGAGGCAGCCTCGGCCGGGGCGGATACGTTGCTTTTGGAAAAGATGCCATTTCCCGGCGGCCTCTCGATTGCGTCAGCCGGCGGCGCGCGGGTCAGCGACGACGCGCAAAGCGCCCTGCGCTATCTGCGCGCCACCTGCGGCGAGAAGACCCCCGATGACATCCTGATCGCCTTTGCCAAAGGCATGACGGAAACTACAGCCTATCTGCGCCAATTGGCCCGCTTCAGCGACGCCGATGTGCGTGTAACGCCCGCGCTCGGAAATTATCCCTATCCGGGCTATGAAGCGCTAGCCTATGCCGAAATCGTCGCTCTGCCCGAACTTGAGGGCAAGGACGGCTATCACGCCATGAAGCCGGTCAAGAACGGAACGCGGCTGTTTCGGGTTCTGGAGAAGGCCGCGCAAACCGCCGGCGCGCGCATCCTGACCGACTCCCCCGCGCACCGCCTGATCACCGATGCCGCCGGCCGAGTGACCGGGATCAGCGCAACGATCCAAGGCCGCGCGCAGCGTGTGCGTGCGCGCAAGGGCGTCATCCTGACCTGCGGCGGATTCGAGGCCAACCCAGAGATGCAGGCGCAGTATTTTCAGGGCGGGCCGATCATCCCGGGATCGTTCCTTGGCAATACCGGCGATGGCATCCGCATGGCACAGGCCGTCGGCGCCGATCTTTGGCATATGTGGCATTATCATGGACCCTATGGGCTTGTGCATCCGGACCCGGACTATCCCTTTGGCCTGTTCCTGAAGGCCGTGCCGATGTGGACGCCGGGGCGTCTCGATGCCTTGGCCGATCTCGGGCTGGAAACAACCGACCCCGGCCAGACCCGCGCCAGCACCAAATCGCTGGCCCCGGTTGCATGGATTCTGGTGGACCGCAAAGGCCAGCGGTTCATGGATGAATACCCGCCCTACCCCGGCGATTCCGGCGCGCGCCCTTTCGATGTGTTCGACTTCGCCAGCCAGAGCTTTCCTCGCAAGCCCGCCTTTATGGTCTTCGACGAAGACGGGCGAAAGATGTACCCGATGGGACGGTCCGTCCATAACGATCCCCGCGACCGCTACATCTGGAGCGCGGACAACAGCGCGGAAATCGAGATGGGGATTTTTCAAAAGGCCGATACGATCGCGGAGCTCGCCGCGTTGATGGGGGTGGATGATGCGACACTGGAACAGACCCTGCAGCATTGGAACGCCGATTGCGCAACCGGCAGCGACAGCCGATTTGGCCGCCAACCCGATACCATGTGCCAGTTAAAAACCCCGCCGTTCTATTTCGGTCAGGTGCAACCGGTGGTGATCAATACCCAAGGCGGGCCGCGCCGGAATGTGCACCATCAAGTGGTTGATCCGTTCGGAGACCCGATTCCCGGGCTGTATTCTGCGGGGGAACTGGGCAGCCTCTTTGGCCATGTCTACATGAGCGGTGGCAATCTGACCGAATGTATCGTCGGCGGCCGGACTGCGGCGCGCCATGCGCTCGCCAACGCGGGTTCACCGGCATGAGTGTAGTTCAGCAATCCGTCCAGGACGGAGTCGGCTATGTTACCCTGAATCGCCCTGACAAGCGAAACGCGCTGAACAGCGAATTGATCGCCGCACTCACCCTTGCGTTGAAGAGTGTCGCGCAGGAGGCCAAAGTCATCGTACTGCAAGGCGCTGGCAAGAGCTTTTGCGCGGGGGCTGACCTGAAGGAGGTCGCCGGACTGCGATCCCAAGCCGACATCCGCGGACACGCAGAAGCGACCGGCGCCTTGTTCCACATGTTGGGCAATCTGCCGGTTCCGACCATCGCAGCGGTGACGGGCCACGCGCTCGGGGCCGGATGCGGACTGGTGTCATTGTGCGACCTTGCCGTCGCCGCCCCGGAGGCAAAGCTGGGATACCCGGAATTTGGCCATGGCATCTTGCCTGCGCTGGTCACGCCACCGCTGGTGCGCGCCGTCGGGAAACGCCGGGCCCTGCAAATCCTGACCCGAGACACCGCCATGAGTGCAGACGACGCGCTGGCGATGGGTCTGATCAGCGAAGTCGCCGCCGATCCGCAGACAGCAGCGGTCCACACCGCCCGCCACCTGGCCGCGACCCCTCCGGGTCAGGTCGTGGCCTTCAAGGCACTGCTGGACCACTGCGTCAACACAGAGCAAACCGAGGGCGAGCGCGCAGCCATAGAGGCGAACATCTCTGATCGTCTGATCCGAATGGCAAACGCTTCCAGTTTAGATCATTGTTAGGTGTCAATGTTGGTAACAATGTATCATATTTCTGGATATAAATAGAATTATTTGCTTGCTCAAATACATGTCAATTTCCTAGATTATAGGTGGGGACAGTGAGTCGAACAGAATTCACCACCCCACCACGGGAGGAAGAAAATGACGGCAATACGCCGCCTGATAATCTATCTCTGCAATGCATTGATGGCCATTGCCGCCGCGGCCATGATCCTGATGATGCTGCAGATATGCGCGGACGCCGCGATGCGAACGATTGCAAGTTCCTCGGTTCCAGGCACGCTTGAAATTGTCTCGTTCTATTACATGGTCTCCGTCGTCTTCCTGCCGCTGGCCTATATCCAGCTGCATCGCGGCCATGTGATCATCGAGCTTTTCACAACGGGGTTGAGCGTACGCGCAACAGCCTGCCTTGACGGTCTGGTGTATACACTCGCAGGGCTGGCCATGGGGTACTTCACCTTCGCGGCCTTCAACAAGGCCATCGCGATGACGCATCTGGGCGAATTCGTTCTGGGAGTCATCCTGGTGTTCACCTGGCCCGCGCGCTGGCTGGTTGTCGCGGGAACCGGGCTGATGAGCCTCGTCTATGCGCTCAGCGCCATCGAAGAGTTCACCCGAGCGCTGGGGCGCAACACGCCCTCTGATCAAACGCTTAGCTCAGAAAAGGGCCACTGATGTCATCAATTGCCATTGGAGCGAGCGGTCTTGGAATTCTCCTGGTCCTGCTGGCACTTCGCGTCCCCATTGCACTGGCATTGGCAGGCGTATCGGTCGCAGGCGTCGCGGCGATCCGAGGACCGAGCGCCGCCTTTGCCGTTCTGACCGAACAACCCTACAACTTTATCGCGCACTGGACGCTTTCAGCGGTCCCAATGTTCCTGCTGATGGGCAGTGTCGCCTATAACAGCGGCCTGACCCAAAGCCTGTTCTCTGCCGCACGCCTTTGGTTGAGCCGGCTGCCCGGCGGTCTGGCCGTCGCCAGCACGATGGCGAGCGCCGGCTTTGCCGCCGCGTCCGGCTCCAGCGTTGCGACTGCCGCCGCGATGGGGCGCATCGCCATCCCGGAAATGATGCGGTATCGCTATGATCCCGGTCTCGCCTCCGGATCCGTCGCAGTGGCAGGCACGCTCGGCTCTTTGATCCCGCCCAGCATCCTGATGGTGCTCTATGCGATCTTTGCCGAGGTCTCGGTCAGCCAGGCGCTGATGGCCGGCATCCTGCCGGGCCTTTTGTCGGCCGCCATGTTCATCCTTCTGATCGTGGTCCGCTGCTCGCTGAACCCGGCGTTGGCGCCCCCCGTCGAAGAAGCGGTGACCTGGCGCGCCCGGATGATGATCCTGCTTGAGATCTGGCCGCTTCCACTGCTGGTCCTGGCGGTGATCGGCGGGATGTATTCGGGGATCTTCACGGCCACGGAATCCGCTGCAGGCGGCGCCCTTATGGCCTTTTTAATCGCCGGACTTCAGGGCCGCCTGACCGTGAAGGTGATTGTCCACTCCCTGCTCGACGCGCTCAAGGGCACCTCATCGATCCTGTTCATCGCCATGGGTGGTTTCCTTCTGGCCCGGTTCATGGCGTTCAGCGGCCTGCCCATATTCCTGTCTCATGTCGTGCAACAGATGGCGGTCGACCCCCTGCTCTTCATGGTCGGCATATCGATAATCTACATCATTCTCGGCATGTTTCTGGACTCCATGGGCATCATGCTGCTGACGATCCCGATCATGGTTCCAATCCTGCATACGCTGGATATGGATCTGATCTGGTTCGGCGTGATCATGATCAAATATCTGGAAATCGGTCTTATCACACCGCCGGTCGGCCTGAACTGTTTCATCATCAAGGGTGTCGTAGGCAACAGCATTTCGTTGACCACCATTTTCAAAGGCGTGCTGTGGTTCCTGGTGGCCGATCTGGTCACCCTCTCGCTGCTGATCCTGTTTCCCCAGATCTCTCTGTTCATCCCGACCATCATGAAGTGACGACCAAATAAGAAATTACCCGGCGGGCTTTCCGCCAAAACACGACGAGGAGGAGAACACATGAAACTCGGAAAATTGGCGCTTGCCGCCACACTTTCTGTCGCGGCCGGCATCGCCGGAGCCCAGGAAAAAACCAAGATCGTCTATGCCAGCTATCTGAACCCGCTGCACATTACGAACCCGGTGCTGACCAAATTCTTCGAAGAGGTAAAGAAGGATTCGGGCGACACGATCGAATACGAAATGCATGTCGGCGGGTCGCTTTTGTCGGGTCGTGACATTCCGGGAGGTGTGCGAGACGGGCTGGCCGATGCAGGCTATTTCGTGGGGGCCTATATCCCGTCGGAAATGCCGGTCGACAACTATCTGGCAGAGTTCAGCCTGCTGAACAATGAACCTCTGGTGATGACCGGTGTGTTGAACGAGTTGGTGCTGTTCGACTGCCCCGACTGCACCGATGAGTATCGCAAGTTCAACACGCGTCCGCTCGCGACCTATGCGCTGACGCCCTATGTCTATCACTGTCGTGAAGAGCTGAAAACGCTCGACGATTTCAAGGGCAAGCGCGTTCGTGGCATCGCGTCTTACGGCGAACTGGCCCGTGCCCTGGGCGCAACCCCGATCAATGTCAGCCCGGACGAAGCCTATGAGGCGCTGGATCGCGGTATTCTCGATTGCGCCCTGCACTCGGTCGCCGCGCAAAAGGCGCGCTCCTATGGCGAAGCGGCGAAATTCGTCATTCTTGATCCGCTGGGCGGCTTTGTCGGGGCGTCGACCATGAACCTGCGGATCGACAAATGGAATGCACTGAGCACCGATCAGCGCAAGGCGATCACCGGGAATCTCGCAGAAATGGTGACCGGTGCTATCTTCAACTACATCGCCGAAGACGAAAATGTGATCGAGGAGTACACCAAGACCGGCACGAAGTTCTATCATGCCGATCCAGAATTCGCAGAGTTCGTCGCCAATTTCGCTGCGGGCTATCAAGACAAAGCCATCGCGAACGGCAAGGCAAAGGGCGTGCCCCATCCGGAGCAGATTGCCGCAGAAATCACGCGTCTGCGCGCGAAATGGAGCAAGCTTTTGGATGAGAACGGTCGCGACCGCGAAACATTCCAACGCCTGCTCGATGAGGAAATCTTTTCGAAAATAGATGTCGTAGACGCCTATTGATCGACTAATCAGAGACCTCAAAATGGAAAGAGCTGGCAAAATGCCAGCTCTTTTCATTTGCGCGACAGGGCCTGCTTATGCCGGGGTTTGCATCTGTTCCACCAGGGCATTGAGGTTGTCATCCACATAGCGCGTATGCGCGTTGCCGGTCTCAAAGGCCCGGTTACGCAACAACAGGCGCAGGAATTCGACATTCGTGCGAACCCCTTCGATCTTGGTCTGTGCAAGCGCCTCGGCCAAGCGATGCAGTGCGGCCTCCCGCGAGGGCCCCTTTGCCACGATCTTGCCAATCATGGAGTCATAGTGAGGGCTGACGGCATCGCCCGCGCGCACCCCGCAATCAACAATCAGCGACGCCCCCGCAACCGGGAAATCGAGACGGCTCAATAGGCCAGGCTGGGGCAGAAAGCCTTTTTCCGGGGCCTCGGCACAGATCCGCGCCTCGATCGCCCAGCAGGGGGCAGCCAAAGGGTATGCTGCAGGCAATGTGCCCAATTCCCCAAGCGCCAGCTTCATCTGCATCGCCACGATATCTGTGCCGGTCACCATCTCGGTCACACGGTGTTCGACCTGAACCCGCGTATTCATCTCGAGAAAATACCAATCGCCCTGATCCGCGTCGAAAACGAATTCAACGGTTCCAGCGCTGCGGTACTTCTGCGCCCGCGCCAGGTTTGTAGCGGCATCCTGCATCGCCAAACGCACAGGTTCGGGCAAGTTCGGCGCCGGAGATTCCTCAAGAATCTTCTGGAATCGGCGCTGCATTGTACAATCCCGTTCGGGGAACACTGCAACACCTCCTGCGCCGTCCCCGAACACCTGCACCTCGATATGACGCGCGCGCGAAATGAACCGCTCGAGATACACCGTTCCATCTGCAAAGGTCCGTTCCGCGTGGGCCTGCGCCTTGCTGACGCTATCGGGCAGATCGACCAAGGCATCGACCCGGCGCATCCCGATGCCGCCACCGCCGGCCACCGCCTTGACCAGCAGCGGAAAGCCGATCTCTTTGGCCAGAACCGCGAGCTCGGCGGGCTGTCCCGGCCGAATTGGGACACTGCCGGGCAAAACCGGAACATCGGCAGCGATGGCGGCCAGCCGCGCCTGCCCCTTGTCGCCCATGGTGGCGATGGTCTCAGGACACGGCCCAAGCCAGATCAACCCGGCCGCTTCGACCTGATTTGCAAAATCGGCGCTCTCGGACAGGAACCCATATCCGGGATGGATCGCATCGGCACCGGTCTCCTGCGCTGCGCGAAGCACCGCCGCAGCGTTCAAATAACTTTGTCGCGCCGGCGCCGGACCAATGACAACGGCCTGATCGGCCATTTGCGCGTGCTTTGCGCCCTCCTCACTTGCCGAGCAAACCGCTACGCTGCGCAAATTGAGCTTGCGGCACGTCTCGATGATCCGGCACGCAATCTCTCCTCGGTTGGCAATCAAGACGGTTTTCATGATGTGGAGCCTCTTCCTACTGAACTGCAAAAATGACAGAAGGCCGACCGTTTCCAGCCGGCCTTCCGGGACGTTGTTGTGAAACCGCGCGGTTGTGTCACCCGGCGCGGGGGGCGACCTGTGCAGACCCGGTGAACACATGTTTGCCGTCGACCGCGCCGCTCAGGTCAAGCGCGATAGCGGCCTCCACCTCGGTGACGGTCAGGGTGATTTCAACCTGATCACCGGGCTTCACCGGATGCAGAAACCGCCCACCGACCGCCTTTGTATACCGTTCGGGCCCGGCCCAATCGGTCACGCAACGCCCGGCGATCGCCATGGTCAGCATCCCGTGGGCGATCACCCCGCCAAGACCGGCAGAGCGGGCGTAGTCCTGATCATAGTGGATCGGGTTGAAATCGCCCGATGCACCGGCATACATCACCAATTGCCGCGTCGTGATCGGGTCGCTGGTCAAAACGAACCGATCACCAGGTTTAGGGGTGTCATACTCTGCCACGGCCATGCCTCATCGTTGCAACGTTGAGTCAAAGGCTTGCTTCAGCTCGGCCTGACCGATGATCTGCGCCGTCCGGTCATGCCCCGCATGAAGAACATGGGTTTCCAGATCGCGCAGATAGCGGCTGAGGGGGAACTGATCGAAAAGCGCGGTAGATCCCGCAGCGTGGATGATCTTGTGCGACAGTTCAAATGCCACATCAGCGGCAATGGATTTCGCGCTCATCGCCAAAAGCTCGGCCTCGACAATCGGGCGGGTTCGATACGCCCGGATCGCGTCGTGGAAAATCGACACGGCACCATCCAGCGCGATCTTCATCTCGCCGGTGCGCATCTGGATCATCTCGGCCTCGCCCTTGCCGCGCCCGGTGACATAATCGAGATACCACTGGTACATGCCTTCGGTCGCGCCGAGGTAATTTGCCGTAAAGCCAAGGTGGAATTTGCCCTGCCAACGCTGGCGCACATAGTCGCCGGGCTGCCCCAGCACATGAGTGTCCGGAACGAACACATCGTTCAGCGTGATGACCGGGCTATCGGCGCAGCGCATCCCGTTGGGCCGATACCAGGAGGTATCAATGGAAACGCCCTCCATATCCGGCTCGATGATCACCATCAGGTGGTTGTCGAGATAGTTGTCGACCCCCTCGATGGCAGCGAAAATCACCGCGAAACCAAGATCGCTGCCGTTGGTGGCATAGTTCTTTTCGCCCCGCACGATATAGCCACCCTCCACCCGCTTGGCGGTGGTGTTCATCATATACATGTGTTTGCGCTTTGCCTCGGAGCCGACAAAGGAGCCAAGGAAAGGCCGCTCGAACATGGGGGCAAGAAAACGCTCTTTCTGCTCGGGCGTTCCCAGATCATTCACGGCCCAGGCCGTGTGGTTGGTGACCTGATAGCAATGCGCCGTACCGGGACATCCGCGCGCGATCATGCGCAGACCTTGAATAAAGGTCGACGGATCTTCGTCACTGTCCACGTTGCTGCCTTTGCCGCCCATGGCTTTTGGCAGGGTCGCGGTCAGCCAGCCCCCCTCGTGCAGGTCTTGAATGTTTTCTTTGGGCATCACGCTACGCGCATCGTAATCCCGGCCGCGCGGCACGAAATTATCAATGGCCAGTTTTGCAAGCGCGCGCATGTCGTCAGTGTTCAGCGCATCAACCGGATCCAGCATTCTCTGTTCTCCTCCCCAGCGGGCAATTTTCGATGAATAACAAGCGTCAGCGCCGGGTTTCCGGGCCGCCGCTGACATAGATGACCTGACCATTGACAAAGGACGCTTCGTCATTCGCCAGAAAGTAAGCGACATTGCCGATGTCTTCGGGAACCCCGACACGTCGGATCGCGATTTTCTCGGCTTTCATGGCCTTGTAGTCCTCGACGGAAATGCCCTGCCGTTCGGCGGCCGACCGGGTCATTTCGGTATCAATGAAACCGGGGGCAATGCAGTTAACATTGATGTTGAACCGCCCCAGTTCCAGCGACAGGGTCCGGGTAAAGCCCTGCAAGCCCGCCTTGGCCGTCGAATAGTTGAGTTGCCCACGATTCCCCAAAGACGAGGTCGACGACAGGCAGACAATCTTGCCATAGCGTTTGGGCACCATGTGCCGCTGGGCTGCGCGCGAACACAAAAAGGCCCCTTTCAGGTGAACGCTGATCACGGTGTCCCAATCGTCTTCGGACATCTTGTGCACCAGATTGTCGCGCAAGACACCTGCGTTGTTGATCAGCACATCAATGGCCCCGTTGGTCGCAGCAATGTCATCAAATACGGCGTCCACACTTGCCGCATCAGTTACATCGCAGACAATCCCGACAGATTTCGTACCAGTTTCACGCGCCAGATCGCCCCCTGCCTCCACCACAGACGGATCACGGTCCAACAGCACAACGTTATCCCCCGCGCCGGCGAAACGGCGACCAACAGCCAGGCCGATGCCCCGCGCGCCGCCGGTGACCACCACGGATCTGCCCGTCTTTCCAGTTCCCATCGTCCCCTCCCTTTCATTTCGATTCATTCATGTATGCATTAGGATCGACCTAATTGCAAATGATTGTATCCCTAATAGTCGATACTATTTTCCTTACGCATTCAGAAACACAAGCGGGAAACCCCACCCTCAGGCGAAAAAAGACCGTGAAAACGGCGAGAACCCTTGTGATACCAGACATTTCCTTGTGAATTTGCGCGCCTCAAAGCGAAGCCACATCGCCCCGGTTCGCGCATCGGTCGCCCATGGAACGCACAGGCGGGCCACCACAAGCCGCATCCAGATCCACCGCGCCGAACGAAAGCGTTCGCATTATTGCCCTTGATCGAGAGGATTTAGTAGGTGACAATGAATATAAATTGAACCCCTATACAGGGACGCTGCAGGACGGCAGTGCCGCCTGCGCAATGGATTGTCGCGAATGAACTCCTGTATACCCCCCAGACTGGCAGACACACAGACAAGATCGCCTCGTTTTGTCGCGGCCTTTGTCGTCACGGCTCTCCTGTTCGCGCTGGGACAATTTCACCGATCTTCTGGCAGCGTGCTGTCTTCGGTCATCACCGAGCAGTTCGGGCTGAAACCCGAACAGATCGGTTTCGTGATCGGCATCATGTTCATCGCCCAAGCCATCGGCCAAATCCCATCCGGCATATTGATTGATCGCTATGGAACACGCAAAGCGCTGACAGGCATGAGTCTTTTGGCCGCTCTTGGTTGCGTTCTCGTCGCCAGCGCGAACAACTGGATGGTGCTGATGCTGGGGCGTGCGATGATCGGCTTCGGGTTTTCCGCAGCAATGATGGGCAGCTTCAAACTGTTTTCCGCCTGGGTTCCACCGCGCGAGATCACAACGCTTACCGGGCGGTACATGTTCTTTGGCCTGATGGGCGGCCTGCTGGCAACCACGCCGCTGACCCTTATGCTCGACAATTTCGGCTGGCACTCCGTATTTATTCTCTTTGCCGCAGGCACCGCTGTCATGGCCTGTCTTATTGCGGTGATTGTGCGGAATACGCCGCCAATACCGCTCAACGGCCCCTCCGATCCGCCGGAATCGCTGCTGCAGGTGATCCGTGGGATTGCCTCGGTGTTTCGCAAGCGCGAACTCTGGCCCATCCTGCTGGCGGCACCGCTGCTTTATACTCCGGGACAGATACTGGTAGGCCTGTGGGCCATGCCCTATCTCGCGGATGTGCATGGGCTGCCTGCATTGCAGCGCAGTTATTGCCTCATCAGCATGGTCGCGGGGATGAGCCTTGGCCCTCTGACCTATGGTTTCATCGATCATCGCAGCAAGGCCCGTTGGCGGGTCATCACGCTGGGCGCCCTGCTGGTTGCTGGCGCCTTTCTGGCGTTGGCATTTGTCGGGCAGTTCCACTGGATTCTGGCCACCGCGCTGGCGGCTCTGATCTGTGGCGCCTCCACCTTTTTTCTGCTGATCATCTCACATGCGCAAATGATGTTCCGGCCCAGCTATGCCGGGCGCGTTGTTTCCACTATCGGCGTGATCTCTCTGGCCGGCGTTTTTGTTGTGCAATCGGGCTCTGCCCTGATCCTGGGGCTTTTCCCCGCCGACGGGATGACGGCCTCCCCCCTCGGCTATCGCGTTCTCTTTGTGCTGATGGCCTTGGCCAGCACGCTTGTGGCCCTGCTGTGTACGCGACTTCGCGGCAACGACTAAGCATCCCGCATGAGGACAACAGACAAATCAACACGAAACACCCGAGCCGAAAAGGACTTCCAGACATGATACAGGACATCACACCGATCAGCGGCCTGTCACCCATCGAGGACATCATAGAAGATGCCCGGCAGGGCCGGATGAGCATCCTTGTGGATGATGAAGACAGGGAGAACGAAGGCGATCTGTTCATCCCCGCCCAATGGGCCGATGCGCAGGCGGTCAACTATATGGCCACCCATGGACGTGGCCTGATCTGCCTGGCTTTGTCTCGGGCCCGCACAGAGGCCATGAAACTGCCCCTGATGGCGCGCGGCAACGAAAGCCGACAAGGCACCGCCTTTACTGTGTCGATCGAGGCCCGCGAAGGCGTGACCACGGGCATCTCGGCATCTGACCGGGCGCGCACGATCGCGGCTGCCACCGCCGAAAATGCCCTTCCCGGCGATATCGTTTCGCCTGGCCATGTGTTTCCGCTGGTGGCCCGGGACGGGGGTGTTCTGGTCCGATCCGGACATACCGAAGCCGCAGTCGATATCAGCCGCATGGCTGGCCTTGGCGACGCGGGGGTCATCTGCGAAATCATGAACCCGGACGGCACCATGGCGCGTCTTCCCCAACTGCTTGAATTCGCGAAACAACAGGGCCTGAAGGTCGCCACCATCGCAGACCTGATCACCTACCGCCGCAAACGGGAAAAGCTTGTCACCCGGGTCGCCGAGGAGGTCATCGAAAGCCGCCATGGCGGGCGCTTCACCGCGATCGTGTTCCGGAACATTCTGGATGACGTAGAGCATGTGGCACTCGTCAAGGGAGACGTCAGCGACGGCAAGCCGGTGCTCGTACGTGTCCACGCCGTGAACCTATTCGACGACATCATCGGAGATCGCATCTATTCGCATGGCAACGCCGTCTTTACCGCGATGGAACACATCCAGGACGCTGGACGGGGTGTGATCATCTTGATGCGAGAAACCCAACGCAACAGCCCCTCGGCCGTGCTGGCCGCGCGCCGCATAAGACGCGATCCATCGGGCAGCAATATTCGCGATTTTGGAACGGGCGCGCAAATTCTACAGGACTTGGGGGTCCGCGACATGATTCTCCTGAACAGCTCAGAACAGCCTTTGGCGGCCTTGCGCGGCTACGGGCTCTCTATCCTTGAGCGGCGAACACTGAACCGATAACCCCCGCGACTCCGGGCAGGACCGCGGCGCACCGCTTTGGCTTCCTTAGGGTATATCGGAAATGGGAGATGTGGCAGGGGCCGCAAAGCCCCTGCCACAGCAAATGCTTACCAGCCGCCCTCGGCGCGCCGGTCGTACTTGTCGCCGCTGAGGTTGAACACCAGCAGCTTGCGTTCGGTAAAGGTCTCGAGGAACCACTGCGACAGCTCACGCCCCACACCGGACTGGCCGGTGCCGCCAAAGGGCGCCAATTGGTCCCAATAGTTTGAAGTCTCGTTGATGTTCACCGTGCCGTGCGGCAGCGCCTCGCCAACGCGCCATGCGGTGGCCAGATCCTGAGTCCAGAGCGACGCGATCAGGCCAAGACCGGACTGATGCGCGATCTTGATTGCCTCTTGCGGCGAGGAAATCTTGATGATCGGCGCGACGGGACCAAAGGTTTCCTCCTGCGCGATCAACATATCCGTGGTCACACCGGTGAGGATGGTGGCAGGGAAATACAGCCCCTCTTCCTTGCCGAACTGTTCGATCTTGGCGCCCTTGGCGAGCGCATCCGCAACATGCGCCTTGACCCGCGCAAGGGTCGCGGCGTTGCACAGCGGCCCCATCTCGGTGTCCTCCTCCGCCGGGTTGCCGATCTTCATCAAAGCCGCCTTGGCGCGGAGCTTTTCAACGAATTCATCATGGACATCTTCATGCACCAAAAGCCGTTCGGCCGAGGTACAGACCTGCCCGGCATAGTAGAAGCAGCCGTTCATGGCCCCATCCACCGCCGCGTCGATATTGGCATCCGGCAGAATGATGAACGGCCCGTCGCCGCCCAATTCCAGCAAATGCGGACGCAGCGCGCATTTCTCGGCGATGCCCCGGCCGGTGTTGGTCGAGCCGGTGAAGAACACCCCGTCCACCCCCTTGCTTTCCACCAGCGCATTGCCGACGTCGCCATGCCCCTGCACGATGTTGATCACCCCGTCGGGCACGCCTGCGTCCTTGAACACATCCGCCAGCATGGCACAGCAGACGGCGGCATATTCCGAGGGCTTCCAGATCACCGTGTTTCCCGCCGCTACGATATGCGCCAGCGCGATCGAGGAAATGTCGGTCGGGAAGTTATACGGCGTGATCGCCGCCACCACGCCCAACGGGCGATGGTTCATCACCAGCCGCTTGTTGGTGGTCCGCTCCTGCGTCGAGGGAAACGACAGCCCGCGATGGCGCAGGATCTCTTCGGCGGATTTGGACCAGGAGGGAACGGAATATTCGAACACCTCTTCGCGAGCATCGGTGATCGGTTTGCCGATCTCGGCGCTCAGCATCTGGGCGATGGGTTCGGCGCGCTCCAGAAACAGCTGGTGGATGCGGCGCATGATTTGCGCGCGTTCAATGACCGAGAGCGCCGCCCAAGCCGGTTGCGCCGCGCGGGCACTGGCGACGGCGCGTTCGGCGTCGCCTGCGTCGCACTTGCCGACCCTGTGCAGGACGGAGCCGTCATGCGGAGTCCTCACCTCGAACTGGCCGGCAGAGCCGTCGACCCATTCGCCCCCGATCAATGCGCCTTTCGTGACATCGACCTTGATCTTCGGATACGCGTTCATGTCAGTCTCCCTTGATATTGTATTATTTCTGTTGGGTTTTTGTATTTCGCTGCAGGCGCACCGAAACGAAGATCAGCACGATCGACATCAGCACGATCAGGCTGCCGATGGCATTGATCTCGGGGGTGAGGCCCCGTCGCATGGTGGACCAGATGAACATCGGCAGGGTATTGTCGCGCCCGGTCAGGAAAAACGTCACCGGGATCTCGTCAAACGACAGGGTGAACGCCAGCATCCCCGCGCCAATGACGGCGGTCTTGATGTTCGGCAGGGTGATCAGGAAAAACGTCTGCAACCCCGATGCGCCCAGATCCTCCGAGGCCTCTTGCAGGCTGTTGGGCAGCCGTTGCAACCGCGCATAGACCTGCGTCACCACCACCGCCAGCAAGGCCGTGGCATGGCCGACGATCACCGCCTCAAGGCTCAACCGGATGCCCAGAGAGCGGAACAGGATCAGCATGGAAATACCGGTGATGATTCCGGGCAGCGCAATCGGCAACAGGATCAGCTTGCGAAACAGCCCCTTGCCGGGAAAGTCGATGCGATCCAGCGCCAGCGCCGCGGGCACGCCGATGATCAACGTCAAGGTCGTGGCGCTTATGGCGACGTAGAGGCTGTTATAGAACGCATCGATCAGCGCCTCATTGGCCGCCAGCTTTTGATACCATTCCAGCGTAAAGCCGGTCATCGGCCAAGTGAGCGAGCGGGACGCATTGAAGCTGTAAGCGACCAACACCGCGATGGGCAGGTAAAGGAACGCAAGGATCAGCGCGACCCCGACGACCCAGGCGAGCCGTTCTGACAAGCTGCGGCTCATGCGAATCTCCCCTGTCCGAGGCGTTCGAATTTGTCCGACACCGTGATGATGCTCAGCACGATCATCAGCATCACCAGCGCCAGCGCAGCCCCCAGCGGCCAGTTGAGCGAGGCCCCGAACTGCGACGCGATCACGTTGGCGATCATTTGCCCGTCAGGTCCGCCCACCAGAAACGGCGCGATGAAATCTCCGAAGGTCAGGCAAAAGGTCATGGTAAAGCCGGCAACGACACCCGGGATCGACAGCGGCAGGGTCACGTTCAGGAAGGTCCGCAGGCGGCCAACCCCCAGATCGGCCGAGGCTTCTTTCAGGCTGTGCGGGATCTTTTCCAGCACCGCATAGATCGGCATCACCATGAAGGGGATGAAGACATAGATCAGCGTCACGATCATCGCCGTCTGATTGTACAGGAACACAGACGACGGCTCGGACAGAATACCGGTCGACATCAGGAACGAATTCAGGATGCCGGTGGTGCCAAGGATGGTCTTCCACGTATAGGCCCGCAACAAGTAAGACACCCAAAGCGGCGCAACCACCGCCATGTAAAGCATCAACCGCAGGCCCGGCTTGCGCACCCGGAACACCAGAAAATAGGCATAGGGATAGGCGACCAGCGCCGCACCAAGCGAGACGAAGAACGCGATCTTGAGCGTGCGCAGAATGACCCGGAAATACTGCGGATCGGTGAATATCTGCACGTAGTTGCCGAACTGGAAGGCGGGCACGAAGGTCGGATATTTCTGCTGCCAGAAGCTATAGACCAGCAAGATCGCATAGGGCACGAACATGAACATAAACGTCCACAGCAGCGGCGGCGACAGCACCAGCGCGCGTTTCAGGCGCAGCGCGCCGTTCATGCCGCCACCTCGTCGGCCAGCACCATGATCTTGTCCGCGCCAACCCGAAGGCTGATCGCATCCCCGACCTGCGGCATCCCGCCAGAGCCCGACATCGGAAGATCCACCAAGACCTCGCCCGCGCCAAGGTCGATCATCAGCCGCACACTTTGGCCGTGATACAGGATATCGGCGACCGATCCGCGCAGCGTATCTGGCCCACCGCCGCCCTCACCGAACTGCACCAGCGCCTTTTCCGGGCGAAAGCCGAACAGCGCCTCTTGCCCCGGCGCGACCCCAGCCGGGGCGCTGAGCGATTGGCCGAAACACTGCACCTGCGGCCCGGTCGGCCCGGTCGCGACGACCGAGCGAAACTGGTTGGTGGAGCCGATGAACCCGGCGACATAGCTGGTGGCGGGACGTTCGTATAACTCCACCGGGCTACCCATCTGCACGATCTTGCCGCCGCGCATCACGACGATGCGATCAGACATGGTCAGCGCCTCGGTCTGGTCGTGCGTCACCAGAATGAAGGTCAGCCCCATCTTGGTGTGCAACGCCTTCAGCTCGACCTGCATTTGTTCGCGCAGATTGGCATCCAGCGCCGACAGCGGTTCATCCAGCAGCAGCACCTTGGGCCGCCGAACAATGGCACGGGCCAAGGCAACCCTTTGCCGCTGCCCGCCGGACAACATATGTGGCGCGGCATCAAAGCGGTCTTCCAGCCCGACCAGCGCCAAGGCGTCCAGTGCTTTTTCGCGCACCTTGCGGCGTGGCATCCCGGCCACGCGCAGGCCGTAACCGACGTTCTTGCCCACCGACAGATGCGGGAACAACGCATAATCCTGAAACACCATATTCACCGCCCGCTTGCTGGGCGGCACATGGGTCACGTCCTGCCCGTCAAGCAGGATGCGCCCCTGTGTCGGTTCTTCGAATCCACCGATCATCCGCAGCAGCGTGGACTTGCCACAGCCCGAGGGGCCCAGCAGCGTCACAAATTCGCCCTGCTCCACGCTCAGCGATATGTGGTCCACCCCGACCACCTTGCCGAAGGTCTTCGTCAGGTTCTCAATCTTGATAATCTTGTTCACAGGGGTCCGCTCCGGCATCACAAAGGGGGGACCGCAGCGCAAACTGCGGACCCGTTTCATAGTCAACCTCAGGGGTTACTGCGACTTCACAGAGTTCCAGGCGTTGGTATAGATCGGCAGGCGATCGCCAAGGTTTTCCCACAGCAGCAGGCTGTCGAGATATGCAGGATCGTCCTGATGCAGCGCCGAAAACTCGGCGTCGCTCATGAACTCCTTGGCCGCGACCGGGTTGGTCGAGGAATAGCCGTTCACCTTGAACACACCCTCTTGGCCCTGGGCGCTGATCGCCATGTTTAGGAACTGATAGGCGCACTCCTCGTTCGGGGTGTCGGCAACGATCATATTGCTGTCCATCCAGCCCTCGGCCCCTTCTTCAGGGATGAACTCGACCACGTCGATGTTCTCGGCCGCCAGCAACCCGGATTGGTAACCGCCCCAAGTGTTGGAAATCCAGACCTCGTCGGACTTGTAAAGATCCACCAATTCGCCAGCCGTGGCCCAGTATTTGCGCACCAGCGGGCGTTGTTCGACCAGCTTATCCACGGCGGCCGCAAGTTCTGCGTCCGACAGCTCATAGATGTTCATGTTGCCGTTCAGACGCGCCGCCACATACAGCGCGCTCTTGTCGTCCCAAAGCGAGATGCGCCCCTCAAGCGCCGGATCCCACAGCGCCTTGATCGAGGTCGGCGGCGTGTCGAACTTGTCCTTGCGATACATGAACGGAATCGCGCCCCAAGCATAAGGCACGCCGTAAACTTTGCCGTCCTTCAGGATGCCGTCGGCGGTGCGGAACTGTTCGTATATGTCCTTGAAGGCGGGCACGCGGGAGACGTCGATCGGCTGGACGAAACCGGCCTCGATCAGGGCATAGGTCGAGTCGATCGAGGGGGTCACAATGTCAAAAACGCCACCACCCGCCGCCAGTTTGGGGGCGAAATCGTCGTTCGAGCCGACATAGGTCGCGGACACTTCACAACCCGTGGCGGCGGTGAAGGGTTCGATCACGCTGGGATCGGCATAGCCTTCCCACGTCAGGATGTTCAATTCTCCGGCCATCGCGCCCGAGGCGATGGAGACGGCGCACAGAGCCGAAAAGCTCGTCTGCGCCAGCAGGGTCAATCGTTTCTTCATGGTTTGTTTTCTCCGCTGTTGGTTATTTTTTTAGGGTCGTCAGTATTTGCGGCCACTGGATCGGCCGTCTTGCGCACGATCGTTCCGATATCCACGCCAAGCGCCTGTGCAGCCTTGCGTTTGCTGCCGTGGATCCGGATCGCCCGGTCGATCAGCGTGCGCTCGTACCGGCGCACTTCTGATTTGAGTTCAAAGGTTGCGGACACAGGCCCGCTCTCCGCGCCCGAGCGTTCGGTGCCCGGAATGTCGATCGGCGACAGCAAATCCTCCATCAGTTCCGCCATGTCGTCGGTCTCTTCGAGAAAGATCGCCAGCTTCTGAACGATGTTGAGAAGCTCTCGGATATTTCCCGGATAACTGTAATCGGCCAGCACCTCCCGCATCCGCCGCGACACCAGCACCGGCGTCTTGCGGCGCTGGTTGATCGTCTGCAAAAAGCGGTTGATCAGATGGTCGATCAGGGTCGGCATGTCGCGCAGCGGCGGTACCCGCAACGGCACCACGGCCAGCCGATAGTACAGATCCGCACGGAACGCCCCGTCGCGGATCATCTGGCGCAAATCGCCATTGGTCGCCGCAATGACCCGCACATTGGCCACCCGCTGCTGCCCGCCGGTCGGACTGGTCACAAGACCATCCTCAAGAAACCGCAGCAGCAGCGCCTGCGCACTGAGCGGGATCTCGGCCACCTCGTCGAGAAACAAGGTGCCGCGCTCGGCCTGTCCGATCAGCCCCGGGATTCCATCGCCGCCGAACAGGGCACGTGCAAACAGCGTATCCGAGGACGAGGCGCAGTTGGCCACGACAAAGGGCGCGTCGGCATCGGCCACGGTGCCGTGCAGGAACTTGGCGACCTCGGTCTTGCCGACACCGGATTCGCCGGTGATCAGGATGCGCGCGCCCTGCTGGATCGCCCGCTCGCCGCGCGACAGCACCCTGTGCAAGTCCGGGGCAAGACGACGTTGGGTGACAAAATCGGGGCGGGTGCGCTTTTCTGCCATCACATGGCTACGCGCAGGGTCATGTCCCCCGGCCCGCTCGCGGCGGTAATCCAGACCGCTGAGATCACGCAACACGATCATCCGCACCGGCGAATCTTGCGCAGGCCCCGGCATCTGGCGCAACACGGCAAGGATGTCGCGCCCGTCGTCGCGCTTTAACAGGCAGTCGGCCCCGTGCGGGTTCGACGCCGCCGCCAGCAGCGCCTCCCAGCCGCGCAGGGCCGGCGAAAGATCTGACAGCGCCCGCCCCTCGGCCAAGTCCGCCCGCAACCCAAGCTGGCGCGCCGCCTCGGACGTCATCTGCACCACGTGCCCATCATCAGACAACAAGACCAGACCGTCGTCGAACAGCTCAAGCCGCGCTTCGGCCTGCTGTCGCGTCTGCACCGAAAAGACCGGGTGATCAGGCCAGATCGCGTCACTCATGATCGCACCTCGGCCATCATCTCGGGCAGCAGCATCACAAGACAGCCGGTGCCGCCGGAGGCCTCATAGGGCGTGAACTGCCACACCTCACCGACAACAGCGCCGGCAAACCGTTCCGTGATCGGGATCGCCAAGGTCCGCACCTTGTTCATGGCCTCAAGCACATCTACGCGCGGTGTGGCGGTAGGCAGAACCGTGTCGAACGACTGCCCAAGCAGCGCCTCGGGGGCCGCCCCGAGACAATGGGCGCCCGCTGCGTTCACCACCTCGATTTCTCCTGCAGCATCCACGGCCAAAAACGGGGCGGGAATGGCCCAGATCATGCTTTGCAGCGCGTCCAGCCTGTCTTCCAAGGCCTGCTCACGCCGCCGGTGCTTGCCAACATTGCGCACAACGCCGAACATTCGGTACAGTTTGCCATCCCCGATATGCGCGCGCACATCATTCTCGACATAAATCTCAACCCCGTCATAGCCCCGATCCAGCGCCGGGGCGGCATCCACCTCGAAACCGTTGGCGATAAGATTGCGCACGAATTCGAGGTTGCTGTCATTCTCGGGAAACACCTCGCGCACAGGGCGTTCGCTCAGGCTCTGCCCGGCAGGCAGTTGATACAGCCGCTCCATCGCCGCATTGCACAGCCGCCAATAGGGATCGTTGCCAAAGATCTGCCGCGCCACGTCATCGTCGGACAGCGTGAGGTCAACGGGCGTCCCGAACTCCATGCACCAACAGGCATCGTTCGAGGCCCCCAACATCCCGCGCAGGACATCGACATCGGAAAACTCATCGGCTGCGCGCCGGGCCCCATGAAGCAAAGGGGAAGGGTGTGATGCATTGCTCATACCAAGATGATGCGTTTTCGCATCGAATGCTGCAATACCGAATCGCGACAACACCAACATCAACGTACAAAAAGAGCTTTATGGCGGAACTAGCGATGAATTTTTACATCACACCCTCATTTCACGACACTCGACCGCCCGAAATGGTCGGGCGCGCGGTGCTGCACGGCGGCGTTGCACAGCCCGGACTGCGGAGGATTCGCTTCATGGAGCCAAGCAGGTTTCACGAGGGGAAGCGGCAAGCCATGCATTGGGCCTGCGTTGCGCGGCGACGCCTCCACCGGACCCGATGCAGATCATGCCAGCCGCATTCAAGGGCGCTCTAGCTTTACGCCGGAAACACGAAACACCTGTCACGCCGCACGGTCAGCCACATCACCCGCCCGGTTTGGGGCAGGAACACGTTGGGCACCGTCGCCTTGAGCACCGAGCCATCGTAATCCATCCGGAATTCCACCAGGCTCTCATGGCCCAGAAACCGCGCCCGCTGCACCACGCCGCGCGCGGCCACGCCTTCGACCGGGGTTGGCAGCGGCCCATGTCCGTTGCGATCGAAATCCAGCCGCACATGCTGGGGACGGAACACGATCTCGACATCGGTGCCATCCGGCACACCGGGCGCAAGGAACTGGCCGAAGGGAGTCTGCGCCAGCGCCCCGTTGACCTGCGCCTGCAACACGTTGGTATCGCTGAAAAACGCCACCGCCGCCTTGTCCGCTGGCCGGGTATAGACGTTATAGGGCGCGCCACGCTGCACGATCCGCCCGCCGCGCATCAGCGCGATCTCATCGGCCATGCGCATGGCTTCTTCCGGCTCATGGGTAACCAGAAGAACGGCAGTGTCCTCGTCCTTGAGCAAGCTCAACGTCTCGTCGCGGATGCCATCGCGCAGCCGATTGTCGAGCCCGGAAAACGGTTCATCCATCAGCATGATCCGCGGGCGCGGGGCCAATGCACGCGCCAGCGCCACGCGCTGTTGCTCGCCACCGGACAGTTGATGCGGATAGCCGTCGATGAACGCGATCAAATCGACCCGCTCAAGCAGCTCTTCGACCCGCGCGCGTTTTTCCGCCCGGGTGCCGCTGCGCAAACCAAACGCAACATTCTCGGCCACACTCAGATGCGGAAACAGAGCGAAATCCTGAAACATAAGCCCGATTTCGCGCCGCTCTGGTGGCACCCGAAAGATGGTGTCGCAAACCAGTTTGCCGTCGACCCAGATCTCGCCCGCGTCCTGCATCTCGACGCCCGCAATCATCCGCAGCGTCGTGGATTTGCCACAACCGGAAGGCCCCAAAAGACAGGTCACCTGCCCCGCCATGATCCTGAGAGAGACATCGTCGACAACCCGACGGCCATCGAAATGGCGCACCAGATTGCGGATTTCCAGCCGGGGGGAGTCTGCGGTCACGGCGGCCTCACTGTAATTCCCGAGCAAAACCATCGGGCAGAGCAGGAGATAGCAATCCCCGCCCCCGGGAACAAGCCCGGTTGCCCGTATTGCCATTTCTGCCCCGGACCCCGGCTCATCGCCCCGCCCTCACGTTTGGTTGCCCCCGCACACCGGATGACCCGATGCGCGAGGACCGTCACACAAGCGGACGCGGGGTCACATGGTCAGGTTGACCCCGCCGCCATCCAGCAGGACGTTCTGCCCGACGATGAACCCGGCATGTTGCGAACACAGGAACGCACAGGCGGCACCGAACTCCTGCCGGGTGCCATAGCGCCCCGCCGGGATGCCGACGCAGCGCTGCGCACGGGCGTCCTCGATGCTGATCCCCTGCTGTTTGGCGACACCGCTGTCCAGCGCATCGGCGCGGTCGGTGGCATGGATGCCGGGCAACAGGTTGTTGATGGTCACGCCGGTTTTGGCCACCTGCCGCGCAGTGCCCGCGACATAGCCGGTCAGCCCGGTGCGGGCCGCGTTTGACAGGCCCAGCACCGGGATTGGCGCGCGCACGGCCTGACTGGTGATGTTGACCACCCGACCCCAGCCACGCTCCATCATCGCCGGCACCAGCCCTTTGATAAAGGCAATCGGCGTCAGCATGTTGGAATCCAGCGCCTTGATGAAATCCTCACGCTCCCAGTCGGTCCACAGGCCCGGAGGCGGTCCACCCGCGTTGTTGACCAGAATATCGGCGCCCTTGGCGGCCTCAAGAACCGCCGCATGCCCCTCGGGCGTGGTCACATCGCAGGCCACCGTGACCACATCCACCCCATGGGTATCGCGGATTGCCTGCGCGCTGGCCTCCAGCGCCTCGACCCCGCGCGCGTTCATCACCAGGTTTACCCCCTCGGCGGCCAGTGCCTCGGCACAGCCCAGCCCCAGCCCCTTGCTGCTGGCGCAGACCAGCGCCCGCTTGCCCGAAATTCCAAGATCCATCCGTCCCGTCTCCCTATTTTTCGCGATGCCACCCGTTGGATTGGCTGCGATTTTCAAAACAATGCCAGCGTATCACCCGGCTCTTGGCCCATATCCGCCACAATCCCGGGCTACCCCTTGCTTGACGGGGTCACTCGGCCCTTTTGTATGCGTTCACCCCAATTACAGGTCCAGTGCCATGACCTCAACAAGCGACCATCCAGTTCAGGTTATCCCGGTGTATCCTGCCCCCGATTTCCGGGTGCGGGCCGGGGCAAATCTGGGCGATCCCGTTGCCGACATGGAAGAGTTGATCCTCGACGATATCTACATGCTTGAACCGGGGGCCGAGCGTCAAAGGTTGGCGCTGGCTGCATTGGGGGACGGCGGGTTCTGCATTGACCCCAGCAGCGAACTTGGCCGCCCCGATGCCACCGTGCATCTTGATTGCGCGCTGCAATTCATGACCCCCGACGCCACCACCGCCGAGGCGCTGGTTCTGGTGGAAACCGACGAGGACGGGTTGATCGCCGCCACCTATCTGCTGCCCTTGACCCCGCTGGCGGTCAAAACAGATTACCGTCTGGTCGGCATCGACCGCGACAGCGCCCGCCGGAAATTCGCGCAGATCGCCTGTGTATCCTTCACCCGGGGCACGCGGATCACCATGGCCACCGGCGCCCAAATCAGAATCGAGGCGCTGAAGGTCGGCGACCGGGTGCTGACCCGCGATGACGGGGCGCAGGAAATTCGCTGGATCGGCCACAGCACCCTGCGCGCCGAAGGCACCTTTGCCCCGATCGTGATTCGCGCCGGGACGCTCAACAACGATGGCGACCTGGTGGTCAGCCCGGATCACCGCCTGTTCGTCTATCAGCGCAGCGACATGATCGGCGCCGGTCGTCCCGAATTGCTGGTCAAGGCGCGCCACCTGATCAATGGTGACAGCGTTTACGTGTTGCAGGGCGGCTATGTGGACTATTTCCAGATCCTGTTCGACCGCCACCACATCATCTATGCCGAGGGTATCGCGGCAGAAAGCCTGCTGGTCGATCCCCGCACCCGCCCGGCTCTGCCAGACGGGTTGCTGGACAAGATCGGCCAGACCTTGAGCGGCCATGAAAACGCAGGTGCCCACGGTCTCGACGTTCAGAAAACCCTGCTCGACCGCCCTGACGCAATCGCGCTTTTGCGTCGCGCCTCGACCCAATGATCCTTCCCCGCCCGAAAGCCAAGGGGACGCCCAGATCGCGCGCCGCAGATGAATGCAGATCAAGGCCGGATCAGTAAAAAAACTCTTCACGCGTGATCTTGCCATCGGCCACGGTATAGACCCCCACTTCCTGCATCTCCCGGACCTCGCCGCTGGCCTTTTCCCGCGCTTTCATGTGGAAAATCACCGCAAAGCGGTCGTCGCCATGCAGCATCGGGCCGGTCACCTCACTCTCCAACACCTCCATGGCGTCGGCCCACCAGTCATGCTTGCCACGGATCGCGTCCAGCCCGACGGCCTCGCGCCCGTTGCCCATATCGGCAGCCTCGATCGACACCGCGCCCGGCGCATACAGCCGCGTCAGATTCGCCCCTTCGCGCCCCTCGCGGCAGCCCGCCACCAATTCCCCGGAAATTGCTTTCAGATCCATGACACCCCCTCCAAGTTGTTCACTATACGTTCCAACCTTCGCACGGTGGCTCGATTCGCCCAAGCCCGAATCCCGCACCGGGTGTTGCCCACGCCAGCTGCTGCTTTTCGTAAGCGCACGCATGGTGTGAAACTTTTCCCGAAAAATCAGGGGCAAAGGCCCTCGGACCGCGCGCGCGGCATCGGGCCGGTCCGCGCTGATTTTCTTGCCACGGTCGCAAACCTTACCTA
Organism: Pseudodonghicola sp.; assembly: GCA_033791545.1. Lineage (GTDB taxonomy): Bacteria > Pseudomonadota > Alphaproteobacteria > Rhodobacterales > Rhodobacteraceae > Antarcticimicrobium. The sequence goes on along the minus strand of JASJGL010000121.1, from coordinate 6,354 downwards.
TACGCGCGATCATGCACGACCTCACCCCCAACCGCCCCGCCTTGCCGCCCGAAATCGCGCGCCGTCGCACGTTTGCGATCATCTCGCACCCCGATGCCGGCAAAACCACGCTGACCGAAAAATTCCTCCTTTACGGGGGCGCCATCCAGATGGCCGGTCAGGTGCGCGCCAAGGGCGAGGCGCGGCGCACGCGCTCGGACTTCATGCAGATGGAAAAGGATCGCGGCATCTCTGTCTCGGCCTCGGCAATGTCGTTCGATTTCAAAACCTTCCGCTTCAATCTTGTGGATACCCCCGGGCACTCGGACTTCTCAGAAGACACCTATCGCACGCTGACCGCAGTGGATGCGGCGGTGATGGTGATCGACGGCGCCAAGGGGGTGGAAAGCCAGACCCAGAAACTGTTCGAGGTCTGCCGGTTGCGCGATCTGCCGATCCTGACCTTCTGCAACAAGATGGACCGCGAGAGCCGCGATACCTTCGATATCATTGATGAAATCCAGGAGAATCTGGCCATCGACGTAACGCCGGCAAGCTGGCCGATCGGCGTCGGGCGCGATTTCATGGGCTGCTATGACCTGTTGCGCGACCGGCTCGAACTGATGGACCGCGCCGACCGCAACAAGGTCGCCGAAAGCATTGAAATCAACGGGCTGGATGATCCGAAACTGGTCGAACATGTGCCGGCGCACCTGTTGGCGCAGCTCAAGGAAGAAGTCGAGATGGCGCGCGAACTGCTGCCCGCGCTTGATCCGCAATCGGTGCTGGAGGGGCATATGACCCCGATCTGGTTTGGCTCTGCCATCAACTCTTTCGGCGTCAAGGAGCTAATGGATGGGATCGGCACCTATGGCCCGGAACCGCAGCCGACCCGCGCCGAACCACGGGATATTTTGCCAGAAGAAACAAAGGTTTCTGGCTTTGTCTTCAAAGTTCAGGCGAATATGGACCCCAAGCACCGCGACCGGGTCGCCTTTGTCCGCCTTGCCTCGGGGCATTTCAAACGCGGGATGAAACTGCTGCATGTGCGGTCGAAAAAGCCGATGGCGATTTCCAATCCGGTGCTGTTCCTCGCCTCGGATCGCGAGCTTGCGGAAGAGGCTTGGGCCGGCGATATCATCGGCATCCCCAACCATGGGCAGCTGCGCATTGGCGATACCTTGACCGAAGGGGAATCCTTGCGTGTGACCGGCATCCCCTCCTTTGCGCCAGAGCTTCTTCAAACCGTGCGCGCCGCCGATCCGATGAAGGCCAAGCATCTGGAAAAGGCCCTGATGCAATTCGCCGAGGAGGGTGCCGCCAAGGTGTTCAAACCCTCAATCGGCTCCGGCTTTATCGTCGGCGTGGTAGGGGCGTTGCAATTTGAGGTTCTGGCCAGCCGGATCGAAATGGAATACGGGCTGCCCGTGCGTTTTGAACCGAGCCAGTTCACCTCGGCCCGCTGGGTGAGCGGTGACAAGCAAGCTATTGATAAGTTTGTCAATTCCAACAAGCAGCACATCGCGCACGATCATGACGGCGACATCGTCTATCTGACCCGTTTGCAATGGGATATCGACCGGATCGAACGCGACTATCCAGAGCTGAAACTGACGGCGACCAAGAAAATGATGGCCTAGCACGTCGGCGCGGTCTGCTGCCGCGCCGCGTCTGTGTTTTCTCCTCACCTGAACAGGCGCACGCCCGCGACTCGAGGCCACTGGACCCACCGATCCTGCATGATAAGCTTACGCAGGCGCGGCTGGGCAAAACCGATCTGGCGGCGTAGGGAATCGCACAAGCCGCAGGAAAGGACCGCCGCGCATGACCACTTGGGGCCTTGTCGCCACCATCAAGGCCCCGGCGCGAGAGATCCTCGATTTCGCCGCCCATCATATCGAACTGGGCGCACATCGGTTGTACCTGTTCCTTGATGCGCCAAACCCAGAGGCACGGGCCGCGCTCAAATCACATCCAAAGGTGCGCGTCTTTACCTGCGACGACGCCCATTGGACCCGGATCGGGATCAAACGCCCGGTCAAACATCAGGTCCGACAGGCTGCCAACGCCACCCATGCCTATCACCGCAAGGGTGGTGAGTTGGACTGGTTGATCCATATGGACGTTGACGAATTTCTGTGGCCTGACAGCCCCTTGACTGACCTTCTTGAAGCGCTCCCCAGCGATGCGCTCTGCGCCCGCATCCGCCCGGCCGAGGCGCTGGCAGGTGATGGCACCCTGTTCAAGGGCTTTATCCCCGGCGGACCCGAGCGCGCCGCGACCGTGGCCCGACTCTATCCCCGGTTCGGTGCCCATGTGAAGGGCGGTTTCCTCAGTCATGTGGCGGGCAAGCTGTTTGTCCGCACCGGGCTCGACCCGCTGGAAATCCGCATTCACAACGTGTTTCGCGGCGACGAGATGAACCCCGGCGAGGTGGCGCTGCCGAGCACCCTGCTGCTGCATTGCCATGCCAAAAGCTGGGAGGACTGGATTGCCGCCTATCGCTACCGGCTGGCGCATGGCTCCTACCGCGCCGAACTTGCCCCCGCCCGGCCCCGCGACAAGGGCGGGCTGACCCTGCATGAGGTGCTGAGCGAAATCGAGGCCAGCGAGGGCGACTCTGGGCTGCGCGCCTTTTATGACGAGTTTTGCGTCGACTCCCCCGCCCTGTGCAGCGCTCTTGAGGCGGCGGGGCTGCTGCATCGCTGCGAGCTGCGACTCGACGCGAAAAGACAGAAACAATTCCCGGATTTCCCGTAAACTGTTTCCTAAAAAGCCTGAATCCGCCGGAAAATTCCACCTACGGTAACTTTGTTTGACCGCGACCCGCCTTTTTGCTATGGGGCGGTACGGGCTATCATGCGCAAGACGCGGGACCATCCGGGTCCGGCCCGGACCAGACGCGGGCCATGTCGATGTCCGCGAAATGCGGAAACACATGACAAAATTTTCTGATCTGAATCTCAACCCGAAGGTTCTCAAGGCCGTCGAAGAAGCCGGCTATGAATCGCCCACCCCAATCCAGTCTGGCGCGATTCCCCCTGCGCTTGCCGGACGCGACGTGCTGGGCATTGCCCAGACCGGCACCGGCAAAACGGCAAGCTTTACCCTGCCGATGATCACGCTGCTGGCACGCGGACGCGCCCGGGCGCGGATGCCGCGCAGTCTGGTGCTGTGCCCAACGCGGGAACTTGCCGCGCAGGTGGCCGAGAACTTTGACACCTATGCCAAACACGTCAAGCTGACCAAGGCGCTACTGATCGGCGGCGTCAGCTTCAAGGAACAGGATCAGTTGATCGACAAGGGCGTCGATGTGCTGATCGCGACCCCGGGTCGGCTGCTGGATCATTTCGAGCGCGGCAAACTGCTGCTGACCGGCGTACAGATCATGGTGGTGGACGAGGCGGACCGCATGCTTGACATGGGGTTCATCCCCGATATCGAACGCATCTTCTCGCTGACCCCCTTTACCCGCCAGACGCTGTTCTTCTCGGCCACCATGGCGCCCGAGATCGAGCGGATCACCAATACCTTCCTATCCAACCCCGAGCGGATCGAGATTGCCCGTCAGGCCACCACCGCCGAAAATATCGAACAGGGCGTGGTTATGTTCAAGGCATCGCGCAAGGATCGCGAGGCCAGCGAAAAGCGCAAGCTGCTGCGCGCGATGATCGACGCCGAAGGCGCCAAATGCACTAACGCGATCATCTTCTGCAACCGCAAGACGGATGTGGATATGGTTGCGAAGTCGCTGATGAAATACGGCTATGACGCCGCCCCGATCCACGGGGATCTGGAGCAGAGCCAGCGCACCCGCACGTTGGACGGGTTCCGCGAAGGCAGCCTGCGGTTCCTCGTCGCCTCGGACGTGGCCGCGCGCGGTCTGGACGTGCCCGCCGTCAGCCACGTGTTCAACTTCGACGTGCCCGGCCATGCCGAGGATTACGTGCACCGGATCGGCCGTACCGGCCGCGCCGGACGCGATGGCAAGGCGATGATGATCTGCGTGCCGCGCGACGAAAAGGCGCTGGATGCGATCGAGCGGCTTGTGGAGCGGCAAATTCCACGGCTGGATAATCCGCTGTCGTCCAACAAACCTGAACCCGCAGCCGAAGCGGCGCCAGTTCCCACACCCGCGCCCAAACCTGCGGCCAAGTCAGAGCCCAAGCCTGCCCCCAGACCTGCGGCGAAATCCAGGTCCACGGCAACAGCGGCTGCGAGCCCTGTCCCGACACCGGCAGCGGCGCCCATAGAAAAGCCTGCGGAAATGACAGCTGAAAAGCCTGTAGAAAAACCTGCAGAACGGTCAGCTGAAAAGGTCCGCACTGAAGAGCCCCACACCAAAGACTCCCACAGCGAAGCCCCCCAAGCTGCCGCGCCGCGCGACGAGGAACGCCGCAGCTCCAGACCGCCGCGCAGCAGCAACTCCAGCAGTTCGCGCAGCCGCAACGACCGGTCCGACAGGGGCGATCGCAAGGGGAACAACGTGACGGGTATGGGCGATCACATGCCCAGCTTCATCGCGCTGAGCTTCGAGGACCGCCGCACGAACTAAGCGTCGCGGCAAGGCCAGAATGCAAACGCGCCCGCGGCTCAAGCCGCGGGCGCGTTTTTCGTTGGTCAGGGCAAAATGCCCCTTACCCCATGCGGCTGACAATCACCGTCACCTCGGGTTTTTTACCGATCTCGTTCTGTGCGCTCTGACGGACGACACGACGCAGCCCCTCTTCCAGCTTGGTATCGTCGATCAGGGTCTTGCGTGCGGCACGGGCCAAGAACTGGCCCAGATCCTCTTCCAGAACGTCCGCCAAGGGCGCATTCGATGTGCCTTTGGCAGCCAGCCCCATAGCGTCGACCCAAGCGCCGTCAATCGGCACGTCGTCTTCGTCAAGCACGACCGAGACCACCACATGCCCGTTCAGCGCCATGCGGATCCGGTCGCGCACGACGCCATCCAGTGCCCCGATCTTGACCGACCCGTCCAGATAGGTCCGCCCGGTGTCGACAAAGCCCACGACCTTGGGCGCATTGCCCGACAGGTTCAGCATCATACCGTTCACCGCAACGATCGAGGCGAAACCGTTCGCCTTGGCCAGACCGGCATGTTCACGCAAATGGCGGTGTTCGCCATGCATCGGGATCACCATCTGCGGCTTCACGATTTCATGCATCCGCAGCAGATCCGGGCGGTTCGCATGGCCCGAGACGTGATAGCGACCGGTGGAATCATCCACCACATCGACGCCCTTTTCGCTGAGCTGGTTCATGATGCGGATCACACCGCGTTCGTTGCCCGGGATCGTCTTGGACGAGAACAGGAACATATCGCCCTCGGCCAACGTCAGACCGCGATACTTGCCACGGGCCAGCTGGGCACTGGCAGCACGCCGCTCGCCTTGGCTGCCGGTGACCAGCAGCATCAGGTTTTCGCGCGGGATGTTCAGCGCCTCTTCCGAGCTCACCACCTTGGGAAAGCTGCGCAGCACGCCGGTTTCGATCGCCGCCTCGACCATCCGGCGCATCGCCCGGCCCAGCAGCACGATCGAACGCCCAGCCCGCTCTCCGGCTTCGGCCAGCGTCTTTACCCGCGCCACGTTGGAGGCGAAGGTGGTCGCAACCACCATTCCGCTGGCCTTGCTTACCAGCTCTTCGATCGGCGCACCCAATTCGGATTCCGAGCGGCCGGGCGCGAGCGAAAACACATTGGTGGAATCGCAGATCAACGCCCGCACACCGGGCTTGGCCGCCTCGGCCCACAGATCGGGGTCGAACGCCTCGCCCACCATCGGATTGCGGTCCAGTTTGAAATCACCACTGTGGATGACCCGGCCTTCGGGGCTGTCGATCACCAGACCCGCGCTTTCGGGGATGGAGTGGGAAATCGGCAGGAAGCTGACCTTGAACGGTCCGGCCTCGACCTGTTCCGGCCAGGCGGAAACTGTGCGCACGGCCTTGTCCGAGTGGCCGAACTCGGCCATTTTTCCGCGCGCGATATTGGCGGTAAAGGCGCGTGCATACACCGGCGCGCCCAGATCGCGATAGAAATGCGCCACCGCGCCGACGTGATCCTCGTGCGCATGGGTGATAAAGATCGCCTCAAGCCGGTCGGCGCGTTCTTTCAGCCAGGTGATATCCGGCAGGATCAGGTCAACCCCGGGGCTGCCGTCCATGTCGGGGAAGGTCACGCCCAGATCGACCAGAATCAGCCGTTCCTTGTCCGGTGCGCCATAGCCGTAGACATAGGCATTCATGCCGATCTCGCCGGCGCCCCCGAGCGGGAGGTAGATCAATCGCTTGCTGCTCATTACAGTGTATTTTCCTTGTTATAGCGATGAATCACGGTCAACCCGTGCATCGTCAAATCTTCTTCATAGG
>JASJGL010000120.1:0-11343 GCA_033791545.1 Pseudodonghicola sp. | reverse complement strand
CATGACCGCACCCTAGACCCGCGCGCGAAAAGAAAAAAGCGCCCAAAGCCTAAAAGGCCTGGGCGCCAGTGTGGAACGAGGGACAGTAGAATGACCCACGGCAGTTCCTCTCCGCGGTCACTGTGAGATTTAGGCACCATTTCCGGAAAAAAAAGACCCACTCTCGAAATCGTGAGAAAAACCCACTCAGTGCCGCAAAACCCCCGGCCAATTCGCGCCCGCCAACACAATATTTTGTGGCGGATTCTTTTCCCAAAACTTCATGTAGGTAAAACTGTGGATCAGGTACAATTTCCCGTCGACGATCCTCCACGCCTCAGGGTTGGCCCCCAAAATCTGCCCCTTCGACATCGCATAGGCACAATATCCGCCATATTGCGGCGCATAGGCCCGCGGGTTCGCCTCGAAGGTCTCGCGGTTTTTCCGGGTCGAAAACAGCCACACGGCCCCCTTCCACATCACCGCGATATCAGGCTTGCCACGCACCGCTTTCCCGACGGTGAAATAGGCCACCGTGTCATACCCGCTGATCGCCGCGCCCTTGCTGGCATGGAACACGGACATATCCGCGCGGGCCACGCCAGTCAGCAGCAGCAGGGCAGTCAGCACGGACAGGATCAATCGCAGGGGCATGGCATCTTCTGGCGTTGTGAACAGGGCAAAGATGCCCTGCCGGGGCCGACCTGCAAAGCCCCCCTGACGCGGTTGTGAAGCAGGCGGAGCAAAGCCCGCCTGCAAGTTGGTCAATCAGCCGGTCAGTGGCTCAGCGAGGCATAGAGCGCGAGCGCCGCCGCGTTGGAGACGTTGAGCGAGCCGAACCCGCCGGCGGCATCGATCTTGACCACGTGATCCACGGTTTCCTTGGTCTTTTGACGCAACCCCGGCCCCTCGGCCCCCAGCACAAGCGCCACAGGGCGATCACGGCGCCCGTCCAGTGCCGCCTCGATGGTCTGATCCGCCTCGCCGTCCAGCGCAAGCACCAGAAATCCCATCCCCTGCAACTCGATAATCGCATCGGCCAGATTGCGCACCCGGAGATAGGGCTGCCGCTCCAGCGCGCCGCTCGCCGACTTGGCCAGCGCCCCGGTCTCGGGCGCGGAATGGTGGCGGGTGCCGATCACGGCGCTGGCACCCAGAACCTCGGCGCTGCGCAAAATCGCCCCCACGTTGTGCGGATCGGTCACCCGATCCAGCAGAATCACCCGTGGCACCGCGCCTTCGGCCTCGCGCCCGATGCAAACCTCGGTCAGACTACCCCAGCTCAACGGTTTGACCTCAAGCGCCGCCCCCTGATGCACCGAACCGGGGTCGATCGGCGCGGTGAACCGGCGCGGATCGGCCTCCTCCGGTGTGATTTCAGCCGCAGCGATGGCATCGGCAAGTTTGTCCTGCGCGTTGCGCGTGACGATCAGGCGCAGCTTCTGCCGCTTCGGGTTCAACAGCGCATCGCGCACCGCATGCAAACCGAACAGCCACACGGTCTCAGCGTCGGCAGATTTACGCGCCTGTTCCTTCTCGACCACCCATTTTGGTTTCTTCATCTTAGCCCCCGGCTCTAGATTTGCGCCGGGTCAGCCCGGCGGCGGAATTTCCTGTTGACGCCCCTTGGACGCGCTTGTAATCACGCCGACACAACGGGCGCAACAGCGCACGTGGATGGGCGACAGGCCGCAAGGTGTGGCAGGGGACTGTAACTCCCTCGCGGAGACGCACGCCTGGTTCGATTCCAGGGTCGCCCACCATCCACCTCTTTCCAGACGGCCCTAATGGGCGACCATAGCGGGCTGCGGCGCGAACAGCGGTGCCTCGCCCTGTGCTGCCCTCCTGCCGCGCAAGATTTAACCCGAATTTAGCGTTTTTGCCGCCCAATCCGTACAGGCACGCAATTGGGGGATCGGCCAATGAGTGGATACAAGCTGAAGATCGGGATCTGGTCCTGTCTGGTTCTGGCCTTGGTGATCTTTGTGGCCGCACGGTTGATCATCGACACCCGGCTCTACGTGACCGAATCAACCCTGACGGCCACCGCCGAGTCGACAGCACAAACCTGGTACGATCACGAAGTGCTCCATACGGACAACTTTGCCGGTCTGGCCGCGCTTGGAGCACAGGACAGCGTGACGACCGCCGTCCAGCACAGTGCGATTGAATTCGGGAATATCATTTATTACCGAATTTTCGACAGATCGGGGCGGCTGGTCTTGTTGTCTTCTCGCGGCGTGTTGACGGTGGACAATCCCCACCCGGCCCCACCAGTACCCCCGGCGTCGACGGCGCAGGATGCCGCGCAGATCCGGGCGGTTCTCTCCGATGGCAAGGCGGTGACCCAAATCACCGCCGGCTGGAAACAGAGCGGCTACGACTTGTACGTCTCCCGCAGCATCCTGCCGATCAAGGCGAACGGGGAAATCCTCGGCGCCGCCGAGGTGTTCGTGGATATCTCGACCAGTCGCGCCACGATCTACGAAGCGTTTCGCCTGTTCAGTGAGACACTGGTGGTGATCCTGACGCTGGCCAGCCTGATCCCGATCGGTGCCATCGCCTATGCCTGGTACCGGATGTCCGTATTGAACAAGGATCTGGCGCTGGCGCGTGACGCGGCGCGCCATGCCGAGGGGATCAAAGCGCAATTTCTGGCGAATATGAGCCATGAAATCCGCACGCCCCTGAATGGGATCATGGGCATGTCGGAATTGCTCAACGAGACCGAGATGACCGACGAACAGCGCAGTTATTCCGCCACCATCCTCAACTCCTCCTCGGCGCTTCTGACCATCATCAACGACATATTGGATTTTTCCAAGATCGAGGCCGGCAAGGTCACGATCGTGCAACAGCCCTTTGACCTGCACAATTGCGTGCAGGACGCCGCCGACCTGCTGTTTCCCGCCGGCAACGGCAAGGGGGTCGAACTCTGCGTAGACTTCCAGAAAGCACTGCCTGCATGGGTGGTCGGGGACGAGGCCCGGCTGCGGCAATGTCTGCTGAACGTGGCTGGCAACGCGGTGAAATTCACCGATAGCGGGCATGTGACAATCCGCGTCAGCGAACAGGAGGGCGACAGGATCGAGATCGCGGTCAGCGACACCGGGATCGGTATTCCGCAAGACCAGATCGAAACGATCTTTCGCGATTTCGAACAGGTGGACGGCGGCGATACCCGCAGCCACACCGGCACCGGGCTGGGCCTTGCGATCACCCGGCGGTTGCTGCAGCTGATGGGCGGCGACGTCTCGGTCGAAAGCGCACCTGGCCAAGGATCGGTGTTTCGCATGATCCTGCCGCTGCCCGCCACCGCCCCGCCCGAACACGCCCAGGTCGACACCCCGGTCTTCTTCCTCAATCCCGCCGCGCTGCATGGCAAGACTGCGGTGGTGGTGGACGATCTGGAGATCAACCGCCGCATCCTGACCGCCCGGCTGGCCAGCTTTGGCATGCAAAGCGTCGCCTATGACAGCGCCATCGCGCTGCTGGCCGCGCTGAAAGCCGGGCGCCAGCCGCTTCCTGACATCGTGATCTCAGACCATCATATGCCCGACATGGACGGGGCCGAGCTGTTGCTGGCGTTGCGCGCGCGGCCGCACACGGCAGAGCTACCGGTCGTGGTGCTTTCCTCGGGCGATCTGGAGGGGCTGCGCCCGGCCCTGACCCGCGACGATATCGAAAGATGCCTCAGCAAGCCGGTGCGCACCGATCTTCTGTTCAAGACGCTGAGCAGCGCGATGGGGCTGAGCAGCGCAGTGCCGACGGGAGAGCGCACCGCCCCGACCCCCTCGCCGCCCACGCCGCCAGACGTCGTCGCCCTGCGCGTCTGCCTGGCCGAAGACAACAAGACCAACCAGTTCATCGTGCAAAAGATGATTGGCAATCGGGTGGCCCGTTTCACCACTTGGGACAACGGCCAAGAAGCGGTCGACAACTACCTGAGCGAGCGGCCAGACCTGATCCTGATGGATTTCTCGATGCCGGTAAAGGGCGGGCTGACCGCCACCAAAGAGATCCGCGCGCTGGAGCTCCGCGCCGGCCTCTCGCCCTGTGTCATCGTGGCGCTGACCGCGCATGCCATGGCCGAGGATCGTGATCGCGGCGATGCCGCCGGGATGGACGGGTTCCTGAGCAAACCGATCCGCAAGGCAGACCTGATCAGCACCCTTGATGCGGCGATGAACCGGCGGACCGCCTCGGTGGAACAGCAGCCACGCCCCGCGCACTACGCCGAGTGAGCCGAACTCAGCCGCCCTGCCCCATCCGCTGAATCCGGATCCAGCTTTCCGAACCGGGGCGCGCAAGTTCGTCCAAAATGTCGAAATGATCCCGCCCGGGACAACGCCTCAGGCTGATGCGACGCAGCTCGCGCCCCCAAAGCAGGGCCAACGCATCGCTTTGCTGGCGAAAGGCATCGGGTTCATCCGCGCCGATCAGCAGATGCACCGGCCGATCGGCGGCGGGCCAATAGAGCAGCGGGGAGAGTCGCTCGGCCTCGCCCGGGCTGAGTCCCATCTTGTCATTGACATAGGACGCCGCGACCGGTGCCAGATCATAGACCCCGCTGACCAGAACATAGCCCGCCAGCTTCCCGGCCAGTGCCTCGCCGCCCAGACCGGCCAGAATCGCGGCGGCCAGATGCGCCCCCGCCGAATGGCCCGCCAGCACAATGCGATCCGGGTCGATGCCATACTCAACCGCATGGACCCGCAAATGGGTCAGTGCCGCAGCGATCTCCGCCACGATCTCGGACAGCGTGGCCTCGGGCGCGAGCGTATAGCCCAGCCCCACATGCGCCCAGCCTGCCTGCGCAAAGGGACGGGCGGCAAACCCGGACCACGCCTTAGAGCCCTCTTGCCAGAACCCGCCATGGATAAAGACAAGACAGGGCAGACCTGCCATCCCCTTTGGGCCTGTCACGTCATAGCGCTGGCGCGCGCCCGGGCCATAGGCCACGTCGCGCCAGCGCCGCAACGTCGGGTCCGCATCCAGCGAAGCCGTCTCTGCCGCGTGCCGGGCCAGAACGCCGGTGAAATCCTTGGCCGATTGACTGGGGGAAAGCTGCCGGTCAAGCTCGGCCCGGTTGAGACGGGTATAGGGAACGCGCATCCTGATCCTCTTTGCTTGCCATGATCATCTGGGCGCGCCGAGGGATACGCGCTTTATCTATCTTGGAAAAGGCCGGAAAATCCTGCGGCGCAAACCCCCTCGACGGGGGCGCCGTCGCGGGGCTAGGGTGCGCGCAAGACAACCGAAAGGCCGCCGATGACCCCGGAAACGCTGCAGAGCATCCTCACCGAGAACTTTGCCCAATGGGTGCAGGCGCTGGACCTGACTGTGCAGGAGGCCGACGCGGAGCATGTTATGATGCGGATGCCGCTGGGCGATCATCTGGCGCGCGTTGGCGGCATCGTTTCGGGTCAGGCGCTGGCGGCGCTGGCGGACACCACCATGGTACTGGCTGCCGTGGCCCATGCCGGCCAGTTCAAACCCTTTGCCACCACCGACCTGCACACCCAGTTCCTGCGCCCCGGCAGCGGCAGCGCGATCCTGTGTCATGCCCGGATCATCCGGGCCGGCAAGGCCTTGGTGTTTGCCCGTGCCGAGATGACCGGCGCCGATGATGGCAAGATGGTCGCAAGCGCCACCGCGACCTTCTACGCCCCCTGAACGCCGTGCACCAAGCCTTCCGCCTTCTCAGTGCGCTGACCGCCGTCGCCCTTCTGGCCGGCTGTGGTCGCCCCCTGACCGAGCGCGAAATGGCCTTTGCCCAAACCCTGCAAGGGGGCGACATGGCGCTGGACCGGGTGCGGCTGGTGCGCGGTGCGCCCGTGGGCGCGATCACCTTTTACCGCGAGCCGCGCCCGCAGGTCACCTGCCGCGAACGTATCGCGCCCCCCGAAACCGACGCGGTCATCACCGCCCGGCCCGCTGCGGTGACCCTGTTCAGCCACATCTTCTTTACCAAAGACTGGTATGTTGCGGATTACACCCCGAACTATCCTGACCAGCTTTATCTGGTCGAGGCGATGCTGCTGGCGCATGAGCTGACCCATGTCTGGCAATGGCAGAACCGGGCGCGCACGGGCTACACGCCGCTGCGCGCTGCCGCCGAACACGGGGCGGCGGATCCCTATCTGTTCGATCTAGCGGCCGCGCCCCGTTTCCAGAGCTTTGGCTATGAACAGCAGGGCGCAATCGTCGAGGAATATGTCTGCTGCCGGGCGCTGGCACCGCAAGCGACGCGCACAAAACGGCTGCATGAGATGCTGTCGCAGGCCTTTCCGGTCGCGCCGCTGCCGAAGACCGGGCGCGAAAGCGACGTCTACCTGCCGTGGAACGGGGTGCAGCTTGAGGGCATCTGCGACTAGGACCGGCCCACGAGGCCGCCAAAGGGTCGCCCAGCCCTAGCCCTGCTCGGTCTGAATGCTTTCCAAATAGGTCAACAGCGCCGCCAGCGGGCGCGGCGTCGGGGTCAATGTCCCGTCAACGTCGACCGGGACCAACTCGCCCTCCAGCAGGGCGCCGAATTCCGGCATGATGGAGGCCGGGACCGTGCCATGACCATAGCCGTCGATCCGCGACAGTACCCGCGCGCGGGGAAATTCGCTACCGTTGCGAGCCGAAATCCGGGTCAAGTCCGGTGCCATCTGCCCCCCCGCCAACCTGGCCCCCTGACCGCGATAGTCGTGGCAAGCGGTGCAATTCTCAGCGAAGAGCATCGCGCCCTCCTCCGGCCCCGGCATCTCGTCGGAAACACAGGCCGCCAACAAGAACAGGGCGGGGGCGACACTCAGCAGTTTGCGTGGCATGGGGTCCGTTACTCGCTTTGCAGGGATTGCAGATAGGCCAGCAGATCCACGATCGGCTCGGTCGTCATGATCGGCTGGCCATTGGCGATCTTCACCGCCTTGCCCTTGCCCTCAAAGAAAAAGCCATAGACCGGCATCGGGCTGCCATGGCTGACCAGCGGGTCGCGCCCGTCGATGCGCTTGATCACGCGTTCGATCGGAAAGCTGCCGCCGTTATCCTTGGCCAGTCCGGTCAGGTCGTCGGGCTGGATCACCAGCACACCGGCCATCGGCCCCTGCCCGCTGCCCTCGATCCCGTGACAAGTGGCGCAATGCACACGATACAGCTCGGCCCCCGTTTTGACGTCCTGCGCCAGTGCCGGCAGTGCCGCAACGGCCAGAACGAGCCCGAAAATCCCTTGAAAAACACGCATGCGCTTTCTCCCCTTGCTTCAGCCTACAGGACCACAATTTTGTTGGAAACTCAACACACTCGCCCGCTCACACCCGCGCCAAGGGCCTCTCTCCCAAGGCCCGCCGGACCATGGGCCGCCAAAGCCACGACCTTGCCACGCAGCTTTACCCGCGGGGGCTGGCCGATCCATGACTCAGATCAACGCGGCGTCCCTGTTCTCCCTATGCGGCAACAATCGCCCCGTTTTCCAGCCGCAGCACCCGGTCCATCCGCGCCGCCAGCCCCATGTTGTGGGTGGCGATCAGCGCGGCAAGGCCGGTTTCCGCGACCAGCGCCATCAGCACGTCAAACACCCGGTCCGAGGTTTCTGGATCAAGGTTTCCGGTGGGTTCGTCCGCCAGCAAAAGGCGCGGACGGTTGGCCAGCGCCCGGCAAAAGGCAACGCGCTGCTGCTCGCCCCCCGACAGCGCGGCGGGGCGGTGATCGGCCCGCGCCGACAGGCCGACGCGCTCCAACAGTTCGCCCGCCCGCGCTGCGGCCTGCGCCCGCCCGGCGCCATCGGCCAGTTGCGGCAGGATCACGTTCTCGGCGGCGGTGAATTCCGGCAGAAGGTGGTGGAACTGATAGATGAACCCCACGTCGCCCCGGCGCACGGCAGTGCGCGCGCCATCGCCCCGCCCGGTCATATCCTGCCCGCCGATCAGCACCCGACCGGTATCCGGGGTGTCGAGCAGCCCGGCGATATGCAGCAGCGTCGATTTCCCCGCCCCCGAGGGTGCAACGAGCGCCACCGTCTCACCCGGCGCAAGAGTCAGATCGACGCCGCGCAGCACCTGCACCTCGCCCGGTGTGCCAAGGTTATAGCCCTTGGCCACCGCCTCCAGCCGCAACGCCGCGTCGCTCAAAGGCTTATTCACCGCATCACTCATAGCGCAGCGCCTCCACCGGGTTCATCCGGGCGGCGCGTCGGGCCGGAAAGATGGTGACGACAAAGCTCAACCCCAGCGACAGCGCCACCGCCTTGAGCACGTCCGAAAGATGCAGCTCGGCCGGGAGCGCATAGATGCCGCGGATCGCCGGATCCCAGACCCCGCCCCCCATCACATAGTTCACAAAGGAAAAGATCGGGTCGATGTAGATCGCGAACAAACACCCCAGCGCCACACCCATCGCGGTGCCGATCACCCCGGTAAACGCGCCGCAGATGAAGAACACCCGCAGGATCGAGCCCTCGCTCAACCCGATGGTGCGCAGGATACCGATATCGCGCCCCTTGTTCTTAACCAGCATGATCAGCCCCGACACGATGTTCATCGCCGCGATCAGCACCAGGATCGACAGGATCACGAACATCACGTTGTCCTCGACCTCGAGCGCGCGCAGGAATCCGCCCGAGGCATCCCGCCAGGTCCAGACCTGGGCCCGTTCCCCCGCGGCCTGACGCAAAGCCGGGATCAGATCCTCGACCTCCTCGGGATGTTCGACCATCACTTCGATCTCGTCGGCCACCCCTTCGCGGTTGAAATAGGACTGCGCCTCGGCAAAGGGCATATAGATGCGGGTGCGGTCGATGTCATAGCGCCCGGCGGTAAAGATATAGACCACGTCATAGGCGCTCACCCGCGGGCTGGTGCCAAAGGCGGTTTTCACCCCCTCGGGCGAAATCAGCTTGATCCGATCGCCCAGCGTCACGCCCAGCTCGCGCGCCACGCCCGAGCCGATGGCAAGCCCGGCGGGAAAATCGCCCAGATCGCCAAGCGCCTGTTCGCCCCCGGCGATCGCGGGCAAGGTGGCAAGGTCGCCGGCGTGGATGCCCAACACCTCGACCCCGGCATTGCGGCCACGATGCGCCGCCATCACCTGACCGCGCACCAGTGGCGCGGCGCGGGTCACGCCCGGCACCTGCGCCAGTCGCCCGGCTAGGGCCGCAAAATCCGGAATGCTGCGGTCGATCCGGCCCTGATCGGTGATCTGGCCCTGATTGTAGACCGTGACATGGGCATTCGCACCCAAAATCGTGCCCACGAACTCCGAGCGAAAGCCCGAGCGTACCGCCAGCGTTGCGATCAGGGCAAAGACCGCCAGCGTGATGCCGATCAGGCTGATCCAGGTCATCACGCTGACGCCGCCCTCGGCCCGGCGGGCGCGCAAATAGCGCCAGGCGATCATCCATTCAAAGGGTGCAAAGGGGGGCGTGCGATTGGCCACGTCAGCTCCTGTTCAGTTCGCGGCGGACAGTGCGGCGAACACCGTAGGAGGGTCAAGCGGCAACCTGCGCCGGGGCGGTTCCCTCTCCCCTGCCCGTCGTCTTTTTCTGGCAATTCTTCCGGCACCGCGCTAGCCATAGAGATACCAACAGGAGGGCGACGATCATGCCGACCGGGCTTTTGATCCTTCTCTACCTTGTCGCGGCCCTGCTGCCGCTGGGACTGGCTTGGGCGCAAGGGCTGACGCCACGCCCGCTTGTTGACGAACTGGCCTCGGGGGCGGGGATTCTCGCGCTGACGGTGATCTTGGCCGAATTCCTGTTGCTGGGCCGCTACCGCTTTGTGGCGCGGCGGCTGGGCACCGACATCGTGATGCGCATGCACCAGCTGCTGGCGCGCGGGGCGGCGATTCTGGCGCTGGTGCATCCCTTCCTCTACACCACCCGCCGCGCGCCAGCGCCGGACTGGGACAGCCATCGGCAGTTCTTCGTGACGGCGGACTTCGCGGCGCTCTGGCCCGGCATCATCGCCTGGCTACTGCTGCCCGCGCTGGTGCTGATGGCGATCGGGCGCTCCACGCTGGGGTTTCGCTACGAGACCTGGCGGCTGCTGCATGGGCTGGGCGCTGCCCTGATCGCGGGGTTCGCCGTGTTGCACGCCCTGCGCGCTGGCCGGTACAGCGCCGATCCGATGATGAGTTCCCTGTGGCTGGTGCTGTTGGGCATCGCCCTGTTCGCGCTGGCCTATGTCTATGTTTTGACTCCGCTGGCGCAACTGCGCCGCCCTTGGCGGGTAAGCGCGGTCACCCCCGTTGCCCTGAAAACATGGGAGGTTTCCCTGCTCCCCGCGCGCACCTTCCCCTTTCGCTATCACGCCGGGCAGTTTGCCTGGCTCAACATTGGCACGAACCCGTTCGGCCTCTGGGAAAACCCGTTCTCGATCAGTTCGGCCCCCTCGGCCGGGCATGAATTGCGTTTCCTGATCAAGGAACTGGGCGATTTCACCGACACCATCGGACAGGTCAAACCCGGCAGCCGCGCCTATCTCGATGGCCCGCATGGGCACCTGAGCATAACCGGTCACAGCGCCCCGGGCATCGCCATGATCGCGGGCGGCGTCGGTATCGCGCCGATGCTCGCCACCCTGCGCGAGCTTCACGCGCGCAACGATCCCCGCCCCACGGCGCTGATCTACAGCAATCGCACCGAAGAGCAGATCGCCTGCCGTGCCGAGTTGGAGAGCATCGCCCGTGACCAAGGCACCCGCCTGACCCATGTGCTGAGCGAACCGCCCAAGGGCTGGCAAGGCGCAACCGGGATGGTCACGCCCGATCTGTTGCGCGCCCATTTCAGCGACCCCGAACACAAACGCTGGCTCTACGTGCTCTGCGGCCCGGCCCCGATGCTGGAGGCGGTGGAGGATGCGCTGATCGCGCTTGGCGTCCCGTCGCGCAACATCCTGTCCGAGAGGTTCAGCTATGACTAGGTGGCTGTCGCGCCTGCCGCTACGGCAGCGCATCGCACTGGCCTTTGCCGGCCTGAACGCGGTGGGCCTGCTGGCTCTGCTGGCCTTTGCCTGTCGCGGGCTGTTCTAGCACTCCAAATCAGCGCCAGCCCGAGGCCGCGCAACCGGTGCCGGCTTGTGGACAATCTGTGCATACCGCAGGCGCTGGCATCCAAAATTGCCTTAATTGGGCCCCATAATCCACAGAATAGACATATATTTCTTGTGCCACGCACCGGCTCTTGTGAACTTACCATTTGCGAACCTGGGGGACAGGAAAGCGAAATGGAGGACGACATGGTCCCGACACCAACTCTGCACGCGATGCTCGCGCAGGCCCCGGCACCTGCCCGGGCCCAACCGACCCCTTCGGACCCCGACAGCCCCCCGATCGACAGCGAATCGGCCACCCTTCTGCGCTGTTGGCTCCAGCCGCTGATCG
>JASJGL010000119.1:0-24414 GCA_033791545.1 Pseudodonghicola sp. | reverse complement strand
GTCGTGGAACTTGCTGATCCAGCTACGCAACGGGAACATGTCGAAATAGATCGCCAGCAGCGACGGGAACACCAGCACCACCAGAATCATCGAGGCCAGCAGCCCGAAGGCGACCGAGACCACCAGCGGCACCATCGTTTGTACCTGCGGCGAGGTGTCGAACATGATCGGCACCAGACCGGCGAAGGTGGTGGAGGTGGACAGCAGGATCGGGCGAAACCGGTCGCGCACCGCGTTGAGCGCGGCAGAGACATAATCGTCGCCCTCAAGATGGGTCTGGAAAAAGGTCAGGAACAGGATCGCGTTGTTGACCACAATGCCCGACAGCGAGGCAAAGCCGATCATCGAGGGCATCGACATGTCCAGCCCCATTGCCAGATGCCCCAGCACCGTGCCGATCAGCGCAAAGGGAATCGACAGCATCACGATCAGCGGCAGGGAATAGGAGCGGAACTGGAACGCCAGCACCAGATAGACCCCCACCAGCCCCAGCAGCAGCGAGCGCATCATAGATGTCTGCGATTTCTGTTGTTCCTCGGTGGCGCCGCCGATCCGGATGGTGATGTCGGGATAGGCCTTGCGGATGCTTGGCGCCAGTTCATCCATCGCCACGGCAGAGATCCGGGTCGAGGTGGTGGCGGCGCGGTCGATCTTGCCCTCGATCCGGGCGGTGATCTGGCCGGCCTTGCGGGTGATGGAGGGAAAGCTGGCGCTGTGGGTGAAGGTCGCCACGCTGCCCAGCGCCACCTGGGCCCCGCTGGGCAGGGTGACGGGGAACAGCTCCAACTCGCTGAGCGAGGCGATGGTATCGCCCAATTGGACCCGCACGGTCATGGAGGAGGAGCCGGTGCGGAAGCTGTCGGCCTCGGCCCCGGCGAAGGCGGTGCTGAGCTGGGCGGCAAGGCTTTGCGGGGTCAGCCCGACGGTATAGCCGAAGGGCATCAGCGCCATCTGCACTTCGCGCCGTCCGCCTTGAAGATCGACGAAAGCCTCGGTCACGTCAGTACGCGACACCAACGCCACCAGCATGTCATTGGCGGCGGCCTGCACCACCTCGAGATCGCGGCCCAGAACCTCGACATCCAGATCGGCGCCGCCGGGGCCACGTTCGGCCTGCGAAAAGCTGCCCTGCACCAGATCGGGAATCGGCCCGGTTTCCTGCCGCCAAAGCGCCAGCACCGCGTCGGCGGTGACATTGCGCAGCGTGCTTTCCAGCAGATCGACGGTGACGGTGGCGGTGTTGGAGCCATTGGCGGTGACGTCGCTGTTGACCGCGTATTGCACCAGAACCCGCTCGACCAGCGGCGCGGCGGCTTCGGTGCCGGGGGTCAGTTGCGCATCGACCCGGTCCAGCGCGGCGAGGATGTGATCAACCTCGGCCACGGTGCGGCTGCGCGCGATTCCCGGGGTCAGCGCGATGCGGGCGATGATGGTATCGCTTTCGGTGGTGGGAAAGCCGATCACCTTGACCTGCCCCGAGGCGATCAGCCCCACCGTCAGCATCAGCGCGGCGATCACCATCCCGAAGGTCAGATAGCGCACCCGCACCAGCCGCGCCGCGATCGGCAGCAGCACGCAATCCTTGAACCGCTCCAGCACCCTGTTGGCGCGCCGCTCGCGCGGGGCTGCATCGCCTTCCTTGCCGCCCCCCGTGCCGCCGTGGCTGAGGTGGTGCGGCAGGATCAGGAAGCCTTCGACCAGCGACAGGGTCAGGGTCAGCAACAGCACCATCGGGATGAACTTCAGGATCTGGCCGAAATCGCCGGTGATGAACATCAGCGGGCCAAAGACGCAGGCGGTGGTGAGGAACGAGGACACGACCCCCGGCATCACCTCCATCGCGCCGCGCGAGGCGGCCTCGAGCCGCCCCACCTTGCCGCGCCATTTGTCGATATTCTCGGCGATGACGATGGAATCGTCCATGATGACGCCCACCGCCATCAGTAGCGCCACCAGCGTGATCATGTTGATGGTGATGCCCAGCACGCTCATCAAGAACAGCCCGCCGAGGAAGGACACCGGCAGCGAGGCCGAGATCCACAGCGATTCGCGCATCGAAAAGAACAGCCACATGGTGCCGAAGACCAGCACCAGCCCCATGGCGATATTGCGCAGGATGAGGTCGAGCCGTTCCTTGACCACATCGGTGCTGTTGTTGATCACGCTCAGGCGAAACGGGTCGGGATAGCGCGCCTGTTCGCGGCTCAGAAGGGTGTCCACCGTCGTGAACACGCGGATGCTGTCATCGTCCTTGGATTTGTAGATCGAGATGATCGCCGCCTGATCGCCGTCGATGAAGGATTGCACATCCTCGTCGCTGTCCACCACGATGACCTGCGCCAGATCGCTCAGCCGCACCACGCCGCCCTCGGGCGTTTGCAGCACGATCAGGTCTTCAAGTTCGCTCACGCTGCGGCGCACGTCGGAATAGCGCAGCACGAAACTGGTGCCGCCCATCGACACATCGCCCAGCGGCTGGCGCAGGCTGCGCGCCTCGATGGCGTTGAGCAGATCGCTGGCCGACAGAGCGTAGCGGCGCAGCATCTGCTGATCGAACACGACGCGCAATTCGCGGTCCGAGATTCCCGAGACCAGCGCCTGCGCCACCCCGTCGAGCGCCAGCAGCCGGTCGGCCAGTTGGTCGGTATATTCGATCAGCCCCTGTTTGCCGGCGATGCCGGAGACGGCGATCAGCGCGACCAGATCGGTCTGGCCCTGAATCTCGACCGTGGGGGTTTCGGCGGCATCGGGGAAATCGGTGACGCCCGACACCGCCGAAAAGACATCGTTGAAAAACTGGATGATATCGCCGCCGTCGTCCAGTTCGGCGGTGGCGCTGGCGCGGCCGTCGAGCGAGACGCAGTCAAACTCGGCCAGGCTGGTGACGCCGGTGACCGCGTCCTCAAGCGGGACGCAGATCTCTTCATCCACATCGCGGGCCGAGGCGCCGGGATAGACCACCCCGACGCTGACGGTGGAGGCGGTGAATTCGGGAAAGGTCTCGCGTTCGATCCCGGTGACCACGGCGACGCCGAGGATCAACACCAGCACCATCAGCAGGTTGGCGGCGACCGGGTGGCGGACGAAATAGGCAATCATCTCAGTTGCTCGTGTCAGCAGCGACCGGGATCAGTTTGATCCCCGGCACCGAAGGCGAGGGCGTCGAGAGCACCAGTGTCTCGCCGCCCGTGAGCCCGTTGAGCACCAGCACATCGCCCCCCAGCGCCGGGCCGGTGGTGATCGGACGGACCTCCAGCCGGCTGTCGGCATCGGCGAGATAGACAAAAGACGCGCCCGCATCGTTCAAGTGCAGCGCTGTGCGCGGCACGGCGATGGCCTCCGTGAGCGGCGGCGCGGACAGGGTGACGGTCACAAAACTGCCGGGGTTGAGCGGCGGCCGCCCCTTGCTGGCGTCGGCGAGATAGGGATCATCGACCTGCACCACCAGCCCCATGGTGCCGGTTTCGCTGTCCACCGTGCCACGCAGGCGCAGGATTCGCGCCGCGTATTGCGCCGAAGTGCCCGCCATTTCGATGGTGATGGTGGCGCTTACCCCACGCTGCTGCAACAGGTCGGTCAGGTGGCTGGTATCCACCAACACGTCCACGGGCAGATGTTCGCCCATCGCGGCCAGTGCCATGGCGCGAAAGGCGCGCGGGGCGATCTCGGCGGTGATTTCTGCAGTGGCGGCGCTGTCCAGCGTCAACAGGGTCTCGCCGGTGCGGACGAACTGATCCGGTTCGACATTGAGCGTATCGACCCGACCCCGGAACGGCGCGGTGATCGTGGTCTTGGACAGGGCGCGTTCGGCCTCGGCCAGTTCGGCCTGCCGCACCGCCAGCGTGGCCTCGTTCGAGGCGCGCTGTGACGGGTAGAGCGCCAGCGTGTTGGTCACATTGGTGAGCCCCGTCTGCTGGGCAAACAGCACCTTTTCGGCGGTATTGAGCGCCGTCTGGGTGCTGGCCCCGCTGGCGACCAGAGACTTCACGCGCTCGTATTCGGTTTCTGCGACAGCAAGGGTGCGCTGTTCGATTTCAAGGCTCTTGCGGGTATTGGCCTCCTTGCGGTCCAGCTCGGCAAGAGCGGCCTCGGCGGCGGCGATATTGGCCTTGGATTTGCGCACCGCAAGGTCGTAGTCGGTGCGGTCCACCTCGACAATGATGCTGCCGGCCTCGACAAAGCTGCCCTCGCTCAACCCCTCGGCCAGACGGGTGATGCGGCCCTCGACCTGCGACACCGCCGACCAGCGGTGCGCCGGTTCGACCCGGCCATAGCCCTCGGCACTGGGGATGAGCGCAGCGGGCTCCACCGACATCACGCGCACGGCGACGCTGGCCTCGGGTTCGGATGCGGCGGGCGGCTGGCCGGTTCGCGTCATCCAGAGAAAGCCGATCACGCCAAGCGCCAGCGGCGGCAGGATGAGCAAGGGGCGCAGGTTCATGGGCAATCTCCCGAAGATGCAGGACCGCTTGGCAGGTCGGGCCCGCCGGGTTCCATCCCGTATACTCCGATCCCCGCCCTACGTGAAAGCGGCGTGTGCGCTTCGCTCAGAATGTCACGGTTTGCCCGCGCCTCTCGGCCCGTGCGCGGACCAGCACATGATGCGCCGCCGCCAGATCCTGCGCCGCGACACCGAGCGAGCGATAGATCGTGATCTGTTCGCCATTGGAGCGCCCCGCGATCTGCCCCTGAAGCAATGCGCCGATCTCGCCCTTGAGGTCACTCGCGGAAAGCACTTCGGTGGCGATCATCTCGACGATCTCACCGGCCTGGGCCAGCGTCGACGGCAGGTAATCGACCCAGATCGCACCGCGTTCCACCATGCGATCATCGACCTCGCGCATCGAGGGGATGGAAGAGCCGACAACATTGACATGGGTGCCCGGTTTCACCCAGTCCCCCATCACGATGGGGGTCGCAGATGCGGTCACGGTACAGACGATATCGGCCCCCGCGACGGCCGCCTGCAGGTCCATGCCGCTGGAAAACGCCACCTCGGGATGGTCGGCCGCTGCGCGGGCGGCAAAACCGGCGGCCCGTTCCGCCGAGCGCCCGGCGACCGCCACGCGCTTGATCGGGCGAACCGCCAACATCGCGGTCAGGTGATGTTCCGCCTGCTCGCCATAGCCGATAAGCGCAAGGCTATCGGCCTCCTCGCGGGCCAGCGCACGAGTCGCCACGGCACTGGCCGCAGCTGTACGGATGGCGGTCAGCAGGCTGGCATCCATCATCGCCACGGCGCCCCCTGTTTCGGCCTCGAACAGGACAATCGCGCCACGATGCGAAGACAGACCGCGCGCGGGGTTGTCGGGAAACAGGCTGATCAGCTTGACGCCAAAGCAGGCCGGATCGGCGATCGCCCCGGGCATCACCCCCATCCTGTTGCCCCCGCCCACCGGCACCACCGAACGCAGCGGCAGTTCGGCGGTTCGATCCGTGACCCCCTTCATCACATCGGCCACGACCTCGATGGCCTCGTGCATGGGCAAAAGCGCCGCAACGTCGTCCTGGGTCAGTACGATCACAGCACACGCTCCTGCGCCGTGCCCCAATCGGGGCCGGAAACGGGCAGGCCCAAGGCCTGTTCCAGCATGCTGGTGTAAGCTTCCGGGCGGACGACATAGGGGAAATGCCCGCCCCAGGTGAAACGATAGGCGACAGTTGGGGACACATGGGCACGAACCCCCGCGCGAACCTCGGGCGGGATCAGCGGATCGTCATCGGATTGCACCGTCAGCAGCCGGTCCTGCGGCAGGCCGATCTTGGGCAGCTCCGGCGCGGTCTTGAGCGCCTTGAGACGCATGCGCAGTTCGGGTTCGAGAATACGGCCGCCGACCTCTTGCATCAAAAGCTCCACCAGATCGGCCTGATCGGGATGGGTTTCGGCCCAGCCCCCCAACCCCTGGCCAAAGCCCGCGCGCAGATCGGCGATCGGGGCGGCGTCGAGATCAAGCGCATAGGGCATCTTGTCAGCGAAGCCGGTGACCGAATGCAGCGTGTTGGCGGCAAAAAGCCGATCCACCCGGGTGGGGTGGCTGGCCGCGAAATACTGCGCCACATAGCCGCCCAGCGAAGAGCCCAGGACCGAAGCGCTGGCGATACCAAGATGATCCAGCAGCACGGCAAGTTCATCGCTCCACTCATGGATACCGCCGGTTGCGGGATAGGTGACGGCGATCACGCGCATCCGGTCCGAAAGCGCCGTAATCTGTTGCCAGAAGATATCGCCGCGCCCCAGCGTCCCGGGGATCAGCAAAAGAGCCGGGCCGCTGCCCGCCTCGACATAGCCCCAGTCGCGGCCATTCAGAAGCACCCTCTGCTCGGGTAGACGTTCGGCAAAAGCATCGCGGGCAATAATCAGCGGGTTGGTCATGCGAAAGGATCCTCAACAACTGGAAAATAGGTCTTTGCCCGGTTCCGATAGGGAATATTGGCAAAATCGGGAGTAATGGAGCCCGGCGTCGCAACGCCGATCACCTTGGCCGCGATGGGGTTGAAGCCGGCCTCGTAGTGGTTGGACGATTTCACGCAGACATAGCGGCGCTGCGAAAGGTCGATGCCAAGCTTCTCAAAGGCCTCGGGGTGAAAGGTCTGGGTGCGCAGATCGTTCAGGACGATGTCGATGCCATTGGTCTCGATCCAGACGGTTTCGCCCAACGGCGCGGGCAGCGTGCCGAACCGCTGGGTCAGGCCAGAGGCGATTTTTTTCACCGTCACGGTCAGATCGAGCGGGTCGCCCGACATCGGGCCACATTTGCCGCCGACGCGGAGATTCAGCGTGGCGCCTTCGCCCGCCTCTTTGCAGATGCGCAGGGCGATGGGGTCCCAGAACAGGCCGGTGGCCACGCTGGTCATGCCTCGTTCGATCATCGCGCGCAGCAGGAAGGTGGCGTCAGAGGGCGCCCCGCCGCCTGCATTGTCGGACATGTCCGCCAGCACCACCGGACCCTTTGGTTCGGCTTCGGCGAGGTCGAGCGCGGTGTCGATGTCGGGCAGCGTTCGGTACAGCGCGTGGCGCAAATCATACAGTTTTCGGCCCAGCGTCTCGGCCACTGCCGTGGCCTGCTCGGCGCTGTCGTCACAGATCGCCACGGCGCGCGCGCCGGTGCGGGGGTGGTCAGACCAGGGAAAGCCATGGATCTGAGACAGCGAGAGGATGCCGTCCTGCCCCTCCTGCGCGATCATCTCGTCGACAAAGCCGCGCATCGGCGGCTTGGTGGTCGGCATCGCGATGATCATCCGGCAATCCCAGTCGCGCATCACCGGTTTGATCCGCCCCTCGGCGGTGTCGGTGGCAAGGCGGAACAGGTCGGCGGCGCGCTCGGGCACGTCCACGTGGGGGTATTCCTTGAACGCGACCAGAAGTGAGGCTTGCGTCATCATCTTGTCAGTGAGGTTGGAATGGGGGTCGAGCAGCCCGCCGATCACGGCATCGGGGCAAATGGCGCGCAGATTGGCGATCAGGTCGCCCTCGCAATCGTCATAGCCGTCGGCGATCATCGCGCCATGCAGGGCCAGAAGGATGATGTCGGCGCCGCCCGCCGCGCGCAGATCTGCGAGGATCTCGTCGCGGAATCCCTCATAGACGGATTTGACCGTGGGGCCAGAAGGCTGGGCGTGGGCCGAGAGGCTCTCGATCACGGTCCAGCCCTTTTCCTCGGCCTTTTCGCGCCAGATGTGCAGCGGCGCGGTCCAGTACATCGGGTCGCCTTTGGTGGCGTCGCCGTGGTGCAATGAGCCTTCCTCGAAACTCGCCATGCCGGTGGGCAGGGGCGAGAAGGAATTGGTTTCGGTGCTCAGACCGGCGATGAAGATTTTCATTTTCGTGTCCTATGACTTGTCTGTGATCGGCTCGGGAACCGTCAATTGCCCGGTCGCCTGCATCGTCAGGCGCGCGGCAAGGTGGATCAGGATCAGCGCAAAGGCGAGCGGCACCGCGCCAGTGAACCAGATCATCGGGATATCCAGCATCTCGGCCTGCCGGTTCAGGCTACGGCCCAGAAAGCCGCGCGCCATGTCCATCCGGGCGTTGAACAGCGAGTACCAGATCACCGGCACGGCAAAGGCGATGACGCCGCCCGCGCGGATCAGTGCCAGCAGCATGCCCTGCGCGCCGCGCACTGCCTGCATCCCCGGAAAAAGCGTCGGGTCCGCCACCGAGCGAAAGGCACAGGAGGCCCCCATCATGCCGGCCCAGACCATGGCACGGCGGGCCAGTTCCTCGGTCCAGATTGGCGGTGCATTCAGCACATAGCGCGCCAGCACCTGCCAGCCGGCGGCAAAGACCATGACCAGCACCGCCAGCACCGCCCCCCAAAGGGCGATGCTGTTGAGCGTTGCAGACAACCGCTCGAGGATGCGGGCGATGGGTTTCATCGGCTCAGTTGCCCTTGGCCGCTTCCCAGGCCGCGATCTGCTCCTGGCTCAGCAAGCCGCTGTTGTAAGCGGGTGCAGAGGCGGCGCGAAATTCGGCGCGGGCGGCCTCATCCAGTTTGACCACACTGACGCCGGCGGCTTCCAATTTACCCAGAACGGCGTCCTGAGACACAAGCCACGCGCGGTTGGCCGCAGTGGCGGCGGCGGCGGCGGCATCGACGGTGGCGCGATCCTCATCGCTGAGACCCTGGTACCAATCCTCGGACACGATGGTGATGCGCAGCGAGGGCGAGACGCGGGCATCGGTGAAATACTTGAGGAAATCGGTATGCCCAAAGAGCAGCGGCACAAAGGCCGGGTTCATGTACCCATCGGCGACGCCGGTCTGCAGCGCGTTGGGAACTTCGGCCCAGCTGACGATGGTACCGGCGGCGCCCCAGGCTTCATAAAGCTCGATCTGGCTTTCATCCAGCGCGCGCATGCGCAGACCCGCCATGTCGGCGACCGTGTTCACCGGCTTTTTGGTATTGAAGATGCCGGTGGCCTGGCCCACCGTGTTGGCGGCGATCACGCGCACGCCCTCGGGCGCGGTGGCTGCGTTGATCTTTGCCAGCATGCCGCCCGCGTTCAGCGCCTGGTCGACCTCTGCCATATCGGCAAAGAAATAGGGCAGCCGCAGACCATAGATCAGCTTGTCGATGGAGCCGACGATGTTGAGCGGCGACATCGAAACCTCAAGCAACCCCTGGCTGACCTGATCGAACAACTCGTCATCGCCGCCAAGCGCGCCGCGCTGGTATTCCTCGGTCTCCATCCCATGCTCGTTGAGATAGGTGGAAAAGGTATGCGCCCAGACATAAGTGCCCGAGCCGTTGAGATCCGGCGGGCTGTCGAGCGCGATCTTGATCTGGGCCGAAGCGGCCCCTGCGCCGAGCGCGAGCGTGGCGGCGACCAAGCCGCCAGTCAGGAATTTCGAGAGTTTCATATCAGGTCCTCCTATTGGGTTGTCGGTATTTTCTTATTGTTGTCAGTCGGTATGTTCTTGGTGGTCTCAAGTGCGGGTCACGGTCCAGTTCCCAGCCCAAAGGCATGCGGCAACCACAGACTGAGCCCCGGAACATTGACCAGCAGCACCAGCACGACGATCTGGGTCAGCACAAAGGGAAGCACGGCGCGCGCCAGTTTCCAATAGTTGACGCCGGTCACCGCCGAGACCACCAGCAGGCAGCCCCCCATCGGCGGCGAGACCAGCCCGATGCACAGGTTGAAGCACAGCACGATTCCCAGGTGCACCGGATCGGCGCCCTGCGCCAGCGCGACCGGCGCCAGCAGCGGCACCAGCAGCGCCAGTGCCACGGGGATGTCGAGCACCATGCCGGCAAGCAGGAAAATCACGTTCATCGCCAGCATGTAGCCGGCCGGGCCAAGGCCGAGCCGGGTCACCATGTCCGAGATCGCCTCGGGGATGCGCTCCAGCGCGCCGAGGTGGCCGAGGGCGGAAACGGCGCAGATGATGATGAAGATCGAACCCGACAGGATGGCGGTGCGACGCAGCGCCTCCAGCACCTCGCGGGCGGACAGCCCGGCATAGAACCAGCCCGCCCCCAGCGCGGCGAAAACGGCGACGGCGGCGGCCTCGGTCGGGGTCATCCAGCCAAAGACGATACCGCCAAGGATGATGATCGGCAGCGACATCGCGGGCAGCGAGTGGACCAGCGTCGGCAGAAACGGCGGCATATCCGCCTTTTCCACCCGCGGATGGTTTTGGCGGACGGCAAAGATGCCGTTGACCACCAGAAGCGCAGAGGCCAGCAACAGCCCCGGAACGATGCCTGCCAGAAACAACGCAGTGACCGAAGTGCCCATCAGCGCGCCGTAGAAGATCAGAATGATCGAGGGCGGCACGATGGGGCCGATGATCGAAGAGGCGGCGGTGATGGCGGAGGCATAGGTCAGGCTATAGCCACGCCGCGTCATCTCGGGCACCAGAGTATTTGACAGGGCCGCCGCATCGGCCACGGCAGAGCCCGAAATACCGGCGAAGAACACCGAGGTGAGGATGTTGACATGCCCCAACCCGCCGCGCACCCGGCCCACCAGAGCCATCGAAAGGTTGATCAGCGCGCCGGTGATGCCGCCCCGGTTCATCAACTCGCCCGCAAGGATGAAAAGCGGCATCGCCATCAGCGCGAAGACGTCGATCTTGGAAAAGATCTGTTGCGGCAGGATCGCGAGGTAACGGGAATTGTCGGTGACGATGAATGCCAGCACCGCCGCGCCGCCGATCACATAGGCAATGGCCAGCCCCGAGGCGAGAAAGGCGGCGGCGGCGAGACCGACCCAGAGCATCATGCAGCCAGCCCCGGCCGCGCGGGAGAAAGCTGTGCCTCGGTGACGCCTTCGGCCTCGACATCTGCGGGCAGCGGGTCACCCAGCGCCAGCGCGGCGGCAGCGCGGGCCAAGGCCGGGGCGGTCTGGATGCCGTAGCCGCCCTGCCCGGCCAGCCAGAAAAAGCCTGGAGCCTTGGGATCGTATCCCACGGCGGGGCTGCCATCGGACAGGAAGCTGCGCAGGCCCGCCCATTTATGCTCGATCCGGCGCACCTGAAGGTCAAAGGCCGTTTCGATCCGATCGACGCAGATCGCCACGTCAATTTCATCCGGCTGCGCGTCGCAGGGCACCGACGGGGTTTGGTCGGCGGGCGAGAGCAGCAGCTTGCCGGCGTCAGGCTTGAGATAAAAGTTCTCGGCCGCATCCACCACCATGGGCCAGGCGTCAGGCACCACATCAACGGGCGCCGCGACCAAAAGCGCGGTGCGGCGCAGCGGGCGCAGCCCCAGCGGGCGCAGCCCCGCCATCCGCGCCATCTCGTCCGCCCAGGCCCCGGCGGCATTGATCACCACCGGCGCGCGCAATGGTCCACCGGGCGTTTCCACCCGCCAGCCCTCGCCATCGCGGACGACGCCCAGAACCTCGGTTTTCAGGTGCAGCGCGCCGTCCCGGGCGCGGAAGGATTTCAGATAGTACTGGTGCAGCCCGTGCACCTCGATATCGGCGGCAGAACGGTCAAACAGCGCCGAGGCGACGTAACCGGGGCGCAACAGCGGCACCAGATCGCGGGCGGCGGCGGCGGACAGAGGCGTGACCGCCTCGCCCAGATCCCGGTGCAGCGCAGCGATATCCGCAGCCTGATCAGAGCGACCGATAAAGAGCGCGCCGCGCGGGCGGATCAGGCCAGGCGGTGGATTGCCGGGCCCCTCGCCGCGATAAAAGGCATGGCTGGCCCGCGACAGGGCCCGGATCACGGACGGGCCATAGGCCACGGTAAAAAGCGCCGCCGACCGGCCGGTGGTATGATAGCCGGGCTGGGTTTCGCGTTCGAGCAGGATCACGCGCGCATCGCGTGCCAGTTCCGCCGCCACCGAGGCCCCGGCCATGCCCGCACCGATCACGATAAAATCGGCCATTTCGCCGCCCTGCGTCATGCACCCTGCCCTTTTTTGATGTCATCTGACAGAAAGCGTAGCATCGATTTTCCAATCGGAAAACAATATTTTTCCAATCGGAAAATTTCCTTGGCGCGATAGGGGATTGGCCCTAGACTGACCCGCATGACAGAGGTGACAGAAGCCCCGAAACCACGCGCCGATTTCGGTCGGCGTATTCGCCAGTTGCGCCGCGACCGGGACTGGACCCTGGCCGAGGTGGCCGAGCGTTCGGGCCTGGCGATCTCGACGATTTCCAAGGCCGAGCGCGGGGTGATCTCGCTGACCTATGACCGATTGTCACAACTCGCACGCGGGCTGGAGGTCGACCTTGCCGCCTTTTTCAACGCCGAGGGGCTGAGTTTCGAGCCGGGCGCTTTCGCCGTGGCGCGCAAGGGCGATTTCAAGCGACAGGAAACCCAGAACTACGTCTATGAAATGCTGTTCCCGGACATGTGGAACAAGGCGATGACGCCGATGATGGGGTCGCTCAAGGCGCGCGAACTGGTCGATTTCGAGGATTTCGTGCGCCATCCGGGGCAGGAATTCCTGGTGGTGATGGACGGCGTGGTGACGGTGTTCGTCGAGGGGCGCGCGCCGGTGCGGCTTGAAACCGGCGACAGCATCTATTTCGATAGCGCAGTCGGCCATCTTTACGCCTCGGAT
This sequence comes from Pseudodonghicola sp., assembly GCA_033791545.1. Classification (GTDB taxonomy): domain Bacteria; phylum Pseudomonadota; class Alphaproteobacteria; order Rhodobacterales; family Rhodobacteraceae; genus Antarcticimicrobium. The sequence continues at coordinate 11,887 of JASJGL010000119.1, read as the reverse complement.
GGAGAGCGCGATGCGCGAATCCTTGTAGTCTGTGCGCCCGGGTCGGGGGGCTAACCCCGCAGCACCGCACCGGGGTTCATGATCCCGGCGGGATCAAGCGCCGCTTTGATCGCGCGCATCGCGTCCAGCTTGACCGGGTCGCCATAGCGTTCCAGATCCGCCACCTTGAGCCGCCCGACCCCATGTTCGGCGCTGAACGAACCGCCCATGGTGTGCACCAGATCATGCACCGCGCCCTGAATCGCGTCGCGTTGGTTGGCATGGTCGGCCTTGCTGCGGCCCGCCACGGGAAAGACGTTGAAATGCAGATTGCCGTCGCCGAGATGGCCAAAGCAGTTGATGCGAAACTGTCCCAGAGCCGCGACCACCTGCCTGCCCTGAACAATGAAGTCCGGGATCTGGCTGATCGGCACCGAGATGTCGTGGCTGCAAATCGCACCGATGCGCCGGTTCGCAGCCGGGATATGTTCGCGCAGCGACCAGAACTGCGCCCGCTGGCTTTGCGATTGCGCGATCAGTCCGTCGCTGACAAGCCCGCGCTCCAACCCCGCCTCGAACAACCCGGTGAGCGCCGTCTCGGGGTCTTGTCCGCGGGGGAGGCCAAGCTCGATCAACACGCACCAGTCGGGCGGATCGGCGAAGGGCTGGCGGATCTCGGGCAGGGTTTCGGACAGGAAGTGCAGCCCCTGCCCCGCGATCAGTTCGAACGCGCTGACCGCCTCGCCCAGCCGGTCGCGCGCCAGCGCCAGCAGATCGATCGCCGCCTGCGGATTGGGCACCACCACAAGCGCGGTGCCCTCGGCCGCCGGGCGCGGGAATAGTTTGAGCGTGGCCGCCGTGATCACGCCCAACGTGCCCTCGGCGCCGATCAGAAGGTCGCGCAGGTCATAGCCGGTGTTGTCCTTGCGCAGCCGCGACAGCCCGTGCCAGATGCGCCCGTCGGGCAGCACCGCCTCGAGCCCCAGACAGAGTTCGCGTGCGTTGCCATAACGCAGCACGCCGGTGCCACCGGCATTGGTCGACAGGTTGCCCCCGATCCGGGCGGTGCCCTCGGCGGCGAGCGACAGGGGAAACAGGCGGTCGGCCTGTTGCGCGGCTTCCTGCACATCGGCCAGCACCGCGCCGGCCTCGGCGATCAGCAGGTTTTCGGTGGCATAGACGCCCCGGATCGCCGCCATCCGCTCCAGCGAAATGATCAGCGGCGCGGGGCCGTCGGGCATGACCTGACCGCCGACCAGCCCGGTGCCGCCGCCATAGGGCACAACCGGCACACGGGCGGCAGCGGCGGCGGTCACGAGCGCCGAGACCTCTGTAGCGTCGCGCGGCAGGGCGAGCACGCCGCACTGTCCGGCCCAGCGGCCACGCGGTTCCTCAAGGTAACGGGGCTCAGTAGGGCGAAACACCGCCTCGGGCAGCGTCTGGCGCAACCGGGCGGCAAAGGACTCATCGGCGGGGTTCAAGGTCATGGAGCGAGTCCTGCCCAAACCGCGGCGATTGCGCAAGTCTGATTGACGAGGTGGGGTTCCAAGACGGCAGCTCTCCCCGGGGCTTCGCCCGTTCGGCGCTGAAAAAGGTCCGCTGGACCTTTTTCCGGGCGCGTCTTGCCCCGGGGCTACGCCCGTTCGCGCCTGAACCGCTCCACTGGAGCGGTTCCAGGACGGCGCTCACCCCACATCAGTACGACCACGGCGGTCGCTGCGCAGGGCGGCATAAAGCACATGGGTACGCCAGCGCCCGTCTATTTGCAGATAGCTTTGCGCGACGCCTTCGTATTTGAACCCGGCGCTTTCCAGCAGCCCGCGCGAGGCGGCGTTTTCCGGCAGGCAGGCGGCCTCGAGACGCGACAGGTCAAGCTGGGCATAGGCATGATGCACCACCGCGCCGATCGCCTCGCGCATATAGCCCTGACGGGCAAAGGCGGCACCGGTCCAGTATCCCAGCACCCCCGATTGCGCCGGACCGCGGCGGATATTGTCGAGCGTGATCGCGCCCAGCAGCGCATTGTCATCGCGCCGGATCAGGAACAGCGGCAACGCCGAGCCGTTGGAGACCGAGCGTTGCGCCCAGTAAACCCGGTTGGTGAACGCCTTGCGCGACAGGTGGTCCACCGCCCATGACGGTTCCCAGCGGGTGAGATAGTCGCGGCTTTCCAGCCGCAGCGCGCTCCACGGGCGGAAATCTGAATGGGTCGGCGGGCGCAGCGTAAGACGCTCGGTTTCGATCCTCAGCTTGCGTTTGGCCAGAAGCATCGTCGAAATTCCCGGTCGCGTCAGGCGGCGCGCCGCTCCTGCAATTGCGCCAGCGTCGGGGCCGCTTTGACCGGACCGTAGAGCGCCAATGCGGCGGGTGCGGTGGCGGCCATCTGTTCTGCAAAGGCGCGCACGTCCTGCATCGTTACGGCGTCGATCAGGGCGACGGTTTCTTCAAGCGGCGGGACGGTTTCCCAGATCTGCACCAGCCGGGCCAGACGTTCGGCGCGGTTGGTCGGGCTTTCCAGCCCCATCAACATGCCGGCCTTCATCTGGGTGCGGGCGCGGGCGACCTCTTCTTCGGTCATATCCTCGGCGGCGCGCTTCATCTCGTCGATGGTGATCCCGGCCAGTTCCGCCACCTGATCGGCAGAGGTGCCGGCATAGATGGTGGTGCTGCCGGTATCGGAATAGGCCCCGGCCTGCGCGAAGATGGTGTAGCACAGCCCGCGCTTTTCGCGGATTTCCTGAAACAGGCGCGACGACATGCCGCCGCCCAGCACAGAGGCATAGATCTGCGCGGTATAGATCGCGTCGTCGCGATAGCCCGGGCTTTCCAGCCCCAGCGCGAAATGGGCCTGTTCCAGTTTCTTGGCCTTGCGGTATTCGCCGCCGGTAAAGCGCGCCGGTTCTGCCGTGCTGTCCGGGCCGGGCACCATATCGCCGAACAACTGTTCGGCCAGTCGCACCAGCGCGTCGTGATCGACGGCCCCGGCCGCCGACAGGATCATCTGGCCGGGGCAATAGTGTTCCCCGACAAAGGTGGCCAGATCGGCGCGGGAAAAGGCGCTGACCCGTTCGCTGGGCCCGAGGATGGTGCGGCCAAGCGGCTGATCGCGATAGCTGGCCTCTTGCAGCCAGTCAAAGATCACGTCGTCGGGGGTGTCGTTGGCCTGACCGATCTCTTGCAGGATGACGCCGCGCTCGACCTCGATCTCGGGCGGGTCGAACACCGGGTTGCGCAGGATGTCGGCGATCACGTCCATTGCCAGCGGCACGTCGGCCTCGAGCACGCGGGCGTAATAGGCGGTCACCTCGCGCGAGGTATAGGCGTTGATATAGCCGCCCACATCCTCGATCGCCTCGGCGATCTGCAGGGCGCTGCGCCGCTTGGTGCCCTTGAACGCCATATGTTCAAGGAAATGCGCGATGCCGTTCTGTTCGATCCGTTCATGGCGTCCGCCGGCGCTGACCCAGATGCCGATAGCGGCCGATTGCAGGCCCGGCATGCGTTCGGTCACGATGCGGAACCCGTTGGGCAATTGAGCTTGCTGCAATGTCACGCGGTGATCTGCCCCTTGATATGGCGTTCAATGGCCGCAAGATCATTGTCGATCCGGCTGACCCGTTCCGGCCTGTCATACAGATCCGCCATGCGCAGGGGAAGGGGCGGACGCACGCCGCTGGCCCGTTCGACCGCATCGGGGAATTTGGCCGGGTGGGCGGTGGCCAGCGTGATCATCGGCACCGCCGGATCGCGCTGCTGTTCCGCCACTTTCACGCCGACGGCGGAATGCGGGCACAGCAGTTGGCCGCTGGATTTCAGCGTCGCGGCGATGGTGGCGAGGGTTTCGTCCTCGGAGGCGCGGCCCGACGAAAAACTTTCGCTCAGCGCCTCCATCGCGCCTTGGCTGACGTTGAAGCCGCCGGACTGCAATTCATCCATCAGCTGGGCGACGGCGTTGCCGTCCTGCCCATAGGCAAAGAACAGCGCGCGTTCAAAATTCGAGCTAACCTGAATGTCCATCGAGGGGCTGATCGAGGGGATCGTCTCGCCCTTGAAATAGCCCTGCCCGCCAAGGCAGCGGTGCAGGATGTCGTTCTGGTTGGTGGCGACCACCAGCCGGTCGATCGGCAGCCCCATGCGCTTGGCGATATAGCCGGCGAAGATGTCGCCGAAGTTGCCGGTCGGCACGGTGAAGCTGACCTTGCGCTGTGGCGCGCCCAGCGACACGGCGGAGGAGAAGTAATAGACCACCTGCGCCAGCACACGGGCCCAGTTGATCGAGTTGACCCCGGCCAGCTTGACGCCGTCGCGGAATTCGAAATCGTTGAACATGTCCTTGAGCCGCGCCTGACAATCGTCGAAATCGCCCTCAAGGGCGAGCGCATGCACATTGGCATCTGCCGGTGTGGTCATCTGGCGGCGCTGCACCTCGCTGACCCGGCCATGGGGGAACAGGATGAAGACATCGACCGCATCAAGACCGCGAAACGCCTCGATCGCGGCTGAGCCGGTATCGCCCGAGGTGGCGCCGACGATGGTCACCCGTTCGCCCCGCCGTTTCAGCGCCACTTCGAACAGCTGGCCGATCAACTGCATGGCGAAATCCTTGAACGCCAGCGTCGGGCCGTGAAACAGCTCGAGCAGGAAATGACCGGGGGCAAGCTGGGTCAGCGGCGCGCGGGCGATATGGTTGAAATTGGCATAGGCCTTGGCGATGATGTCGCGGAATTCGTCATCGGTGAAGCTGTCCCCGATGAAGGGACGCATCACGCGAAAGGCGGTTTCCTCATAGCTGAGACCGGCCAGCGCGGCGATGTCGTCGTGCGACATCTGCGGGATGGTTTCGGGCACGTAAAGCCCGCCATCGCGCGCCAACCCGGTCAGCATCGCCTCTTCAAAGCTCAGCGCGGGCGCCTTGCCGCGGGTCGAGATGTATTTCATTGCTCTCAGCTCCGGGATCGGGCGCGGGTGCGCCACAGGAAATAAAGGGTCATCAGGATCCAGACCAGCGCCAGCCCGAACCATGTCACGGCATATTGCAGGTGATCATTGGGAATGCCCACGGATGTCACCGGCAGCGGCACGACGTTGGGGTCGGTTTGCAAGCGCGCGATCAGCAACACCGGTTCAGTGTCGAGCGCGGCGGCCAGCGTGGGAACCTCGCGCGCGAACCAGATGTTCTTGTCCGGTTCTGGCGCGGGGGTGAAACTGTCGATCTCTTGCGGCCAATGCAGGTTGCCGGTGATCTCCATCGCGCCGGTTTGGCGTACGGCGGTCTTGGCCTCGGTCGGGATGAAGCCCCGGTCGATCAGGATGCGGCGGCCCCCGTCGGTGACGAAGGGCGCGATGATGCGATAGCCGGCGCCGAAATCGCGGGTGGAGACCAGAACATGCAGTTCTTGCGGGCCCATGGTGCCGGAGACGCGCACCGGCAGGTAGCGATCACGCGCGGGGTCCGGGGCGGCGGGCAGCGCCACCGGGTCGGCGGCGATGCGGGTCTCGATCTCGGCCAGCACGCCTTGTTTCCAGGCCAGTCGGCGCACCTGCCAGATGCCAAGCGAGAGCAGCAGGCCCCCACCGACGATGCCAAAGACCAGCAGGAACAGAAAGCGGCGCATGGAACGTTCCGATACCCAATGAAAAGGCGCGCGGACAGACCGCGCGCCTTGCTTTAAATGGGACGGGGGCGATTGTTCAACCGCATTCCGCATATATCACAGCCCGGCTGTGCCCCAGATGTAGACCGAGAAGAACAGGAACAGCCAGACCACATCCACGAAGTGCCAGTACCAGGCGGCGGCCTCGAAGCCGACATGCTGCTCTTGGGTAAAGTCACCCTTGAGCGCACGGATCAGGCAGACGGTCAGAAAGATCGTCCCGATGATCACGTGAAAGCCATGAAAGCCAGTGGCCATGAAGAAGTTCGAATAGAACTCGTCGCCGCCGAATTCCCAGCCCGAATGCAGCAGATGCGCATATTCATAGGCCTGCAACCCGGTAAAGGCGATGCCCAGAACGATCGAGATCGCCAACCCCTGCACCAACCCCTTGCGGTCATTGTCATGCACCAGCGCATGGTGCGCCCAGGTCACGGCACAGCCCGACAGCAGCAACACAACGGTGTTGATCAGCGGCAGGTGGAACGGGTCGACCGGGAAGATTTCCGGCTTCACGTATTCGGTGCCGAAATATTCGTTCATCGGGTAGATCGCATGTTTGAAGAACGACCAGAACCAGGCGAAGAAGAACATCACCTCGGACATGATGAACAGCATGAACCCGTAGCGCAGCCCGATCCGAACGACGGGCGTGTGATCGCCGATGCGGCCTTCGACAACCACCTCGGCCCACCAAGCGTACATGGTGTAGAGCACCATCGCGAGCCCGATCAGGAACATGAAGGGGGTGATGTCATGCATCCACAGCACGGCGCCGAACAGCATGACGAACCCCCCGACAGCGCCGAACAGCGGCCAAATCGAAGGGCTAAGAATGTGATAGTCGTGATTTTTTTCGTGCGCCATTAAGTGTCCCTCACCTCTCGGCCTAGTTCAGATTGATGTCTGCCTCGTGATCGAGGGCGGCATAGCCCTCGGGCAGATCTATTTCGTAAAACGTATATGACAGCGTGATCGTGTGTACGAATTGCGCCTCGGGATCATCGACGATCTCGGGGTCGACGTAAAAGGTGACCGGCATTTCCACGCGCTCGCCCGGTTGCAGGATCTGTTCGGAAAAGCAGAAGCAGGCGATTTTGGTGAAATACGACCCGGCGGCATAGGGCGCGACATTATAGCTGGCCTGCCCGGCGATCGGCCGGTCGGTCGGGTTGTACGCCTCGTAAAAGGCGAGCCCCGTTTCCCCGATCCGCAGCTCGATCTCCTGCTGCAACGGTTTGAAGTCCCAGGGCATGCCGCTCTCTTTCGAGCCGTCAAAGCGGATCTTGACGGTGCGGTCCAGAATCGTGTCGGAGCCGGTCTCGGCCACGTTGGTTTCGCCGCCATAGCCGGTGACGCGGCAGAACCAGTTGTAGGCCGGGATTGCCGCCCAGGCGAGCGCGCCCATGGTCACGACCACGCAGACAAGCTGGATCACCGTTCTGCGAACATTATTGGGAGCAGACATTAGTTTTTAGCCCCGCTGACGCTAGAGGTCTTCATCTGAAAGTCGCCGCTGGTGACCTTGGCGATGGTCAGCCCGAACACGATGGCGACGAAGCCCGCCAGCACCAGCCCGACGCCCAGATTGCGGCCAAACCGGCGCTTGTGCAGTTCATGCGTTGTCTTGAAGCTCATATCACCAGCCTCCCAGGCCGAAAGGTTTCAACACGGCTTCGATCAGGATCGCGCCGAAGTGGAGGAAAAGATAGAGCAGCGAAAGCCGGAAGAAAGACCGCTCCACGGCGAAGTTGTCGGATTCCGAGGCCGCTTCGTCGCGGCGGCTGATGCGCCATGCCCCGCGCAGGAACAGCGCGTTGAGCACCACCGAGACCGCCAGATAGATCGGGCCGCCGATGCCAGAGAAGCCGGCCCCGACCGCCAACACCGCCAACAGCCCGGTATAGACAAGGATATGGGTGCGGGTGACGCGGCGGCCATGGGTCACGGTCAGCATCGGCACGCCAGCATCGTCATAGTCAGAGCGCATGAACAGCGCCAGCGCCCAGAAATGCGGTGGCGTCCACATGAAGGTCAGCGCGAACATCAGCCAGGGTTCGATCGCCATGTCGCCGGTCGCCGCGATCCAGCCGATCACCGGCGGAAAGGCCCCCGCCGCGCCGCCGATCACGATGTTCTGCGGCGTCGCCCGTTTCAGCCACATGGTATAGATCACCACGTAGAAAAAGATGGTAAAGGCCAGAAACAGCCCAGCAAACAGGTTGGTGGCCAGCCCCAGCATCACCACGGCAAGGCCCGACAGCGCCAGCCCCAGCACCATCGCCTCGCCCGGTTCGATCTTGCCGGCGGGAATCGGACGGCCGCGCGTGCGCCGCATCACCCGGTCGATATCGGCGTCCCACCACATGTTCAGCGCCCCCGAGGCGCCGCCGCCGATGGCAATGAACAGGATGGCGCAAAACCCGATCATCGGATTCACCGGCACCGGCGCGGCCACCAGGCCGACCAGCGCAGTGAACACGACCAGCGACATGACGCGCGGCTTGAGCAGGGCGAAATAATCGCCGAATCCCGCCTCGTCCTCCCGCAGGGTGCTTGCATTGATGCTTGCGTCGCTCATTCAGGTTCTCCGGGTGGGGTGGGCACGCGGCCCCCCCTAGGCCATATCAGTTGGCAGCGAGCTTGAAGCTTTTGGGTTGACCGGCGTCGGCATATTCTTCGATCGCGCCTTTGAGCCATTCGTCATAGGCCTCTTGGCTGACCACCTTGACGGTGATCGGCATGAAGGCGTGGTCCTTGCCGCAAAGTTCCGAGCATTGGCCGAAATAGATGCCTTCACGCTCGGCCTTGAACCAAAGCTGGGCCAGACGACCGGGAACAGCATCCTGTTTCACGCCAAAGGCAGGCATGGCCCAGGAATGGATCACGTCGGCCCCGGTGACATTCATCACGATGGTCTTGCCGATCGGCACCACCACGGCGGTGTCGGTGGCGAGCAGGAATTCATCGCGGCTATAGCCGGCCTCGACCAGCATTGCCTCGACCTCCGGGGTCAGCACATAGTTGCCACCGGTGGCCGGTTGGCCGATCATATAGCTGTCAAAGCCAAAGCCGGCATCGACATATTCATAGCCCCAGTACCACTGATAGCCGGTCACCTTGATGGTGATGTCGGCCTCGGGGATTTCCTGTTGCTTGAACAGCACCGGCAGTGAATAGGCACCGATGAAAACAAGGATGATGATCGGCACCACGGTCCAGGCAATCTCGACCGGCGAGTTATGGGTAAAGCTGGCAGGATTGGGGTTCATGCGCTTGTTGTAGCGCACGATCACCCAACCGATCAGACCGATCACCAACAGGCTGATCGCCGCGCAGATGATCACAAGCATATGGTCCAGCGACTGAAGGTCGCGGGCCAGTTCGGTCGCCGCCGGCTGAAAGCCCATGCCACCATTGGTCGGTTTCCCGACGATCTCCAGCGCCTGTTGCGCGTTGGCCGGAAGGCCGCTGAGGGCCGCAAAAAGCCCGGAAAGCATCAAAGCATTCTTCATGTCTCGTCCCGATCGGTTGAACCGTTTCTCCCTCGACACCGGGTATGGTTTGTATGCCTTGGCGTACACCCGTTGTCTTTGAGGTCTGTAAAAACCATATTCCGAGGAGCAGATAAAGCGAAATGCTTGCGTCAAAGGGACGCTTTTTTGATCTATGTCAAATTACGGGACTTGAAAATGCCAACAAAATCTTACTGTCCGTTCACGTCGGCGCTGCCCGAGGACGAGGCGCTTTCGATCCTGAAATCGGTTACGGACGGGGCTGACGACGGCGAAATCTTCGTTGAACGGCGCAAATCCGAGGCGCTGGTGTTCGACGATGGTCGGCTGCGCACGGCCAGTTACGACGCCTCTGAGGGATTCGGGCTGCGCGCGGTGCATGGCGAAGTGGCTGGCTATGCCCATTCCACCGAGGTCTCGATCCCGGCGCTGCGCCGGGCCGCCGAAACCGCACGGCTGGCAGTGGGCGCGGGCGGTGGCACGCTGGCGCCGCCGCCGCAGCCCACCAACCGGCATCTCTATACCGATGAGGACCCGATCGGCGGCACCCCGTTTCCGGTCAAGATCGAGACCCTGCGCGAGATCGACGCCTTTTCCCGCGACATGGACCCGCGGGTGGTGCAGGTCTCGGCCACGCTGGCGGCCTCGCTGCAGGAAGTGGCGATTCTGCGCCCCGACGGGGTGCAGGTGCGCGATGTGCGCCCGATGACGCGGGTCAATGTCTCGGTCATCGTGGAGCAGAACGGCCGCCGCGAAACCGGCACCGCGGGCGGTGGCGGGCGGGTCGGACTGGATGGGCTGATCGAGGCGCGCGACTGGCAGGCCAAGGCGCGTGAGGCGCTGCGAATCGCGCTGGTGAACCTTGAGGCGGTGCCGGCCCCGGCGGGCGTGATGGAGGTGGCGCTCGGCCCGGGCTGGCCCGGCATCCTGCTGCACGAGGCGATCGGTCACGGGCTGGAGGGCGATTTCAACCGCAAGGGCAGCTCGGCCTTTGCCGGGCTGATGGGCCAGCGGGTGGCGGCAAAAGGCGTCACCGTGCTCGATGACGGCACCCTGCCGGACCGGCGCGGCTCGATCACCGTGGATGACGAGGGCACGCCGTCGCGGCGCAACGTGCTGATCGAGGACGGCATTCTGGTGGGCCTTATGCAGGACCGGCAGAACGCGCGGCTGATGGGGGTGGAGCCCACCGGCAACGGGCGGCGCGAAAGCTATGCCCATGCGCCGATGCCGCGGATGACCAACACCTATATGCTGGGCGGCGATAGCGATCCGGCCGATCTGGTGGCCGGGATCAAGGACGGCATCTGGGCGGTGGGATTCGGCGGCGGGCAGGTGGATATCACCAACGGCAAGTTCGTGTTCTCCTGCACCGAGGCGTACCGCGTGCAGGACGGCAAGGTGGGGGCCCCGGTCAAGGGCGCCACGCTGATCGGAGACGGGCCGACCTCGCTGCAGCATATCCGGGCTTTGGGCAATGACATGGCGCTGGATCCGGGCATGGGCAATTGCGGCAAGGCCGGGCAATGGGTGCCGGTCGGGGTGGGCCAGCCTACGGTTCTGATGGGCAAGCTGACGGTGGGCGGCTCCGCCGCCTGAACCGAGAGAACAGTGCCCGGTCCGGCCCGTCTTTGCGGGCTCGGGCCGGAGCCGGACAGGAAATCGTACATTTTCGTGGCAGGATTGCCTTAATTCAGCCACGATTCACCGGACGTTAACTTCGGGCATCCTACAAGGGTTTCGCAAGCAGGCGGAGTGTTGGATGACCGATACGCAGCAATCTTCCACCCACCCACTGGTCCCACCCACCTCGGAAGGTGATCGGTTTGATTGGCTCCGTCTGCTTCGCTCTTACCGGGTTGGACTTTCCACATTCTATCGGCTGATCAATGCGCACGGCAGTGCCCGCAGCGCGCTGGAGGCCTTGCCCGAGCTCGCCCGCTCCGCCGGGGTGGAGCGCTATGCCCCCTGCCCCGAGGCGCGAATCGTTGCCGAGTTGAAGGCGGCGCGCGCCGCCGGGGCGCGGCTGATCTGCATTGGTGAGGCGGGCTATCCGGTGGCGCTGGCGCAAATCGACGATCCGCCGCCGATGCTTTGGTCGGTAGGCGATCCGGCGCTGTTGCTGCGCCCGTCGGTGGCGCTGGTCGGCGCGCGCAATGCCTCTTCACTTGGCACGCGGATGGCGCGGGCGCTGGCGCGCGAGTTGGGACAGGCGGGCAATGTCGTGACCTCGGGGCTGGCGCGCGGGATCGATACGGCGGCGCATCTGGCGGCGCTGGAAACCGGGACCATCGCGGTGCTGGCCGGTGGGGTCGACGTGATCTATCCCGCCGAGAACGCCGGATTGGCCGCGGATATCGCGCGCGGCGGGCTGTTGCTGTCGGAACAGCCGATGGGCATGGCCCCGCAGGCGCGCCATTTTCCGAGCCGCAACCGGATCATTTCAGGGCTGGCGCGGGCGGTGGTGGTGGTCGAGGCCGCCGCCCGCTCCGGCAGTCTGATCACCGCCCGGGATGCGCTGGATCAGGGCCGCGAGGTGCTGGCGGTGCCCGGCCACCCGTTCGACGCCCGCGCGGCGGGCTGCAACATGCTGATCCGCGACGGCGCGGTTCTGGTGCGCGGCGGGGAGGACGTGATCGCGGCCTTGCCCCCGGAAGAGGGAGTGCAGAGAGAGGTGGGGCCGCGTGTTGAGGCGCAGCCCGGATTGGCGCAGCCCGAGCTGCCGCAGATCCCGCCAGC
>JASJGL010000118.1:0-8085 GCA_033791545.1 Pseudodonghicola sp. | reverse complement strand
CCGCGATAAGCTTTATCTTGGTTGGGACGAGACGGTGCAAAACGCGGTGCTTGCGGAGTAATTTCTTGAGCCGTGATGCCTGCGCGAACGACATTTGACATCAAGCCCCCGTATTGATGAAGAATAACGCGTCTGCAAAGCGCTCCAATGGCGGGCATCAGGCGTCCAGTTCGGCATCCCAGTACAGAAAATCCATCCAGCTTTCGTGCAGGTGGTTGGGCGGGAATTTGCGCCCGGTATTGCGCATCTCTTCCGCGCCGGGGCGGCGTGGTGGACGACGCAGGGACATGCCCGCGCGGTGCAGCGATTTGGAGCCCTTTTTCAGATTGCAGGGCGAGCAGGCCGCGACGACATTTTCCCAGCTTGTCACCCCGCCGGCAGCGCGCGGCACCACGTGATCAAAGGTCAGATCGCCCTTGGCGCCACAGTACTGGCAGCGGAATTGGTCCCTCAGAAATAAATTAAAGCGCGTGAAGGCCACGCGCTTTTGAGGTTTGACATAATCTTTCAGGACAACGACGCTGGGCATCCTGATCCTTGTACTGGGACTGTGCACGAACTCGTCATATTCGGCGACGATATCCACCCGCTCTAGCCAGGCCGCCTTGATCGCCTCCTGCCAGGACCACAGCGACAAGGGGTAATAGGAGAGCGGCCGGTAATCCGCGTTCAGAACCAGGGCCGGATGCTGTTTCAGCGCCCCCGGCTCGCGCACAAAATCCGATCTGAAATCGCCGTCCATCGTGTAACACTACCCTCGCCCTGGCTACTCGTTTCGAGAGACCAGAGCGGGGAGCCCCGCCCCAGTCGTGATTCGACTATATATCGCGGTTGATCGCTGACAAGCCCAGAATATCCACCACATGTCGCAGGTTGGATACGCTGCCTGAATGACAGGCGGATGACAGGTCTCGACAAAGTCCAGGACTCTCTACAAAGCCACTGACTCTTCACAAAGCCCATCACAAAGCCAGCAACGCGCCGTTTCCTTTTCGCGACACCTGCGCTAGGGCGATCATATGACCCGGCTGATCCGTTTCAACAAACCCTTTGACGTCCTGCCCCAGTTCACCGACCGGGGCAGTACGGACGGCCCGCGCCGCACCCTGTCGGATTTCATCGACCTGCCCGGCGTCTATCCCGCCGGGCGGCTTGACCGCGACAGCGAGGGGCTGATGCTGCTGACCGATGACGGGCGGTTGCAGACCCGCATTTCGGATCCGCGCCACAAGACCGACAAAACCTATTTCGTGCAGGTCGAAGGCATCCCGGACGAGGCGGCGCTCAAAGCCCTGCGCGACGGTGTCGATCTCAAGGACGGGCGCACACGCCCGGCCGGGGCACGCCGGATCGACACGCCGCCGGATCTGTGGCCGCGCGACCCACCGATCCGGGTGCGCAAAAGCGTGCCCGATTGCTGGATCGAACTGACGCTGCGCGAAGGGCGCAACCGACAGGTGCGACGGATGACGGCAGCGGTGGGCCACCCCACCCTGCGGCTGATCCGCTGGCGCATCGGGCCGTGGTCGCTGGACGGTCTGGCGCCGGGAACATGGGACGATCTGACACCGCAGATTGGTCCGGTCGGGCGCCGCACGCCGCGCAGCTGACCGACCGGCCTGGTCCCGTACTGTGCCCCCCTGCCCCGACGTCGCGGCGTCCCCTCTGAAACCGCCGGCTGCGGAGTCAGAAGTTCAGCTTGTCGCGCAGAAACGCCAGCGCCACGCTCAGACCATCGGGGGCAATGCCGTGTCCGGTGCCCTTTTCGATATGGGCAAAGACTTCTTTGAAACCGGCCTCCTGCAACGCCTCGGCGGCCTCGGGCAGCGATTGCGGCGGCACCACGTCGTCCTGATCGCCATGCACCAACAGGATCGGCATACGGCTGACCACATCGTCCTTCAGGCCTTCGCCGTCCAGCAACCGGCCCGAAAAGGCGACGATACCGGCGATCGGGTCCTCGCGCCGGGGGGCGACATGCAGGCTCATCATAGAGCCCTGCGAAAACCCCACCAGCGCCACCTGTTCCGGCAGCACGTCTTCATCCACCATCAGCGCGTCGAGAAAGGCGTTGATGTCGGCGGTGGCGGCCTGCAGCCCGCGCTCGGCCTCTTCCTCGGACGAGCCGTCGATCCAGGGGATCGGGAACCATTGAAAGCCGAACGGCGCGCCAGCACAGCTTTCGGGCGCATCGGGCGCCACGAAAAGCGTATCGGGCAGATGCTCCCCCAGCGGATCCGCCAGCCCGAGCAAATCGGCACCATTGGCGCCATAGCCATGCAGGAACACCACGACCGAGCGCGTCGTGCCCGAAATCGGGTCCTTGCGGCCAGCAGTCAAAACACGAGTCATCTGATCCCTTCCCTGTCTTTTGCCACCCGGTAATAGGCCCAGAGCAGACGCGCCGCAACCGAGCGCCAAGGCGCCCAATCCTCGGCCATCTGGCGCAGCGCGCGGTCGCGCGGTCGCGCGGACAAATCGAACAGCAGGCGGGCGGATTCCTGCAACGCCAGATCGCCCGAGGCAAAGACATCGGCGCGGCCAAGGCTGAACATGGCATAGATCTCGGCAGTCCAGATGCCGATGCCGGGCACCTGTGTCAGGGTCTCGATCACCTGCCCGGTCGGCGCGACGCGCAGCGCGGCAAAGTCGAGCCGCGCCTCGGCCAGCGCGCGGGCATAGCGGATCTTTTGCCGACTGAGGCCAACGGCACGCAGATCATCGTCGCTGGCCCATTGGATCTTGCGCGGGCCGGTCAGGCGCGCATCCTGCATCCGGCCCCAGATCGCAGTGGCCGAGGCAACGCTCACTTGCTGGCTGACGATCGCCGAAAGCAATTGCGCGAACCCGTCCGGGCGACGGCGCAGCGGCAAAGGGCCGGTCTGCTCCAACGCCGACGCAAAGCGGGCATCGCGCGCGGCAAGCCAGGCCGCGCCCTCGGCCACGCAGGCGTCTGTTTCGATGATCCGGCCCAAACTCATGCCCGAACCATAGGAAATGCACCGGGCCGCGCAAGCCATCTTGTGCCGCTTCACATTCAACGTTACGCAAGCGTCATGCATGATATCGACGATACCAAGGCCAAGCGCAATGTGGCCGTTCTAGTCGCCGCCCAGGCCATTCTGGGCGCGCAGATGCCAATGATTTTCACCGTCGGCGGACTGGCGGGCCAATCACTGGCGAGCAATGCCTGTCTGGCCACGTTGCCGATCTCGCTGATCGTGCTGGGCTCGATGCTGTCGGCCACGCCGGTCTCGGCCATCATGCAGAAATGGGGACGGCGCGCCGGCTTTCTGCTGGGCGCCACGGGCGGGGCCGTCGGCGGCGCGGTCGGGGCCTATGGGCTGTATCTCGGCTCTTTCCCGGTGTTCCTTCTGGGCAGTTTCCTGACCGGATTGTACATGAGCGCGCAGGGCTTCTATCGCTTTGCCGCCGCCGATACCGCCTCGGACGCGTTTCGCCCCAAGGCAATTTCCTATGTGATGGCCGGGGGGCTGTTGTCGGCGGTGATCGGGCCGCAGCTGGTCAAGGTCACGTCACAGGCGATGGTGATCCCCTTTCTCGGCACCTATCTGACGGTGATCGGGGTCAATGTGGTCGGCTCGCTGCTGTTCCTGTTCCTCAAGATCCCGAAACCCCGCCCCCCGGCGGCCGACGCGCCACGGGGCCGGACCCGATGGGAGCTGCTGACCACACCGCGCATTCTGGTCGCGGTGATCTGCGCCATGGTCTCCTATGCGCTGATGAACCTGGTGATGACATCGACCCCGCTGGCGGTGGTCGGCTGTGGCTATAATCAGGGCAACGCGGCGGATGTGGTGACCAGCCACGTGCTGGCGATGTATGTGCCCTCGTTCTTCACCGGCCATCTGATCGCCCGCTTCGGGGTCGAAAAGATCATGGCGGCCGGGCTTGCCATTCTGGCCAGTGCCGGGGTCGTCGCGCTGAACGGGGTGGAACTGGGGAACTTCTTTTTCGCGCTGGTGTTGCTGGGCGTCGGCTGGAACTTTGGCTTCATCGGCGCCACCACCATGCTGGCTGGCGCGCATCAACCGCAGGAACGCGGCCGGATGCAGGGGCTGAACGACCTGCTGGTGTTTGGCGGCGTCACCATGGCCTCGCTGGCCTCGGGCGGGCTGATGAACTGCTCGGGCGGCTCGGCACAAGAGGGCTGGACCGCCGTCAACATGGCGATGGCCCCGTTCCTGATGCTGGCGGGCGGCGCGCTGCTGTGGCTGATGTTCCAGCCGAACCAAGGGCGCGAAGACGCGGTCTGACGGCTTGAGCGTTCAAAAGGCGCGGCGCGCCCTGCGCCGCGCTACCAGCGCCCAGAGGCCGCCCGCGCCATCAATGCGAGCCGCTTGCGCGCCTCGCTCTGGCCCAAGGTTCCCGTAGCAACCCGCGTGGGATCATCGCGCACCTGCCGCAGGATTACCCCGGCCTGCCATCCTGACAACAGCGCCGGCCGTGCCTGAGGCGACACCGCGCCACGCTGGCCGCGCGCCCGCGACAGGCGATCAAGCCCTTGCTCCGCCAGACCGCGCAGCGCCGCGGGCCGCCCATCCAGAAACGGGATGCGGCCGCGCGCCTCAAGCCTGGGCACAGCGCAGAACCAGTTGGCCAGCCCCGCCGCAAAGCCGAAATCGCGCACCACCTGCTCGTCAGCCTCACCCAGAGCGCGGGCCGCAGCCCAGAGCAGACTGCCCGAGCTGTGGTCGATATAGCGGTTGAAATGCGCCTCGTCATCGAACGGGTCTTTATATATATCCCAACGCCTTACTGCGATATACTCATCCAGTTTCTCAGCTTGATCCGGACTCAGAATCCCGGCCAACGGGCTGACAACCTCATGGCGGCGCACCGCAGCGGCAGTGGCGATTTCTTCCAGCGCGTCGCGCCACCATTGCAACCGCATCTCGGCGATCATCGGCTCTTGCGTGACCCAGGGCGCGCGCGACACCTCGACATTCATCGCGAACAGCGGGAACAACACCGCCCGTGCCGGTGGCGGGGCCGCCATCGTGGCGAGAAAGCGGTCGGGATCGCCGCGCTGCACCAGATCGGCGCAGGCGGCGAGATCGTCAGTCGAGATGGTCAAGGTACTCTCCCATCAGGCGCGGGGTGATAGCGGCATTAATCACGCCGAGGTGGCTTATCCCCGGGATCAGGTGATAGGTGCCGCCGGGATTGGCGGGGGCCATCGTGACCTCGAATCGGTCGGCACGAAACGCCTCGTCGGCATCTCCCGCGACCAGAAGAAACGCCGGCAACATACTGATGTCCCGCAGGTAATCAGATCTGGGGGCATAGGAGGCATTGAGCCGGTAGCTGTAGGCCCCGGTCAATTCGCCCCGCAGGTGCTCCGGCACGTTGAACTCGATCGCGGTCAGCCCGTTCAGCCCCCGGATCCCCACGGCGTTGAGCATCGAAAGCCCGATGATCCGCCGCGTCAAAGGGCGCGCCCAACCGCCTGAATTTTCGCGCATTACCGGCGCGTCATACTTCAGGAACGGAGCCAGCAGCATGGCGCCGTCCGGGCGCGGGGTTTGCGCCCCGCCGGCATAGCGAGTCACCAGTCCGCCACCCGAGGAGTGCCCGGCAAGAACGAAGCTCTGCCCCGGCTTCAAATGCGCGCGGGCGAGATCGGCGATGTCCTCTTCCAGCTGACCGATATGGGCCACGTCGGGGGCCTTGGCGCGGCTGGCCCCGTGGCCGCGCAGATCCGGCAAGAGGACAGTGGCATGCTCCGACAGCGCCCCGGCCAGCCCGGCGTAATAAAGCCCCTGCGCACCGGAGCCATGGATCAGCACGACCAGCGGCGCCCCCTCGGGGCCCGGAAACAGGCGGTAGGCCAGTTCCACGCCGTCGCGAGCGGTATAGCGCCGCACATCGGGCGCGGGGATGGTGTCGCCCGGCTCCGGAAACGTCAGCCCGCCGCCCGCGAAGGGCTGCCCCGGTCGTTGCGACAGGATCAGCCCGCCCGCGATCGCCAGAAAAATGGCCGCCCCGATCAGCGCGATGCGCAACAGCGTCGGGGCGAGTCCGGGGATCATGTGTTGCCCGCCGCCACCGGCCCGGCGTCGCGGATCAGCTTCCAGCGGATCGCGTCCAGCAGCGCCTCGAAACTGGCATCGACAATGTTCGGGCTGACCCCCACGGTGGACCAACGTCGCCCCTCGCCGTCGGCGCTGTCGATGATGACACGGGTCACCGCCTCGGTGCCGCCTTGGGTGACGCGCACCTTGAAATCCACCAGTCGCATATCGTCGATGAGGGCCTGATAGCGGCCCAGATCCTTGGACAGCGCCTTGGACAGCGCGTTGACCGGGCCGCGATCGCTGCCCTGTTCATCGACCGACTCGCTGACCGAAAGCTTCTTTTCCCCGTCGACCTTCACCACCACGACGGCCTCGGACAGGCTGACCACCTGATTGTACTTGTTCTTGCGCCGCTCCACCGTCACCTTGTAGCGCTTGACCTCGAAAAACTCGGGCAGTTGCCCCAGCTCTTCGCGCGCCAGCAGCTCAAAGCTCGCCTGAGCAGTGTCATAGGCATAGCCTTCATCCTCGCGCGCCTTGATCCGGTCCAGAATTCGGCCCAAGGCGGGATCGCGCGGCGCGACCTCCAGCCCGGCCTCGGACAAGCGGCGGCGCAGGTTGGATTGCCCGGCCTGGTTCGACATCGGGATGATGCGGCTGTTGCCGACCAGATCGGGCAGGATATGCTCATAGGTCGCCGGATCCTTGAGGATGGCGCTGGCATGCAGACCGGCCTTGTGGGCAAAGGCCGAGCCACCGACATAGGGCGCCTGTTTCATCGGCACCCGGTTCAGGATGTCGTCCAGCATCCGCGACACTCGCGTCAACCGCTTGAGAGCCTCGCGCGTGATGCCGGTCTCTAGCGTGCTGGCATAGGGTTCCTTCAGCAGCAGCGTCGGAATCAGCGAGGTCAGGTTGGCATTGCCGCAGCGTTCGCCCAGCCCGTTCAGCGTGCCCTGCACCTGCCGCACCCCGGCATCCACCGCCGCAAGGGTGCCAGCGACGGCGTTCTCGGTGTCGTTATGGGTGTGGATACCAAGGATGTCACCGGGGATGCCGGCGGCGATCACCTTGGACACGATACCGGCCAGTTCGCCGGGCAGCGTGCCGCCATTGGTGTCACAGAGCACGATCCAGCGCGCGCCCGCCTTCTGCGCGGCGCGCAGGCAGTCCAGCGCATAGGAGGGGTTGGCCTTGTAGCCGTCAAAGAAGTGTTCGGCGTCAAACAGCGCCTCGCGCCCCTGCGCAACGATATGCGCGATTGAGGCGCCGATGTTTTCAAGGTTTTCCGCCAGTGTGATGCCCAGTGCGGTGTCGACGTGGTAATCATGGGTCTTGCCGACAAGGCAAACCGAGGCGGTGCCGGCGTTCATCACGGCGGCCAGCACATCGTCGTTCTCGGCCGAGCGCCCGTTGCGTTTGGTCATGCCAAAGGCGGTCAGCCGCGCCTTTGTCGCCGGGGCCACGTCGAAAAAGGCGCTGTCGGTGGGGTTGGCGCCGGGCCAGCCGCCCTCGATATAATCGACGCCGAGGGCATCCAGCGCTTGGGCGATGCGGATCTTCTCGGGCGTGGAGAATTGCACGCCTTGGGTCTGCTGCCCGTCGCGCAGGGTGGTGTCATAGATGTAGAGACGGTCTTTAGACAGCGGGGCCTTAGACAGGGGGGCTTTAGAAAGTGTGCCCTTAGACATGGTGCATCTCCTCCTGCGCGTATGGCGTCCTTGGCCCGATCATGGCCCCCTTGCCCGCAACGCGGGCAGCGCCCGTTCCGCCCCTCCACGGGGCGGGCGCTTTGCGTCCCCCCCGCGCGGTCCGGGCGCGATGGTCTGAGTGTTGAGCGGAGCGTGTCATTCGAGGCCCTCCAGCTTGGTGGGGTCGAAGTCTGGGCCGGGCTCAAGTTCGACCTTGGTTTTCGACATATGCACCTTGAGCCCCGCATCCAAAAGTGCAGATTTCATCGCGTCCACCTTGGAGAAATCCTTGGTTTCCATGGCGGTTTGGCGAAGGGCGAAAAGCTGATCGGCATATCCCTCAAGAGGTCCACCCG
>JASJGL010000117.1:0-9693 GCA_033791545.1 Pseudodonghicola sp. | reverse complement strand
TTGTGGCGGAAACGCTGGTGCCGGGTGCGACGGTGAATGACGTGGCGCGCAGGTATGATCTGCGGGCGAACCACCTGTCGTCGTGGCGGCGAATGGCCAGAGATGGGAATCTTGTTTTGCCGGCGCCAGAGGCGCAGACAGACTTTCCCCCGCTGGTGGTGCTTGATGTTGAGCCCTCTCCGCCTGCGCCAGAACCTGAAGCGGTGCCCCTGGTGATCGAGATCATGGCAGGGTCAGTCACGCTCCGGTTGGACGGGGCCATGCACGTGCATTCGGCGGATTGAGTGCCCAGGGTGATCGAAATCGGGGACGACCGAAAACGGCATGTCATGCATGTCGGACACCCAGTCGATCACCTGAGCGGAAATACCTGCCAGGGCGTCCACCAGCGCGGGGTCGTTTTCACCGTGGGCTTTGGTTTGGATGTCGTCTGCGAACAAGGCGGGGTAATCCTTGACCCCAACCGTGGCCCGACCGGTAAGGGTGTCGCAAAATATCAGGCCTTGAAGCTGACCTGCCAAGCATACCCGTCAAAGCCGAAATGCTGCCCGAATGCCTCGGCTAGGCGAAAGCAGCCATTCATAGACCGAAACACCCGACACCTCATACTTCGCCTCCGATCAAGGGCTGCGCTGCGCAGGGAGCCGCAGTCGCAAAGTCCGGGTGGCTGAGCATGCAGGACCGCCATGGCCGGCCCCAAGCAAACGGTTCGCGTCACCGCCAACGTCGGAGCAGGCCGATCCCCGCGGGATCAGTCCTGGAACTCGATCGCGGATTGGGGCCTGCGGTCGACGTTCAGCGTAAAGAGGTCGGGCCGGGAATAATGGCCGCTCACGTCGAATTTCCGCCGCGAGGCGCGCGCTTCGCCGGGGTCGATATCGACCATCAATACCCCTTTCTCGCGGTGCATCGGCCCAGCTGCCAGCCCGCCGAAGGGTTTGTAGACTACCGCATCGCCCGGATTGATCCACTCGTCCTTGGTCGGGAACAATTCGTCATAATAAGGCGTGTCGAGCGGAATGTCGGACACCTCCAGCGCGGTCGCGCAGCCGACAACCCAGCAGCCTCCCTCGCGTGCGATATGCTGCATCGTCGCAAGCCAAGTCTCGCCGCTGTCCCAGGTCGGTGCCACCAGAATATCAAGGTCTTGGGCATAAAGCGCGAACCGTGCCAATGGCATGTAGTTTTCCCAGCAGATCAGCGCCCCGATCCGACCAACCGCGGTTTCGACGACGTTCAGACCCGAGGCATCGCCAAAGCCCCAGACCATCCGCTCGGGGTTGGTCGGCATCAGCTTGCGGTGATTATTGCGCAACGTCCCATCGGCGTCGATGATGGCGCAGCTGTTGAAAAGGGTGCTGCCGCTGACGCCGCTGTCAAGTTCGTGATAGCCCAGCACCAGCACGACGCCATGTTCGCGCGCGGCCTCTTGCAACGGTGTGAGGCCACCATTGAGGCGGTCGATCGCATTGGCCTGAAGCCGGGCATAAAGCGCGTCGGTCTTGCCCATTCCCGCCCCCGGCGGCAGGCGCCAGACGAATGTGGGATAGCCGGGAAACCATGCCTCGGGAAAGACCAGAAGTTCGGCCCCGTCGCCCGCCGTACGGGCGATGAGGGCAAGTGCCCGCTGCATGGTCTTTTCAAGGTCCAGATAGACCGGAGGTTCCTGTATGATGCAGATTTTCATTGCATCCCCCTGATGTGCAGCTGCGCCCGCAGACTGCGGGCGCAGGCGTTTCATTTCGTGCCTGCGGCGATAATCAACTCGCATGGCCCGCAGAATCCGCTGGGCGTCTCATAGGCGCTCAGCGCGTCTTCAATCGCCTGCCAGGCCGAGTCCTGAGCCTCGGCATCGAGCTGGCCCAGCATCTGGTGCAAGGCGCCAAAGGAGTCGCGCTCGAAACGGACGCACTCGGCGGCGCTTGGCAGCAGGACCGGGGCGTCGACGATCCTGTCTTCAACATCGCGAAACCCCGCCTGCTTCAGCGCCTTGGCAAGAACACCCGGCGCGCCCAGACTGAACGGCCCGGGTTGCCCCGGCGCGGGCGGCGGCAGCTTGGCGCGTTCTCGGATGATCGACACCGGCTTCGAGAAAAAGCCATTCTTTTCGGGCGGGCCATAGACGATGGCAGCAAAGCGCCCACCCGGCTTCAGCGCCCGCAGGATATTGGCCAGCGCCCGCTGCTGATCGGGAAAGTAGATCATTCCCACCCGAGAAATCGCCGCGTCGAAACTCTCCGGCGCGAGGTCGAGCGCTTCGCCGTCGGCCACCAGCGTGGTGAGATTGTCCAAGCCCTCGATCCGGGCGTTCTCCGCTGCAAAATCGAGGATGTTGGACGAGATGTCTGTAGCCAGCACATGACCCGTGGGCCCGACCCGGCGTGCCGCGACCAACGATTGCTGACCGGCCCCGGCCGCAACGTCGAGCACCCGGCTGCCCGGGCCGATCGCGGCCATGTCGAGCATTGTCTCGGTCGCTTGGCCCAACCAGTCGCCCAGCAATGTGCCCCAGGCGTTCCAGGCCTCAGCTGCATCCTGCCATTGCTGGCGCGTTGTCGATTTGTATTGAGTTGCGTCAAATGCCATCTGTTTGTCCTCCTTGTCGGGCCTCCCTGTCTTGTCGGGCCTCCCTGTCGGGCCGACACGCAGCCGGTCCGCGCCCATGTATGGATCCCGTGTTTCGGGCCCCTACTGCGGGATGTGCTTTGGCTTAGACCTTGGGCCGGCAGCCCGTCCCGATGGTTTTCCTGTGGTTTCCCTGCGGTTTTCCGTTCATTTTGCTATGCTGCTGTGAAACCGGGCGTTTGCGGGATGGCCGCGAAACGTGAAAGGTGGGCGGAACAACAGAGTGAGCGCGCAGGACAAACACTCCGCACTGGCGGAAATCGAACTCGACGATTGCGTGGTGCGGCCCGCGACCAATGAGATTCTGCGCGGTGGCAAGACGTTTCACCTCGAACCGAAATCGATGGAGGTTTTGTCCTATCTGATCGCGCACAGCGGCGAGGTGGTCACGCGTGACGATTTGCACGCATGGGTCTGGCCGGACGTCCACGTCGGGGATGATTCCCTGACCGGCGCGATCATCAAGATCCGGCGCGCCTTGGCCGACGACGCCCGCAATCCCACCTATATCGAGACGATCCCGAAGCGCGGCTATCGCCTGATCGCCCCTGTTCGCACAAGCCAGCCAACCCGCGCGACACCGCGAGAGCCGAGCATGTCATCGCGGCCTCGCCGGCGCTGGCCCATCGCGGTCGCTGGCGTTCTGATCGCCGTCGTGACTGTGGCGGTCATGGTGCTCTGGCGCGTCGGCCCCGCAGAAAACGATGGCGCAGGGGCGCGCGCCCAGCCGGGCGATCGGATCGTCGTCGCTGTCGCCCCCTTCGTGAATGCAGGCCGCGACGGCGCGCAGGACTATCTGGCGCGCGGGATTTCGGAGACCATTGTGAACGATTTGGCACATATCCCCGAGCTTGCGATCAGACAGTACGACAGTGAAAAGACCAGCCGCGCCGCGCCCGATTTCGACTATGTCCTTGAAGGCAGCGTCTTGCGCAGCGGCGATACCGTCCGCATCACCGCGCGCCTCGTCGATGGGACAAGCGGGCAGGTGTTGGACTCGCTGCGCTTCGAGCGGTCCTTCGCCGACCTGCTCGCCATTGAGGACGAGATCCGCGACACCCTGCTGGACAAGCTGCGTCTTGGCATCAGCACCGCCGAGCACTCGCGCCGGGCGCATGGCTATACCGAAAACATCGCGGCCTATGATCTGTTTCTCAGGGCGCAGCGCGACTTGCTCATCCGCACCCAAGCGTCCAACCGCGCCGCGCGGAGCCTGTATCAAGAGGCCATCGCCAGAGATCCGAATTTCGCCCGTGCCTATGGCGGCCTTGCGCTAACCTATGCCGCCGACTACCGCAATGGCTGGGCAGCGGAGCGCGCGGCAGCCCTTGGCGCGGCGCTGAAATATGCCGGCACCGCCCTTGAGATCGCGCCGAACCTGCCCGAGCAGCACTGGGTCGT
This sequence comes from Pseudodonghicola sp., assembly GCA_033791545.1. Lineage (GTDB taxonomy): Bacteria > Pseudomonadota > Alphaproteobacteria > Rhodobacterales > Rhodobacteraceae > Antarcticimicrobium. The sequence continues at coordinate 5,667 of JASJGL010000117.1, read as the reverse complement.
CGGCTATGTCAAAACCCAGCAGCGCCAATATGACGATGCGCGCGCCGCTTTGCAAAAGGCAATCGACATCGACGCCGGCTTTGCCGATGCCTATGCGTTGTCCGGCGGCATCGAAACCTATCGCGGCACCCCGGAACAGACCGTCCCGCTGCTGCGCAAGGCGCTCAGGCTCAATCCCGACGCGGGGTATCTCTATTTCCTGCTGCTGGCCCGGGCCTATTATTTCCTTGGCGACTTCAAACAGGCTCTGATCAATCTGGACGAAGCAAACACCCGCAACCCGCAAAATATCGAGGTGCATCTCTACCGCGCCGCGACACTGTTCAGGCTCAACCGGGCGGATGATGCGGCCTGGGAGGCAGAAGAGGTGCGCAGCATCGAGCCCGCATTCAGACTGGATACCTGGAGCGCCAGCTATCCCATGGCCCGAGGTAAACAGTTCGATCGTCTTCTGTCCGATCTTAGCAAGGCAGGGTTTTCGTGAGGCAATAGCCTCGGCTGGCGTCCCGCCCTGCCGACATGAACGCCCCCATGTTCCAAGGATGCAAACGCATGTCGCGTCAGGGCTGCCCCCGGTCAAACCGGGGGGGCTTTGCCCCCTGACCGACTGGAGCGCTGGGGCCAGAATGTCATAGAAGGATAACCGAGCCCCAGCATATAGAGGGCTGGGCGAGACAGGGAAATCCACGATGACGGACCAGCTTGGGGCAACCGGGACACAAGACAGACAGGGGTCGACCGGTGAGGTGTTTTGGGCCTTCCTCAAGCTGGGATTGACCAGTTTCGGTGGGCCGATTGCGCATTTGGGTTATTTTCGCGACGAGATGGTGACCCGACGGCGCTGGCTGTCGGATCAATCCTATGCCGACCTTGTGGCGCTGTGCCAATTCCTCCCCGGACCCGCCTCGTCGCAAGTGGGGTTTGCCTTGGGCATGATGCGGGCGGGCTGGAGGGGCGCAATTGCGGCCTTTGTCGCATTCACCTTGCCTTCTGCCCTGATCTTGTTGGCGTTCGCGTTCACCGCGGCTTCGATGTCCGGACCTGTCGGGTCCGGCGCGCTTCACGGGCTGAAGATCGTGGCGGTGGCCATCGTCGCCCAAGCGGTCTGGGGCATGGCACGCACCCTTTGCCCGGATCGCGAGCGCGCTGGGATCGCCGTTCTGGCGGTCGCGCTTCTGGCCGTCCTGCCGGCTGCGGTCGGCATGGCCGGTGCGATCGTTCTGGGCACGGTCATCGGTTTGGTGTTGGGGCGGGGAACGGTCAATCCCGTCGGCGGCCATGTTGCAATGCCGGTGACGCGAACCCAGGGCGGCATCGCCTTGGCCATTTTCGCGGTGCTGCTTGTGGGGTTGCCCCTGCTCGCCGAGGTTTCCAACGGGCTGGATGTGGTAGACAGCTTCTTTCGCGCAGGCGCGCTGGTGTTCGGTGGCGGCCATGTTGTGCTCCCCTTGCTGCAAGCCGAAGTCGTTGATCCGGGCTGGATCACGGCCGATCAGTTCCTGGCCGGCTATGGGGCGGCGCAGGCGGTGCCGGGGCCACTTTTTACCTTCGCCGCCTATTTGGGGGCGGTGCTTGGCCCGGAGCTGAACGGCGTTATCGGCGCGTCCGTAGCTCTTCTTGCGCTGTTTCTGCCCGGTTTTCTGCTGCTGATCGGGGCCTTGCCCTTCTGGGACCAGTTCCGCTCCCTGCGCAGTGCTCAATCCGCCATGCAGGGGGCGAATGCCGCCGTGGTCGGCATTCTGGGGGCCGCGCTATATTCTCCGGTCTTCACCAGCGCGATTCTGGATATGCGCGACTTCACGATAGCCCTGTTCTGTTTCGTTGCCTTGATCGCGTGGAAGTCCCCGCCATGGCTGGTCGTGCTCATTGCTGTGGTCGGGGGCATCGGGATAGGGTTTCTGGGGTGAGCGCATGCTACCCGCCACTGAAGCCGCGGGATAAGTCAGTCCGGGGAAAGGGGAACCTCGGACATCCGCCGATTTGTGCGACGGAGCCGCACCTGATGGGATATTGTGCCGTTGTTTTCATTTGAACCGGGCAATGAGACTTTCGTGTCGATCGCTGCGGATGGGTCAGTGCCCTGCCAAAGCACCAGTCAGGCAACGACCGACCTTTTTAGCCTGTTCGACTGATCTGGCAAACTCAAGACACAGGTATTCACGATCCCTTGTCTGAAAGCTCTCATCTCTGGACTTTCACACTGTTTGTTCTGCTAAGTGAGGCAAGGCAATATGGGGGATTGTGATGCCCACTGCTCGGGCGAAAGAAGCGACACTTGTTCAACGACTTGCGGCTGGGGACAGGGCCGCATTCGAGCAGGTTTACAACCGGCACAATACATCCTTGGTCCGTGTTGCGACCGGCGTCGTTCGGAACCGCGCGACGGCGGAAGAGGTGGCCCAGGAAACCTGGGTTGCGGTTCTAAAGAGCATTTCCGGCTTTGAGGGGCGGTCTTCGCTGGCAAGCTGGATCTTCTCGATCCTGATCAACAAGGCCCGAAGCCGCGCAAAGCGCGAGGGGCGCATCGTCTCGTTTGATGGCGCGGGCGAGGACGACAATCTGGCGGCCGCCTTTGATGGCCGGGGGCGCTGGAAGAACACGCCCGAGCTGTGGGAGACCCTGACCCCCGAACGCATTCTGGCGGGGCGGAGCGTGATGGCGCATGTGACTGCGGCCATCGAGGCACTGCCGCCGGGCCAGCGGTCGGTGATCCTTCTGCGTGCGCAACAGGGGCTGGAGGCGCAAGAGGTCTGCGCCATCCTCGGCATCAGCGAGGGCAACATGCGGGTCCTGCTGCACCGTGCACGTCTGGCGGTTCGGGCTGCCCTCGACGGGCTGATGTGACGTGGGGCCTTGCATGTCACCGGACCTGAAATCTTTCTCGGACAGGTGTAACGCGCCCCGGTTCCGTTTGTCCTGTTCGTGTGAGGCACGTGAAAAGGACACCGCCAGATGTTGAGCTGTCAAGACGTTGCAACCCACGCCAGTGCCCTGATCGACGGGGAGCTGGGCACGTGGCAAACCCTCCAGATGCGCCTGCATCTTGCGATGTGCAAAGGGTGCCACCGGTTCATCGGCCAAATGCAGACAACCCGCGATCTGACCGAGAGCCCGCCCGCAGCCGATGTGCAGGATGAGGACAACGGGGACCGCATCAGCGCAATCCTTTCCCAGTTTCACGACGAAAAGCCAGACGGCGGCTGAGGCCCCCACGACAGGATGCACAAAGAGGAACAAGGTTACAGCCGGGCCTGTTGCGACGCTCGTTCTGGCGGCCATGATGCTGGCCAAGGGGCATACGGGCGCGCGCGCCACTGATTACGGGAGCATGTCGATACCGAAGACCCAGACGGTCATGGGCACCGGCATCACTGCCAGCGCAACGGTCAGGGCCACTGCGGCTGGTTTGAAGAGACGGCTAAGGCCGGTCAGGAACAGGATGCCGCCGCCGCCGCCGATCACCGCATTGCCCGGCAGATTGATGACAACTGCCACGAACAGATAGCGATAGCGGGAAATCAGCGGGCGCAACCATTTCGGCGCATTGTCGCGCAGCAGCATGACCCGCTCTTCCCGGTTGAGCGGGTGGACCTGTTCCAGCAAGGCGCAGGCGCGGCGCATGTGCAGATCGGCCAGGATCCGGTGCAGGCGCGCATAGGGCACCCATTCGCCAGCCCCGTAGGCGAACAGCAGCCCGGCGATCGTGGCCAGATAGAGCCAAGGGGCGATCCATGCCCCCTCAACCGCGAGTATCATCAGACCGATCTCGATCCCCGGCACGAATGGAACGGCAATCAGAAGCGCGTAGATCAACATCAGCGCGACCAACATGCTGACCTGCGCACCCGGATGGATGTCCTCGGCGCGTGCGGAAAACCAGGCGATCAGCAGATGGGCGCCATAGGCCAGGATCAGTAAAAGGATCAGGCGCAGGACGACCCGGAAGACCCGGACGGTGGCGGTCCCCTGTGGGGCTTGGGGAAACTCATCCATGCCTCCCCCAATGGAAACGGCCAGCAGCGGCGATGACCCCTCGGCTGGGCTGGCTTTGACGCTCCATGACGATGACGCCCCTATGTTCGACGACAGTGAAAAACCCCGCGTCCCGGGCGACATTGCCAAGGCAAGACGCAGCCACGGCCGGCCGAAATTGCGATAGCTCGACCGGACCCGGGCACAGGGCAGAGTGCGTCATGGAAGACTCCCTTTCCACAACATGTGTCTGACAAGTTTATGGGAAGTAAAGAGAAAGCCCCCGGTATCCCGGAAATGTGAGCGCAGTTGATCCGGTTTCCGGGTGCGACCCGATCCTCACGAAATGGTGTAGACCTGCGGTGAAACATCCGGCGCCCTCGCATGTCACCTGAAGAAGACAACGGGAGGATACCAAATGAAACGTTCACTGATTTCCGCTGCACTGGTGCTGTCGCTGGGTGGCACAGCCGGCCTCGCGCAGGATATGCCCTTTGGCTCAAAGGCGGACAGGGGCTATGCTGCGCAGATCTGGGCCTACTTGCAGGATAGCAAACTGGCCGGGCCGGGCATGATCCGCACCACCCCTTATGAGGGAACCGACCCCCACGGCATGATGCTGGAAACCTTCTATACCACGGCCACGATCAACGGACATGAGGGCGACCTGATCGTGAAGCGCAACTTCGGTCCTGTCGGCGTGACCGAGGATGAGGTTCTGCGCGACCCAAAGACCCATCTGGCCGCCTATACCATCATGTTTCGTCGAGAGGCGGGCTATGATCCCGAGGATGGGGACTGGTTCTGGGTCAAATTTCTGCCTGATGGATCGCTGGACCAGACGCCCAACGGCATGGCAATGGCCGGACAGGTGGCCAAGGGCATGGACGAGGGCTGCATCGCTTGCCACCAAGGGGCGGGTGACGACATGGTGTTCACTTCTGACCACTTGGCCAATTAGGCCGGAGTGAGCCAGCCGCGCCGGGATCCCATGACATCAACCCTGCCCTTGTCCCTGCTCATGGGCAGGACTCTTGGGATCTCGGCGCATCGAGTTGGACCATGCCTGTAACATTCCGCCGCGCCCGGAGTCGTCTTCACACGGCCAAGACCTGTCCAACGGAGGTGCCCGATGCCCGTCACACTACGAAATCGCTGCGATTCTCTTCTGCACGGGATTGGTCGACGTCTGGCCGGTTATCTGAACCGCCCGAGCCTTGGCTATACGCCCTTCACGCCCTCGGATTTCGATACCCTGTGCCGCACGCTGCGCCCCGGCGATGTGCTTCTGGTCGAGGGTCAGGAGCGGATTTCCAACGCCATCAAGTATTTGACCCAATCCACCTGGTCACATGCTGCGATGTATGTGGGAGACAGCCTGCCCGCAGCACCGGGATCCGCCGAGCCTCACCGGCTGATCGAAGTCAATCTGGGGGAAGGCTGCGTATCGGCGCCGCTGTCAAAATACGCGCGCTTCAATACTCGGATCTGTCGCCCGGTCGGCCTGACGCCCGAGGAATGCCGGGCCGTGGCCGATTTCATGGCCGTCCGCGTTGGCCTGAAATACGATCTGCGCAACGTCTTCGATCTGTTGCGCTATTTCTTTCCGACGCCGCCGGTTCCGGTGCGCTGGCGCAGGCGCATGCTGGCCTTCGGAGCAGGCGATCCGACGCGGGCGATCTGTTCGTCCCTGAT
>JASJGL010000116.1:0-28645 GCA_033791545.1 Pseudodonghicola sp. | reverse complement strand
TCGGCCCCGGTGAAGTTATAGGCCGGAACGCGCCCGAGCGAGGGACGCAGCCCATGCAGCCCGCAGGCATAGGCCGGATAGCGCACAGAGCCGGCGATATCGGTGCCATGCGCCAGCGGTCCCATGCCAGCGGCCACCGCCGCCGCCGCCCCGCCCGAGGAGCCCCCCGGGGTCAGCGCCGGGTTGCGCGGGTTCTTGGTGTGGCCATGCAGGCTGTTGCGGGTAAACCAGCGCAGCGAAAACGCCGGCGTATTGGTTCGCCCGACGATGACCGCACCGGCCTTGCGCAGATTGGCGACCACCGGATTGTCCTGCGCCGCGATCAGATCCTTTTGGGTGCGCAGCCCGTTGGTGGTGGCATAGCCGGCCTGATCCGCGTTCACCTTGATCGTGATCGGCACGCCGGCCAGCAGGCCCGGCGCTTGTCCTGCCGCATGGGCGGCATCAACCGCGTCGGCGGCGGCCAGCGCTTCGGCGTCACAGCGCGCGATCACGGCGGTCAGCGGCGCGTTCACCGCGTCGATCCGGGCTAGCACCGCCTCGGTCACGGCGCGCGCCGTGATATCGCCGGAGTGGATCTGTGCGGTGATCTCGCTCGCGGTCAGGTTCCAAAGGTCGCTCATCTTTCCATCCTGTACAAAAGGCGGGGCAAATCCCCTGATCTGATCTAGCTGGCGGTTGCGGCCCGGTGGCCCCAGTCGGCCCCAGGCACCGCCGCCAAAAGGTTGCGCGTATACTCTGCTTTGGGGGTCAGGAACACGTCCGACACCGGCCCGATCTCGACCAGCTTGCCGCGCTGCATCACCGCGATCCGGTCGCAGAGTTGCGCCGCGACGCGCAGGTCGTGGGTGATGAACAACAGCGACAGGCCAAGTCGCTGTTGCAGATCGCGCAGCAGCTCCAGCACCTGCGCCTGAATCGAGACATCAAGCGCCGACACCGCCTCGTCGGCGATGATCAGGTCCGGGTCCATCGCCAGCGCCCGGGCGATGCCGATTCGCTGGCGTTGACCGCCGGAAAATTCATGCGGGAACCGGTCGGCGGCCGAGGCCTCCAACCCGACGGTGTCGAGCAACTCGCGCGCCCGCGCATGGGCCTCGGCCACCGGCACGCCCTGGGTGATCGGCCCCTCGCTGATCGCCGAGAGGATTTTCTTGCGCGGATTGAGCGAGGCATAGGGATCTTGAAAGATCATCTGCACCCGACGTCGCGCATGACGAAGCTGTTGCGGGCTCAGCGCGTTCATGTCTTCCCCGTCCAGCAGGATCTGGCCGCTGTCGGGCTCGACCAGCCGCACGATGGCGCGCCCGACCGTGGATTTCCCCGATCCGCTTTCGCCGACGATGCCCAGAACCTCGCCCCGCGCCACGGTGAAGGACACGCCGTCAATCGCCGTCACGCTGCGGGTCGGTTTGAACAGGCCGCCGCTGGTGACATAGGTTTTGCGCAGATCGCGCACCTCCAGCACCGGCGCGGTGGTGACCGGGTGCGGTTCGGGCACGCTGCCCGAGGGGATCGCCGCCAGCAGGGCGCGGGTATAGTCGTGCTGTGGCGCCTCAAGCACCTGCGCGGCACTGCCCTGTTCGACGATTTCGCCATAGCGCATGACGATCACCCGGTCGGCGATCTCGGCCACCACGCCGAAGTCATGGGTGATGAACATCACCGCCATGCCGTGGCGCTGCTGGATCGTCTTGATCAGCTCGAGGATCTGCGCCTGCGTGGTCACGTCAAGCGCGGTGGTGGGTTCATCCGCGATCAGGATCGCAGGGTCCAGTGCCAGCGCCATGGCGATCATGGCCCGCTGGCGCTGCCCGCCGGACAGTTGAAACGGATAGGCGCGAATGATCTTTTCCGGGTCGGGCAGGCCGACCTCTCCGATCAGGGCCAGCGCGCGCTCCTTGCGTTCGGCGGGGGTGAAGCGGTTGTGCGCCTCATAGACCTCGGCGATCTGATCGCCGATGCGCATCAGCGGGTTCAGCGCCGACATCGGTTCCTGAAAGATCATGCCGATGCGGTCGCCGCGCAGCGCCCGGCGCGCGGAGTCGGGCAGGGAAAACAGATCGCGCCCCTCAAAGACTGCGGTGCCCTCGGTCACATGCACCAGATCGGGCAAAAGCCCCATCAGCGCGTTTGCCGTCATCGACTTGCCCGAGCCGCTTTCCCCCACTACGCAGAGGATTTCCCGTTCTTCCAGATCAAACGAGATGTCGCGTACAGCAAAGGCCCGGTCGGCCCCCGCAGGCAGGGCAATCGCGAGATCGCGGATGGAAAGTGCCGTGCTCATTCTATCGCCCTTTCCGTGCCAGCCGCGGGTTCAGCGCGTCGTTCAGCCCCTCGCCGATCAAGTTCAGCGCCAGAACCGTCAGCAGGATCGCCACCCCGGGAATGAAGCTGAGCCACCATGCGTTGCGGATCACCGTGCGCGCCGCGCCGATCATATAGCCCCAGCTCATGATATTGGGATCGCCCAGCCCGAGAAACGACAGCGAGCTTTCCAGCAGGATCGCGGTGGCCACCATCAGCGAGGCCATGACGATGATCGGTGACATCGCGTTGGGCAGGATATGGCCGAACAGGATCCGCATGTTCGATAGCCCCGCCAGCCGCGCGGCATCGACAAATTCGCGCCGCCGCAGCGACATCACCTCGGCCCGCACCAGACGTGCGACGGGGGGCCAGCTGACGATGGCGATGGCCAGCGTGATCGAGGTCAGGTGCGGTTCCAGAATGGCGACCAGAACGATGGCCAGCGCAAAGCTGGGGATGGTCTGAAAGAACTCGGTAAAGCGCATCGCGCCCTCGTCGATCCAGCCGCCGTAAAACCCCGCCAAGGCGCCCAGCGGAATCCCGATCAGCAGCGCCACAGCGGTCGAGACCAGCCCGACGATCAGCGACACCCGCGCGCCATAGACCAACCCGGCGGCGACGTTGCGGCCCAGCGTGTCGGTGCCCAGCGGCATCCCCTCGACCGCGAAGGGCGGCAGGAACGGGCGCTGCACCATCTTCCACGGGCTGTCGGGAAACAGCAGCGGCGCAAACACCGCCAACAGGACCACGCAGACCAGGATCAGCAGGCCCAGAAGCGCGCCGCGATTGCGGGCGAAACGTGTCATGAAATCGCTCATGCCGCGCCCCCCGCCGCGATGCGCGGATCAATCAGCCGGTAGACGATATCGGTAATGATGTTGAACAGGATCACCATGGCGGCAGACACCAGAAACACCCCCAGCAGCGTGTTGTAGTCGCGCGCGCTCAGGCTGTCGAACATCAGCCGCCCGATGCCGGGCCATGCAAACACGGTTTCGGTCAGCACCGCGCCGCCGACCAGTTGCCCGGCTTGCAGACCGGCCAGCGTGACCACCGGCAGCAGCGCGTTGCGCAGGATGTGGCGGCGGCGGATGATGCCTTCGCTCAGGCCCTTGGCCCGCGCGGTCTTGACGAAATCCATCTGGCTGACCTCGAGCACGGAGGAGCGGGTCATGCGCAGATAGACCGCCATAAAGAACAGCCCCAGCGTCAGCGCCGGCAGCGCCAGATGCCTGAGCCGGTCCAGCACCATGGCCAAGCCGGTATAGCCAGCCCCGACAGATTCATAGCCAAAGGCGGGCAGCCAGTTGAGCTGTACGGAAAACAGCAGAACCGCCATCAGCGCCACCCAGTACAGCGGCGTGGCATAAAACAGCAGCGCCATGCCGGTGATCGCGCTGTCGGACCAGCGCCCGACCCGCGCGGCGGCGGCGAGGCCAAAGATCACGCCCAGCAGCAGCGACATGCCGAACGCGGTCATCGTCAGCAACAGGGTCGCGGGCAACCGATCCAGGATCAGGTCCAGAACCGGCATCTGCTGGCGGTAGGAATAGCCAAGGTCAAGCTGCAGTACCCCGCCGACATATTTGTAGAACTGCACATAAAGCGGCTGGTCCAGACCGAACTGCGCCCGCAGCTGGTCGATATAGATCTGGTCGGCGGCGCCGTTTTCCCCCGCCATCACGGCGGCGGGATCTCCGGGCGCGGCATGGATCAGAAAGAAATTCAGGATCACGATCATCAACAGCGTGATCGCGGCTTTGGCGGCTCGTGCAAGGATTGCTGCGAGTAAGGTCATCGGCCGGTCTGGTCCTGTCCGTTTGTCGGTTCGGGAAACCGGCGGCCCGCGTGGAGGTGCGGGCCGCCGGGGATCGTGTCAGCGATGCGCGCGGCTTAGTGTTGCGCGCGCGTCACTTTTCGATCCAGGCGTCGCGGGCACCGTCGTTGACGCCGATGGCCGTGGTCACCAGATCCTTGACATCGCAGCGATAGATCGTCGGGAATTCGATCTCCAGCAGCCATGCGACCGGCACGTCCTCGACGATTTCGCTTTGGATCTCGTCATAAAGCGTCTGGCGCTTTGCCACGTCGGGTTCGATCGCGGCGGCGGCCCATTTCGCGTCCAATTCGGGCTTGGCATAGCCTTCGACGTTGTTCCACGGGCTGCCCTTGGCGATATTCGAGGCGAGATAGTTGCGCGCCACACCCAGCGCCGGGTCACCATATTGGTACATGTAGGTAAAGGCGATGTCATAATCCCAGTCGCCCAGCTTCTGGTTCCAGCCGGCCACGTCCGAGGCCACCATATCGACGCTGACGCCAACCTCTTCGAGGTTCTGCTTCATCGCCTCGCCCCAGCGTTTCCAGGTCTCGCCATAGGGCAGCGGCAGGATGCGCACCGGGGTGCCGTCATAGCCCATCTGCTTGAGCAGGGCGCGGGCCTTGTCGGGGTTGTAGTCATAGTGGTTGACGTCGTCGGAATAGAACTTGGTTCGGCTGGAGATCGGCCCGGTCGCCACCGTGCCATAGCCGTTCCAGATCACGTCCTTCACGAATTCGCGGTCGATGGCATACATCAGCGCCTGACGGAATTCCTTGTGCGAGGTCGGTCCTTCGCGGTTGTTGAGCCAGGCCAGCGCATGGGGCGCGAAATATTCCCAGCCTTTGCCGGTGGAACAGACGTTGTCCATCTTGATCAGCCGGGCAACGTCCCAGTTCTCGATCGAGCCGCCGGGCAGCACGTTCACGTCGCCATTTTCAAACGCCACGGCGCGGGCGGCGGCGTCGGGGATCACCCGGTAATAGATCTCGTCCAGATAGGGTTGGCCATCGAGATAATAATCCTCGTTCTTGACCAGATGGATATAGCTGCCCTTTTCCCATTTATCGAACTTGAACGGGCCGGTGCCGATCGGCGTATTGTTGGCCGGGTTGTTGGCGAAATCGGTGTCCTTGTAGATATGTTCGGGAACCATCGGCATGGTGCCGGCCTCGAACACGCCGATGAAGGGGCCAAAGGGCTCTTTCAGCTGGAACACCACGGTCAGGTCATCCGGCGCGGTGATGCTGTCCACATGCTCAAGGCTGACGCGCAGCCGGGCGTGGGTCTTGCGCAGGAAAACATCCGCGGAAAACACCACATCGGCCGCGGTAAAGGGCGCGCCGTCATGCCATGTCACCCCATCGCGCAGGTGAAAGGTATAGGTCAGCCCGTCTTCGGAAATCTCCCAGCTTTTCGCCAGCGAAGGCTGCGGGTTCAGGTCGGTGTCATAGCGCAGCAGGCTTTCATAGATGTCCCCGGCGACCAATTGGGTCGGACCGTTGCTGACCAGCCCCAGCATCAGGCTGGGCGGTTCCGGTTGCACCACGATGTCGAGCCGCCCGCCGGCGTCCTGCGCCTGTGCCGCTGCGGCCAGGCCGAGCGATACAAAGGTCGCTGTAATCAGTTTCTTCATTCTTCAAGTCTCCCGGTTGGATTTATGTCGTCGACCCGGCTGATGGCGGTGTTTCACGCGTGCGGCTTCGGCGGGGGCCGGGCTTGCGGGCCCGGTTCTATTGTTGTCGGCTGGTGCTGTCTTTGGCACAGGCCTGAGACCGGGTCGCTCGTTTCATGGCGCGGCTTTTGCCCTCCGGACCTGCTGACAGGTCAGCGGGAGGGCGTGCGAATGTCAAGGAAAATTGTCGACAGTATACAATTTCGAGACTAGGTTTTCCCATATGAGCGAAAATCCTGACCCCCCGATATTCAGCCCGGTCACGCGCGATGCGCTGTCGCAGAAGGTTGCAAGGATGCTGACCGATGCGATCATGTCAGGCAAGCTGAAGCCGGGGACCCGGGTTTCCGAATCCGTGATTGCCCGCGATCTCGGCGTCAGCCGCGCGCCGGTGCGCGAGGCCGGGCGGCTGTTGGAAAGCGCGGGGTTGCTGATCTCGCATCCCAACCGGGGCTTTTTCGTGCGCACGATGGATTCCGAGGATCTCGACTCGCTGTACGAACTGCGTCTGGCGATCGAATGCGAAGCGGCGGCGCGTCTTGTGCGGCAGGGCCCGCAAGAGGTGATTCCGCTCCTGCGCAAGCAGATGGAGCAAATGATCGCGCTGGCCAGCAGCGGCGAGATCGCCGCACAGGTTCAGGCCGACATGCATTTTCACCGCCTGATGATCGAAGGCTGCGGCAACCGCCGCTTTGTGTCGGTGTTCAAGAAAGTCGCCTCGGAAATCCAGCTTGGCGTTGCGCTGATTGGCCATGTCAACGACGCCCCGGACAACATCGCCCGCAATCACGAGATGATCATCACGGCGTTGGACTCGGGCGACGAAGAGGCGGCCCGCGCCGCGATGCGATACCATATCGGCATTGCGAGAACCGCTGTTGTCGCCCATTTTCAGCGATTGGAGGCGGGGGGGGGCCATCCAGAAAACCCCGCATCCTGAAACCTGGCATCTGTCGGCTCTGCCCGGGCGCTTTTGCCTCTCGGATCAGGCCGCCAGATCGGCCTTTGACATCGCCGCCTGTGCCCATGTGGCAAGGGCGGCCTGCGTGGCGGGGAGCCGTTCGGCCAAGTCTTCTGCAAACGCCAGAAAGGCCGGGTGGTTCAGGGTGTTCACCCCCACGATCACGGGGATGCCCGCGACCAGACAGCGACCGATCAACTCACGAAACCCGCCGCCCTCGGCCTCGCGCCGGCCGAACTTGTTGAGGATCAGCAGCGCCGGGGCGGGGTCTAGGGTGGTTTCAACCGCGGCGACGGCGGCCTCCAGCGCGGCGCTATCCAACCGGCAGCCGCGCGACTCTTTGCCTAGCGACTGCGAGATCCGAAATACCGGACCATCGGGCAGCACCTTGCCATCCATGTCGCAATGATGGGGATCGGCGCTGTCGCTGTTGATCTGCACCAGACCGGCGACCGCGTGCCCCTGCGTCAGGCAGGCCTGGGCGAATTCGCCGAGCAGGCGGTCGGTCGCGCCGGGGGTGTTGGTCATGACATAGGCCAGTTTCATAAGCGTTCCTTTCGGGCAGGGATCAGATCGGCAGGAATTCCAGCATGTCGCCGACCGCCACCTGTTCGGTGTCTGCGGGGATGAGGACCAGACCATCCGCTGCCGCCAACGGCCCCAGATTGGCCGAGTTCACATTGGGCGCGCAGGCGGCGATTTCGATCCCTTGCCCATCATATCCGATGATCGAGGCCGGTCGATATTCGCAGCGCCCCGGCCTGTGCGGGATCGGGGCGGCGGCGCGCACATGCCGCCGGGCCACTAGCGGGGTGGCCCCGGACAGCCGGTCTGCCAGCGGTCGGCCCAGCACGTGCCAAGTGACAAAGGCCGCGACCGGATTGCCCGGCAGGCTGAGGATCACGCTCGCCCCCAGCCGCGAGACGGTGACGGGTTTGCCCGGTTTGATCGCCACACCAGACACGGCAATGCGCGCACCAAGATCGCGCAAGGCCGGCTTTACAGGGTCGCGCTCGCCTACCGAAACGCCGCCCGAGGTCAGGATCATGTCGACCTTCCCGCTCAACTCCGCCAGCGTGGCGGCGAGCGCGGCGCGCTGGTCGGTCACCTGTTGCACGGCGATAATCTCGGCCCCGGTGTCCTGACACAGCGCGTGCAGCATGGGGGTGTTCACGTCCCAGATCGCGCCGCCCTGCACCGGCTCTCCGGCTGGGGTAATCTCGTCGCCGCTCAGCACCAGGGCGACCCGCAACCGCCGCCGGACGGTGACATGCCCGGCCCCGGCGCCGGCGCAGATGGCAAGGTGTTTTGCCGCCAGCCGGGGGCCGGGGGCAAGCACCACATCGCCGCACCGCTGGTCGTTCCCGGCCTTTCTGATATGGCTGCCGAGGCGCACCGGGCCGGTCACCCGCGCGTGGTCTCCGCTGCGCTCGACCGCCTCTTGCATCACCACCGTATCGGCGCCCTCGGGGATCGGGGCGCCGGTGAAGATGCGCATCATCGTTCCTGTGGTCAGGGCGGCTGGCGCGTCACCCGCGGCGCAGACCCCCCGCACCGGAAGCGGGATGCTGTCGCGCAGATCGGCATAGCGCAGGGCATAGCCGTCCATCGCCGCATTGTCGAACCGGGGCATGTCGGAGCGCGCCAGCACCGGCGCGGCAAGACAACGCCCGCGCGCCTTGTCCAGCACGACCTCCTCGGTTTGCGCGATCGGGGTGACCAGCGCCAGCGCGGCGGCGACGGCCTCTTGCACCGGCATCAGCGCGCCGGGGCGGTGGAGATCATCGCAGCCGCAGGCGGCGCTCTCGATCCGTTCGAAAACCGTCATTCCAGGTTCCTCGTTTCAATGTAGCGCATCGGTGTCGGATTGGCGTCTTAGCAGCATCCGCAACCGAAGCGTTTTCAGGTCGCTCTGGGTCAACCGGACCCGTGCCAGCGGCAGCACGATGCCGTTTTCCACGATCAGGTGGCGGCGTTCCCGCGCGGCAAAGGCAGTGATGGCCGTGGCCTCCTCGGCTGTGAACACCGTGCCCCGCAGGGCCAACCGCTCCAGCGCCGCCCGGATCGGCTCCAGCATCGTGCTGACCTGGGCGTGATCGGCAATGAGCCGGTCCAGCGTGTCGTTGATGTCCACGTCTTCCTGCGAGCGGCGACGCAGCAGCGGGAACAGGTCGCCCTCTTCGTCCCTGATGTGGCGGGGCAAAGCGGTTTTCAGATGTGTCAGCACCTCGCCGGCCAGTGTCGGGTCGGGGTGCGGTAGCGCCGCGACAAGCATATCGAGGCAACCGCAGATCATGCGCCGACAGCGATTTTCCACGGCGATATGATCCAGCGGGTCGGGCAGGACGGCGTCTCCAGACAGGCCAAGCACCGGGGCAGAAGCGCGCCTCTGCCCCCCGCTGCCCGGCGGATATGATCTGGCCGCCGCCATCCCTCTCAGGCCACCGCTGCCAGATCGAGCCCGGAGATCTCGGTCCGATCCAGAAGCCCCGAGAGATAGGCGTTCGCGGCCCGAGCCCAGTTCGCTTTTTCGCAGGCCTCGGACAGGCGGGGCCGCACCGCGTCGAAGGGCAGGATCTCCCCCGTCGCGCGCTCATCCATGCGCAGGATGTGATAGCCATAGCGCGTCTCGACCAGCGTCTCGTATATCGCGCCGATCGGCGCGGCATCCATTGCCGCCTCGAACTCGGGCACCGTGTCGCCGCTGCTGAGTTGTCCCAGCTGGCCGTCGGTGTCCCGCGACGAACAGGCGCTTTCCTTGCGCGCCAGTATGGCGAACTGCCCGGGGGTCGCGCGCAGATCCTTCAGCACCGCCTCACCGCGCAGCTTTGCGGCGGCCCGGACCTTTTTGTCCTCGGGCGCGGCGGCAAAGAGGATATGCGCGGGCTGATACAGCGAGGGCGCGCGATAGGCGCTTGGGTTGCGCTGATAGATCTGGTGCAAGGTCTCTTCGCTCACATCGGCAGGCTGTACATTTTGGGCCAGCAACTCCCTGATCTGGGCCTCCTCCGGGGTTTCCCATTTGCCGGGGGCGAGCTCTTCTGGCGGCGGGGTCAGACCCAGCCTTTCGGCCTCGTCCAATAGCACCTGCCGGATCACCAGCGCCCGCGCCGCCCGGCGCCAGGCCAACCCCGGCTTGCCAGCCGGGGCGGGGTGGTTCTGGGCCTCTGCCGCGATGTCCGCAGCAGAGAGCGTGGTTCCGTTGACGGTGATTTCGGGGAACAGGGGATTTGTCATCTGATTACTCCGCCGGGGTTTTGTTCACGGTTTTTCGGCGCGAGCGCACGATCTGATAGCCGGGGCGCCACAGGTAGCGCAGCGGCACCGACAACATGTGGACAAGCCGGGTGAACGGGAACAGCAGGAAGATCGTCAGCCCAAGGAACAGGTGCAGTTTGAACACCAGCGCCACATCCGCGATATAGCTTGCCGCCTGCCCGTCAAAGGTGAAGATCCCCTGCGCCCAGGCCATGAACTTGGTCATTTCATGCCCGTCCAGATGCTGCAGCGAGACAAAGATGGTCCCGACCCCAAGCGTGAGCTGCGCCAGCAACAGGGCCAGAATGGCGATGTCGGCAAAGCTCGAAGTGCGGCGAATGCGCGGGTCGGTCCAGCGGCGGTGAAACAGGATGCCGCCACCCACCAGCGCCATCACACCGGCCACGCCGCCCGCGACCACCGCCAAAATCTGCTTGGCGCCATGGCTGATGCCCAGAGCATCGAACACCCAGATCGGCGTCAACAGTCCGCCGAGATGGCCGAAAAAGATCACCAGAACCCCGACGTGGAACAGCACCGATCCGAGGATCAGCTGGCGTCGCCGCAACAACTGGCTAGAGCTTGATTTCCAGGTGAACGGCACGGTCTCATAGCGGGCAATGGACCCGAAGATCAGCACCGTAAGCGCGATATAGGGGTAAATTCCGAATAGAAATTGATGCATCTGAGCCTCCATCACTCAGCCGCTTGGGCGGGTGTGCCCGGTGCGGGGGTTACGGGTGTATCCATCTGGGACAGCATGTCTCGCACCTGCGGACAGCCGGCATTTGGATCGGGGCCAAAGGTCACTTCGCTTTCTTCCCAGACGGCATCGAGCGCCTCGAGATCCTCGGGGTCGTCGTCGGGCAGTTCCAGAAGTTGTTCGACCGCACCGGCATCGACGCGGGCATCTGCAATCTGCAAAAGCGCGGCGAACACGGCGTCATAGGGGCTTTCCCGCCGTTCCAATCGGGTTTGCAACGCAGCCAGAATATGGGCCGCGTCCGCCAGCGTGTCTTGAACATCGGCAAGGGGACGCATCGCCAGAAATTCCAGCAGCACCGGCAGGTGGTCGGGCAGTTCCGAGGTGACCGGATCAAAGCCGCCCGCGCGGTACATCTCGACCAGGTTGACCATCGCGCCGCCGCGGTCCCGGCTTTCGCCGTGGACATGTTCGAACAGGTTCAGCGACAGGCTGCGCGAGCGGTCAAACAGCGCGACATAGGTTTCCTGCACCTCATAGATGTCGCCCGATTGCAGGGTCTCGACCAGCGGGCGCAGGGCGCGCCGCGCGGCCGTGGTCAGGCGGCTGTCCGAGGCCAGAACGCCGGCGATTTCCGGCATCGCGTGCTGCAGCTCCTCGGTGGGATAGCTCAGCAGCAGCGACATCGCTTTCAGGGATCGATCCATCATCATCTCATGGCCTCCGGCATTTTCAGGGCTTTGCGCTTGCCGCCAAACAGCGTGCCGTCGGAGATGCCGGTCGAGCATCCGTTGCCGTCGGTAAAGCCGCAGCCGCCGCGCATGTCATAGGCGTCTTCCACCTTTTCACGGTGGGTGGTGGGGATCACGAAACGATCCTCGTAATCGGCCAGCGCAAGGATCTTGTACATGTCCTCGATCACCCGCCCGCTCAGGCCGACCCGCGCCGCGATTGCCTCGTCAATGACGCCATCCACGGTCTTGGCCCGCATGTAGCTGCGCATCGCGGACATCCGCTCCAGCGCCTGCACAATGGGCTCTTCGTCGCCAGCGGTCAGCATGTTGGCGAGATAGCGCACCGGGATGCGCAGGCTGCGCACATCGGGCATTTCGCCGTCATGGCCGATCTTGCCGGCTTCGGCGGCGTTCTGGATCGGCGACAGCGGCGGGATGTACCACACCATCGGCAAGGTCCGGTACTCGGGGTGCAGCGGGAAGGCCAGCTTCCATTCCATCGCCATTTTCCAGATCGGGCTTTCCTGCGCGCCCTTGATCCAGTCCTCGGGCACGCCGTCCGCGCGGGCGGCTTCGATCACCGCCGGGTCGTTCGGATCGAGAAAGACATCAAGCTGCGCGTCGTACAGTTCCTTTTCCGCCGGGGTGTTCGCGGCGGCTTCGATCTTGTCCGCATCATAGAGCATGACGCCAAGATAGCGGATGCGACCGACGCAGGTTTCCGAACAGACCGTCGGGTTGCCGCTTTCGATCCGGGGATAGCACAGGGTGCATTTCTCGGATTTGCCGCTTTCCCAGTTGTAATAGACCTTTTTGTAGGGGCAGCCCGAGACGCACATGCGCCAGCCACGGCATTTTTCCTGATCGATCAGAACGATGCCGTCCTCTTCGCGCTTGTAGATCGCGCCAGAGGGGCAGGAGGCGACGCAGGCGGGGTTGAGACAATGCTCGCACAGGCGCGGCAAGTACATCATGAAGGTGTTTTCGTACTCTCCATAGATCTCCTTTTGCACGCCTTCGAAGTTATAGTCTTTCGAGCGTTTCTCGAATTCGCCGCCAAGGATTTCCTCCCAGTTGGGGCCATATTCGATCTTCTCCATCCGCTCGCCCGAGATTTTCGAGCGGGGCCGTGCGGTCGGAAAGGCCTTGACCTCGGGGGCGGATTTCAGGTGGTCATAGTCGAAATCGAACGGCTCGTAATAGTCGTCGATCTCGGGCAGGTCGGGGTTGCCAAAGATATTGGCGAGGATGCGCCATTTGGACCCCTGTTTGGGTTGCAGCTTGCCGGATTTGGTCCGCTCCCAGCCGCCGTTCCAGCGTTTCTGGTTCTCCCAGTCCTTGGGATAGCCGATGCCAGGTTTGGTCTCGACGTTGTTGAACCATGCGTATTCGACGCCGTCGCGGCTGGTCCAGACGTTCTTGCAGGTGACGGAACAGGTGTGGCACCCGATGCATTTGTCGAGGTTCAGCACCATGCCGATTTGTGCGCGTACTTTCATTGTGCGGCCTCCTTCTCGGTCGCTTCGTCATCAAGCCAGTCGACCTTGTTCATTTTTCGGACGATGACGAATTCGTCCCGGTTCGAGCCCACGGTGCCGTAGTAGTTGAAACCGTAGGACAGATGCGCGTAGCCGCCGATCATATGGGTCGGTTTCAACACCGTGCGGGTCACCGAGTTGTGGATGCCGCCACGCAGCCCGGTCTTTTGCGAACCGGGGGTGTTCACGATCTTTTCCTGAGCGTGGTACATGAACACCGTGCCTTCGCGGATCCGCTGCGAGACGACGGCGCGCGCGGTCAGCGCCCCGTTGACGTTATATGCCTCGATCCAGTCATTATCCGCGATCCCGGCCTTCTTGGCATCGGTCTCGGACAACCAGACCACCGGTCCGCCCCGGTTCAGCGTCAGCATCAGCAGGTTGTCGGAATAGGTCGAGTGGATGCCCCACTTCTGGTGCGGCGTGATGAAGTTCAGCACCAGACTGTCGCCAGCGTCCTTCACCCCCTTGGTCACGGTCTTGAGGTCGACCGGCGGGCGATAGGCGACGAGCCCCTCGCCAAAGGCGCGCATCCACAGGTGATCCTGATAGAGCTGTTGCCGCCCCGTCAGGGTGCGCCACGGGATCAGCTCATGCACGTTGGTGTAGCCCGCGTTATAGCAGACCTCTTCGCTTTCGATGCCAGACCATGTGGGCGAGGAGATGATCTTGCGCGGCTGGGCGGCGATATCGCGGAAGCGGATCTTGACGTGTTCCTGACCTTCGGCGAGATGCGCATGTTCGCGCCCTGTTGCCTTGCTCAACTCTTTCCACGCCTTCACCGCAACCTCGCCGTTGGTCTCGGGGGCCAGCATCAGCACCACCTCGGTGGCGTCGATGTCGGTGTCGATCCGCGCCTGTCCCTTGGCCGTCCCGTCGAGCTGCACACCGTTGAGGTCGCGCAGGTTCTGCACCTCGACCTTGGTGTCCCAGGCGATGCCCTTGCCGCCGTTGCCGATCTTGTCCATGAGCGGGCCAAGCGCGGTGTAGCGGTCATAGATCGCGGTATAGTCCCTCTCGACCGCGATATAGTCCGGCGCGGTCTTGCCCGGGATCAGATCGCATTCGCCTTTCTTCCAGTCGCGCACTTGGTCTTGTGCGATCTCGGCCGGGGTGTCGTGCAGGATCGGCAGGGCCACCACATCGGCTTCCTGCCCGAGATAGCCCGGCACGATCTCCTGAAGCTTCTTGGCGATCGCCTTGAAGATTTCCCAGTCGGATTTGCTTTCATAGGCCGGGTCCACGGCCGCCTGAAGCGGGTGGATGAACGGGTGCATGTCCGAGGTGTTGAGATCGTTCTTTTCGTACCACGACGCGGTCGGCAGCACGATGTCGGAATAGACCGCCGTGGTGGACATGCGAAAGTCGATCGTTACCAGCAGGTCAAGCTTGCCCTTGGGCGCCTCGTCGCGCCAGACCGCCTCTTTCGGCTTTTGCCGGCCTTCTTCGCCCAGATCCTTGCCCATGACACCGTTATCGGTGCCCAGCAGGTGTTTGAGGAAATACTCATGGCCCTTGCCCGAGCTGCCCAACAGGTTGGAGCGCCACACGAACAGGTTGCGCGGCCAGTTCTCGGGTGCGTCCGGGTCGGTACAGGCCATCTCCAGATCGCCCGATTTCAGCCCCTTGGCGATATAATCGCGCGGCTCTTGTCCGGCCTCTTTCGCGGCTTTGGCCACATCAAGCGGGTTCTGCTTGAGCTGCGGTGCCGAGGGTAGCCAGCCCATCCGCTCGGCCCGGATGTTGTAGTCGATCATCGAGATGTCCCAGTCGCCCGCGGGCGCGGTGGGCGAAAGCAGTTCATCCGCTGTCAGCGTCTCATAGCGCCACTGATCGGTATGGGCGTACCAGGAGCTGGTGCCGTTCACGTGCCGGGGCGGGCGGCCCCAGTCGAGCGCAAAGGCCAGCGGCTGCCAACCGGTTTGCGGGCGCAGCTTTTCCTGACCGACATAGTGGCTCCAACCGCCGCCGGACTGGCCGACGCAGCCGCACATCACCAACATGTTGATGATGCCGCGATAGCTCATGTCCATGTGGTACCAGTGGTTCAGCCCGGCCCCGAGAATCACCATCGACTTGCCGTTGGTCTTTTCGGCGTTTTGCGCGAATGCACGCGCCACGGCGATGATCTTGTCCGCCGGAACGCTGGTGATTTTCTCGGCCCATTTCGGAGTATAGGGCATGTCGGCCTCGTAGTCCGAGGTCACCCAGTCGCCGCCCAGCCCACGGTCAAGCCCGTAGTTGGCGCACAACAGGTCAAACACGGTGGCGACGCGCGCCTCTCCGTCGGCCAGCTTGACGGTCTTGACCGGGATGTTGCGCGTCAGCACGTCGGGGTGGTCGCATTTGACAAAGTTTTCGGTCGCGACGCCGCCGAAATAGGGGAAATCGACGCCGACCACATCGTCATGATCTTCGTCGAGGATCAGCGACATCTTGAGGTCGGTCTCGGCATTTTTCGCGCGCTGTTCCAGATTCCAGTCGCCGTCTCCGCCCCAGCGGAAACCGACCGAGCCGTTGGGGGCGACAAAACCGCCGCTCTTGGCATCGAAGGCGATGGTCTTCCACTCCGGGTTGCTGTCCTCGCCCAGCTTGCCGTCGAAATCATCGGCGCGCAGGAACCGGCCCGGCACCAGTCGGCCATCTTTTTCCTCCATCCGCACCAGCATCGGCATGTCGCTGTATTTGCGGCAATAGTCCTCGAAATACTCGGTCTGCCGGTCGAGGTGGAACTCGCGAAGGATCACGTGGCCCATGGCCAGTGCCAGCGCCGCATCGGTGCCTTGCTGCGGCGCCAGCCAGACATCACCGAATTTTGCCGCCTCGGAATAGTCGGGGCAGATCACCGCAGATTTGGTGCCGCGATACCGCGCCTCGGTATAGAAATGCGCGTCCGGGGTGCGGGTCTGTGGCACGTTGGAGCCCCAGATCAGCAGGAAGCCGGCATTGAACCAATCGGCCGATTCAGGCACGTCGGTCTGTTCGCCCCAGGTCTGCGGGCTTGCCGGGGGCAGGTCGCAATACCAGTCGTAAAACGACATGCAGGTGCCGCCCAAAAGGCTGAGATAGCGTGTGCCAGCGGCATAGCTGATCATCGACATCGCCGGGATCGGCGAGAACCCGAACACTCGGTCAGGGCCATAGGTCTTGGCGGTATAGGCATTGGCCGCCGCCGTGATCTCGGTCGCCTCATCCCAAGTTGCGCGCACGAAACCGCCCTTGCCGCGGGAGGTGACATAGCTCGCGCGCAGGATCGGATCGCCTTGCAGCTTGGTCCAGGCCGCGATCGGGTCCATCGTTTTGCGCATCTCGCGCCAGATCTTCATCAGCTTGCCACGGATCAGCGGGTTCTTCACCCGGTTGGCGCTGTAGAGATACCAGCTGTAGCTTGCGCCACGGGCGCAGCCGCGCGGTTCGTGGTTGGGCAGGCCGGGACGGGTGCGCGGATAATCGGTCTGCTGGGTTTCCCAAGTGACAATCCCGGATTTCACATAGATCTTCCAGCTGCACGACCCGGTGCAGTTCACCCCGTGGGTCGAACGTACGATCTTGTCGTGGCGCCAGCGGTTTCTATAGGTGTCTTCCCAGTCCCGGCTTTCACGGGTGAGCTGTCCGTGACCATCGGAAAATTGGTCCAGCTCCTTGGATTGGAGGAAATTCAGTCTGTCGAGGAGGTGGCTCATTTGGCTGTCCTTTCAGTTTTCGTCAGGCCGGCGGCGGCTGCGCCGCCGGCCCAGTATCAGCTCATGCAGTGGCGCTGGGCGCGGGCGTCGGGGACGCCCCGCCGCGTTCAAGATCGTGCAGCAGGCCGCCGCGCCGGGTGTAATAGGCCCAGGTGACCACCAGGCAGATCACGTAGAACACCAGGAAGGCCCAAAGCGCCCCCACCGGAGATCCGGTCATGGCGATCGAGGTGCCGTAGGCCTTGGGGATGAAAAAGGCTCCATAGGCCGCGATTGCGCTGGTAAAGGCGATGATCGCCGCGCTCTCGCGCTCGGCCTGCTTGCGGCTGGCCGTGGCATCCATATCGGGCAACAGGCGCGGCACTTCGCGTCCCATGATCGCGGGGATCATCTGGAACGTGGAGGCGTTGCCGATGCCGGTCAGCAGGAACAGCGCCATGAACGCGGCGAAGAACCCGGTGAAGCTGCCCGCGCCAAGGGCGGCGATCACCCCGAACACTGCCACGATCATCGCGGCAAAGGTCCAGAACGTCACCCGCCCGCCGCCAAAGCGGTCGCTGACCCAGCCGGTTCCGGCGCGCGACAGCGCCCCGACCAGCGGCCCGAGGAACACATATTGCACCGCGTTCACCTCGGGGAAAGCCAGCCGTGTCAGCAGCGGAAAGCCCGCCGAATAGCCGATGAAGCTGCCAAAGGTGCCGGTGTAGAGCAGGCACATCAGCCAGTTGTGTTTGCGGGTAAAGATGATGGCTTGCTCGCGAAAGCTGGCCCGTGCATCGGCAATGTCGTTCATGCCCAGCCAGGCCGCAGCGGTGGCGATCAGGATGAAGGGCACCCAGACAAAGCCGGCATTCTGCATCCACAGTTGCCCGCCGTCCGACAGGGTTTGCGGCGCGCCGCCCATTGCGCCGAACACGCCGGCGGTGACGACGATCGGCACCAGAAACTGCATGACCGAGACACCAAGGTTGCCAAGACCGGCGTTCAGCGCCAGCGCATTGCCCTTTTCCGCCTTGGGAAAGAAATAGGCGATATTGGCCATCGAGGAGGCAAAGTTGCCGCCGCCAAATCCGCAGAGCAGGGCCAGCGCCAGAAAGATCAGGTAAGGCGTTTCAGGGTTCTGCACCGCATAGCCGATCCCCATCGCCGGCAGCAGCAGTGAAACGGTTGAAAGCGTGGTCCAAAGCCGCCCGCCGAAGATCGGCACCATGAAGCTGTAGAAGATCCTCAGGGTCGCCCCTGACAGCCCCGGCAGCGCCGCCAGCCAGAACAGTTGGCCGGTGGAAAAGTCGAACCCGATGGCAGGAAGTCGTGCCACCACCATCGACCAGACCATCCACACCGAGAAGGCCAGCAGCAGCGCCGGGATCGAGATCCAGAGGTTGCGCTTGGCGATGCGGCGGCCCTGATCCTCCCAGAAATTTGCGTCTTCGGGGCGCCAGTCGTCCAGAATCCGCGGCATGGCGGTGCGCTCTGGATCGTGGATGTCCTGCATTTCGGGCAGCGCCGGCAATTTGTCGAGCGCTTCGCCCTGAGCATTGCGCTCCATTGCCCGGATCGACAGATGCATCCATCCCAGCGCGACGGCGATCAGTGTGAACAAAAGCGCAAAGCACGAGGTATAGACACCGGTCAGGTCAAGCAACGCGCCGAACCCGATGGGAAGGATAAAGCCGCCCAAGCCGCCGATCATGCCGACAAGACCGCCGACCGCGCCGACATGGTTGGGATAATAGACCGGGATGTGCTTGAACACGGCCGCCTTGCCGAGGCTCATGAAGAAGCCAAGCGCGAAAAGCACCGCGATGAAGGGCCAAAGCCCCATCGACGTCGAAAAGGCGATCGGGCCGTTCTTGCCCTGGATCACATAGTCGGTCGGCGGATAGGACAGCATGAACAGCAGGATCATCGAAAAGCCGAAGGTCCAGTACATGACCGCCCGTGCGCCGAACTTGTCGGACAGGTGGCCGCCATAGGCGCGAAACAGACTCGCCGAGAGGCTGAACACCGCCGCAGCCATACCGGCCGATTCAACGTCGAGGCTGTAGACGTCGATCATGTAGTGCGGCAGCCAGAGCGCCAGCGCCACAAAGGCGCCGAACACCAGAAAGTAATACAGCGAAAAGCGCCAGACCTGCAGATTGCGCAGCGGCGCGAACTGTTCCGCCATGGAGGGGGGGCGCACGCCTCGCTTGCGCCGGTCGACCAGTTCCGGATCGTCCTTGGCGAACAGAAAGAAGACCACGCCAATGATCGCCAGAGCTGCGGCCCAGGCATAGGCGACGCCGTGCCAGCCATAGGCCACCATGACAAAGGGGGCGACGAATTTCGTCACCGCCGCACCGACGTTGCCAGCGCCAAAGATCCCCAGCGCGGTGCCCTGATGTCCGGCGTCGTACCAGCGCGAGACATAGGCGACACCGATGATGAACGACCCGCCCGCAAGGCCGATGCCAAGCGCCGCGATCAGATAGGTGGTATAGCTATCGGCCAGCGTCAGCGCCCATGTCGCCAGCGCGGTCAGGATCAGCTGCGCTGAGAACACCAGCCGTCCGCCATATTTCTCGGTCCAGATGCCGAGGAAGAGGCGGGTGAGCGACCCGGTCAGGATCGGTGTCGCGACAAGAATGCCGAACTGCGACTCGGACAGGCCAAGCTCGCCCTTGATGGCGATGCCGATAATGGAAAAAATCGTCCAGACCGCGAAACAGGCGGTAAAGGCAATTGTACTCAGGCCAAGGGCGCGGTGCTGGTCCGCGCGAGCTACGCCTTCAAGCGTATTCATCGAGTGTCCCTCCTGGGGTCTTGGTGGGTTACGCATTGCGTTTCACGGCCCAGAAAGGGGGAGATGCGGCGAGAGACGGTTGATGCAGATCAAGAAACGATGCGCGCCGACCTGAAATAAACATCCGGACCACTTGCGTCTGTCACGACAGGAAAACATGTGGGTCCGGGAGAGGGGGCAATCGGCGCGACACTTGACAATCATCAAGTGAGAAACCTACCAAAGTCATAGCGATCAACCTGGAGGCGACATGAGACCCGAGGACATCCCCGAGATTCGACCCTTGGATCTGTTCCGCAACATGTCGGAGGAGAATTTCAACGATTTGATCCGGGGGGGCTATGTCCAGACCTTTCCGCCGCAGGTGGTTCTGACCACCGAGGGCGATCAACCGGATTTTCTGCATATCGTACTGTCAGGCAGCGTCGAACTTTTCGCGTCCTGGAACGACCGGGAAACCTCGATGGCGACGGTCCGGCCGATTTCGACCTTTATCCTGGCGGCGACGATCCGGGATGCGCCCTATTTGATGTCGGCGCGCACCTGTGAAAAGTCGCGCATCATCCTGTTGCCGTCGATGGATGTGCGAGCTGTCTTTGAACGTGACAACGATTTCGCCCGGGCGGTGGTGAGCGAACTGGCGCAATGCTACCGATCCGTCGTCAAGATCTCCAAGAACCTCAAGTTGCGCACCTCGATCGAACGGCTGGCCAATTACCTGTTGCGCAGCCATCGCCGCGCCGGTGGCGCGCTGGAATTCGACCTGCTGCTTGAAAAGCGCCGCCTTGCCTCATTTCTTGGCATGACACCGGAAAACCTGTCGCGCGCGATCAAGGCGTTGCGCCCCTATGGGGTTGAAATCGATGGGGCGCAGGTGCGCATCACCAATCTTGCCGATCTTGAGCAATTCGCAAGACCGAGCCCCCTGATCGACGATTACAGCACCTGAACCGGCCCCGGCAGTACCGAAGCCGTGCCAAAGTGATCACTCCGGGGTGCGGGGTGTTTCGTTGATGGCAGCCAGTTCCTGCAGCAGCGTCAGGAGTTGTTGGTATTTCTCAGGGCCGAATTCGCGGGTGATCTTGTGATGGATGACGGCGGCCTCTTCCACCAGAGGATCAAGCAATTCGACCCCCTGCTGTGTCAGTTGGACAAGCGTGGACCGGTTGTCGCATTCGCTTGTGCTGCGCTCGACAAGGTCACGTTTTTCCAGAGATTTGAGAATGCGGGACATCGAGACTTTGTGGATGCAGGATTGTTTGCAGATTTCGGTTGCGGTCAACGCGCCCTGATCGAACAGAATGCGAAGCACCCGCCATTGTTGTTCCGAAAAATCCTGACGATGGAAGATATCGCGAAACCGGACCACCACGGCCTCGCGCCCACGGGTGCAGGCGATGGCCAGCGACCGGTTGACATAATCCGGGTTCGAAAGAACGTGATGGGCTGTTGTGTTCGGTTTTCCCATTTCTTCTTTACCTGCATTTAGTTGCATGGATGCCGACATGCCGGTGGGACCGATTCACATGGGGACAAAAGGCCGCCTGCTCTGACCTCTGGACCGAACCATATCGTGGGCGGCAAGGATTGTCTTGCGCGTTCCGACCGTTTGACGGGGAGATAGTATCAGACCGAGAGTACTGCTGCTGCTGCGAAAAGGCCACGGGGGACGTGCGAAAGGACGGCCCGTCCCTGAACGGCCCTGCATTGCGATGGTATTTGCAAAGGGACAGGGTTTTCTTTCCAAGACGCGCAGGGTTTCCCCGCCGCAGAATTGGCATGGGCTACACCCGTTCGGCCACCGATCAGCTACGGCGTTGCCTTTGAATTCGGGGCCGAGCGTCTTGCGCAGGATGGATTTTCCACCATTCCGGCCGGCCGTGATGCCGACACCGGGACTGGCAACGTGCAGCGCGCATACATCGGAGGCCTTCGCGGGGATCAGGCCCGATTTTCTGCCTCGAACGCCGCGCGTGCTTCGGAATAGGCAACCGACAGCGCGGCCAGTTTTTCGGCTTGCCACCTCAGGTAAGACCGCGCGAGCCGCGCCGAGAGCCAGCAATCGCCGCGCCGCCCGGGGCGTGCCCAGCCCATCAGGTCAAGTTTGCGCGCCTTGCTCAACATGCGCGCGACATGGGCGGTTGAAACCTGATAGCGTTGCGACAGTTTCGCCGTCGACACGGGGCCGATCCAGATCCGATCTGCCGCATCCGCTTGCTGGTGCTGGCTGGCCAGTACCAGATCATGCAGGATGCTGCTGCCCGAGGCGCTATTGGTGAAGCACTTGATCTCTGCGGGCGGGCTGTACCACGCGGGGGAGACGCAGATCCGGCGCGCGAAACAGGGCTGAAGATAGGGCAGGAACATGGGGGTGTTCGATAGAAAGGGGCTGCGGTTGCCGCCGTCGATCGTGTCGAGCGCCCGCAGATGGATGCCAAGATAGATCAACATCAGCTTTTTGCTTTTTTCCGAGACCTGCGGCGCGCGTTGTCGCACTGTTTCGCGCGGGGGCAGATCGGTGAACTGCACCCGGGTCAATTCGCGCAGAAAAGCCTGCACCGTATTGCGGCTGGCAATGCCGGTGCCGTCGAGCGCCTGCAGCAGGAGCTTGGGGGAAAGGCGCGGGCGCCTATTGTCGCGTTGGTTTTCAAAGTGAAGTGCGATCGCCATCTGGATCAGGACCCAATGCCGGATATCCGCAAGGTAATGCACCTCGGCCGGGATGGAGGAATGCACCGTCAGAAGATCCTGAAGCTCCTGCGCCAGACCGTCCCAGAATCCGGGCATGTCGAGCAATCCTGCCGCGCTGTAGGTGTGCGATGATGTATCGGCCATGTTCACGCCTGCATTCCTTTGAAAACAGCATGTTGACGGCTTCCTGTAGCAGGTCTTTTTGCAAAGGACAGATCATTTCTGGGCTTATCAATGCTTTCGCTGTTCAAGTTTTGGGGAGAGGCGTAGAAATGCGACACGCGAAGAAAACGACGCGTGACGCGCTGGTGCCGAGAGGCGGCCGGAAGATGCATGGAGAAAAGACAATATGAGAAAATTCGCACTTGCCGGACTTGCGCTGGCCCTGAGTTATGCGGTGGCGGCCCCGGCTTTGGCGGCGGATCGTCTTGTCACCATCGTGAACAAGACCGGCTACACGATGGTCGAATTTTACGGATCGAACAACGGAACGGATTCTTGGCAAGAGGACGTTCTCGGTGCTGACACGCTGCCGCATGGCGCCTCGGTCGATGTCAATTTCGACGATGGCACCGGCCATTGCATCTTTGACTTTCTTGCGGTTTTCGAGGACGGCGACGAGGTCAAGCAAGAAGACGTCGACGTATGCAAGGTCGGGACATTCACGTTCGAATAGCGGCGGGATTTGTGTGCCGCAGCCTGCCTGCCCCATATGCCCGACCTGCGGCGCAGGGTGTTGACCGGGGCAGGCCCTTGGTGCGGGGCTGTCGTGGCGGCTTTGGCTCTGTCGTTGGACATTCCTGTTGTCGGGCATCGCGCGTCTGAGCCCCGGAACAATCGATCACCATGGAGGCTCTGAAGATGAGAGCAAAGCTTGCCGGGCTCATCCTGTTCTCCGTCCTCACGGCAGCTCAGGCGCAGGCGAAAGAGGCGCAATCGCAGTTCACCTCGCCCGACTATTACGACAACCGCACCAGTGCGCGAGATGTGCTTGTTTCCTATTACAACGCGATCAATCTGGGGCAATATGCCCGTGCCTATAGCTATCGGTTGCGCGGCACGCCGGCGATGGATGCGGCATCGCTCAACGATGATTATGCGTCGTTTCGGGACGGCTACGTCGATATCGATCATGTCCGGGTGCGCATGGGCGAGGGGTTTTCCGACGCTGGCGTCGGCAGATTCATGACGGCAATCCCGGTGGTGATCGAAGCGGTGTCCGGGGCCGGGGGGCAGGCGCACTTCGCCGGCTGTCATTCCCTCGTGCAGCTCTCGCCCTCGGCGCAGGACGCCGTTCCCTTTGATCCGATCAGGATGGATCACACCCAAATGCAGGGCGTCGAGGGGGACTTCCTGTCGATCCCGATGCCCGACTGTCGTTTCTGAGCCCTTTCACATCCGGCGCCCTCCGGTGCCTGCGGAGATTTCCAGATGATTGCCTTCTCTATCGTTCTCGCCGTGGTCTTGATCGCGGTGCTATATGCTGTGATTCTTTACAACGCGCTGGTGCGGGCACGGCAGATGATGCGCGAGGGCTGGTCCGGCATCGACGTCCAGCTCAAGCGGAGGGCCGACCTGATCCCCAATCTGATCGAGGCGGTCAAAGGTTATGCCGCGCATGAACGCCAGACGTTCGAGGTCATCGTGGAGGCGCGCAACCGGGCCGTGGGGGTCGCGCAGGGAGATGTCGAGGGTCGGGCAAAGGCAGAAAGTGCATTGGGCAAGGCACTGGGCAATCTCTTTGCGCTTTCCGAGGCCTATCCGGACCTGAAGGCGAGCAGCACCTTTCTTGAGCTTCAGGGGGCGCTCGACAAGATCGAGCATGATATCCAGATGGCGCGACGCTATTACAACGGGGCCGCGCGTGACCTGAATGTCCGGGTCGAGAGTTTTCCCTCGAACCTTGTGGCGGGCCGCTTCGGCTTTGCCCAACAGCCCTATTTCGAGATAGAGGACGCCGCCGAGCGCGCCGTTCCGGCCGTCCGGTTCTGACGCTCGCCATGCTGCGTTGCGTGTTCCGGTTGGCTTTTGTGCTGCTGCTTGGTTTCGCCCCGGCGGCGCAGGCCGCAGAGGTCATTCGCTTTTTCGAGTCCGATGTTCAGATCCGCGAGGACGGTACGCTCGAAGTGAGCGAAACCATCACCGTGACTGCCGAAGGCGATGCGGTCGTGCACGGCATCTACCGCGATTTCCCGCGCGATTTCATCGACTCGGACGGCGGGCGCGGCAGGGTCTCTTTCGAGGTGCTGTCGGTGGAGCGCGATGGCATCCCCGAGGTTTGGAGCGTCGAGACGATCACGGGCGGCAGCCGGGTCCGTATCGGGGATTCGGACACCGAGGTTTCGCCGGGGGTGCATGTCTACCGGATCGCCTATCTGACCGACCGGCAGATCCGGTTTCGTGAGGGCTATGACCTGCTGGTGTGGAACGTCACCGGCGATGGCTGGATGTTCCCGATCGAGGCCGCCAGCGCCAGCGTGAGCTTGCCGGGGCGCGCCGCGCCGCTGGATGTCGCGGCCCATACCGGCGCGCGCGGCCAGACCGGGCGGGACGCAATGGCCCGGATCTCGGGCGACAAGGCGGTTTTCCGGACCACCCGAGCGCTGGATGCGTTTGAGGGGATCACCGTCGAGGTGCAACTCCCGAAAGGGGTCGTGGCCGAACCGACGGCGGCGCAGCGTACCGTCTGGTGGTGGCGCGACAATCTCGCGGCGATGATCGGGTTGGGCGGGTTGATCGCGGTTTTCGCCTATTTTCTGGCGATCTGGTCCGTGATCGGGCGCGATCCGAAACCGGGTGTCATCGTGCCGCGCTGGGATCTGCCGAAGGGGATTTCGCCAGCGCTGGCCGCCTATATCGACAACAGCGGCCTTTCCGGCGGTGGCTGGACTGCGCTGGCGGCCTCGGTGATCGACCTTGCGGTGAAAGGCTATGTGTCGCTTGAGGATCTGAACAAGACGGTGACACTCCGGCGCACCGATCAATTGCCCGCGGATGCGCTTCCGGCCGGACAAGCGGTGCTGATGAACGCCTTCGGGACGCCGGGCGAGACCCTGACGCTGGACCGGGCCCATGGCGATGAGATCGAGACGCTGAACACCGATTTCCGCGCCGCGATCGAGGCCGAGAACGCAGGCCGGTTTTTCACGCCCAACAGGGGGCCGTTTCTTGTCGGGCTGCTGGCCTCTCTGGGGGTCGCGGTGGCGTGGTTTCTTGCCAGTGATGTCGCGACGGAGGATGCGGGCATGCTTGCCTTTTCCTGCTGTGTCCCGCTGCTGCTGGACCTTGGGGTGTGGAAGATGCTCAAGGCGTGGCGGCGGGGATCAGCCGGGAGGCGGTTGCTCCTCCTGATCGGGATCATCGGGATTGCCGTCTTTGGCCTCGCGCTGTTTGGCGTGTTCTGGGCCGTGTTCAGTGACATGTTCGGACCGGCTGGGGCGGTGCTTGTTCTGAGCATGGGCTGGGGCCTTGTGCTGATCAATCAGGTCTTTTTCGTCCTTGGCGGCACCGCCACGGCAGTCGGTCGGGAGATAAAGGATCACATCGCCGGTTTGCGCCTGTATCTGACGCTGGCCGAGAAGGACCGGATGAACCTTCGCGACGCTCCGCGCATGTCGCCCTCGCATTTCGAGACGCTGCTTCCCTATGCGGTCGTGCTGGGGGTGGAGCGGCGTTGGAGCAAGAGTTTCGAGAGGTGGCTGGCGACCTCAACGGCCGGGGCTGCCGCGACCTATGCGCCGATCTGGTACGCCGGGCAGCGGGACCACATCGCGCAGGACATCGGGACCATCGCCGCATCGATGAGCTCTTCCATGGCGGCGAGTGTGCCGGAGGGGTCGTCGTTCGGCTCCGGCGCGTCCGGGTCTGGCGGTGGCGGTGGCGGCGGCGGGGGATGGTGACAGCGCTGTGCGGTCTGGCGCATGTCGTGCGCCGGAGGGGCGATCTTGCCCCGGCCCCGGGGTCGCGGAAGATCCGGGGCCACAGCAGACGATGGCAGGGTAGTTTGCGCGCCGTCACGTGTCACGGGGTGGACGGTGCGAAGACAACTTTTCATGGATTTTCAGCTCACCTTGTATACTGAATTGGTAAGCCCCTCCCGTGAGGACTTGTCATTTGCGCAAATACCCCCTGCCAGCCCTGTCGCAGCTGCATACCTTCGAAGCGGTCTCTCGGAGGATGAGCTTTACTGCGGCCGCAGACGAACTTTGCCTGACCCAAAGTGCCGTCAGTCGCCAGATCAGGGCCTTGGAAGCGGATCTTGGCCAGACGCTGTTTCATCGCAAACATCGCGCGATCGAACTCACCCGCGCGGGGCGCCGGCTGTTCGACGCGGTCACCCGTGGGCTGGATGAGATTTCGCGCTGTGTCGGGGATCTGCGCGCGGTGACCGAGGCGCCGCAGATCACGGTCGCGGCCTCGGTTGCCTTTTCCTATTACTGGCTGATGCCGCGTCTGGAGCGCTTTTCCGAGCGCCGCCCGGAGATTGATCTGCGCGTTCTGGCCACGGATCAGAAGGTGGATCTGCACAAGGGCGATACCGATATCGCCGTTCTGTATGGCGACGGGATCTGGGACGGTGTTGAGGCCCGGCTGTTGTTCGGCGAGCGGGTCTATCCGGTGTGCAGCCCCGGCTATCTGCGCGATCACCCCGAGTTGCAGCGCCCAAGCGATGTTCTGGGCCAGACCCTTTTGCATTTGGAGGGCGGCGGTACGATCTGGGGGGCGGTCGATTGGCGGGTCTGGCTGGCGCATCAGGGCGTCAGGGGGGAACCCGAGCGCCGGGGCATCCGTCTCAACAGCTATCCGATGGTGCTGCAAGGGGCCGAGGCCGGGCGCGGCGTCGCCCTGGGCTGGAGCTATATCACCGATGAGATGCTAGCGGACGGGCGCCTTGTCTGCCCGGTCGGCATGCCGCTGGAGACCCGCAGCAACTATTACATCGGCGCGTCTGTGGAGCGTATGGCGAACCCGGCGATCGGCGATTTTTTCCAATGGATCATGGAGGAAATCGGCGCGGGGGGCGAATTGGCATGATCTGGGGGAATGCGACACATTCACAATGATCGTTTGAACGCGGGTTTTCCTTGCCACCACAGTGGGCTTGAAAAACCAGGCGAGGTCCGACATGGCCGTATCCACCGCGCGAAGAACAAGCCGCCGCAGCCGAGGCATTGCAAATGCCGTGCCTCTGGCCTCACCGATCAGGCCGGGCATGTTGGGGGGCGGCTACAAGCCGCTGACCCAGCCTGAGGTCGCGCGTATTCATGCGCTTGTGCTGCAACTGCTGGAAGATCTCGGGCTTAGCCAGGTTACCCCGAGCCTTGAGGCCCGCGCGATCGAAGCAGGATGCTGGGTGGATGACACGGGGCGGTTGCGGTTTCCACGGGCGCTGGTCGAGGATGTGATCGCCCGCACCCGGCGCAAATTCACCCTGCATGGTATCGACCCCGCCCATGATATCGAAATCGGTGGCGGGCGTGTGCATACCGGCACCGGTGGGGCCGCCCCGACCATCATGGATTTCCACAGCGGGAAATACCGCGAAAGCACGGTGTCGGATCTGTATGACATTGCCCGGCTGGTGGACCGGATGGACAATATTCACTGGTATCACCGCTCGGTGGTGGCGCGCGATGCCGAGACCATTCTGGATCTCGATATCAACACCACCTATGCCTGCCTGTCGGGAACGACGAAATCCATCGCCGTCAGCTATACCGACAGCGCCAGTGTCAAGGCGGTGATCCCGATGCTGGACGCGGTGGCCGGGGGCGAGGGGGAATTCCGCGAACGGCCCTTCTGCACAGCGGTCTGTTGTCATGTGGTGCCGCCGATGCGCTTTGCCACCGAAAGCTGCGCCGCGCTGGAGGCCGCCGTCGAGGCCGGTATGCCAATCCTGCTGGTGGCCGCCGGTCAGGCCGGGGCCACGGCACCGGCGGCGCTGGCGGGCTCCGTCGCGCAGGCCTGTGCCGAGGTTCTGGCGGGTCTGGTCCTGTGCAACATCATCGACCCGATGTGCCGGGGCATCTTTGCCACATGGCCCTTTGTCAGCGATCTGCGCACCGGCGCGATGTCCGGCGGCTCGGGCGAGCAGGCGCTGTTGTCGGCGGCCTGCGCCCAGATGGCGGGGTTCTATGATCTGCCCAACTCGGTGCCTGCGGGGATGACCGACAGCAAGCTGCCCGACATGCAGGCTGGTGGTGAAAAAGGCTATACGGTGGCGCTTGCCGCCCATGCCGGAGCCTCGATGATCCACGAATGTGCGGGCATGCACGGGTCGCTGATGGGAACCTGTTTCGAAAGCTACGTTCTTGACAACGATCTGCTGGGTGCAATCCTGCGTACGGTGAAAGGGGTGGAGGTGACGGAAGATGCGCTCAGCTTTGACGTGATCCGCGATGTGGTGCTGGGCGAGGGGCATTACCTTGGCCATCCGCAAACCTTCAGCCGAATGAAAACGGATTACCTGTATCCCGCAATCGCCGACC
>JASJGL010000115.1:0-17997 GCA_033791545.1 Pseudodonghicola sp. | reverse complement strand
TTGACGAACGGCTTTACATAGGACGGCGGAATTAACCGCACGTCGTGCCCCAGCGCTTCAAACTCCCGCCCCCAGCCACGCGCTTGACTATGACGATACCCATTTTGCCCATGTCGGGCATTTGTCGGTCGGTGTCTATCCGGCTGCACTGGCGATGGCAGAAGAAACGGATGCCAGCGCCGCGGACATGATTGATGCCTTTCTTGTTGGTGCCGAAGCTGCGGTGCGATTGGGCATGGCCTTGGGGAGCGAGCATTACCAACGCGGCTTTCATCAGACCGCGACGGCAGGAGCCTTTGGCGCAACAGTGGCCGCCGGCCGGCTGTTGGGTTTGACGCAAGATGAGTTCCGCAACGCGCTTGGTCTGGTCGCAACCCGCGCGTCCGGCCTTAAATCCCAATTCGGAACGATGGGAAAACGGTATAATGCCGGGATCGCTGCCGCCAATGGCGTCGAGGCTGCCAAACTTGTCAAACTGGGCTTCACGTCAAGTGGTGATGGCATTTTCGGGCCGGAGGGGTTTTTCGAAACCCACACCCGAGTGGCCGGACCGTGGAGCATTTCGGCGCAGGATACGTTCCTGTTCGAAGACATAAAATACAAATTGCATGCCTGTTGTCATGGCACACATGCAATGATCGAAGCCTTGCGTGGCGGCTTGGCCGCCTCTGCGGTGCCCGCCGATCAGGTGGCGCATATCAAAATTCACGTCAATCCACGTTGGTTGACGGTCTGTGACAAGAAAGCGCCACGCAGCGGGTTAGAGGTCAAGTTCAGCTATGCGTGGCTTGCCGGTTTGGTCGTAAAAGGTATCAGCACATCCGCCGATAGCAGTTTCAACGATGATCTTTGCACCGATCCATTTCTGCAAGCCTTCGCAGAAAAGGTCGAGGTTATCGGGGATGCAGAGGTCTCTGATACCGCGACTGTGGGTGAGATCACGACAAGCGACGGGCGGACAATCCAGATTTCATTCGATCTGTCGGCCAAGATTGCGCCGGATGATCTTGAAACAGGATTGCGCGCTAAGGCGACTGGATTGATCGGCGAAGCCTCCACTCGTGTCGTGTGGTCGGCGGTTGACAATTTCTCAAGCACCAGCGCGCGCAGCCTGGCGGGCAGTGTCGCATCGATCTAATGCTGCGGGCCGCGCCGAGATCGGGCATCAGACCACCTTCGCGTTGCGTAGATGGGTGATGTCGCCGTCCGAATATCCCAGTTCTTCCAGCAGGGCAGCGGTATGCTCACCAAGCGCGGGCACGGCATCCATTCGGGGCGGCTGCCCGATGCCACCGGGCGGCAACAGCGCGGGAATGGGGCCTGCGGGCGTATCAACCTGGCGCCAACGATCGCGCGCTTCAAATTGAACGTGGTTCCAGACGTCGGCCATCTCGTTCATCTTTGCGTTTGCGATGCCGGCGTGGTCGAGCCGTTCGACAACCTGTTCGGTCGTCAGGCTTGAAAAGCAGTCGGTGATGATCTGCGTCAGGGCAACCTTGCCTTCGGCGCGCGCGCTATTGGTTGAAAATCGGGTATCCGCTGCCAGATCGGGGGCTTCCAGAACGACACCGCAAAAGGCTGTCCATTCGCGTTCATTCTGCAGGCCAAGAATGACCGTGCGACCATCGCCCACGACAAATGGACCGTAGGGAAAAATCGTTGCATGACTCGCACCCGCCCGCGGCGGAGGCGGAGCACCATCATACGCATAATAAAGCGGATAGCCCATCCACTCCGTCATCGCGTCGAGCATTGATAGGTCGATCTCGCAACCACGCCCGGTTCTGCCACGTTGAATGACGGCGGCCAGAACATTGGAGTATGCGTACATCCCGGCCGCGATATCGGCGACTGAAATTCCGGCCTTGCTGGGGGTCTCTGGCGTCCCGGTGATAGACGGAAACCCGGCCTCAGACTGGATCAGAAGGTCATAGGCCTTGCGCTTTTCGTCCGGGCCGCCGGTCCCGTATCCCGAAATATTGCAAACGATGATGCCGGGATTATCCTTGCTCAAGGCCTCATGCCCCAACCCCAGCCGTTTGGCGGCTCCGGGCGAAAGGTTTTGAACCACCACATCGGCGGTCTTGATCAGCTTGTGCAGGACTGCCGACCCTTCGGGGTGTTTCACATCCAGCGTCAGGCTTTCCTTGGAGCGATTTGCCCAGACGAAATACGATGCAAGACCCTTGACACGGGTATCATAGTTTCTCGCAAAATCTCCAGTGCCGGGGCGCTCGATCTTGATCACCCGCGCGCCCATATCGGCCAACTGCCGGGTGGCAAAGGGGGCGGCGACTGCATGCTCCAGGCTGACAACAGTTATTCCATCAAGCGGCAACATCAAAAGGACCTCGGAAGATCAAGCACATGCTCGGCGACATATGACAGGATCAGGTTGGTGGAAATTGGCGCGACCTGATAGAGCCGCGTCTCGCGGAATTTGCGCTCGACGTCGTATTCATGGGCAAAACCGAATCCACCATGAAACTGCAGACAGGCGTTTGCGGCTTCCCAACTGGCCTTGGCGGCAAGGTATTTGGCCATATTTGCCTCTGTGCCCGCGGGTTGGCCTGCATCAAAAAGCGCGCAGGCGCGGAACCGCATTAGGTTGGCGGCTTCCAACTCGATCTTGGCTTCGGCAATGGGAAACTGAACACCTTGGTTCTGGCCGATCGGGCGGCCAAAGACCTCGCGTTCCTTGACGTAGTCGACGACCTTGTCGATGAACCAATATCCGTCCCCGATGCATTCCGCTGCGATCAATGTGCGTTCTGCGTTGAGACCATCCAGGATATAGCGAAAGCCCATTCCTTCTTCGCCGATCAGGTTTTCGACAGGAATTTCAAGGTCATCGAAGAAAACTTCGTTGGTTTCGTGGTTGACCATATTGGCGATGGGTTTGACCTCCATGCCATTCCCGATCGCATCCTTCAACTCGACCATGAAGATCGACATGCCCAGTGATTTGCGTTTGACCTGATCAAGCGGTGTGGTGCGTGCAAGCAGGATCATCAGGTCGGAATGCTGAATGCGGCTGATCCAGACCTTTTGGCCGTTCACCACATATCGGTCGCCCCTGCGCACGGCTGTGGTCTTGATCTTGGTCGTGTCAGTGCCGGTCGTTGGTTCTGTCACCGCCATCGATTGCAGGCGCAATTCGCCGCTGGCGATGCGCGGCAAATACTGGGCCTTTTGCGCCTCGGACCCGTGGCGCAGCAGGGTGCCCATGTTGTACATCTGCCCATGGCAGGCGCCTGAATTGCCTCCGGAGCGGTTGATTTCTTCCATGATGATGCTGGCTTCGGTCAGGCCTAACCCCGATCCGCCGTACTCCTCCGGGATCATCGCGGCGAGCCATCCTGCCTTGGTCAGCGCATCGACAAATTCTTCAGGATAGCCGCGGGCTTCATCGATCTTGCGATGGTACTCCGCCGGGAATGTCTCGCAGAGTGCGCGAACGGCATCGCGGATGTCTTGATAGTCTGTGTCCATGGGTAAACTCATTCGATTGTCGCCTTTGCTTGCATCGCCAGCCCGCCATCTTGCCTGCGCGCCCACAATTGGAATGTTTTGCCGTCGTCGTCAGCTTCGCCATGAACTGAGAAGGTTTCGTTGTCGAAGACGCTCGAAATCGCCCTGAATTCGAAGCCGCGAAGCGTCGCCTGCGGAATTTCTCGGCGGAGCAGGTCAAGCAGCAAGGTGGCCAGCAGCGGTCCGTGGACAACCAGCCCTTTGTAGCCTTCGGTATCGATGCAGAACGGCCGATCATAATGGATGCGGTGGCCGTTGAATGTCAGCGCGGAATAGCGAAATAGAAGCACTGGGTCGGGGTCAATTTCACGCGAGAACGCCCATTTTTCGGGGGCCCGTGGTGGCACAGGGGCAGGGGCATCGGGGCTGGGGGGGTGGCGATAGACGATGTCGTGTTCTTCGTCGATGCCGAGCGTGTCGCCGTCAAACACCTGATGCCCCACCGTGACAAACACCAACGGCCCCGACCGACCGTTTTTGGCCTTTACGGATTTGACGGTCGATACCTTTTTCAGGACGCGACCGATGCACATTGACGCGTGAAAATTCAATCGGCTGCCCGCCCACATCCGCCGAGGCAGGGGGACCGGAGGCAGGAACCCTCCCAGTGCCGCGTGCCCATCATACCCGGCATCCGAGAGTTTGAAGATGGGCAGAAAGTGCAGCCAATGCCACAGCGGCGGCAGGGCTGACCCGGCGATGTATTCGCTGTCATCACGGTTCAGTGTCGCGGCCAGGGCGTTTGACGGAAACGGGGCGATGCATTCGTCATACGTTTCGGTTTTGCCGACCCACTGTTGCAAATGCGCTATGTCCATTCTGGCCTCGCCTTCTGTCAATAGGATCCAACTTTGACAGGTCCCGCGCCTTCAGAAAATTCGTATTTT
The DNA here is from genome assembly GCA_033791545.1 of Pseudodonghicola sp. GTDB lineage: Bacteria > Pseudomonadota > Alphaproteobacteria > Rhodobacterales > Rhodobacteraceae > Antarcticimicrobium. The sequence goes on along the minus strand of JASJGL010000115.1, from coordinate 13,579 downwards.
CGCAACGGTGCGTTCGTGTTAGACGAAGGCCATGAAAATTGACCTGGTGGATTTGCGCCTGTTTGTACACGTCGCGGAGTGTAGCAACCTGACCCATGGGGCGGGCCGCGCCTTTCTCTCGGTGTCAGCCGCAAGTGCGCGTATCAAAGCGATGGAGCGTGAGACCGGGCAGCAATTGTTTCTGCGTGGCAACCGTGGGATCAGCCTGACATCTGCGGGCGAAGTGTTTTTGCGCCAAGCGCGGTTGGTGCTCCGACAGATGGATTTTCTGGCGGATGAGATGTTGAATGCCGAAGTCGGGCATATTCGTCTGTATGCCAACACGACCGCAGTAACCGAATTCCTGCCCGAGATCCTTGCCCTGTTCTTGTCAGACAGGCCAGGCGTGACCGTTGATCTTCAGGAACGCCTGACCAACGATATTATTCGTTCGGTCGTCGATGGTTCCGCAGATATGGGGATCATCTCGGGCGAGGTTGGCAACGACGGCCTTGAAGCAATTCGGTTTTCCACGGATCGCTTGATGCTTGCCGTGCCAAACAATCATCCGCTTTCCAGCCATGACCGGGTGCAATTCCGTCAAACGCTCGACTTTGAACATATCGGTTTGCACGAAGGCAGTACGTTGTTGGACTTTCTGCGCCATCAGTTCCGACGCAATGGATACAACCGGACCTTGCGTATTCAGGTCCGGAGCTTCGAGGCGATGTGCAGGATCATCGAGGCGGGCGTAGGGATCGGTATTGTCCCGGAATCGGCAGCGCGTCGTCATGTTCAAACCATGGATATCAAGCTTTTGGAATTGGAGGACGACTGGGCCTTGCGGGACCGCTCTGTCTTGGTCAGAAGCCGGAAAAGCTTACCAAGGTCGGCGCTGACTTTGATTGAAATGCTGATCAAAACCGGCGCTGGTGGTGGACGGCCTTGAGGGGAACTATCAGAGGTTCCTGGTTTGACGCCACGCAAGGAGCCGGCAGGTCGCTGTCAGAAAAACCGGTTGAGGCGGGCAGGGGGAGGCAACCATCCCATCTGTGTCTATTCGTCGGGCCGAAACTACCATGGTTTGGTTGTCGGCCCTTGAGAGCGACCCTTGCCAGATACGACCGCAAAACATGGCGGATCATCTGCCCTATGGGCGCCGAGCCTGAAAAAGTGGCAAATATCCGAGATAGCGATCCGGCCATCGTCAAAGCCGCTGCGCAGGCCGCTTTTGGACATGTTGCAAGATGGGGTGTTTGCATCTGGCCCGGCCATCCTGTCCAATGGCCAAAAGCCATGACTAGATTTTTCATCCGACTTTCTGTTTCCCTCGTCGCACTCGCGCTGGCGGTCCCTGCTGCACAAGCGGAGGAGCCGCTTCGGATCGGTGTTCTTGATTATCTGTCAACAGAGCATGCGCTCGACCATTGGCGCGCAACAAAGACTGCCTTGAACCGGGCCCTGCCGGAGCATGACTTCCGCATTGTCCCTTTGGACCTTTATGGCCTCGACGCTGCGCTGGCGGATCATGCGCTGGATTTTGTCATTACGAATCCGGGCAACTACGCCGCGCTTGAATACAGCCACCACATCAGCCGGATCGCCACGGCCGAGGGCGATTGGCCGGTCGCCTCGACCCTCGTGACGAATGGGGATCTTGAAACACTGGATGATCTTGCCGGGCGGCGGCTTGCGATCGTCGCACCCGAAGCCTTTGGCGGGTTTCAGATCGTCTGGTCGGACATGGCGGAGACCGACAGCGCCCTTGCGCGACAGGTCGACTTGGTGATCACGGGCTACCCGATGCAATCCGCGGCAGAGGCGGTGCTTGACGGGCGGGCAGATGCGGCGGTGCTCAGGGCCTGCATGCTTGAGGATTTGCAAAGGAAATCCGCCCGTTTCGACGCGTTGCACGCCTTTGCCGTGCAACGGGATGTCTCCGCTGCCATTGGATGCGCAAGTTCCAGCGCAGTTTATCCCGGTTGGCCCTTTGCCAAGGCGCAACAGACCTCGGCCGCGCTGGCCAAGCAGGTCGCGGTTGCGCTGATGCAAATGGAGGGGGCGACCGGCTGGACCGTACCGCTCGACTACCAGCCGGTGCATGATCTGATGCGCAAGCTTCAGATTGGTCCCTATGAGCGTGTTGGTCCCGTGTCGCTGCGCGAGTTTGTCGAGGATTATTGGGATTGGCTGATCGTATTTGTCGTCGCGCTGATGTTCTGGGCGCTTTATTCCGTGCGGATCGAGACATTGGTGCGCCGTCGCACTGCGGCGTTGAAGGATGCCAATGCCGCGCTCAAGACCGAGATGGTCGAACGCAAAAACGCCGAAGAGGCCGACCGCCAGCACCGGCGCGAACTTGAGCATGTCGCGCGCCTGTCCATTCTGGGGGAAATGGCCACCTCGATCGCGCATGAGTTGAACCAGCCCTTGAGCGCGATTTCCAGCTATGCGCAGGGCTGTCTGTTGCGGCTCAAGGCGGGCAAGTTCTCGGAAAAGGACATGACGCTTGCCTCGCAGGAAGTGGCAAATCAGGCCGAGCGCGCCAGCACTATGATCAAGCGTATCCGCGCCTTTGTCGGAAAACGCGAACGGCAACTGGCCCCGGTTGCCGCTGGGGCCCTGATCAAGGATTGCGCCTCGATCTATTCCGCCTCGGCCCACCGGGCGGGGGTGCAGGTTCAAACGCAGATCGCAGAGGAGTTGCCGAACCTGATGGCGGATGCGGTACAGCTTCAGCAGGTGATCCTGAACCTTGTTCAGAACGGGATCGACGCGATGGAGCAGACCCCGCAAGACCAGCGCACCTTGACGATCCGCGCAGAGGCCCGCGACGACGGCGCCCGTGGCAAAGGCGTTGCGATTTCGGTGCGCGACAACGGCCAAGGCATGACCGCAGCTGCAATGGACCATTTCGCCGAGGCTTTCTATACCACCAAAACCGAAGGCGTCGGTCTTGGCCTTGCGCTCAGCCGGTCGATCATCGACGCCCATGACGGCTGGATGCGCGCAGAGCAGCCCGACGACGGGAGCGGGCTGCGGGTTGTGGTCTGGCTCCCGGCTGGAGAGTGCATGTGAGTGAAGACGGCAGCATCCATATCGTAGATGACGACCGCGCGGCGCGCGAAGGGCTTGGGTTTCTTCTGTCGTCTCTGGGGCTTGAGATCCGGCAACATGGCTCCGCCCTCGATCTGCTTGGCACGCTGGGCGATCAGGCCGAGGGCTGCATTCTGGCCGATGTGCGGATGCCCGGCATGACCGGTCTGGAGCTGTTGGACGAATTGAAAGCCCGCAATTGCCCGCTGCCGGTGATCATGATCACCGGCCATGGCGATGTCCCCATGGCCGTGCGTGCAATGCGTTCGGGGGCCATCGACTTTTTTGAAAAACCTGTCGATGGCATGGCCTTGGTGGATCGTATAAAAGAGGCACTGAGCGAAAGCCGACAACAGGCAGATGCCGCGCGCACGGCGGCGGCGCTGCGCGAAAGAACGCAAAGCCTGACCACGCGCGAAACAGAAATCGCCCGCGCGGTTCTGTCAGGCCGCCAGAACAAGCAAATCGCCGACGCTCTGGGCATCAGCCTGAAAACAGTGGAAATCCATCGCCATAATGCGATGGACAAGATGGGGGCCCGCTCGGCGGCGGATCTGGTGCGACTGCTTGTCGCGGCTGGTTGGGCCGACTCCTAGGGGTTAACCCCTAGCCGCTTCGGGTTTCCGCCGATATCGCCGCCCCCCGAGACACGACTATCCTGTGGTTGACCTTGAACAGAAAGGATCAGCCAAATGGACACGACACGCCGTGGCTTTCTTGGGACCATCGGAAAGGTGACCATCGGGGCGGCCGCATCGGTCGCGGGGGCCAGCCGATCTGCAACGGCCGCCACACAATCTGGCGCGGCAGACCGTAGCGTCGCGCATTGGGGGATGGTCGTCGATCTGCGCAAATGCATCGGGTGTCAGGCCTGCACCGTCGCCTGCATCATGGAAAACGATGTGCCCGAGGATGCCTTTCGCACCCATGTTTCCGTCTACGAACTGGTGAAGGACGGCCAGGACCCGGCGATGGTGATGTTGCCCCGGCTGTGCAACCATTGTGACGATCCGCCCTGCCTGCCGGTCTGTCCGGTCGAGGCGACGTTCAAGGCCGAGAATGGCGAGGTGCTGGTCGATGCCTCCAAATGCGTTGGCTGCGCCTATTGCGTGCAGGCCTGCCCCTATGACGCGCGCTTCATCAATCACGAAACCCAGGTTGCGGACAAATGCACCTTTTGCTTCCACCGCACGCAGGCAGGGCTTTTGCCGGCCTGTGTTGAAACCTGTGTCGGCGGCGCGCGCAATTTTGGCGACCTGAACGATCCCGAAAGCGAAGTCTCGAGAATGCTGCGTGAGAACGAGGTCTCGGTGTTGCGGCCGGAAATGCACACCAATCCCAATGTCTACTACATCGGTCTTGATGATGTGCTCGACGGGCGGATCGCGGGAGACGCCGCGTATACCCCGCCGGTCGAAACCGCACACAGGGCCATTCATGAGGAGGGCGCGTGATGGGGTATCAGGTTCAGGAACTTGTCGGCACAGTGCATGAGGCGGCTTGGCTGCCGTGGGCTGTACAATATTTCTTTCTGATTGCCGTTTCTGCCACGGCGCTTCTGCTCGCCTTGCCGGGGTTTGTCCTTGGTCGGGAGGGCGCGCTGCCCGCGTCGCGCTTGGCCTTGATGGTCGCGGTCACGACCGGGATCACGGCGCCCATCGCCCTGCTGGCGGATCTGCACCAGCCGTTCCGCTTTTGGGAATTCTTCATCTATACGCACCGCACGTCATGGATGGCCTGGGGCGCATGGGTCGTGCCCAGTTATGTGGCCCTGACGCTGGGTTTTGCATGGGCCGTGCATCGCCCCGCCTTTTTCCAGATGGGACAGGACAACTGGCGCTTTGCATGGCTGTTTCGCCTGTTGAGCCTTGGGGGTTCTGGCAATGCCTTTGCCCCGCTGATCGGGATCGGCGCTGGCCTCACGGCCTTGGGCATTCTGACCTATACCGGGATGGAGGTCATGATCGTGCGGGCGCGTCCGCTTTGGAACACCCCCTTCCTGCCGTTGCAATTCGCGGCAACCGGGGCCGTGGGGGCATTGGGCGTCATGCTCGTGCTGGAACGCAGTCTGTGCCGCGATGGTAATCTTGAGGCGGCATTGAACCGTCGACTGGCGATCGCGCTGGGCCTCGTCTCCGTGCTTGGCGGGCTTTGGTTCGCCTTGGCGCTCTCCGGCCTCTCGCCCCGCCATAGCGAGGCTTTAGCCTCGGTCGCAGGGTTCCCGACATGGCAGAAAATCGCCGCTTGGGGGGCCCTGTCCATCGTCGTGCCCTTCGTCATCGCGCTTGTCCTCCCGCGCCGGTCCGGCTGGGTCACGGGTCTGATCGCCATCCATGCCGCATGGATGTTCCGTTGGACCGTGTTCATGGGCGGACAAGCCGTGCCCAAGGTCGGATCCGGTCTTTACGACGCGCTGATGCCGACCGGGCTGTCGGGGTTGATGGGGGTGATCGGCACCTTCGGGCTCTGGCTGTTCCTGCTGATCGCCTACACCACTTTCGTGCCTTGGACCTTGGCTGGTCGACCCGACAACACTCGGACCGCCACCGGTCCCGCCCGTTCCATCTGAGGAGAACAAGACCATGACCAACCGTCGCAACATCCTCAAAGGGGGCGCCGCCGCAGGGGCCTTGGGCACATTCGGTGTCGGATACGCCGATACCGTGAAGAAACTTGCCAAGGGCAAATGGTCCGGCGAGACGCCGCGCAACCAGCATCTGACCGGCAATTCGATCCCCCCCGAATTCTCCATCGACCCCGTGACCGGCGATGTCACACCGAACCCCGATCAGGCGATGAGCTATACGATGTGCATCGGCTGCACGACCATGTGCGGGGTACGCGTGCGCGTCGACAAAAAGGCCAACAAAGTGCTGCGCGTTGCCGGCAATCCCTATTCCCCGATGAGCACGGACCCCTTCATTCGCTATGAGTCCTCGGTGGCCGAGAGTTTCGCCGCCATGGCGCAGGCGGGCAAGGGCCAGGGGCTGACCAGCCGATCCACCGCTTGCGGGCGCGGCAACGCCGTTCTTGAACAGGTGGACAATCCGCGCCGCGTGCTGCAACCGCTCAAACGCGTCGGCCCGCGTGGGTCGGGCAAATGGCAAACCATCGGTTTCGATCAACTGCTCGAAGAGGTGGTCGAAGGTGGCGATCTGTTCGGCGAAGGCCCGGTTGCCGGTCTGCGCGATATCCGCGATCTTGAGGCGCCCGCGCTTGCTGGCGCGCCGGAATTCGGCCCACGCGCCAATCACCTTGTCTGGATGAACTGCGTCGATGACGGGCGCGACAATTTCGTGCTGCGCTGGCTCAAGCAGAGCTTTGGCTCCAACAATTTCACCCGCCATGGCAGCTATTGTGGCGGGGCCTATCGCTCTGGCTCGGGGGCGATGTTTGGCAACTTCAAATCCATGCCACACGCTAAGCCCGATTTTTCCAATGCCGAGTTCATCATTTTCGCAGGCACCGCCCCCGGCAATGCGGGCAACCCGTTCAAACGGATCGGCACCCTTGTCGCCAAGGCGCGCTCGGATGGCGATCTCAGTTATGTGGTGGTCGACCCGGTCCTCAACCATGCGCAAAACGGTCCCTCGGGCGAGCGGTCGCGCTGGGTGCCGATCAAGCCGGGCACCGATGGCGCGATGGCCATGGCGATGATGCGCTGGATGTTCGAAAACGACCGCTATGATGCGGGATATCTGGCGTCCCCCTCGAAAGCGGCGGCAGATGCGGCGGGCGAGGCAAGCTGGTCGAACGCCACCCATCTTGTCATCACCGACCCGGACCACCCGCGCCATGGCCATTGCCTGCGCGGCTCTGATCTCGGGCTTGAGATCGTCGGCGAGGCCTATTCCGATGCCGATCCCTTCATGGTGTCCTCCCCTGCCGGGGCTGTGCCTGCGGGTGATGCGGCCGCGCCCTTGTTCCATGAGGGTATGGCCGAGACTCCGGCGGGGCCGGTGGCGGTCAAGACCGCGCTGACGCTGTTGCGGGAAGAAGCCCTGTCGCGCGCCATCGCGGACTATGCCACGGATTGCGGCATCCCCGAGGACAAGCTTATCGAGCTTGCGCGGGAATTCACCAGCCACGGGCGCAAGGCCGCCGTCAGCAGCCACGGCGGCATGATGACCGGCACGGGGTTCTATAATGCCTATGCGCTGATGATGCTGAACACGTTGATCGGCAATCTGAACTGGAAGGGCGGCACCATGATCGCCGGCGGCGGCTTCCCCGAAAACAACGGCCCGGCCTATGATCTGAAGTCCTTCCCCGGCGCGGTGAAAGCCAAGGGGCTGCCGTTTGGGCGCAACGTCCCGTATGAGAAAACCTCGGAGTACAAGGCCAAGAAAGCCGCGGGTGCTGCCTATCCGGCGGATGGGCCGTGGTATCCCAACGCGCCGGGTCTTGCGACGGAATGGATGTCGTCGCTGGTCAATGGCTATCCCTACAAGGCCGAGGCGCTGATCTTCCGCAATACCAACCCGGTCTATGGCGTTCCGGGTGTGGCGCATCTGGTGGACAAGCTGAAAGACCCCGCCGTGGTGCCGCTGATCATCTCGATCGACCCGTTCATCAACGAAAGCTCGGCGCTTTCGGATTACATCGTGCCGGACTCGGTGATGTATGAGACATGGGGCTTTACCAAGCCTTGGGGTGGCGTGGCGACAAAGGCCACCTGCGCCCGCTGGCCGGTGATCGAACCGAAAATGGCAAAAACCGCAGAGGGCGAGCGGATCGGGATGGAAACCTTCCTGATCGGCGTGGCCAAACGCATAGGCCTGCCGGGGTTCGGGGAGGACGCGATCCCCGATGCCACGGGCGCGTTGCATCCGCTGAACCGGGCCGAAGACTGGTATCTGCGCGGCGCTGCGAATGTGGCGTTGATCGGTGCGCCGGTTCAGGATGCGACGGATGAGGATATAGACCTGTCCAATGTGGCGCGTATTCTGGACGATCTGAAGGCCACGCTGAAACCTTCGGAATGGCGCAAGGCCGCGACGATCTATGCCAAAGGCGGGCGCTACGAGAACATCGAGCACAGCTATCAAGGCGACCGGGCCAGCTATGCCTTTAACGCACCGATGCTGGTCTGGAACGAGCAATTGGGATCGTTCCGCCGCGCCACCACCGGCACCGGGCTGCCGGGCACGCCTGCGTGGCGCGCACCGGAATTCGCGGATGGCACAAAGGTGAGCGATCACTACTCCCGCGAAGACTGGCCGATTCAGATCGTCAGTTTCAAATCCCCGTTGCAGAACTCCTACTCGGTCGGTGCGAAATCGCTGCTGCGGATCGTCGCGTCGAACCCGGTGAACGTGGGGCGGGCGCTGGCCAAGGCTCATGGCATCAAAACCGGCGACATGGTGCGGCTGACGACGCCCGGTGGCAGGCTTGAAAGCGTGGCCGTGGTGCGCGACGGGATCGCCGCAGACACGGTGGCCATCGAACATGGCTTTGGTCACCGCGGCTTTGGTGCGCAGGACATTACCATTGACGGCGCGACACTGGCCGCTGATCCGCGACTGGCGGCAGGCGTTTTGCTCAATGATATTGGGATGTTGGACCCGACACGTGAGAAAGCCGGGGTCTGGGTTGATCCCGTGTCAGGCACTGCCGTGCGGCAAGGGCTTCCGGCCCGGATCGAGCGTATCTGAGGCCGGGGAGAGTTCGATCTTCAAGTGCGGCGTCGTTCAAGCGCAACATCCTATGCCCATCGGGCCATGGGGGTTGCGCTTGCAACTTGAACCCAAGCCCGCACTGCCGCACGGGCTGTCACTCTGCCATCGAACAATTTGGGTGTTTTCAACTGCACCGCGGTCGCACTACAAATTCATGGCTGTTCCTTTGAACCGCCCCTACAAGGAGACAACGGGAACGCAGACCAGCCTTGCGGCAGCTGCGAAACAGGAGCGGCGCGCATGGTAGAGCCAGAGACATTTGTGTTTCTTGCAGATCTTGCAACGAACAACCGGAAAGCCTGGATGGACGCGCACCGCGAGGAACGCGACGACGCTTTGCGCAATTTTACGGGCATTGCGATGACCCTCCACGATTATGCGGATCGTTTTGATCCCTATGTCGCCGAGGCGAAGTTCAAACCCAAGCAAAGTTTCTCCAAGTTCTTTCAGGAACCCCGTGATCGCGTCGGGCCCGGCCTCTATCGCGCTGAAGTGGATGTGTTTGCCAACGCAGGGAGTCCCGCCGAAGACGTCGGATATTACCTTCATATCGAGCCGGGGAATTGCCATGCGGGGGCTGGTCTTTTTCACCCCTCCAAGGCGGCCCTTGCGAGGGTGCGCCGGCATCTGGTTGACGATCCGCAGGGCCTTGAGGACGTCGTGACCGATCCTGAGTTCAAGGTGGCGTTTCCAGACGGTATTGTCACACGAAATCTGTTGGGCGCTGTGCCAGACGGTTTTGACAGCAAGGGTCCGGCAGCGCCCTATCTGAAAATGGTTGGCTTAGGATGCCGTAAAGACATGCCAGACGCAGCTTTGCTGGATGACGGTGTGATTGATCTGTTGACCGAGGCTTTCCGTGCGGCCAGCCTGCTGGTGCGGTACTTTGACTGACTGCGCGCGTGGTCGTGCTCTCGCGTAGGCTTGCTCGAACCGTTGCCACCCAACCGCACTTTCGGTCCCTTGCCGTCCTCCGAGCGCTTGGCATCCCAAGTCCGGTACCAGCCCAATCTCAGTGTCGGCTGCTGTTCGCAATTGGAAATCGGCGTGATTTTGGAAACCGCTCATATGTTTCCGGCCTGTTGGTTGGCGCGCGGGCCGTGGCCTTGATGGGGGGACGCACTGACCTGTCCCCGCTGGCCCCTCGTTCACAATGAGAGGCTGCAGGTTGGATTCTGGTGATCGGGTTCGTCGTTTCGGGCAAGCGCGTCGGGCGCGGAGCCCTCAAATTTCTCAAGCACCCGGCGCGCTTGCAGCGGCGTCTGGTTCCCCAGCGACGAGATCGATCTGACGGTGTTGTCGTCAGCGGCCCGGGCGGCGATCACGACGCGTGCATGGGTACAGGTGACAGCCTGTACGATCCTGACGGACAGGTCTGAGATCGGGTATCTGAGCGGCAAGCAGGCGGTAAAACCGGCCGGTCTCGCTCCGATCTCCAAGCTGCCTGGAAAGCGGCAGGGCAAAGAGCACATTCAAGGCGGACGCCGCGGCGGCTTTCGATGTCTTAGCCGAAACCTATGGCGCGAATTTCAACAAGGCGGGGGCCAACTGATCAAGGACCGTGATGCCCTGCTCAGTTTCTACATCTTGCCTGTCAAACATTGGAGGTGGATCCGGACCTCGAACCCGATCGAGAGTATGTTTGCGATCGTCCGCCACAGGACCGGAAAAATAAAAAGTTGTCTGAGCCGGAAAACCGGTCTTGCCATGGCCGTCTGCCGCATGATGTCGGCCCAGGCCAAATGGCGCAAACTGGACGGGGCAAACCGTCTCCCTGAACGTGTTCAGGGGATTGCCTTCAAAGACGGGGTCAAGAAACGCCAAAACGCAGCCTGATCAAGCTGTTACCAACTTTCGGGCGGTACGACAGATTGCTGAGGGGCCATGAGACTATTCGGGTTGGAACAGGGAACGTTGAGGGGGGTGAAAATGCCTCACCAAGATCCAATTGCCGCCACATTTCAAGCGGTTTTCTGAACGATGCTAAATTGGGAAGAATGTGGCGCAAGATCAGTTCACGAACACCCCTCTATGATTTAGAAACGCTATAAATTCAGAAGGTTAGATATGCCGTCAAATCATAGAGCACGATTGCTGCAGGCGACAATTTTGATCCTGTTTTTGGGCCTTTCCTATCTTTCATCCTCACTGGTTCACAGAATTGTACAAAGCAGGTCAGAAGAGAGTTTCCAGGTTTTGACGGATCAAATTCTGATCTCGCTTGATCGCCGGTTTGAAGAATACAGTCGCATACTTGATGGTGTTTCTGGTCTGGTACTGGCCTCTGATGAGGTGACGAAGGCTGACATGGAGGTTTATACTAAATCTCTAGATGTTCCGGATAATATATTCGCGCTTGACGCTATCGGTCTGGCGACGTCTGCCTCCACCGGCAATGATATTCGAGGCGATTTTTCCACGCCCATTGACAGGTTGAATACGATCAGCGCCACGCCATTCAAGTTGCCAACTGATCACTTTTCGGTGCAGTATATTGAACCACTGGCAAACCATGAGGCATTGTCGGGGTTTGATTTCAATAGCAACTCCGAACTCCTATCCGTTGCGAAATCATCTCGTGAAACCGGGGAAACTCTTGCGACTGAGCACTTTCCTGGTCGATCGCTTCAAAGCGAGTACTCGCAGATACTTTTGCTTAAACCAATCCACAAAATCCCCCTAGATGATAGTGCTTTGGAGAGCGCGAAAGATACCTTTTCAGGTTTTGCATTTGCAGTACTAAATATTGATAATATTTTCAGAGACCTGACTCCTGCGCAAGGTCAGTTGCTGGAACTGCAAGTGGAGTCTGGCATAAATACGATCCACAATGATCACAAAACCTTACCTGCCAATACGACCATGGCACCAGGGTATACCCTTCATCAATCGATCAACAAATTTGGGCAGACCTTCTCTCTGTCGTTGAATAGCACGCCGCAATTCGAATCTATCCAACCATTTCGCGCGAGATGGGTTGTTCTGGCACTTGGAATTTTCATTACCTCGCTGGTTAGTGTCATTATGCAGGTTCTGATAGGGAAAAACATTACGATTTCTGCTGCAGTAGTTCAAAAGTCGCGCGACCTGGAAACGCAAATCAAAGAGAACCGCTGTATTCTTGAGAACGCCATGCTCGCCATTATATCAGCGAACAAGATGGGGGAAATCATACTCTCGAACCCGGCCGCACTGAAGCTTCTGACTCATTTGAATGGTTCGGATAATGTAGATGGCAAGTTGATCTGCGAATTGCTTCCAGATTTGGATATTCAAGGTGACGACGGATGGTCAAAAATGGATGTGGCGTCAGTGACAGGAAACCCCGAGCCATCGATCATCGAAATTGAAAAGAAAACTTGGTTCACTGCTGATGGCGAGGAGCGAATCACATTTTTAATGCGCGACATCACAATTAGTGAGAGGCTTACACAGGAGATTGCAGAGGCCGAGCAACGGTGGAACCTTGCTCTGATGAGCGCGCAGATCGGTGTCTTTGATGTCGACTTGGGGAGGGGAACTTCAGTAGTATCAGATATTTGGCTAAAAAATATCAAAATGGATTCGATCCCTGGATGCGATAATCCTTATCGACAGCAGATGGCCAAAATTCATCCAGATGATCTTGATGCTTTGGAAAAGGCCGAGGATCTTTGTATCAAAGGTCACACTGAACGTGCCACAGCTCGATTTCGCGTAAATGTAGGAAGTGACGAGTGGCGCTGGATAGAGTCAGATGCCGTCGCTGTAAAACGTACCCCAGACGGGGTGGCACTTAGAATGCTCGGGGTGCAGACGGATGTGACAGAACGTTTTAAACTTGATCAGATGAAGCGTGATTTCGTGGCAACTGTCAGCCATGAACTTAGAACGCCGTTAACTTCAATTAGGGGGGCGATTGGGCTTCTGCAAAGTCAACTGAAAGATGTTGAGAGTGGTGGAGTTAATCGATTGATAAATATCGCCTCGTCAAATTCCGACCGCCTTCTCAGCCTTGTGAATGATATTCTGGATTTGGAAAAACTGAACGCTGGCAGAGGGGCCCAAGATTTGAAAGCGGTCAGTCTGAATGAGATCCTCAATCTCGCATCAAAGCAAGTTGAGCCTTACGCCTCGCAGTGGAACGTTGAGGTTGAGGTTGTGGAGCATGAGGTGGAACAGAACATCTGGGCGGACAGGAAACATGTTATTCAGATTTTGTCTAACCTATTGTCAAACGCATGTAAGTTCTCAGACTCCGACACGAAAGTTCGGGTGACTGCTGAGGTTCTACCCGCCTACACAAAAATCTCAGTGAGCAATTTTGGTCCCGGTATACCAGAAGAATTTCGGAGCACGATCTTCCAGCCCTTCTCGCAAGCCGACAACTCGGACACGCGGAAACGCGGTGGCACCGGATTGGGGTTGAGTATTTCGCGCCGCTTGGTCGAAGATATGGGAGGGGCGGTTGGATTTGAGAGCGAACCGGGCAAGGAAACCATTTTCTGGTTCACCTGCCCTTTGGCTAACGATCTGGAGATCGTGCGGGTAGCATAATTTGACTTGATGGATATCTAGCAATTGTGTGTATCACTCCGCCTGGTGCCTCCATGCCTCGCCGGTTTTGAGGGTCGCGTTTGCGATGGTGATCAGCCTGCGTGCGATGGCAATGATGACAACCTTGTGCGGCTTTCCGTGCTCTTTCGTGCGCTTTGCCACCGTCTTCAGCACCGGGTTGTGGCATGCGGCGGCAAGTGCAGCCTGGAAGAGGACGTGTCGCAGTGCCCGTCGCCCTCCAGCGATTGCCCGCCTGCCTCGCATGGCGCCGCTGTCATGGGGCACAGGAG
>JASJGL010000114.1:0-4141 GCA_033791545.1 Pseudodonghicola sp. | reverse complement strand
GGCAGCAGCCAATCCTCAAGATGGGCCATCAGCCCCTCGGCGGAGAAGTCGGGGAAATCGCCGCCCTCGGCGCGCACCAGTTCCACCCGTGCCGCCAGCCGCGCCGCCGCCCCCTCCAGCCGCAGGCCCAGATCGCGCACCCCCTCCAACATGGCGCGCGCGACTTGTTCGGGGGGCACGTCCTTCCAGAGGCGGTCGTCCAGCACCAGCGCGCCGAAGCGTTCCTGTTTGCGCGCCACCACCCGACGCTCGCGCTTGGACCAGTCACACAGATCGATCCAGCCGATCTGATCCGCGAACAACTCGCGGATTTCGCGTTCCGAGATCTGCGCCGCCAGTCTAATCCTAGCCTCGCGCGGGTCGCCGTCCAGATCGGTGGCCACGATATAGGGCGCCCCTGCCAGCCCGTCGCCGGGGGCCATCACCGCGCCCTTGCCACCCGAGAGCACATAGCGCGGCGCATCGCCCTTGCGGCGTTGCCCGACCCGGTCGGGATAGGCCAGCGCGGCCATCGCCGCCGCCCCCAGCCCCGGCAGATCCGCCCGCCGGACCTGTGGGCGCAGCCGTTTGACCTCGGTTCGGATCTGTTCCAGCGCCGGGCGCAGCACCTCATAGGGGCGGTCGCGGGCAAAGCGTTTCGGATCGCGCAGTGCCTCCAGCCGCAGCGAGAGGTCGCAGGGTGCGCCGCGCAGCGGATCGCGGGCCTCGATCAAGGCCGCCAGCGGGGCGGCATCGGGGCCAGCGCGCACCAGCATATGCGCCACGCGGGGATGCAGCGGCAGTGCCGCCAGCGCCCGGCCATGCGCGGTGATCCGCCTCTTGGCATCCAGCGCGCCCAGCATCGTCAGCAGCGCCCGCGCCTCGGCCAGTGCGCCGGGGGGCGGCGGGGTGAGAAAGGCCAGTTCGTTTTCCGAGGCCCCCCAAACGGCGAGTTCAAGCGCCAGACCGGTCAGATCCGCCGCCTCGATCTCGGCCGGGGGGAAGGCCGCCAATGCGCCATCCTCGCCCTTGGTCCAGAGCCGATAGCAGACCCCCTTGGCGACCCGTCCGGCCCGGCCCGCCCGTTGCGTCGCCTCGGCGCGGGTCACCTTTTCGGTGACCAGCCGCGACATGCCGGAGCCGGGATCGAACCGGGCGCGGCGTGCCTGTCCCATATCGACCACCACACGCACGTCTTCGATGGTCAGCGAGGTCTCGGCGATCGAGGTCGCCAGCACGATCTTGCGCCCCGCTTGCGCCGGTTGGATCGCCGCGCGCTGGGTGGCAAAGGGCAGCGCGCCGTAAAGCGGGCGAATCTGGCATGTCGCGGGCAAATGCCGCGCCAAGGCAGCCTCGGCCTGGCGGATCTCACGCTCTCCGGGCAGGAAGACGAGGATACCACCGCCACTCGCGCGGGTGTCCTTCTCGGCCTGCAGCACCAGATCGGTCAGCGCATCGCCACGCCGCGCGCGGGCGGCAAGCGGCTTGTCGAGCCAGCGGGTCTCGACCGGAAAGCTTCGCCCTTGCGAGGTCACCACCGGGGCATCCATCAGCGCCCCGACCGGGGCGGCATCCAGCGTTGCGGACATCGCCAGCAGGATCAGGTCGTCGCGCAGGGCATCGGCGACCTCAAGACACAGCGCCAGCCCGAAATCGGCGTTCAGCGAGCGTTCGTGGAACTCGTCGAAGATCACGGCGCTGACGCCCGACAACTCCGGATCGGATTGCAGCATCCGGGTCAGGATGCCTTCGGTCACCACCTCGATCCGGGTGTGTTTCGAGATCTTGGCCTCGCCGCGGATGCGATAGCCGACGGTCTGCCCGGGGGCTTCGCCCAGCGTCTCGGCCATACGTTCGGCTGCGGCGCGCACGGCCAGTCGGCGCGGCTCCAGCATCACGATGCGCGCCGGCTTATCCCCGCTGGTGCAAAGCCCGGAGTTGAGCATCGCCAGCGGCACCCGCGTTGTCTTTCCAGCGCCCGGTGGGGCCTGCAATACCGCGCGCCCACGGCTGCGCAGCGCCGCCAGTATCTCGGGCAGCACAGCATCAATGGGCAGGGCAGGGGCGGCACACATGGCCCGCCTTTTCCGCCAATCCGCTGCCGCTGTCTAGCGCCGGGTCGAACGAATCCCCTTGGGATATGGACGGCAAACAGGCCCGGCTTCATATCCAGACACCGCGGGCTCGGCTCTGGACAAGGCGCGCCCGGGCAAGGCATGTAAGGTGCCGGGCAGCAGGATGATATGATGCAGATAGAAAACTGGGGCGACAAGATCTTGAACGGTGATCGCCGGGCGCTGGCTCGCGCCATCACGCTGGTCGAAAGCAACCGCGCCGATCATCGGGTGCAGGCGATGGAATTGCTTGATTACCTGCGCCGGTCCAAGCGGCAGGCGATCCGGATTGGCCTGTCCGGCACACCGGGGGTGGGGAAATCCACCTTTATCGAGGCCTTCGGCCTGATGCTGACTGCTCAGGGGTTGCGGGTGGCGGTGCTGGCGGTCGATCCGTCCTCGGCGCGCACGGGGGGCTCGATCCTGGGCGACAAGACCCGGATGGAACGGCTGAGCCGGGACAAGAACGCTTTTATCCGTCCCTCGCCCAGCCAGACCCATTTGGGCGGCGTTGCGCGACGTTCGCGCGAGGCGGTTACCCTGTGCGAGGCGGCAGGGTTCGACGTGATCCTGATCGAGACGGTGGGCGTTGGTCAGTCCGAAACCGTGGTGGCCGAGATGTCCGATCTGTTTGTGCTGCTGCTGGCGCCCGCTGGCGGCGACGAGCTTCAGGGCGTCAAGCGCGGCATCATGGAGATGGCCGATCTGATTCTGGTCAACAAGGCCGATGGCGATCTGAAACCGACGGCCACCCGTACCTGTGCCGATTATGGCGGCGCATTGCGTCTGCTGCGCAAGCGGCCGCAAGATCCCAAAGGCTTTCCCAAGGCGATGATGGTCTCGGCCTATGAGGGCACCGGGCTGGCCGATTCCTGGGCCGAGATGCAGGCGCTGGTCGAGTGGCGGCGCGACAACGGCCATTGGGATCGCCGCCGCGCGGAACAGGCGCTGTACTGGTTCGACCAGGAGGTGCGGCAGGCGCTTCTGGCCCGATTGGAGAGCCCGCAGGCCCGCGCCGCGATGGCGGCCTTGTCGGATCGGGTGGCGGCGGGCGAAATCGCCCCCGCAGCTGCGGCTGTCGAGATGCTCGAAAAGCATCTGGGCGGTTGAACGCACTGATGTTGGATGCCGATGCAAAACCTGTGCGAAACCCGCGCGAAACACCGGGGCCGGGGCTTGACGACTCCCTGCACCCAGCGTAATAGCCTGCGAACGAGATTCCGGGCGCTGCCTAAGCGGCGCCCCTGTTATTTGCAGGGCCATGCAGGGGCGAGATGCCTCTGACTGCCGCGCCCGAAAAAAGACGAGGATGTGCCCATGTCGCGCCGCTGCGAACTGACCGGAAAAGGCCCGATGACTGGCAACAATGTCAGCCATGCCAAGAACAGAACCCGTCGCCGGTTTCTGCCGAACCTGAACGATGTGACGCTCCAGTCCGAAACCCTGAAGCGCGGCATCAAGCTGCGCATCTCGGCCTCGGCGCTGCGCAGCGTTGATCACCGGGGTGGGCTGGATGCCTTCCTGGCCAAAGCCAAGGACGAGGAACTTTCCTCCACCGCGCTGAAAGTCAAGAAAGAGATCGCCAAGGCCGCTACCGCCGCCTGACCCAAGCGATTTTGACGACACTACCGCGACCCCGCGCCACAGGCGCGGGGTTTTGCGTTGTGCTTGCATATTAGGCAGTTGCGCGCCTATATCCTGTCATAATGAGCAAAACGCTGCGCACATATCTGGGTCTTACGCTGGTCGCCATAATGGTGTTCACCAGCCAGAGTATGGCCATGGCCCGGGGCGCCACTGGCCCGGCGGGACAGATCGTGCTTTGTACCGGGACTGGCCCGGTCGCGGTCTATGTGGACGAAGACGGCCAGCCGGTCGGCCCGCCGCATATCTGCCCCGATTGCGCGTTGCATTTGCTGGCCGCGATTGCCGCGCCGGACATCCAGCCAGTGCCCTTGGTCACAGTGGCCCGCAAACAGCCCTTTGCCAGCTGCGCAACCCATGCCGAATCCCGCGCTCTGACCGCCTCTGCGCGCGATCCTCCTGCG
>JASJGL010000113.1:0-3630 GCA_033791545.1 Pseudodonghicola sp. | reverse complement strand
AAAACAACCGGCCAATACCAGTTCGCCATCGACGGGGCGCGCAATTGGCAGCTTCGCCTGCAAGGCGAATACACGCACAACCGCCGTCACGACATGGAGGTGTTCGACCGCATTCGCGCCGGCGTTCTGCTGCGCTATCGCCATGATCCCAAGCGCTTGACCCGCGCCCGCCTTCGGCTCGGCTACCGCGAACAGAACGACGCCCTGTTTGCCGGGTTCGACCAGGCCGAATACCTGCTGGAGGTCGGGCATGACTGGCGCCCCAAGGCAGACCGGACGAACCTCTCCGTCACCGCCTACAAGGAGTTGCGCCGTAACCATCCGGCGTGGACCGCAGATGGAAGCACTTCTCAGGTCGTGCCCTTGGGGGCTTTGGGTTTGCGGGGCCGCGGGGCCCATTTCTTTGCAAGCAGATGAAGTCGTTCGACGATCCTGTCGAACCGGGCATCGTTGGGATCGAAGGAACCACCTGACCAGTGGAGCATGTCCTCGTGTTGCTCGTGATCAGGGTCGGCGAGGGCTTCGAGGAACTCCTCATAGCCCCAGGCTCCACCGACGTCTTCGGGTGGACAGGCCCCTGCCGCCTTCAGAAGCCGGGGGTAGGTCACGCCCGGGGTTGCCTCGCCCACCCGCTCAATACGGATGCTGTGGTCCCAATCATCGCCGAAGTCATAGACATACTGGATCGTCTTGGCGCCGGTATCCTCGAGCAGCTTCTCCAACGTCGTCTTCTTCGCGGGCATGGGGCCATCGTAGAACCCGTCCGGGTCGGGCTCGCCCCAACCGGCATCACCGGCGCGGAACTCGTAGAGATGGGTGTCTGTCCAGCCCATGGTAGCCTGTATGACCTCATGCAGCCGGTCGAGCCTGATCTTCAGCGGCACCTCGATATGGCGCATCGGCTGCGGGTCGACGTCGTTCAGGATGATCCGGAGGCGGGCGATCAGGGTCATGCGGCTATCCTTTGCTCAGCCCGGGTCCAGTTCCAGGGCAATAGATCCGGCACCCGGGAGGCGGTCGTGCCAGGCAGCCGGGCGAGGACATCGGCCAGCCAGGCCTGAGGGTCGACATCGTTCATCTTGGCGGTGACGATCAGGGAATACATGAACGCGGCACGGTCGCCGCCGCGCTCGGAGCCGACGAAGAGCCATGACTTCCGGCCAAGGGCGACCCCGCGCAGGGCCCGTTCTGCGGCGTTGTTCGTCAAGCAGACCCTGCCGTCGTCGAGGAACCGGGTGAAGGCCGTCCAGCGGTCCTTCGTGAACATGTAGTTGATCGCCTTGGCGACCGGATTGTGTTTCGACATCCTGTCGCGCTCGGCACACAGCCAGTCGTGCAATGCCTCGACCAGAGGGCGGGACAGCCGTTGCCGGATGGCATGCCGTTCCGCAGCGGTCAGGCCATTGATGCCGCGCTCGATGTCGAAGACCACGTCGATCCGCGTCACCGCTTCCAGCGCCACCGGCGATATGTCATGGGCAGGCTTGCCTTTCCGGGCATTCCCCTTGATGTCGGCAAGCTCGAAGAACTTGCGCCGGGCATGGCTCCAGCACAACGCGCTGCCGACCGCCCCCGGCTCACGGTCTTCGCGGTATAGATCGTTATAGCCCCCATAGGCATCGGCTTGCAGGATACCCTGCCATCCGGCGAGATGCCGGTTCGGGTTGGTCATTCCTCGGTCGCGGGAGAACTGGAACAGGGCGGCAGGTGGGGCCCCGCCGCCGAAGGGGCGGTCATCCCTGACATAGGTCCAGAGCCGGGCGGTTTTTGTCCCGCCCTTCGCCAACAACGGCACTGTCGTATCGTCGCCATGCAAGCGGTCGGCACCCAGAACATGGGCACCGATCAACGCATGGATCGGCTCCAACGCGGCGGCGCAGGCCCCGACCTGGTCTGCGAGGGTCGACAGGCTGAGATCGACGCCTTCCCGGGCATAGCGTTCGGCCTGGCGATTGAGCGGCTGATGCTGGCCGAACTTCTCAAAGAGGATCGTCGCCAGCAGGTTCGGTCCCGCCCATCCGCGCGGCGTCGCATGGAACGGCGCCGGCGGTTGGCTGATCTTCTCGCAGCTCCGGCAGCTGAACTTCTCGCGGACGGTCTGGATCACCTTCCACCGCCGAGGAATAACCTCGAGTGTCTCGGTGACGTCCTCCCCCATCTTCACGATGCGATCCGAGCCGCAACAGGAACAGGCTGTGGGCGCCGCGATCACCACGCGCTCGCGCGGCAGATGGTCCGGGAAGGGCTTGCGTGCCGGACGGCGGCGCTCGAAGCCCGCGACGGTCGTGGTCTTCGTCATCTTCTCGGCGGCGATCTCGTCTTCGGTGGCCGCGGCTTCGAGTTCCTCGAGCTGCAGTTCCATCTGGTCGATCAGCCGCGCGCGGCGCTCCGAGCTGCGGCCGTACTGTTCGCGCCGGAGTTTGGCGATCTCGAGCCTGAGATGCTTGATCATCGCCTCGGAGGTCGAGACCACCGCCCGGGTCTGCGCCAATTCGCTCTCTGCGGCCTCGGCACGGGCCTCCGAGGCCGCGAGCGCGGCGCGCAATCTGGCAATCTCGGAAGCGTTGTTCGACATGGCCAAGACCTACCATGCCGGCATCGGAAAGCCCATGCAAATAAGGCCGATGAGGCAAATTTATCCCGCCTTTACAGGGCGTTGGGTCCAGCGTGGATTGCGCCAGTCGATCCCCTCCAGAAGATAACCGAGCTGGGCCGCGGAGATCTGCACCGCCTCGCCGGCACCGCTGGTCGGCCAGATGAACTTCCCGGCCTCCAGCCGCTTGGTGTAGAGCGACATGCCGACCCCGTCATGCCAGAGCAGTTTGACCAGGTCCCCCTTGCGTCCCCGGAAGCAGAATATCTCGCCCGCGTGCGGATCGCGACCGAGCCCCTGCTGGACCTGTAGCGCCAAGGTGTTCATGCCGCGCCGCATGTCAGTCACCCCGCCCGCGATCCAGACGCGCACCCCCGCCGGGAACGCGATCATGACGGATCCAGGGCTTGCACGAGGCGCGCCAGCACCATCGGGTCAATCGTGGCCGCCACAGACAGGCGACGGCCATTCGCGAGGGTAATATCTGCCGTCAGGACCTCGGCTGTCTCTGGCGTCGGGACCGGTGCAAACGGTCCGCCTTGATCCTCAGCTTCCTCAGGAGCGGCGATGGCCAACGGTGTGAACTGCGGTCGTGCATCGCCGCCCGTCAGCCTGCCTTCGCGGTATTGGCGACGCCAGCGCACCAGCAGGGTGCGGCCAATATCATGACGCCGGGCTGTCTCGGCGACACGCCCTCTACCGCCAAAGCTTTCTTCAACGATGCGCACCTTCTCTTCATCCGTCCAGCGCCGACGGCGCCCGGTATCGGTGACAGAAAGGATCTCTACTTCAGGTCTGTATCTATGGTCGGACATAGCGCCGGACCTACGCCGTGAGCCTCAAGTCAGAAAGACGGGCCTCCCCGGAGGCTTACTCTTAACCAGCATCATTCCGAGGGTGTTATGGTCCTGACTATGGGGCTCCGATGTCTCGGACGGAGTTGGGGCGCTAAAGCAAACCCGCATCCTCGACTGGGCCGCGGGAGGGGCCTGCGTATGCGACTGATTGCCCCTTGCTTCGGGGTTTTCGGTGAAGAT
>JASJGL010000112.1:0-4722 GCA_033791545.1 Pseudodonghicola sp. | reverse complement strand
CTGCCGCGCCCCTCGGATGTGTTCAAAACCTTTGGCGAATTGTACAGCTCGGGCCTGCTGTTCAAGCATCTCGGCCCGTCGCTGGCGCGGCTGGCGGTCGGGGCAACGCTCGGGGCCTGCGTCGGGATCAGCGTCGGCGTTCTGATCGGGTTGTTCTCCTATATCCGCTCGGGGCTGGTGCCCTTGGTCGCGGCACTGTTCCCGATCCCCAAGATCGCGTTGCTGCCGCTGTTCGTGATCTGGTTCGGCATTGGCGAGGGCTCGAAATACGCGCTGATTGCTTTTGGCACCTTCACCCCCACGGTGGTCGCAACCTATGCCGCGGTCGACAACGTGGACCGCACGCTGATCCGCATGGGGCAAAGCTTTGGCCTGTCGTGGTGGTCGATCGTGCGCAAGATCGTGCTGCCCGGCGCGATGCCCGGCATCCTGTCGGGGCTGCGCATCAGTCTCGCCATCGCCATCATCCTGCTGGTCGCGGCCGAGATGCTGGGCGCGGAATATGGCATCGGCGCCTATATCCTGCAGGCCGGGTCGCTGTATGATCTTGAACGACTGTTTGCCGGGGTGGTGATCCTGTCCTTGCTGGGGGTGCTGGTCAGCGCCATCATCGCTATGATCGAACGCCGCGTGTTGGGCTGGCGCACCTGAGCCGGACCGGTCGCGCCGCCCCTGTCTTCGGTGGCGGCGCGGGCCCGGCCTGTTCCCCTGTGACGAAGAGAGTTTTTGTCTCCCGCTCCGCGCTCTGATAGGTCTGCGGCGTGCCCCGTGCTCAAGGTGCGGCGGCCCCGGCGAAGATGCGAGGCGACATGAGCCATCCAGACAAGCGCGATATCGAGATCCTCAAGGTGCTCTCCGGCGAGGGGCGCATCACCAAGGCGGCCTTGGCCGAGCGGGTGGGCCTGTCGCCGACCCCCTGTTGGAACCGGCAGAGAAAGCTTGAGAAATCCGGCGTGATCGAAAGCTATAACGCGCGGATAAACCTGAAAAAACTGGCGCCGCATGTCACTGTTTTCGTCGCTGCCGAACTCTCCGACCACACTGCCGCCAGTTTCCGCGCCTTCGAGGCCTCGATGGCCGGCTATGATGAGGTTGTCTCCTGCTGGGCGCTGGGGGGCGGTTATGATTACCTGCTCCAGATCGTCACTCGCGACATCAACGCCTATCAGCGGTTGATCGACGAGATGCTCGAGGCCCGCATTGGGCTGGCGCGCTATTTCACCTATGTGGTGACCAAACCGGTGAAAACCGGCGGCGCGCCACCGCTCGACCTGCTGGTGCGAAAAGAGGATTCCCCGTCCTGACCGGGGCGAGGGAGAGGATTCCTCTCCTGCTGGTCGCAAGTTCGGTCCTTTCTGCCGCCGCCCCCATGCCAATCTGACCCCAGACACAGGGGAACGGCAGCAAGGGGGCGACTAATATGTCCGAAACGGCACTCTCGGCGCGCAGGGATATTACCGACAAGCGGCTGTTGCGCAGCTTTTCCTATATCGACGGCAAATGGTGCGCGGCAGTGTCTGGTGCCACCTTTGTGGTAAGCGATCCGGCCAGCGGCGATTTCCTTGCCGATGTGGCCAGCCTGTCAGCCGAGGAAAGCGCGGCGGCCATCGATGCGGCGCAGGCCGCCTTTTTCGGCTGGGCCGGTCTGCTGCCGCAGGAGCGCTCTGCCATCCTGCGCCGCTGGTTCGACCTGATGATCGCTCATCGCGAGGATCTGGCCCGCATCATGGTGCTGGAACAGGGCAAGCCGCTGTCAGAGGCGCGCGGCGAGATCGACTATGCCGCCGCCTTTGTCGAATATTACGCCGAAGAGGCCAAGCGCCCGAATATCGAGGGGGTCACCAGCCATCTGCCCGACGCCGAGGTCGAACTGTGGCTGGAGCCGGTGGGCGTCGTCGCCCTGATCACGCCGTGGAATTTCCCCGCTGCCATGCTGACGCGCAAGGCCGCCGCCGCGCTGGCCGCCGGGTGCACCGTGGTGGCGCATCCCGCGTCCGAGACGCCGCTGTCGGCGCTTGCGCTGGCCGAACTGGCCGAACGGGCCGGGATGCCGGCGGGGGTGTTCAACGTGGTGACCGGGCGCGCCAGCACCGTGGTGCCGCCCTGGACCTCCAGCCCGCAGGTGCGGGCGCTGTCTTTCACTGGTTCGACCGAGGTGGGGCGCATCCTCTATCGTGACTCGGCGGCGAGCATCAAGAAACTGGTGTTGGAACTGGGTGGGCACGCGCCGGTGATCGTGTTCAAGGGCGCCGATCTGGACGCGGCGGTGGCCGAGACGCTCAAGGCGAAATTCGCCACCTCGGGTCAGGATTGTCTGGGTGCCAACCGGATCTATGTGGAACGTCCGATTTACGCTGAATTCTGTACGAAGTTCACCGAAGCCACCCGCGCCCTGAGCGTGGGGCGCGGCATGGACGACCCCGATATCGGCCCGCTGATGAACGAAAACGCCGTGGCCAAGCAGGAGGCCCATGTCGCCGATGCGCTGGACAAGGGCGCGACGCTGGCCTGTGGTGGCGCGCGGCATGCGCTGGGGAAGCTGTTCTATCAGCCCACGGTGCTGACCGATGTGCCCGACACGGCCGCGATCATGCGCGAAGAGACCTTTGGCCCGGTCGCCCCCATCACCCCCTTCGACAGCGAAGAGGAGGTGATCGCGCGCGCCAATGCTACCGAATACGGGCTGGTCGCCTATGTGCATTCGCTGGACCCGCGCCGGATCTACCGGGTCAGCCGGGCGCTGAACTTTGGCATGGTGGCGGTCAACCGCACCAAGGTCACGGGTGCGCCGATCCCGTTTGGCGGCACCAAGCAATCCGGGCTGGGCCGCGAAGGGGCGCGGCTGGGCATGCAGGAATTCATGGAACTCAAATACGTCTGCCGCGACTGGGGCTGAGCTTGGTGTGGCGCAACGAAATCGAAGAAAGGGACCGACATGCTGAAGAACGACCAACTGGAACAGTGGGACCGCGACAACTTTTTCCACCCCTCGACCCATCTGGCCGAGTTCGCCCGGGGCAACCTGCCGCAACGGGTGATCACCGGCGGTTCGGGCTGCCATATCGAGGATCGCGAGGGCAACCGTCTGCTTGATGCCTTTGCCGGGCTCTATTGCGTCAACGTCGGCTATGGCCGCCAAGAGATTGCCGAGGCCATCGCCAAGCAGGCGCGCGAGTTGGCCTATTACCACGCCTATGTCGGCCACGGGACCGAGGCCAGCATCACGCTGGCCAAGATGGTGCTGGACCGCGCGCCGGATCACATGAGCAAGGTCTATTTCGGCCAGTCCGGGTCGGACGCGAACGAGACCAATATCAAGCTGGTCTGGTACTATAACAACATCTTGGGGCGGCCCGAGAAGAAAAAGATCATCAGCCGTTGGCGCGGCTATCACGGCTCGGGGTTGATGACCGGATCGCTTACCGGGTTGGAGGCGTTTCAGAAGAAATTCGATCTGCCGCTTGATCGCGTGATCCATACCGACGCGCCGTATTATTTCCGCCGCGAGAGCCTTGATCAGACCGAGGAACAGTTCACCGCCCAATGCGTGGCCAGTCTTGAGGCGCTGATCGAACAGGAGGGGGCCGATACCATCGCCGCCTTCATCGGGGAACCGGCGCTGGGCACCGGTGGGCTGGTGCCGCCGCCCGCAGGCTATTGGCCTGCGATTCAGGCGGTGCTGGATCGCCACGACATCCTGCTGATCGCCGATGAAGTGGTGACCGGGTTCGGGCGTCTGGGCACCATGTTCGGGTCCGAGCACTATGGCATCAAGCCCGATATCATCACCATCGCCAAGGGGCTGACCAGCGCCTATGCGCCGCTGTCCGGCTCGATCGTATCGGACAAGGTCTGGGCGGTGCTGGAGCAGGGCACCGACGAATACGGCCCGATCGGTCATGGCTGGACCTATTCGGCGCACCCGATCGGGGCGGCGGCCGGGGTCGCCAACCTGAAACTGATCGATGATCTGAATCTGGTGCAGAACGCGGGTGAGATGGGGGCCTATCTCAAGCGGGTGCTCAGCGAGGCACTGGGCGATCACGCCCATGTCGGAGACATCCGCGGTGAGGGGCTGCTTTGCGCGGTGGAATTCGTTCAGGATCGCGACAGCCGCATATTCTATGACGCCGGTGACAAGGTGGGGCCGACGGTCGCCGCCAAGTTGCTGGAGCAGGGGGTGATCGGCCGCGCCATGCCGCAGGGCGATATCATCGGGTTCGCGCCGCCGTTCTGCCTGACGAAAGACGAGGCGGACGAAGTTGTCGGCAAGCTGGTCAAGGCGGTGGCTGCCGCCGGGCTCTGATCGGATGGGATCGGACTGGGCCGTGCCTGCGCGGCCCATTTCCGTTTGGCGTGGCCTGTTCAGGTTCAGGGGGAAACACGTTTCGCTATGCTGCGGAAATCGCTTCCCTTTTTGCGTTCTCTGCCGGCTTTCTGCTTTGGAGTCCGACAGGTTGTTCCGGCGGGGGGAAAACAACCTTTGTCGTTTCAGTCAAAATCCGACACAATGCGCGCAACCTATTTTGAAAGGTCCGGGGACATGAAAACTGGCTTTGTACTGATCGTTCTGTCTGTTGCCGTCGCAGGGTGCGGCGGCCAGCGCTATGCCGATGCGTGGTATCAGCGCAAGGCGCAATGCACCAACGGCGATTTCACCGCCTGTTCCGAGATCGGCCATCAGGCCCGCGCCGCACAGGGCGGCACCACGCAGGAGCGCGC
>JASJGL010000111.1:0-15269 GCA_033791545.1 Pseudodonghicola sp. | reverse complement strand
CGAAATTGGCGCGATCGCCTCGGTCGGGCTGGCCGAGGTTGGGGTGCGCCGCAAGGTGCGCATCGGGCTGTTCTGCACGGGCAGCGAATTGCGCCAGCCGGGCCAGACCCTTGCGCCCGGGCAGATCTACAATTCCAACCGGTTCATCCTGCTCGCAACTCTGCGCGCGCCTTGGATCGAGTTGACGGATTTCGGTGCAATCGAGGATGATCCCCTGCGCCTGCGCAACGCACTGACCGCCGCGGCGAAAGAGGCCGACCTGATCGTGACCACCGGCGGGGTGTCGGTCGGCGAAGAGGACCACATGGTCGCGCAACTGCGCGAGGCAGGTGGTGAGATCAAGGTGATGAAGATCGCCATGAAACCCGGAAAGCCGCTTTCAATCGGCACATTGGGCAAGGCGGTCTTTGTCGGGCTGCCCGGCAACCCGGTTGCCGCGTTCACGACATGGAAGATTATCGGCAGCTGCATGGCCGCGAAGCTTTCCGGGCAGGCGCCAGCGGAGATCAGACTGCCGATTGTCGAAGCGGCGGCATCTTCAAACCGCCGCCCGGGCCGGCAGGAATACCGACCTGCACGGGTCATCGGCGTTTCGCCAGACGGGCGGCCGCGCATCGAGATGCTCGACCAATCCTACTCTGCCAAGATTTCGATGATCTGCAAATCCGACGGGCTTGCGGTCATTCCGGCGAACAAGGCGCGGATCGAAGCAGGCGAATCGCTCGAATTCGTCTATCTTTGACGACTCTGAGGGAAACTTGGCTGCTCCTGACCAAGATCTTGAACTGGAGGATCAAGAATGCCGTGCGGGGCGATCAGGGTCCGCTTTGACAGGCTGCGTCGCAGCATGACCATTGGTCGGGGAAAGACGGCTATGGGCCGGGCGCGCGCCCCCGCCATGTCAAGCGATCCAAATTGTGAAAATGGTGCCTTCTGCGCGTTGCTGCCACTGACATATGATGCAGTGAAGGTCTGAAATCCGCCCAAAGAGATGGTGGAATAGCACGAGCTGGTCGCTTTTACTGCCACGCTAGATTTGAGATCTTGTCTTTTGTGTGCCTCACTTGGTACACGAAACTGTATCAATGCGAAGAACGCCGCAGTCAGAGACGCTTTTGTTTCAAAGGGTTACAATGTTTCACCTGGTGCCTCCGGCGGGAGCATTTGGAACAAGAAGAAGCCGGGGGGGGGGCACCAGATCTGTCGGGCTGGGAGGGGGCAGCCGGGCGGATTGTGTCGGGCTGACTCCAAGTTAGTCTGGACAAGGGGGGCGGCCGTTCCTCTTGCTGGGGGTAAAGCGCAGGGGAGGGCGGGATGGAATTCGATTATGTGATCGTCGGTGGCGGGTCTGCCGGGTCGGTTCTGGCGGCGCGGTTGAGCGAGGATCCCGGTGTCAGCGTTTGTCTGTTGGAGGCGGGCGGCGCGGGCAAGCACATCCTGATCCGCGCGCCGGCGGGCGTGGTGGCGATGCTTCCGGGCTATGGCAAGATCAGCAACTGGGCCTATCAGACTCTGCCGCAGGCGGGATTGAACGGGCGGCGCGGCTATCAACCGCGCGGCAAGGCGCTGGGCGGGTCGAGCGCGATCAATGCCATGCTCTATGTGCGCGGGCATCGCTCGGACTATGACGGTTGGGCTGATCTGGGCTGTGACGGCTGGTCGTGGGACGAGGTGTTGCCCTATTTCCGCCGCGCAGAGAACAACGAGAATGGGGCCGATGCGTTTCATGGCGATGCCGGGCCGTTGCGGGTGTCGGATCAAAAGGATCCGCGCCCGATCAGCCGGGCTTTCGTCGAGGCGGCGGCAGAGATGCAGCACCGCCGCAGCGACGATTTTAACCGGGGCGACAACGAGGGGGTCGGCCTGTTTCAGGTGACCCAGTTCCACGATCCCGCGCGCAATGGCGAGCGCTGCTCCGCCGCGGCGGGGTATCTGCATCCGGTGATGGACCGGCCCAACCTGAGGGTGATCACCCGCGCCCATGCCACCCGCATCCTGTTCGAGGGCAAGCGGGCAACCGGCGTCAGTTATCTGCAGCGGCGGCTGGAGAAGACGGTGACAGCAAGGCGCGAGGTGATCCTGTGCGGCGGCACTTTCAACTCGCCGCAGTTGTTGCAGCTGTCAGGGGTTGGGGCGGCAGAGGATCTGCGCTTGCACGGGATTGATCCGGTGCATGAGTTGCCCGGTGTCGGGCGCAACCTGCAGGACCATCTGGATTTCATCCTTTCCAGCAAGAGCCGCGATACGGATAACTTCGGTATCGGGGCGGCGGCGAGCGTGGCTCTGCTCAAACATATCCTGCGCTGGCGCCGGGACGGGGGCGGCATGGTGGCCACACCCTTTGCTGAGGGGGCGGGGTTCCTGAAGACCGATCCGGGGCTGGATCGGCCCGATATCCAGCTGCATTTCGTGATCTCGATCGTCGATGATCATGCGCGCAAGCTGCATCTGGGTCATGGTTTCAGTTGCCATGTCTGTGCGCTGCGCCCCCATAGCCGGGGGCGCGTGACATTGGCGAGCGACGATCCGTTGGCGGCCCCGGCGATCGACCCGCAATTCCTGTCCGATCCGCGCGATCTGCAGACCACGATCAAGGGGGCGAAGATGGCGCGCGCGATCCTGCAGGCCCCGGCGATGGCGCCCTATCAGGAGAAAGAGCTGTTCGGCATCCGCGACGGGATGAGCGATGCACAGTGGGAAAGCCATATCCGCGCCCGCGCCGATACGATCTATCACCCGGTTGGCACCTGCAAGATGGGGGTGGACGACATGGCGGTGGTCGATCCGCAGCTGCGGCTGCGCGGGATGCAGGGGCTGCGGGTGGTGGATGCTTCGGTGATGCCGACGCTGATCGGCGGCAACACCAACGCCCCCACCATCATGATCGCGGAAAAGGCCGCCGACATGATTCGGGCAGCGGCCGGGGGGATGGATCACGTCGTCTGACGGGGCTTAGTTTCCGGTGCAGGTCAGGGTCTGCGCAACCAGATCGGGCAAGGCGTCGAAACGGCTGAAACGGGCCAGATGCGGCAGCGCCTTGACGGGCTGTTTGCGATAGCCCTCGGTGAACAGCAGAAAGGGAACGCCCGCACGTTCGGCGGTTTCGGCGTCGACCTCGCTGTCACCGACAAAAAGCCCGTCTTGCCCCAGTGCCGCGAAGGCGGCCCGCAGCGGCGCGGGGTCAGGTTTCTTGATCGGGAGCGTGTCGCCGCCGATCACCACTTCGAAATGCCGGGCGAGGTCGAACCGGGCAAGGATGTCGCGCGCCGGGGCGGCGGGCTTGTTGGTGCAGATGCCCAAGGCGAACCCCTGCTCCCTGAGCGTGTCCAAGGCCTCGTCCAGCCCCGGATAGGGCCGGGTGCGCGTGGTGCTTTCGGCATCGTAAAAGGCCAGTGTGAGGGCGGACAGATCACCGTGTCTATCCATCGGCAGATCGCGGGCACGCATGGCGCGTTCCACCAGCTTGGGCAGGCCATTGCCGATAAAGCCGATCACCGTGGGCAGGTCCAGCGGGGCGCGGCCTTCGCTTTCCAGCATCTTGTTGGCGGCGGCTTGAATGTCGGGCGCGCTGTCCACCAATGTGCCATCAAGGTCGAAGATGATTGCGGTCATGGCGTCCTCTTTCAGGTGAGCGCGCCGCCGGTCGCGGACCGATACGCGGTCTGGTTTTTCCTAGCTCAGGCGGTCTCGGGTACAAAGCGATAGCCGTCGCCGTCGCGTTCAGCCCGGCCCAACCCGCCGTCGGGCAGGTGAAAGCCGATCAGGCGGGTCTGCTCATGGGCAAGCTGGTCGAGCAGCAGTGTGCGGGTGGCGGCGGCGGTCTCCTGATCCTGATCAGAGCCAGAGTTCCAGCCGGGCCGGGCAAAGGCCAGATGATGGTTGGCAATGGAATCGCCCACCACCATCACCGAGTCCGAGCCGGAGCGCAGCTCAAACGCCATATGGCCGGGGGTGTGGCCATAGGTGGCGCGCGCCGCGATGCCGGGTAGGATTTCTTCACCGTCGTCGAAGAAGGTGATCGCATCCTCCAGCATCTCCAGCCGCCGCTTGGCGCCGACGGCAAAGGCGGTGCGGCCGCTGTCGATCGTGTTCACAGTTTCCGGGTTGTACCAATAGTCCCATTCGGCGCTGCCCATCATGTGTTCCGCCTCGGCAAAAAGCGGGTCGTCGAAATCGTCCAGCACGCCCCAGAGGTGATCCGGGTGGCCATGGGTAAAGACCACATGGGTGACTTCCTCAGGCGCAACGCCAGCGGCATCCAGCGCGCTGAGCAACTCGCCGGCGGTGGGTTGGAACGCATTGCCAGCACCGGTGTCGAACAACACCAGCCGCGCCCCGTCGCGCAGCAGGGTCACGTTACAATCGGGGGTGAGGGGGCTGAGCGGGTCGATGCCGCGCTCGGCCAGAAGCGGCGCAAGCTCGGCCTGTGGCATCGGGCCAAAGATGAAATCGGGCGGCAGGACAAGATGGCCGTCCGACAGGGTCTGCACCTGCAGGGTGCCGAATGTCAGGCTGGTTTCGGCCCAGACACGCGGCGCGCCAAGCCCGCCCAGTGCCAGCCCCGCGCCTGCGCCATGCAGGAAGGTCCGCCGGGTGATATCCATGATGTCCTCCTCCTCTCCCCGGTGTGGGGCGCAGGTATGGTTGCATTCAAATATGTGAATGACAACGTCGGAAACACAGGGTGGGGTCAGGTCGGGGCCGCATATATCGTCAGGCGGCAGGCGGCAGGCGGGGGCCGGAGGGGTAAGATCCTCTCACGGCCCCGCGCCCTTTATTCGGCGCGCTCGTGATAGGCGGTCACGCGGTCCACCTTTTCCGGTGTGCCGAAGATCAGCGGGGTGCGTGCGTGCAACTGGTCGGGGCACTGATCCAGCAACGGCTTTGGTCCGGTGGTGGCGCGCCCGCCGGCCTGTTCGACCAGCATCGCGATAGGGGCGCATTCATAGACCATGCGCAGCCGGCCCTGCTCATACCCCGGGCGCGAATCAGAGGGGTAGAGGAAGATACCACCACGCGACAGGATGCGGTGGGCTTCCGCCACCAACGAGGCAACCCAGCGCATGTTGAAGTTTTTGGCGCGCGGTCCTTCAAGCCCCAGCAGGCAATCGTCGATATAGGCGCGCACCGGCTTGGACCACTGGTGGTAGTTCGAGGCGTTGATGGCAAATTCCGACGAGGTTGCGGGGATTTTCATCCTGTCGCCGACCTGAACGAAGCGGCCGGTCTGAGGGTCGCGCACAAAGCTGAACACGCCGTCGCCAAAGGTGACGACCAGCGCGGTCATCGGGCCATAGATGAAATAGCCCGCCGCGATCTGATCGCGCCCCGAGCGCAAAAAGCTTTCATCGGCCCCCTCCAGCGCCGGCAGGATCGAAAAGATCGTGCCGATGGTGACGTTCACGTCGATGTTGGACGAGCCGTCCAAAGGGTCGATCGCCAGCGCCAATGCACCGTCGGCATCGATTTCCTGCACGGTTTCCTGTTCTTCCGAGGCGTACCAGCGCACACCCGTACCGGGCAGGGCGGCGGCAAAGGCCTCGTCCGCCATCACGTCCAGCGCCTTTTGGTTGTCGCCGTCAGAGTTGCTGCCAACCTCGACGCCAAGCGCGCCCTCCAGCGGGCCACGGGCGATGGTCTGTGCCAGATCCGACGCAACACGGCTCAGGGCCTGCATCGGGGCCTCTAGCTGCGCCGGGATCATTCCGGCGGGGGCCATCAGGCAAGTCTCTTGTGTCAAGGCGTTCTCCTTCGGTCTCGGATAGCGTGGTGGTGTTGTCAGGGGAGTAAGAGGAAATTGGGCTTTGTGAAAGCGAATTTGAGATTTCTGAGCGAACCGCCGCATCGCCACAACACAGGAAAGGGTCGGGCATCGCGGGCAGGGTGCAACTCCGGGGCGCGTAGAGCGACGCGACGGGGGATGGTGGGCTTTAGCTTAGTAAAATGATCAGGTTGACAAGTAAGAGTCTTTTAGTCAGGTATTAAACTTCCAGCCAACCCGCGTCGTGCCGGGTCAGCCATCCGCAGAATACGGGACCATGCCGATGCAACGCCCAGCCGATAATACCCTGCGCCCGCTCCGGCGGCAAAGGGGTCCTATGCCCCGCAAACAAGGTGATGTCGGGAACAGCGGTGCGGATGTCAGGGGGCGGTGCGGCCTGCCCGTGAATGTGGTGAACGAGCGTTTCGAAACCGAACCAAGGACCAGACCATGACCTGTCACTCTCTCCCCACCGCTGGCCCCGACACTGTGCTGGCGCTGCCTGCCCATCGCGCCGAGGAATTGACCGGCGGCGGACGGCTCGCCTATATTGCGCTGGGCGAGCAGATTTATACCCTGCGCATCACCCGGGCGGGCAAGCTGATTCTGACCAAGTGATCCCGGCCCGGGCGGGCGCGGCGTATGCGCGCGCGCCTACCTGTGCCGCAGCGGCGGGATTGCAAAACATTCGCCAATGTGCATCTGTATTTTCCCGATGCGGCGGTAGTAAGGATAAGCGATGCGGACTTTTATTTTGGCGTCAGCGCTGGTGGTTTTCGGGGCAGGACTGGCCCTTGCCGCGTCAGAACAGGCGGTCGAACCGCGCCAGATCACCGAATGGAAGGCCGTGTTTGGCCGGGTCGAGGCGCGCGACATGATCCCGGCCCGCTCACGGATCGGCGGCACGCTGGTTTCGGTCGATGTGACTGAGGGCAGCACCGTCACCGAGGGTCAGGTGATCGCCGACATTTATGATCCCAAGCTGAACCTGCAGCTGGCGTCGGTTCAGGGCGAGATCGACGCGCTGCTGTCACAGCTTGACAATGCCGAGACCGAATTGAAGCGCGGCGAGGATCTGCTGGCGCGCGGTGTCACCACGGCGCAACGGCTGGATGCGCTGCGCACGCAGGTCGACGTGTTTCAGAACCAGATCGCGGCGACCCGCGCCCGCAAGAACGTGATCGAGGAACAGGCCAAAGAGGGGGCCGTTCTTGCCCCGATGGCTGGCAAGGTGATCGAAGTTCCGGTGACGCGGGGCTCGGTCGTGATGCCGGGCGAGGCCATCGCCCAGATCGGCGGCGGCGGCTTCTTCCTGCGCCTCGCGGTGCCCGAACGCCATGCCGCCTATCTGCACGAAGGGATCGAGATCCGCATCGGGGCCGACGGCGAAAGCACGCCCGGTCGGCTCGCCAAGGTCTATCCGCAGATCGAGAACGGCCGCGTCATCGCCGATGTCGAAGTCGAGGGAATGAGCAGCGAATTCGTCAACGCCCGTGTGCTGGTCAGCCTGCCGGTGGGCAAGCGCGAGGCGCTGATGGTGCCTGCCGAGCGGGTTCAGACCCGCATGGGGCTGGATTTCGTCACCGTGCGCGGCCCCGGGGGCGCAGCGGTAGAGCGCGCCGTGGTTCTGGGCGAAAGCCATCCACTGGACGATATGCCGATGGTCGAGATTCTCAGCGGGTTGAGCGCTGGCGACGTGCTGGTGTCTGACCATGAGTGAATATGGCAAGCAGGGGCTTGGCATCGCCGGCCAGCTGACCCGCGCCTTCATCCGTTCGCCCCTGACTCCGCTGATGATCCTTGCCGCGCTGGCGGTGGGGATGGTGGCGCTGGTCAGCCTGCCGCGCGAGGAAGAGCCGCAGATCTCGGTTCCGATGGTCGATATTCACATTCAGGCCCCGGGGTTGCGCGCCGAGGGCGCGGTCAAACTGGTGACCGAACCGATGGAGACCATCGTCAAGGCCATCAACGGCGTCGAACATGTCTATTCCCAGTCGATGGACGACTACGCCATGGTCACCGCCCGCTTTCTGGTGGGCACCTCGGCCGATGCCGCCATCCTGCGCGTGCATGACAAGGTGCGCGCCAATCTCGACCGGATCCCGGTCGGCATAGCCGAGCCGCTGATCGTCGGGCGTGGCATCGACGACGTCGCCATCGTGGCGCTGACCCTGTCGCCGAAACCCGGTGCCGAGGCGATGACCGCCAATGACCTGACCCGAGTCGCCCGCCAGCTTCAGGTCGAGATGGCCAAGATTCAGGATGTAGGCCTGACCTATATCGTCGGGGAAAGCCCCGAGGCGATCCGCATTGCCCCCGATCCCGACCGGCTGGCGCTGTTCGGGGTGACGTTGCAACAGCTGTCCGGCAAGGTCGAGGCCGCCAACCACGCTTTTGCCGCCGGAACG
Organism: Pseudodonghicola sp.; assembly: GCA_033791545.1. GTDB lineage: Bacteria > Pseudomonadota > Alphaproteobacteria > Rhodobacterales > Rhodobacteraceae > Antarcticimicrobium. The sequence goes on along the minus strand of JASJGL010000111.1, from coordinate 7,100 downwards.
GTGCGCGACGGCGGCGAGCAGATCCCGCTGGTGGCGGGCGAAACCCTGCGCGCGCCCGCCGAGATTGGCAATCTGCTGCTGACCACGCGGGACGGTCGCCCGGTCTATGTGCGCGACGTCGCCGATATCAGCTTTGTCGCCGACAGCTCGGACAAGATCGTCTCGAACCTGACCCGGGGCGCGGATGGCACCATCCGCCGCACCCCCGCCGTGACGCTGGCCGTGGCCAAGCGCGCCGGGGCCAACGCTGTGGTCGTGGCCGAGCAGGTGTTGCATCGCGTCCACCTGCTGGAAAACAACCTGATCCCCGAGAGCGTGGCGGTCGAGGTTACTCGTGACTATGGCGAGACGGCCAATGAAAAGGCCAACGAGTTGTTGTTCCACCTTGGGCTGGCGACGATCTCGATCGTGGCGCTGGTGTTGTTCGCGATCGGCTGGCGCGAAAGCATCGTAGTCGCCGTGGTGATCCCCGTCACCATCCTGCTGACGCTGTTTGCGGCGTGGATCATGGGCTATACGCTCAACCGGGTGTCGCTGTTCGCGCTGATCTTCTCGATCGGGATCCTCGTGGATGATGCCATCGTGATGATCGAGAATATCTCGCGTCACTGGGGCATGCCCGACAAGGCCGACCGCGCCACCAAGGCGATCCGCGCCGTGGCCGAGGTGGGCAACCCCACCATCGTCGCCACGATGACCGTGGTCGCGGCGCTGCTGCCGATGTTGTTCGTGTCCGGCATGATGGGCCCCTATATGAGCCCGATCCCCGCCAATGCCTCGGCGGCGATGATCTTTTCCTTCTTCGTCGCGGTGATCATCACGCCTTGGTTGATGCTCAAGATCGCCGGCAGTGCGCCGGCCCATCACGACGAGGCGGGCAGTCCCGGCGGTCGGTTGGGCAAGATCTATACCGCGGTCGCGCGGCCGCTGCTGAAGACCCGGTTGCGCTCGGGCCTGTTCCTGCTGATCACCGCCGGGCTCAGCTTTGGCTCGATGGTGGCGTTCTATACCAAGGACGTGACCGTCAAGCTGCTGCCGTTTGACAACAAGTCAGAGCTGGCGGTGATGATCGACCTGCCCGAAGGGGCCTCGGTCGAGGCAACCGACGCGGTGGCGCAGGACGTGGCGCGCGCTGTGCTGGAGCTGCCCGAGGTGGTCTCGATCCAGACCCATGCGGGGGCCACGGCGCCGTTCAACTTCAACGGGCTGGTGCGCCACTATTACCTGCGCGAAAGGCCCGAGTTGGGCGATGTGCAGGTCAACCTGCTGCCCAAGGGTGATCGGGATCGCACCAGCCACGACATCGCGCTGGACATCCGCGAACGGATCACCGCGCTGGACGTGCCGGCAGGCACCAGCCTGAAGACGGTCGAACCGCCCCCCGGTCCGCCGGTGATGGCGACCCTGCTGGCCGAGGTCTATGGCCCCGATGCGGACACCCGGCGCAAGGCTGCGCGCCAGATCCGCGCCGCCTTTGAAGAGGTGCCGTTCATCGTCGATGTGGATGACAGCTTTGGCGAACAGAGCCGGCGGCTGCGTGTCACCATCAACTCTGACCAGCTGGAGTTCTTTGGGGTCCAGGAATCGGATGTGTTCTCGACCGTCGCGATCCTGAACGGTGGCACCACGGTGGGTTATTCCCATCGCGGCGAGGGGCGTCGCCCGATCCCGATTCTGGTGGAGCGCGACAAGGCGGACCGGGTGGTGGACGAGCGGTTCCTGACCACACCGATCCCGGCCAACGTGTTGCCCGGCGCCCGCGGGGTGGTCGAACTGGGCGATGTGGTCTCGATCCGCGAAGAGCGGGCCTCTTACCCGATCTTCCGGCACAATGGGCGCGCCGCCGAAATGGTGCTGGGGGAGCTTGCCGGCAGTTTCGAGGCCCCTCTTTATGGCATGTTGGCGGTGGACGAGGCGCTGGACCGGCAGGACTGGGCCGAGGGCACCAAGCCCACGGTGTCGCTGAATGGCCAACCCGAGGATGAAAGCCACGTCACGCTGCTTTGGGATGGCGAGTGGGAGGTCACCTGGGTCACCTTCCGCGATATGGGCGCGGCCTTTGCCGTGGCGCTGCTGGCGATCTATATCCTTGTGGTGGCACAGTTCGGCTCGTTCCGGCTGCCGCTGGTGATCCTGACGCCGATCCCGCTGACCTTCCTTGGCATCATCGGCGGACACTGGCTGTTCTCGGCACCGTTCTCGGCCACCTCGATGATCGGGTTCATCGCGCTGGCCGGGATTATCGTGCGCAACTCGATCCTGCTGGTGGATTTCATCCGCCACGAAGGCGGCCCCGATACGCCGCTGGTCGAAACCCTGATCGCCGCCGGTGCGATCCGGTTCAAACCGATCCTGCTGACCGCGATCGCGGCGATGATCGGGGCGGTGGTGATCTTGGCGGACCCGATCTTTCAGGGGTTGGCGATCTCGCTGCTGTTCGGGCTGCTCAGCTCGACCTTGCTGACGGTGCTGGTGATCCCGGCGATCTACCGGGTGTTCAAGGACTGATTGAAATCCTCCGGGGGGCGTGTGCCTCCCGGAGGGGATTGCCGGTTACTTCAGCCGCTTGATCAGGCTGGAGGTGTCCCAGCGTCCACCGCCCATGGCCTGCACGTCCTTATAGAACTGATCGACCAGCGCGGTGACCGGCAGGCTGGCACCGATCTCATCCGCCGTGGCCAGACAGATGCCCAGATCCTTGCGCATCCAGTCCACCGCAAAGCCATGCTCAAAGGCATCGTCCAGCATGGTTTCGTGCCGGTTCGCCATCTGCCACGATCCGGCGGCGCCGCCGGCGATCACATCGATCACCGCGCGGCCATCAAGCCCGGCCTTTTCGGCGAAATTGATCCCCTCGCTCAGCGCCTGCACCAGACCCGCAATGCAGATCTGGTTGACCATCTTGGTCAACTGCCCGGCGCCGCTTTCGCCCAGCCGCTTGATGGTGCGGCCATAGGCCTGCATCACCGGTTCGGCAGCGTCATACTGCGCCGCCGCGCCGCCGCACATGATCGACAGCACGCCGTTCTCGGCCCCCGCCTGACCGCCCGAGACCGGCGCGTCGACGAAACCCAGCCCGGCGGCCTTGGCCAAAGCGTACATTTCGGTGGTGACTTTGGACGACACCGTGGTGTGATCGACAAAGATGGCCCCGGGTTTCATCCCGGCAAAGGCCCCGTCCGCGCCGGTGCAGACCGCCCGCAAATCGTCGTCATTGCCAACACAGGCCATCACGAAATCGGCGCCCGCCGCCGCCTCGCGCGGGGTCGGGGCCGCTGTGCCGCCCTGTTCGTCCGCCCATTTGTCGGCCTTGGCTTTGGTCCGGTTATAGACTGTCACCTCATGCCCGGCCTTTTGCAGATGCCTAGCCATCGGATAGCCCATCACGCCCAGCCCCAGAAACGCAATCTTTGCCATTCTCGTATCCTTTCGTTTCGTCCTTTGCCGGGCCGCGCCCGTTCGCCGCGACCTTAGCGGCCCCTATGGCGATCGGAAAGCCTGGCCTTGAGTATGGTGATCGCGGCGGTCTGCGCCCGCCACGAGGCCTCCGGCGGGAGTATTTTAGCCAAGAAGAAGACCGTCCCCGCTTCTTCTTGTTGCAAATACTCATGTCCACCGGCGGAGGGGCGTCAGGTGCCGGCGATGTTGCGTTCCATCAGGCGTTGGAACAGGCGCGGCGACAGCCGATTGATCCACCACGCGAGCCGCGCGACCCGGCCGACAGGGATGAAGTCGCGGTGACGGGCGAGCCCGCGCAGGATCTCTTTCGCCGCCTGCTCGGGGGGCATGTAATCCATGCCGTCGCTCGCCGATCCGGGCCGCGCAATGCCGTCGGCGCGGCGTTGCTCGTTGCCGATATTGGTGGCGACGAAAGAGGGGGCAGCGATGGCGACAGGAACGCCGTGAACCCGCTCTTCGGATCTTAGCGAGCTGAAAAACCCGTTGAGCGCGTGTTTCGAGGCGGCATAGGCGGTGCGGTGATACAGCGGCGAGAACCCGGCGACTGAGGAGATCGCCAGATGCGTGCCCCGCGCCGCGCGCACCGGGGCCAGCAGGGCGCGGGCCATTGCGACGGCGGCGAAATAGTTGATCTCGAACACCCGCCGATGGCTGTCGGCATCGGTGGCGTCGAACCCGCCGATCTGAGTCACCCCGGCGTTGTAGAGCGCCAGATCGACCGCGCCGCCGCTCCAGTCGATCACCCGCGTCATGGCCGCCGACAGGCTGACGGGATCGGTCAGGTCGCAGGCGAGGGGAAGCTGTTGCGGAGTCTGTTCCAGCCCCTCGGTCGTGAGGTCGAGAAGGGCGACGGCCCAGCCTTCGGCCTGCAATTGCACCGCCAATGCGCGACCCAGCCCGCCGGCCCCGCCGGAGATCACCGCGTATCTCATAGCCCCGCCCATGACTTCCAGACCTCAAACGTCTCGGCGCTGCTCTTTTCCGGGATATAGCCGAAGTCGCGTTTCAGCGCGTCATTGGCCAGCACGGGGCGGTATTGCAGGAACCGTACCTGTTCCGGGCCATAGCGCGAAAGTTGCAGTGGGTGGGCCAGCGCCAGCGCGGCCTTGAGCGCCCATGCAGGCAGGCGCAACACCGGCTTGCCAAGGCGGCGGGCGATGTCGGATATGCTCAACGCACCATCACCCGCGACGTTGTAGATCCCCGGTGGCCCGTCGGTGGCGGCGCGCAGCAGGATGCGGGCCAGATCCGGGGTCCAGATAAAGACAAAGGGGCTGTCGCAGCCGGCGATGGCCAGCAACCGGGGTTTGCGAAACAGCGCGGTGATCTGGTTGTCGGTGCCGGTCCCCAGCACGGTGCCGACGCGTAGCACCACCTGTTCCAATTGCGGCTGGTCGCGGCGGGCCTTTGCCAGCATCTCTTCGACCTGCCGCTTGTGATCGGAATAGGGGAACTCCGGGTTGCCGCGCAGCGGATCGCTTTCGCGCAGCCAGGCGGGGGCGTCGGCGTGATAGCCATAGGCGGCCCCGGAAGAGGTGACCACCAACCGCCGCGTGCCAGCCGCTACTGCGGCGGCAAGCACCTTGCGCGTGCCTTCCACATCCACCTGATAGGCGAAGGCGCGCCCGGCGCCGGGGGGCGGGGTGACGATGGAGGCGAGGTGGAGGATGACCTCGGGCCGCTCAGCGCCGATCACCTGCGCCGGATTTTCGCCGGTGACATCCATGCGGGTGAAGCGTGCATTTTCCGGCAGCTCTGCCGGGGCGCTCAGATCGGTTGCGATGATCTCATGCGCAGTGCCCGCCAGTTCGGACAGCAGGGTGCGGCCCACCATGCCGCCGGCCCCGGTGATCAGGATCCTGCTCATCGCGCTGCCTCGCTGCGCGCCATCAGCGCGGCCAGCACGATGCCCGAGATCGCGTGCCAGATCCCCCAGAGCGCGACCACCACCGCCATGCCGCCCAAGCCGCCGAAAAAGGCGAAGATCAGCACCAGACCCAGACCGGAATTCTGAATCCCGGTCTCAAAGGTCACGGCGCGACGATCATAGGGGGACAGGCGGGCCAGTGTGGCCACGCTCCACCCGCCCGCCAATGCCAGCGCGTTGTGCAGGATCACAAGACCCACAACCGCCCCGGCATAGCCGAGGAAGAACGCCCAGTTCGCCGCCAGCGCCAGCACGATGAAGGCGATGAAAATCGCCATCGACAGGGCTTGAAGCGGGCGGTGCAACCGGGCCGCGAGGGTCGGACGGCGCATGTTCAGCTGCACCCCAAGCACCAGCGGCAGCACCAGCATCAGGGTGACGGTGATCGCCACCTGAACCGGGTCGATCGCGATGTCGCGCAGGATGTCGCGGGTGGGGCCGTAAAGCCCACCCCAAAGTGCGATGTTGACGGGCGTCAGCAGGATCGCGCCCACGGTGGCGACTGCGGTCATCGACACCGAGAGGGCGGTATTGCCGCCGGCGCGATGGGTGATGAAGTTGGAGATATTGCCACCCGGGCAGGCAGCGACCAGAATCAGCCCCAGTGCGATCGAGGGGCGCGGCTGAATCGCCAGAACCATCAGGAATGTCAGCACCGGCAGCACGATGAACTGCGAAAACAGACCTATGATCAAGGCCTTGGGCGCACGGCGCAGGCGGTGAAAATCCTCTGGCTTCAGGTCGATGGCAATCGAGAACATCACCACCGCGAGGATGGCGTTCAACAGCGTCAGCGAGGCGGGGCTGAAATTCAGCGTGATCTCGTCGATGCCACTCATGCCGCTCGCCCCTGTCCCTGAGCCCGTCCCTGACCTCGTTTCAACCGCGCGATCCAGCCGGTGACCGCCTTGCGATAGGTGGCCTTGTCGACGTAATAGGCCATGCGCGGCAGATCGAGATAGGCCATGCCGCCGGTCGCCCGGTCGAACCCAGCCGCCTTTTCCGCCTGCAGCGCGCGGGCCTCGGCACTGCCGTCGCGCAGCCCGGCAAGATAGCGCGCCACCATTTCGGCCTGTTCATGGCGTCCTTGCCAGCCAAGGCCCGAGGCCTCGACCATGCCAAGTACGAACAGGTCGTCTCGGGTGGGGTGCATAGAGTTGAGGAACAGATGCGGCGCGTCGCCTTGCCAGTTCAGCAGCGTCTTGTCGATGAAGGGATAGTGCAGCTTGTAGCCGGTGGCGGCGACGATCATGTCGTAGTCATGGGAACTGCCGTCTTTGAACTGTACAGTTTTTCCCTCAAATCGTGCAATGTCGGGGCGGATCGAAAGATCTCCGTGTCCGGCGTGGTGCATCACCAGCGAATTGACCACCGGGTGGCTCTCGTACAGTTGGTAGTCGGGTTTCGGGAAGCCATGGCGCTGGGGATCGCCGACGAACCATTTCAGGATCAACCCATCGATCCGCCGCTTCAGCCACATCGGCAGCTTGATCATCCCGCCCATGGTGTCGGCGGGTTTGCCAAAGACGTATTTCGGCACGAAGTAATAGCCGCGCCGCATCGACAGATCGCAGCTTGTCCCGTGATGGATCGCATCCACCGCGATGTCGCAGCCAGAGTTGCCGGCGCCGATGATCAGCACCCGTTTGCCGTCGAACTGGCTGGCGCTGCGATAGGCCGAGGAATGGATCAACTCGCCGTCGAACTGGCCGGG
>JASJGL010000110.1:0-18648 GCA_033791545.1 Pseudodonghicola sp. | reverse complement strand
CGCCAGCATTGTCGCGCAGTTCATGCAGTTTCATATCGCTTCTCCATTGCCGGATGCGTCCCCGAAGCGAACAGGACGACCACGGCGTTTCGTGAATGTGAGTCGGGCCCAAACGGACCACTGGGCGCGTATAGACGCATGGCACCCCCGATGCAAGAGTGCGGCAGGCCCCGGCTTGCCCTCCTAAGGTGCCGACACGTCGATGCCACCCCCTGCCCCCCCTGCCCACAAATTGGGCGTTCCGGTTGGTCTTTGCCGACCCGCCCAAAACCTCGCAGACATCGAAACCGCCGCTCTGGCTTCGCAAACCGATGGTTTCCGCCCAAATTCCCCCTGCCGATCCAACGTCCACCGGGCTCCGCCACCTCGCCCCCAAAAACTGGACTTATGTCAAAATTCCGTCTGGACCTACGAGAATCCCGGAATCTGGCGTTTGTGATAGTATAAACGCCAGCCCCGCCCGCGGGGTTTGCGCGCCCACGGATTCCTGAGAAAATGAAAGGACAGGCTATGGACGGCACGTTCAACGAAAACGACATCAGTCGCATCATCGAGGCCGACAAGGCCCATGTCTGGCATCACCTGATCCAGCACAAACAGTTCGAAACCAACGACCCGCGCATCATCCTCGAAGGCAAGGGCATGCGCGTCTGGGACCAGAACGGGAAAGAGTATCTCGATGCGGTCTCCGGCGGGGTCTGGACGGTCAACGTCGGCTATGGCCGCGAAAGCATCGCCAAGGCGGTCTATGACCAGTTGATGAAACTGTGCTATTTCGCCCAGTCCGCCGGCTCGATCCCGGGCTCGCTGTTCTCGGAAAAGCTGATCTCGAAAATGCCGGGGATGAGCCGGGTTTTCTACACCAACTCCGGCTCCGAGGCGAACGAGAAGGCGTTCAAGATGATCCGCCAGATCGCGCACAAGAAAAACGGCGGCAAGAAACACAAGATCCTGTACCGCGATCGCGACTATCACGGCGGCACGCTGGCCACCATGTCGGCGGGCGGTCAGGACGAACGGGTGATGCAATACGGCCCGCTCGCCCCCGGCTTCGTGCGCGTGCCGCACTGCATGGAATACCGTGCACAATGGGATCTGTCGGGCGAGGAATACGGCCAGCGCGCCGCCGATGCCATCGAAGAGGTGATTCTGGCCGAAGGCCCCGACACCGTCGGCGGGCTCTGCCTTGAACCCGTAACCGCCGGTGGCGGCGTCATCACCCCGCCGCCGGGCTATTGGGAGCGGGTGCAGGAGATCTGCAAGAAATACGACATCTTGCTGCATATCGACGAGGTCGTCTGCGGCATCGGTCGCACCGGCACTTGGTTCGGCTATCAACACTACGGCATCAAACCCGACTTCGTGACCATGGCCAAGGGCGTCGCCTCGGGCTATGCTGCCATCGCCTGCTGCGTGACCACCGAAGAGGTGTTCAACATGTTCAAGGACGACGCCGCAGACCCGATGAACTATTTCCGCGACATCTCCACCTTTGGCGGCTGCACCGCCGGACCGGCGGCGGCGCTGGAAAACATGCGCATCATCGAAGACGAGAACCTGCTCGACAACTGCAACACCATGGGCGCGCGAATGATGGACAACCTCGGCGCCCTGATGGAAAAGCACAAGGTGATCGGCGACGTGCGCGGCAAGGGGCTGTTCTGCGGCGCCGAACTAGTCGCGGACCGCGCCAGCAAGGAACCGGTGAGCGAAAAGCAAATCGCGCAGGTCTCGGCCGAATGCGGCGCGCAGGGGGTCATCATTGGCGCCTCCAACCGCTCGGTGCCGGGGCTGAACAACGTGCTGTGCTTCTCGCCCGCGTTGATCGCTACCGCCGACGATATCGACCAGATCACCGATACCGTTGACCGGGCGCTGACCAAGGTCTTCGGCTAAGACAAAAGGCGGGGCGCCCCACACCGCGCCCCGCCTGCTTTTCCTTTCACCCGAAATATCCCGGGGCCCAAAATATCTCGGGGAAGGCGCGCTCGCGCGCCGGGGGCAGCGCCCCCTCACGCCGCCAGTTGGAACAGCACCCCGGCGATCACCGCGCCCAGCACCCCCAACCCCAGATACACTGCAAAGACCCGTGGCTTGACCAGCGACCACACCGCCGCCATCGCCGGGATCGAACTGACCGCACCGGCGATCATGAAGGCCATCGCCGCCCCCGCGCTCATGCCGCTCTCCATCAACCCGGCCAGCAGCGGCGGCGCGACATAGGAATTCAGATAGGCCGGCATCCCCACCAGCGCCGCAATCGCGATCGCGCCAACCCCGTCGCCACCAACCACCTGCGCGATCAGATCCGCAGGCACGTAATGCACCAGCAGCGCCTCCAGCACATAGGCCAGCGCCAGCCATTTCAGCAGGAACAGCCCGTTCGAGATGAACTCGGCCCGGAACGTCGCGCGCCGTGCCGCCTCACCCCAGAACCGCCAGACCGGCTTGTCCTCCAGTTTCGGCCCACCGCAGCCACAGCAGCCGCTGCTCGGCGCCTTGCGCAACGGGCTGGCAAAGGCACCGCCCCGCATCAGCCCCCGAACCACAAAGCCCCCGAACAGCCCCAGCGCCACCGCCGCCACCGCCTTGCCCAGCGCAAAGGGCCAGCCCAGCGCCGCAGCGGTGATCAACAGTGTCGGCGGATCGATCAGCGGCGACGACAGCCAGAACGCCATCACCGCCGACAGCGGCGCCCCCAGCGCCAGCAACCCGGCGACAAAGGGGATCACCTCGCAAGAACAGAACGGTGCCAGCCCCCCGAACAGCGCGGCAAGGAAAATCATCCGCACCTCGCGCCCGACAAAGGCACGGGCGACCATCACCTCGGCCCCGGTGGCCTTGAGATAGGCCAGCAGCAGCACCGCGAACAGGATGTATTGCCCGGTATGCGCCAGCGCCTTGCTGGCAAACACCACCGTCTCCCACAGGTTGCCCGGATCCAGCACCGCCACCGCCAGAAGGATCGCCACGATCACCGCCCAAGGCGTTTTCAGCGCCTGTTTCAGCGCCTGCTTCCCGGCCCCGCCGGATTGCGTTTGTACGGTATCAACCATCGTTTGCCGCCTTTCTCTGCGTCTCGATGCAGCATTCATCCAGAATGAACGCCGCCAGATCTTTCAACCGGTCGTAGCGGGCGCGGTTGATCACCGTGCGCCCGGCCTTTTCCTGCTCCACCAAACCACCGGCGGCGAGGAATTTCAGATGATGCGCCAGTGTCGAGGGCGCGATGCCGGTGCGCTCCTGAATCTCGCCGACGCTCAGCCCGGCCTCACCGGCGCGAACCAGCGTCTTGAGCACCCTCAAACGAGACTCCGATCCCATCGCAGCAAAGCCCTGTGCGGCCTCTTCCAACATCTGCGCCTCCATTAAAACCATAAACCTAGTTATGTCGAATCATTTACCCCTGTCAATCTATTTGAACGGCACATTTGATGGGCCCAAATCCGATGCCGACCCCGCCCGTTAACCCTGTTCAGGGCCGGTACGCGGGCAAACCCGCTCTTTTGTACAAAACAGCAGGGATACTCCCCAATCCGCCCTTTTCGGACTGGATCAGTCCCAAGCCGACTGTACGAAACAGGGACCAAACTCCCCAAAATAGAGACTCTAATCTACAGAAAACGCGGCGAGTCGCCCCTACGACAGCCCGGTTAACACCCCGCACGTCGATCCAGACGGCCCCGCCCTCTATGTCCAGTTTACAAGCCAGATCAGTCCAGCCTATTCTGCCGTCATGTCCATCGCCATAGACACCTTCTTTCTCAATCCCGATGCACCCGGCACGCTGCAGGCGCAGGTGCAGCAGATGATCGCCGAGGGCATCCTCTCCGGTCGCTTCCACATCGGTGAGAAACTGCCCTCCTCGCGCAAGCTCGCCACCCATCTCGGGGTCAGCCGGATCACCGTCACCCTCGCCTATACCGAACTGGTGGCGAACGATTATCTGAGCTCGCGCGGGCGCTCCGGCTACTACGTCTCGGAAAACGCCCCGGTGCCGCCGGTCTATTCTCCGCGCCCACGCGCCGCCGATACCGTGGACTGGACCCGCGCCATCGCCCAGCGGTTCACCGGCGGCGACACGCCGCATAAACCGGTCGGCTGGCGCGACTTCCGCTATCCCTTCATCTACGGTCAGGCCGATCCGACGCTGTTCGACCACGCCAATTGGCGCCAATGCGCCCTGCGCGCCCTTGGACAGAAAGATTTCGCAGCCTTAACAGACGACTACTTTGATCGTGACGATCCGCTTCTGGTCGAATACATCGCCCGCCACACGCTGCCCCGGCGCGGGATCTCGGCCCGGCCCGAGGAAATTCTGATCACGCTCGGGGCGCAGAACGCCCTGTGGATCGCCGCCCGCGTGCTCCTCAACCGTCGCCGCCGCGCCGTGATCGAAGACCCCTGTTATCACGCCCAGCGCGACCTGCTGACCCATGCCGGCTGCCAGCTGACTCCGGTGCGGGTCGATGCCGACGGGCTGCCCCCCGACTTGATCCCGCCGGACACCGACGTGATCTTTACCACCCCCAGCCACCAGTGCCCGACCACAGCCACCATGCCGCTGGAGCGCCGCCGTGCGCTGCTGGCCCGCGCCCGCGACATCGACGCGCTGGTGGTCGAGGATGACTACGAGTTCGAAATGGCCTTTCTCGCCGCCCCCTCACCGGCGCTGAAGTCGCTGGATGAGGACGGGCGTGTGATCTATGTCGGCAGCTTTTCCAAATCGCTGTTTCCCGGCCTGCGACTGGGCTACATGGTTGGATCCGAACCCTTTATCCGCGAGGCCCGCGCCCTGCGCGCCACCATGCTGCGCCATCCGCCCGGCCACATGCAGCGCACCACCGCCTATTTCCTGTCGCTGGGCCATTACGACAGCCAGATCCGGCGGATGGGCGAGGCCCTGCACAACCGGCGCGCCGCGATGGAGGCGGCGATCACCGCCCATGGGCTGACCATCGCCGGGCGCGGTGTCTATGGCGGCTCGTCACTGTGGATGCGGGCCCCGGCGGGCACCGACAGCGCACAGCTTGCCGCGCGCCTGCAGACCCAAAGTGTCTTTATCGAACCCGGCGCGCCGTTTTTCGCCGGGCCTGAGCGCCCAAAACGTTATTACCGGCTGGGCTATTCCTCGATCTCGGTCTCTCGTATCGGCGACGGCATCGCGCGGATCGCCGAGGCCCTGGGCCAAATGCAGGCCCACGACGACTAACGTATCTCGCGGCAGAAAGGTGCAGTAGAGCTGACCTATGTGGCCCTATCACGCTCTCAGGACTGGCCCTAACCGCCTCCGCAACGACCCCCTAGAAATGCTGCAACCATTGCAAGATTTCAGATGTCAGGGGGGAGAGTCCGACAATGAAAATGACCGTCGAGGAAGCCTTTGTGAAGGTGCTGCAAAGGCATGGGATCGCGCATGCTTTTGGGATCATTGGCTCGGCCTTCATGCCGATCTCAGATCTGTTTCCCAAGGCCGGGATCACCTTCTGGGACTGCGCGCACGAGGGCTCGGGCGGGATGATGGCCGATGGCTATACCCGCGCGACTGGCAAGATGAGCATGATGATCGCCCAGAACGGGCCGGGCATCACCAATTTCGTCACCGCCGTGAAAACCGCCTATTGGAACCACACGCCACTCTTGCTGGTCACGCCACAGGCGGCCAACAAGACCATCGGCCAGGGCGGATTTCAGGAGGTGGAGCAGATGGCCGCCTTCAAGGACATGGTCGCCTATCAGGAAGAGGTGCGCGACCCCTCTCGTGTGGCCGAGGTACTGAACCGCGTGATCCTGCAAGCCAAGCGCGCCAGCGCACCGGCGCAGATCAACATGCCGCGCGATTTCTGGACCCGGGTGATCGATATCAACCTGCCCGAAATCAGTGAATTTGAACGCCCCTCGGGCGGCGAGCACGCCATCGAAAAAGCGGCGCAATTGATCTCAAAGGCGCAGTTTCCGGTGATCCTGAATGGTGCGGGTGTGGTGCTGGGCGGTGCGATCCCGGCCTCGATAGCGCTGGCAGAGCGGCTGGATGCGCCGGTCTGCGTCGGCTATCAGCACAACGACGCCTTCCCCGGCTCGCACCCGCTGTTCGTCGGGCCGCTGGGATATAACGGCTCCAAGGCGGGGATGGAGTTGATTGCCAAGGCCGACGTGGTGCTGTGCCTCGGCACCCGGCTCAACCCGTTTTCAACCTTGCCGGGCTATGGCATCGACTATTGGCCCAAGGCCGCAAAGATCATTCAGGTCGACATCAACCCCGACCGGATCGGATTGACCAAGACCGTCACGGTGGGCATCGTCGGCGATGCGAAAAAGGTGGCGGACGCACTGCTCGACAAGCTGTCGGAGACGGCAGGGGATGACGGACGGGCTGCGCGCAAGGCCATGATCGCTCAGACCAAATCCGCTTGGGCGCAACAGCTTGCCAGCATGGACCACGAGGAGGACGATCCCGGCACCACATGGAACCAGCGCGCCCGCACAGACAAGCCGGACTGGATGTCGCCCCGCATGGCTTGGCGCGCGATCCAGAGCGCGCTGCCGCGTGAGGCGATCATCAGTTCTGACATCGGCAACAACTGCGCCATCGGCAACGCCTATCCCAGTTTCGAGGCCGGGCGGAAATACCTCGCGCCCGGTCTATTCGGCCCTTGTGGCTATGGGCTGCCCTCGATCATGGGGGCCAAGATCGGCTGTCCGGATATGCCGGTGGTTGGGTTCTCGGGCGATGGCGCCTTTGGCATCGCGGTGACGGAACTGACGGCGATCGGACGCGGAGACTGGCCAGCAATCACCCAGATCGTTTTCCGCAACTATCAGTGGGGGGCGGAAAAGCGGAACTCCACACTGTGGTATGACGACAATTTCGTCGGCACCGAGCTGGATACGCAGGTGTCCTATGCCGGTGTCGCCAAGGCCTGCGGACTACAAGGGGTCGTCGCGCGCACCATGGAAGAGCTATCGACGGCCTTGGCTCAGGCGATCACCGACCAGATGGAACATGGCAAGACCACGCTGATCGAGGCGATGATCAATCAGGAGTTGGGCGAGCCGTTCCGCCGCGACGCGATGACCAAACCGGTAGAGGTTGCCGGGATCGACCCCGCCGACATGCGGCCGCAACAGGTCTGATCGCAAGACATGACGAAAGGCGGCATCTGCCGCAGATTTCTTTAACGAAATCTGCTCGGAATTTTCGAAAATTCCTGGCCTTCCTCATGCCAGCGCCAGCGTCACCACGGTGGCGGCCACGATGTCATCAACCGTCGCCCCCCGGCTCAGATCGCAGACGGGGCGACGGAACCCTTGCAGGATCGGACCCAGCGCCTGTGCCCCGGCCAGTTCCTGCGCCAGTTTATAAGCGATATTACCCGCATCCAGATCAGGGAAGACAAGAACATTTGCATCGCCCTTGCCCAGCCCCTTGGCCACGGCCACCCGAGGATTGAGCGCCGCGTCCCCCTGCACCGGGCCGGTAAAGCCGGTGGCCTCGGCCGCCGCGCGCACCTTGTCCACGCTGGCCCCCGCGCCGCTGTTGCCGGTGGAAAAGGACAGCAACGCCACTCGCGCCTCGCCCAGCAGGGCCCGCCCGGTTTTCTCGGAGGCGCGCGCGATATCGGCCAGTTGGGCCGCATCCGGGTCCAGGTTCAGCCCGCAATCGGCAAAGATCAGGTCGCGCCCGCCGGGAAACACCATCAGGAAAAAGGACGAGGCCGTCACCACCCCCTCGGCTGGACCGATGGCGAGGCTGGCCGCCTCGATCACCTTTTTGCTTGGCGCCACCGCACCGGCAACCATCGCGTCTGCCTCGCCGGCCGCAACCATGGCGGCGGCCCGGATCAGCGGGCGGTTCAGCATCCGCCGCGCCAGCGTCGCTTTCACGCCGCGCTTCTCGACCAGCGCCGCGACCTGCGCCGCGCTCACCTCGGCCAGCGCGAGTGGGTCTGCCAGCCCCTCGGCCCGCAACCGCGCAACCGCCGCGTCGATGCGCGCGTCCTCTCCCAATTCAGGGAACACCACACGAAGCGGCCGCGCACGGGCCGCCTCAAACGCCTTTTCCAATGCCGACATATCGTCCTCCATTCCCTCCAAAGGAGCCAGCCATGAGCGAAAACGTCAAGATCAACCGGGGCCTCAAAGGGGTCTATTTCGAGCGCTGCGGTGTCAGTGACATCGACGGCGCCAAGGGCGAGCTAAGCTATCGCGGCTATTCGATCCACGATCTCGCCACCCGCTCCACCTTTGAAGAGGTCTGCTATCTGCTGATTTTCGGAGAGCTCCCGACAGCGCAGGAATTGTCCGGTTTCGATGCCCGGCTCAAGGCGGCGCGCGTGCTGCCCGATGCGGTCTATGACATCATCACCGCCTGCAAAGACGGCCACCCGATGGATGTGTTGCGCACCGCCGTCTCGGCGCTGGCCGCGTTGGAGCCTGCGGCGCTTGAGGTCGGCGAAGAGGCGTTCATCAAAAACGGCATCCACCTCACCAGCCAAGTGCCGATGATCATCGCCGCCCATGAGGCGATC
This sequence comes from Pseudodonghicola sp., assembly GCA_033791545.1. GTDB lineage: Bacteria > Pseudomonadota > Alphaproteobacteria > Rhodobacterales > Rhodobacteraceae > Antarcticimicrobium. Next base: position 10,120 of record JASJGL010000110.1, on the reverse strand, counting down.
CGCAACGGGCGCGATCCGGTGGCAGCCGACGAAAGCCTCGGCCATGCTGCCAACTGGCTGTGGATGCTCAAGGGCGTGAAGCCCTCGGCCGATGCGGCCCGGCTGGCCGACGTGGACTTCATCCTGCATGCCGAGCATGGCGCCAACGCCTCGAGCTTTGCCGCCCGCGTCACCATCGGGACCGAGACCAATCTACACGGCGGCATCGTCACCGCCCTGTCCACCCTTGCCGGTCCAGCCCATGGCGGCGCGGCAGAGGACGTAATGAAGATGGTGCAGGAGATCGTCACACCGGAAAATGCCGCCGCCTATGTCAAAGCAAAGCGTGCGGCGAAACAGGCCGTGACCGGGTTTGGTCACCGGGTCTATCGCAAGGAGGATCCGCGCGCGCGCCACATGCGCGAAGGTGTGCGCAAGCTGGGCGAAGAGATGGGCGCGCCCGAGTGGTATGAAATCCTGCAAGCGGTGGTCGCGGCGATGGCCCCCTATGCCCGCCACGGGCTGAACGTGAATGTCGATTTCTATTCCGGCGTGATCTATCAGCTGCACGGCATCCCGATGGATCTCTATGTGCCGATCTTTGCCATCGGGCGGATGCCCGGCTGGGTCATCCAATGCATAGAGCAACAGCGCAGCAGCATCCTGATCCGCCCACTGACGCTATATAACGGGCCGGAGGCGCGCGCCTACGCGGCACTCGAAGACCGGTGACATGAGGGGGAATGCATCGCTACGGGAACGCAACAAAATAATCGCATTGTTTCGAATGTTATCCTAACCTGCCCCGAAACGACTGGGAGGAGAGCGGATGAGCCACCGGCAGCCGGACCTGAATCTGTCGCCCAAGGTTTCGGACGAGGTTCGCCAGACCACGTGCTACATGTGTGCCTGCCGCTGTGGCATCAACGTGCATATGAAGCGCGCCCCAGACGGGACACAGCAGGTCGCCTATATCGAGGGCAACCGCGACCACCCGGTGAACAAGGGCGTGCTCTGCGCCAAGGGGTCTGCCGGGATCATGCAGGTCAACGCCCCCTCGCGCCTGCGCGCTCCGTTGAAACGGGTGGGGCCGCGCGGATCGGGCAAGTTCGAAGAAATTTCATGGAACGAGGCGCTGGAGATTGCCACGGGCTGGCTGAAACCGCTGCGCGAAGAAGCACCGGAAAAGCTGGCCTTTTTCACCGGGCGCGATCAGTCGCAAAGCTTTACCGGCTGGTGGGCACAGCAATTCGGCACGCCGAACTACGCCGCGCATGGCGGGTTCTGTTCGGTCAACATGGCGACCGCGGGCATCTACACCATGGGCGGTGCGTTCTGGGAATTTGGCCAACCGGACTGGGATTACACCAAGCTTTTCATCCTGTTCGGCGTGGCCGAAGATCACGACAGCAACCCGATCAAGATGGGGATCGGCAAGATCAAGGCGCGCGGCGCGCGGGTGATCGGGGTCAACCCGGTGCGCAGCGGCTATAACGCGGTGGCCGATGATTGGGTCGCGATCACACCAGGCACCGATGGGCTGTTCATCCTGTCGCTCATTCATGTGCTGATGAAAGCGGGCAAGATCGACCTTGAGTATCTTGCCCGCTATACCAACGCCCCCTGTCTGGTGGCCGAGGCCCCGGGTACGCCAGAGCATGGCCTGTTGTTGCGCGACGACAACGGCAAGACACTGGTGATCGACCGGGCCAGTGGCAAGCTCACCCCGTTTGACCAGCCCGGCGTGCGCCCCGATTTGTCCGCGACCCATACCCGCGACGACATTCTCTATCGTCCAGTCCTGCATCTGATGGCGGAGCGCTATCTCTCCCCTGACTACGCCCCGGAAACCGTTGCCGACCGCTGTGGCATCCCGGCGGACAAGATCCGCGCCGTGGCCGGAGAGATCGCCCGCGTCGCCTTTGACGAGGCTTTTGAACTGGACCGCGAATGGACCGACTTTCGCGGAGAAGCGCACAAGACCATGGTGGGCCGCCCGGTCAGTTTCCACGCCATGCGCGGCATCTCGGCCCATGCCAACGGCTTTCAGACCGCCCGCGCGCTGCATGTGTTGCAGATCCTGCTCGGCACGGTCGAGGTGCCGGGCGGTTTCCGTTTCAAGCCGCCCTATCCGAAACCCGCCGAGATCCACCCCAAGCCGCATTTCAACGTCACCCCCGGCGCGCCGCTGGACGGGCCGCATCTGGGGTTCGTTCAGGGGCCAGAGGATCTGGCGCTGAAGCCGGACGGCAGCCCGGCACGCATCGACAAGGCCTTCACTTGGGACAACCCGATGTCAGCGCATGGGCTGATGCATATGGTGATCTCGAACGCCCATGCCGGTGATCCCTACAAGATCGACACCCTGTTCATGTATATGGCGAACATGGCGTGGAACTCCTCCATGAACACGCGCGGCGTGATGGAGATGCTGACCGACACCGACGAGAGCGGTGATTATGTCATTCCGCATATCATCTATTCCGATGCCTACAGCTCGGAAATGGTCGCCTATGCCGATCTGATCCTGCCCGACACCACCTATCTGGAACGCCACGATTGCATCAGCCTGCTCGACCGACCGATCTGCGAAGCGGACGCCTTGGCCGACGCGATCCGCTGGCCGGTGGTGGAACCCGACCGCGACGTACGCGGTTTCCAGTCGGTGCTGATCGACCTGGGCGTCAGGCTGGGCCTGCCGGGATTGGTCGATGAGAGTGGCGCGGCGGTCTATGCCGATTACGCCGATTACATCGTCAACCATGAACGCAAGCCCGGCATCGGCCCGCTGGCTGGCTGGCGCGGTGAAAACGGCAACAAGACCGGGCGCGGTGCCCCGAATCCCGGGCAAATGGCGCGCTATATCGAGAATGGCGGTTTCTTCGTCAGCCATATCCCCAAGGCGGCGTCCTACTACAAACCGTGGAACGCGGCCTATCAGGATTGGGCGGTCGAAAGCGGGCTCTACGACAGCCCGCAACCCTATCTGTTCCAGCTTTATGTCGAGCCGCTGCGTAAGTTCCAGCGCGCCGCCGAGGGGCACGGGGAACACCAACCGCCCGAGCATCTGCGCGACCGGCTCAAGACGGTGATGGACCCGCTGCCGATCTGGTACGAGACCGACCAGCAGGGCAACGCCGGCTTCACCGTCAACGCGCTGACACAACGCCCGATGGCGATGTATCACAGCTGGGGCAGCCAGAACGCTTGGCTACGGCAATTGCACGGGCACAACCCGCTGTATGTGCCGACCCGGCTGATGCGCGACCATGGGCTGCGCGATGGCGACTGGGCAAAAGTGACATCGCCGCACGGCGAAATCACCGTGCCGGTGATGGAGATGGCCGCGCTCAACGACGCCACGGTCTGGACCTGGAACGCTATCGGCAAACGCAAGGGTGCTTGGGCGCTGAAGGAGGACGCGCCGGAGGCGACGCGCGGCTTTCTGCTCAACCACCTGATCCACGAATTGCTGCCGCCCAAGGGCGACGGGCTACGCTGGGCCAATTCCGACCCGATCACCGGGCAGGCCGCCTGGTTCGACCTGAAGGTCAAGATCGAGAAGGTCACCCCCCCGGACGAGAGCCAACCGGCATTCGCCCCCCTCACCTCTCCCGTCGGGCAGGGCCCGGATCATCTCGAATGGAAGGTGGGGAAATGATCTGGTCCTTCCTTTCTCCGCAAATATCCCGGGGTCCGGGGCAGCGCCCCGGTCCGACCACCGCACCCAGCGCCGAGGGCTGAGCACATGACCGAACTCCCCGACACGACCGAACGCAAATTGGGCCTGGTGATCGATCTCGACACCTGCGTCGGCTGCCATGCCTGCGTGATCTCCTGCAAAGGCTGGAACACCGAGAATTATGGCGCGCCGCTCTCGGATCAGTCGCCCTATGGTGCCGATCCCTCGGGCACCTTCCTCAACCGCGTGCATTCCTATGAGGTGCAGCCCGAGGACGGCGCGGCGCAGCTGATCCATTTCCCGAAATCCTGCCTGCATTGCGAGGATGCGCCCTGCGTCACCGTCTGCCCCACCGGGGCCAGCTACAAGCGGGTCGAGGATGGCATCGTGCTGGTCAACGAGAGCGATTGCATCGGTTGCGGGCTCTGCGCCTGGGCCTGCCCTTATGGCGCGCGCGAGATGGACGCAGCCGCGGGGGTGATGAAGAAATGTACGCTCTGCGTCGATCGCATCTATAACGACACCCTGCCCGAGGAAGACCGCCTGCCCGCCTGCGTGCGCAGCTGCCCGGCAGGCGCGCGCCATTTCGGTGATCTGGGCGATCCCGACAGCGCGGTGTCAAAGCTGGTGGTCGAACGCGGCGGCATCGATCTGATGCCGGAACAGGGCACGAAACCGGTCAACAAATACCTGCCGCCGCGCCAAAAGGACCAGATCACCGAAACCGCGCCAAGGCTGACGCCGGTCGCCGAGGACGTCGGCGGTTTCCTCGGCTGGCTCGACCGGACGCTCGAGCGTTTGCCGGGCGGGGGCAGTTGAGATGCATCCAGCCAAATCCGTCATCGCCTTCACCACGCTGTCCGGGCTGGGGTTCGGCCTGTTGATCTGGCTTGGGCTGGGGGCCCCGTCCGTCACCGGACGCAGCGCCTTTGCCTTTTTCACCATCGCCTACCTGCTGGCGACCGGCGGGTTGATCGCCTCGACCTTTCATCTCGGCCACCCTGAGCGCGGGCTTAAGGCGTTTACCCAATGGCGGACAAGCTGGCTGAGCCGGGAAGGCTGGGCCGCGCTGCTCGCGCTGGGGGTGATGGCGATCTATGGTGCCGGGCTGGTTTTTCTCGACACCCGTTGGACACTGCTGGGTTGGCTCGGCGCGGCGCTAAGTCTGGGCACAGTGTTCACCACCGCGATGATCTATACCCAGCTCAAATCCGTGCCGCGCTGGCATATGGTGCTGACACCGGCACTGTTTCTATGCCTGTCACTGGCCGGTGGCGCGCTGCTGGCGGGACAGACCCGCTGGGCGGTGCCGCTGTTGATTCTGGCGGGGGGCATCCAGATCGCCCATTGGCGGCGCGGCGATGGCGCGCTGGCGCGATCAGGCACGACACTGGCGACGGCCACCGGCCTCACGGGCGGCAGCCTGCGCGCCTTTGAGCCACCCCATACCGGGCCGAATTACCTGCTGCGCGAGATGGTTTATGTGGTGGGGCGACGTCATGCCGCCAAACTGCGGGTGATCGCGCTGGCGCTGATGAGCGTGCTCCCTGTGGTGCTGCTGCTTACCCCGTTCAGCCACGCGCTCGCCGCGCTGGCAGTGCTTAGCCATCTGGCCGGTGTTCTGACCGCCCGCTGGCTGTTCTTTGCCGAAGCCGAGCATGTGGTGGGGTTTTACTACGGTTCCCGTTGAACGCTTGACGCGATCCGGGAAGGGGGCGCTGCCCCCACCGCCCTGAAGGGCGGTTCCCCCGGAGTATTTCAGGCCAGAAAAAGACCTTGATCGCGCTGCGCTCAGAGCAACCCGGCGTGTTTCATCGCGGCGTCGATCACGGCCTTGGTGCTGTCTTCCAGCCCGGTCAGGGGGGAGCGGACTTCTTCGCTGCACATCCCGAGTTTCGACATCGCATATTTGGCCCCGACGAGGCCCGGCTCGAGGAAGATCGCCTCGTGCAGCGGCATCAGCTTGTCCTGATACTCCAGCGCCAGCTTGTAGTCGCCCGCCAACGTTGCAGCCTGAAACTCGGCACAGAGCCGGGGCGCCACGTTGGCCGTCACCGAAATGCAGCCGATACCGCCATGGGCGTTGAAGCCCAGCGCGGTGGCATCTTCGCCCGAAAGCTGGATGAACTCCGGCCCGCAGGTGATCCGTTGCTGGCTGACGCGGGCCAAATCGCCGGTGGCGTCCTTGACGCCGACGATGCGGGGCAGCTTGGCGAGTTGGCCCATGGTGGCGGGCGTCATGTCCACCACCGAGCGGCCGGGGATGTTGTAGATGATGATCGGGATCTCGGCGCAATCATGCGCGGCGGTGAAATGGGCGATCATGCCGCGCTGGGTCGGCTTGTTGTAATAGGGGGTCACCACCAGCGCCGCGTCGGCCCCGATCTTGGCCGCGAACTCGACGAAGCGAATCGTCTCGACCGTGTTGTTGGACCCTGCCCCCGCGATCACCGGCACGCGACCCGCTGCGGCCTTGACCACCTCGGCGATGACGGTTTCATGCTCAACATGGGTCAAGGTCGGGCTTTCGCCGGTTGTACCCACGGGCACCAAACCGCTGGAACCTTCGCTGATCTGCCAATCCACAAGGCGTTTGAGCGTCTTCAGGTCCAGCTTGCCGTTGACGAACGGGGTAACAAGCGCTGGCATTGAACCTTTGAACATTGGAGGACGCTCCCTATCTGTGTTTTGGCGCGCGCGGTGCCCTGCCGATTCAGGGCGTATTCCGCGATTGTGTGTTGATCCGGGCGGGCCACGGATTATCGTCAGTGGCTCTAGCCACGGTTAGGTGAAAAATGCAAGGGATGACACGCTTTCTGGCGCTTGTGCTGGGCCTGCTTCTGCTCGCTCTGCCACTGCGGAGCACGGCCGGGCCGGCCGAGGATCTTACCCTTGGGCTGGCGGCGATGCGCGACGGCGACTGGGATAGGGCGCTGGCGGTTTCGGGCAAGCGCGGATCGGTGTCGCGCGACGTGATCGTCTGGCACTGGCTGCGCGCGGGCAAGGGCTCGGCGGGCGATGTGATGGTCTTTCTCGACCGCCGGTCTGACTGGCCCGGCCTGGCCTGGTTGCAGCGCAAGAGCGAGCCGGCGTTTTCCGATGCGCCGCCCGCACAGGTTTTGTCCTTTTTTGCCCAACAACCACCGCAGACCGCCGAGGGCATGTTGATCCATGCCGCCGCGTTGGAAAAGACCGGTCAGGCCGGTGACGCGCAGGCCGGGCTTGTGCTGGCGTGGCGCAGCATGCCGATGGGCAAGGGGCTGATGGACCTCTATCTTGCCCGATACGGCGATCTGCTGCGCCCGCACCATGCCGCCCGGCTGGATCGGATGATCTGGGACGGGCACCTGACCAGCGCCCGGGCGATGGTGCCGCTGGTGGGCGAGTCGGAGCGCGCCTTGGCCGAGGCGCGCATTGGCTTGCTGGATCTGGCCCCCGGCGTGGACACGCTGATCGCGCGGGTGCCCGATGCGCTGCAAGAGGATCCGGGGCTGGCGCATGCGCGCTTTGTCTGGCGTCACCGCAAGGGGCGCGATGACGACGCGATTGCGCTGATACTGCAGCACAGCGACAGCGCGGCGTCGCTCGGCGAGCCGGTGCATTGGGCCGACCGCCGCCGGTCGCTGGCCCGGGAAAAGATGCGCGACGGCGATGCCAAGCTGGCCTATCGTATCGCGGCCAACCACCAGCTGACCCCCGAGGCCGGCTATGCCTATGCCGATCTGGAATGGATCGCTGGCTATGTCGCGCTGGCACAGCTGGGCGATCCGACCACGGCGTTGCGCCATTTCCAGCGGTTCGACGCCGCGGTGGAAACCCCGATCTCCAAGGCGCGCGCCGGCTACTGGGAAGGGCGGGCGCACGAAGCTTTGGGCGATGCCGATGCGGCCCATGCCGCCTATGCGATGGGGGCCGAATATCAAACCGCGTTCTATGGCCTATTGGCCGCCGAGCGGATCGGCCGACCCTTTGATCCCGGCCTTGCCGATCCGTCGCCGCCGCCGCCATGGCGCAAGGCGCCGTTCCTGCGCTCCAGCGTGGCCGAGGCCGGGCTGATGCTGCTCAAGGCCGACGAACCGGTGCTGGCCGAACGGTTTCTGACCCATCTGGTGGAATCGCGCGATGAAACGCAGGCCCTGCAAATGGGGGCGATGGCGGTCGACATGGACCTGCCGCATCTGGCGGTGATGATCGCCAAGCGCGCGGCGCAGCAAGGCCAAGTGCTGAACGGAGCCTATTATCCGCTGCATCCGGTGGCCAAACTGAAATTGCCGATGGCCCCTGAAATGACGCTCGCCATTGCCCGGCGGGAAAGCGAGTTTGATCCCCGTGTCGTCAGCGGCGCCGGTGCGCGCGGGCTGATGCAGGTGATGCCAGCAACCGCGCGATTGGTCGCTGGTCAATTGGGAATCCTGAGCGGACACAGCACCGACCGGCTGCTCAGCGACCCGGACTACAACGCCAAGCTGGGTGCGAATTACCTCGCCGGACTGGCGGGCGCATTCGACGGCAACGTGGTGATGATGGCAGCGGGCTATAACGCCGGTCCGCGCCGCCCGCAGCAATGGATAGAGCTTTACGGCGATCCGCGCACGGGGGCCGTGGATATCGTCGACTGGATCGAACACATCCCGTTCAACGAGACCCGCAACTATGTCATGCGGGTCACCGAGAGCCTGCCGGTCTATCGCGCCCGTCTGGGCGAGACCCCGCTGCCGATCCCGTTCTCGAGGGAGCTTTCCGGCTCAACCCTGCGCGCGTTCGCGCCATAGGGTGAACAGGCCGGCCAGAACGATGATCCCGGCGCCGATGACGATATTGCTGCGCAACACCTCGTGGAAGATCACCGTGCCAAGGATCGAGGCCCAGATCAGGTGGAAATAGGCAAAGGGTTGCACCGCACCGGCCTCGGCCACCTCATAGCATTTGATCAACAACCAATGCCCCGACACGCCGGTGACACACAGCACCGCCATCCAAGCCCAGTCGGGGCCGGTCATCGGTTCCCAGAACCACAGGCCGATCGCGGTCATCATCACCACGCCCGAGATGCCGGTATAGAAAAAGCTGGTCTCGGTCCGGTCGCGCCGCGCCACATAGCGGGTGAGCAGACCATAAAGTGCAAACATCAGCGCCGAAATCAGCGGGATAATGGCGGCGGGATCGAACACCCCCATGCCCGGTTGCAGGATGATTAGCACCCCGATCAAGCCAACGCCGATCGCCGCCCAACGCCGCCAGCCCACCCGTTCGCCCAGCACCGGGCCAGACAGCGCGGCAATCAGCAGCGGATAGCAGATGAACACCGCCTGGCTTTTGATCAGCCCCAGCAGGGTAAACCCGTAGATTGCAACGCAAACCTCGCCCGCCAGCAGTAACCCGCGAAAGATCTGCAACAGCGGCTGCTCGGTTTTCGCCACCCGGCGCATCCCGCCCGGCGCGCGCGCGGCCAGTGCGATGACAAAACCCGCGAAGAACCAGTAGCGGATCATCACCACCATCCAGGTGTTGTAGGTTCCCGCCAGATGGCGCGAGATGCCGTCCTGAAGCGCAAAGACGATGGTCGAGGCGACCATCAGCAGGATGCCCAGCGGCACCGTGTTGCGTTGCGGCGCGGTCATAGCGGCATCCTTGCGCGGGTCATGTGGCGTTTGCGGCCATGTCCGGGGGTCCGCTCGACTGCGAAGCCAGCCGCCTCCAGCCCCCGGCGCACGAATCCGGCGGCGGTATAGGTGGCCGCCGTACCGCCCGGTGCGGTATGCTGGGCGACCTGTGCCAGCAGCGCGTCACCCCAAAGCTCCGGGTTCTTGGCCGGGGCGAACCCGTCCAAAAACCAGGCATCGGCCCGCCCGGCCCAATCCGGCAGCGTTGCGCGCGCATCGCCCGCCACCATCTCGAATCGCAGGGAGCCAAGATCAAGGGCCCCGGTCCCGCTCCACCCCGCGAGAAACCGCGCCGCCCAGGGCGACAGCTCGGGAAATGCCTTGAGCGCGCGGGCCATGTCGGCAGGTTCCATCGGAAAGGCCTCGAAAGTGGTGAACCGCAGCGCACCGTCCTGCCCGCTTTGCTCCCAAGCGGCCCAGGTCGCCAGCAGGTTCAAGCCGGTGCCAAAGCCCAGTTCGGCGACATGAAACCCGGGGCAAAACCGCGTCGGCAGGTCATTGCCCGCCAGAAACACATGCCGAGTCTCTTCCAGCCCGTTCTGGTCCGAGAAATAGGGATCGTCGAACCGGGACGAGACCGGGACGCCTTCTTCGCGCCAGGTGAGATCCGCCCGCTGGTCGGCCATCGCTATTTTCCGTAAAGGTGGTGAACGGCGCGACACTGGAGAAAGGTGGCAGGAATGGCAATGGCAGATTTGACGGTACGCGGGGCGGGGGTTTTCGGCCTCTCTATCGCGTGGATCTGTGCCCGGCGCGGTGCGCGCGTGCAGGTGATCGACCCCTTTGGCCCCGGCGC
>JASJGL010000109.1:0-2842 GCA_033791545.1 Pseudodonghicola sp. | reverse complement strand
AGCGTCACATTGACCATGCGGCCCTCGTCCGAGAGCACCTTGCAGGCCTTGAGCCCGTCCCAGGTCAGCGGCACCTTGATGGCGATGTTGTCGGCGATCGCGGCCAGTTTGCGACCCTCGGCGATCATTGCCTCGGCCTCCATTGCGACCACTTCGGCCGAGACCGGGCCGTCGACCAGATCGCAAATTTCCTTGGTGACTTCGAGGATGTCACGGCCGGATTTCATGATCAGCGAGGGGTTGGTGGTGACGCCGTCGACCATGCCCAGATCGTTCAGCTCAGCGATGGCGTCGATCTCGGCGGTATCTACGAAGAATTTCATGGGGGCATCCTTTGATGGGTTGGCCTTGCTCGGGGTTGGCTTTACCTCATGGGAGGAAGGGCGGGAACCCCCCGCAGATCACCGGAGGACAGCAAACAGCGGTATGGCGGGCAAGCGGGATCACAGCGGGTCGGGGATGTTCGACGAAGGCGATCTGGTGGCGGTGCGCAGCACCCAGCCGCTGGACCGGACGCTGGATTATCGCGCGCCGGAGGGCGGCTGTGTGCTGGGCGATTTCGTCGAGGTGCCGCTGGGCCCGCGCAAGGTGCCCGGCGTGATCTGGGGGCCGGGGCTGGGCGATTTCGACCGCTCCAAGATCCGTTCGGTGATCCGGGTGCTGGATGTCGCCCCGATGCGCGAGGAGATGCGCGCCTTTCTGAGCAAGGCGGCGGATTACACGCTGACGCCGATGCCGGCGATGCTGCGGCTGGCGATGCGGGCGCCGGGGCTGGGCGATCCGCCCTCGATGCGCAAGATCTATCGCCGGGGCAACGGCGAGCCGGAGCGGATGACCGATGCCCGCCGCCGGGTGCTGGATGCGCTCGAGTCCTATGGCGGGCTGGCCTTTACGCTCAAGGAACTGGCCGAGATGGCGGGGGTGACGACCTCGGTGGTCAAGGGGCTGGTGAAACACGGGGCCGTGCGCGAGGAGGACAGCCCGCGCGATCTGCCGTTTCCGGTGATGGACCCGGCCCTCCCCGGCAAGCCCTTGACCGAAGATCAGGCGACGGCGGCGGCGGTGTTGCGCGACCATCTGCGCAGCCGAAAATACGGCACCACGCTGCTCAAGGGCGTGACCGGATCGGGCAAAACCGAGGTTTATCTTGAGGCGGTGGCGGAATGTCTGGCGCTGGGGCGGCAGGCTTTGGTTCTGTTGCCCGAGATCGCGCTGACCGCCGAATTCCTGACGCGGGTCGAGGCGCGGTTCGGGGCCAAGCCCGCCGAGTGGCATTCCGGCGCCACCATGACCGAGCGGCGGCGAATCTGGCGCATGGTCGGGCAGGGCGGTGCGCAACTGGTGGTCGGCGCCCGCTCGGCCTTGTTCCTGCCGTTTCGCGATCTCGGGCTGATCATCGTCGATGAGGAACACGACACCTCGTACAAGCAAGAGGATGGGGTGCTGTACAATGCCCGCGACATGGCGGTGCTGCGTGCCGCGATGGCGGCGGCACGGGTGGTTCTGGCTAGCGCCACGCCCAGCCTTGAAAGCTGGGCCAATGCCGAGGCGGGAAAATACGACCGGCTTGATCTGACCGCCCGCTTTGGCGACGCGGTGCTGCCAGAGATGCGCGCGATCGACATGCGGGCGGAAAAGCTGGACCCGGGCACCTGGATCTCGCCCACTTTGCGCGGCGCGGTGCGGGCGCGGATGGAGGCGGGGGAGCAGGCATTGCTGTTTCTCAACCGGCGCGGCTATGCGCCGGTGACAATCTGTCGGGCCTGCGGCTATCAGTTCGCCTGCGATCACTGCGATGCGCGCATGGTCGAGCATCGGTTTCAGAAGCGGCTGATGTGCCATCAATGCGGCGAGACCAAGCCGATGCCCGAGGCGTGTCCGTCCTGCGGGGTCGAGGGCAAGCTCTCGCCGGTGGGGCCGGGGATCGAGCGGCTGGCCGAGGAGACGGCGGCGCTGTTCCCCGAGGCGCGGATCGCGGTGCTGAGTTCGGATCTGTTCGCCAGCGCGCGGGCGTTGAAGGAAAAGATCGTCGAGATCGGGGCCGGGGGGGCCGACATCATCATCGGCACACAGCTGGTGGCCAAGGGGCACAATTTTCCCAAGCTGACGCTGGTGGGGGTGATCGACGCCGATCTCGGGCTTCAGGGCTCGGATCTGCGTGCGGCGGAGCGCACCTTTCAACTGATGCGACAGGTTGCCGGGCGCGCCGGGCGGGCGGAACGGCCGGGGCTGGCGTTGTTGCAGACCTTTCAGCCCGAACACCCGGTGATCCGGGCGATTCTGGCCGGCGACGAAGAGGGATTCTGGCGCGCCGAGGCGGCGGAACGCCAAGCCGCCGGTGTGCCGCCCTATGGCCGCATGGCCGGGATCATCCTGTCGGGGACGGATGCCGCTGCGGTGTTTGATCTGGGCACGGTTCTGGCGCGCAATGATGGGGCGTTGCGGGCAATCGGCGCGCAGGTGTTCGGCCCCGCCGCCGCGCCGATCGCGCGCATTCGCGGCCGCCACCGGGTGCGGCTTTTGGTCAAGGCGGCCAAGGGCGCGCCGTTGCAAGGGGCGCTGGCGCGCTGGCTGGCGCCGCTGCGGTTGAAGGGCGATCTGCGGTTGAGCGTGGATATCGACCCGCAAAGTTTTCTGTAGGGGTTTCCATTGGGTCAGCGCACTTGGGGCGCGCCCGGGACAGGGGGCGGGAGCCTTCGGCGGGAGTATTTGGAGCAAAAACTCCGGAGTATCCATTTGAAATCAAGGGGTTGTGATTTTTCAGCTCCGGTGTGTAGCACATGTGTGTCACACATTTTGCTCGATGACTACAGCTTGTTCGCCTCATCAGGGGGCCGAAATG
>JASJGL010000108.1:0-64397 GCA_033791545.1 Pseudodonghicola sp. | reverse complement strand
GAACTGCGGGCGCGGATCACCCGGTTCGAGATTCAGGGGCAACAGTCCGCCGGGGCGATGACGCTGGCCGATGACCGGCTGCGGCGGCGCGAGGTGGCGCTGATCGCCGGGCGCGAGGACCGCGAGGGATTGGAGCTGTTGTCGCCGCTGCACTATCTCAAACAGGCGCTTGCCCCCACGGCCGATTTGCTGGAAGGGGCGCTGCTGGATCTGCTTCCGGCCAACCCGGATGTGATCGCGATGGCCGATGTCGCCACCCTGTCGCAGGCCGAGCAAGAGGCGCTGAGCCTATGGATCGAAAAGGGCGGCTTGTTGCTCCGCTTTGCCGGGCCACGGCTGGCCGCCAGCGACATGGGCCGCACCGAAGAACACCCGCTGATGCCGGTGCGGCTGCGTAGCGGCGGGCGCACCGTGGGCGGCGCGATGAGCTGGGGCGAACCGAAATCCCTTGCCCCGTTCCCATCCGGGTCGCCCTTTGCCGGTCTGCCGATCCCCGAAGACGTGCGCGTGCGTGCGCAGGTGATGGCGCAGCCCGACCCGGTGCTGGCAGACCGGGTGATCGCCGCGCTCAGCGATGGCACGCCACTGGTCACACGCAAGCGGCTGGGGCAGGGGCAGGTGGTGCTGTTTCATGTCACCGCCAATGCGGAATGGTCGAGCCTGCCGCTTTCCGGCCTGTTCGTGCAGATGCTGGAGCGGTTGGCGGTCTCCTCGTCGGCGAAACCGCCAGAGGCGGGCGATCTGGCGGGCACCACATGGCGACCGGTGCAGGTTATGAACGGGTTCGGCGCGCTGCGCGAGGCGGCAAATCTGCCCGGTGTCGCGGGCGAAGCCTTGGCCGAGGCGCCGCTTGGCCCCGATCTGCGCCCCGGCGTCTATGATGATGGCGAACGGCGGTTGGCGCGCAATGTGCTGGGCGTGGAGGCTGTTCTGACGCCTGCCACCTGGCCCGACAACGTGCCGGTCGAGACCCTGAGCGGCACGCCGGAGCGGCCGCTTGGCGGGCCGCTTCTGGCACTGGCGCTGCTTTTGTTGGCGCTCGACGTGATCGCCGCACTGGCGCTGGGCGGGCGGTTGATGCCGTCGCGCCGACGCATCGCGGCACTGGCGGCGGCTTTGCTGCTGACGGGGCTGCTGCCCGTTGCGCCCGCACTGGCACAGGAGGCGCCGAGCGTGGCGGAAACCGATTTCGCGATCTCCGCCACGCGGGAATTGACGCTCGCCCATGTGCTGACCGGCAACGCAAAACTGGACGACATCGCGCAAGCCGGGTTGCGCGGGCTGTCCGATACGCTTTTTTTCCGCACCTCGGTCGAACCCGCCGCCCCGATCGGGGTGGATCTGGAGCGGGACGAACTGGCGTTCTTTCCGATCCTCTATTGGCCCATAACCCCGGAACAGCCGCGCCCCTCTGACGCGGCCTATGCCCGGCTCAACGCCTATCTGCGTTCGGGCGGGATGATCCTGTTCGACACCCGCGATGCCAATATCGCCAGCTTTGGCGCGGCAAGCCCGAATGGGCGCAAGTTGCAGGATCTGGCCGCGCCGCTGGACATCCCGCCGTTGGAGCCGCTGCCGCGCGACCATGTGCTGACCCGCACCTTTTACCTGTTGCAGGATTTCCCCGGCCGTCATGCCGAGGGCCGGATCTGGGTCGAGGCCGCGCCGCCTGGTGCCGAACAGATCGAGGGGATGCCGTTTCGCAACCTCAATGACGGGGTGAGCCCGGTTGTGATCGGTGGCAACGACTGGGCCGGGGCCTGGGCGGTGGATCGCGACGGGCGGCCACTGCTGCCGGTCGGGCGCGGCTTTTCCGGTGAACGGCAGCGCGAGTTGGCGCTGCGCTTTGGCGTCAATTTGATCATGCACGTGCTGACCGGGAACTATAAATCCGACCAGGTGCACGTGCCCGCATTGCTGGACAGGCTGGGACAATGACCGGAACGATCATCTTTGACCCGCTCATTCCATGGCCCGCGCTGGCGGCGCTGGCGGCGCTGGCCCTCGCGGCGGTTGCGCTGGCGCTGTGGCGGCGCCTCTCTGGCTGGGCGCTGCGGCTGCTGGCGGCTTTGGCGATCCTTGGCGCGCTGAGTGGCCCCGGCTATCAGGTCGAGGATCGCGCGCCGCTCAGCGATATCGTGCTGCTGCTGGAAGATGACAGCGCCAGTCAAAGCCTGTCGGACCGCCCCGATCAAATGGCGGCGGCCGCCGATGCGCTGGCTGCGCAACTCAGCGCGCGGCCAAATACCGAACTGCGCCGGGTGCGGGTGCCCGACGGCGCGGGTGATGCCGGAACCGAGCTGATGACCGCCCTGTCCTCTGCACTGGCCGAGGTGCCGCGTGGGCGTATCGCCGGGATCATCGCGCTGTCGGACGGGCGGGTGCATGATGTCGAACGCACCCCCGACCTGCCCGCACCGCTGCACCTGCTGCTGACCGGGCGCGCCGGGGACTGGGACCGCCGGTTGATCGCGCGCAATGCCCCCGCCTTTGCCATCATCGGCGAGCCGGTCACCCTGACGCTGAGGATCGAAGACAGCGGTGCCGCACCGCAAACCGACGCGCAGGCCCCGCTGGACATTTCGGTGGACGGGGCACCGCCACAGCGGTTCACCGTTCCGATCGGGCGCGATATCGACCTGCCCGTCACCCTGCCCCACGGCGGGCGCAACGTGATCCGGTTTTCGGTGCCCGAGGCGAATGGCGAGCTGACCACGCGTAACAACAGCGCGCTGATCCAGATGAACGGGGTGCGCGACCGGCTGCGGGTTCTGCTGGTCTCGGGCGAGCCGCACGCGGGCGGGCGCACTTGGCGCAACCTGTTGAAATCCGACAGCTCGGTCGATCTGGTGCATTTTACCATCCTGCGCCCCCCCGAGAAACAGGACGGCGTGCCGGTGGACGAACTGTCGCTGATCGCCTTTCCCACCCGCGAGCTGTTTCTGGAAAAGATCGACGATTTCGACCTGATCATCTTTGACCGCTACCAGCGGCGCGGCATCCTGCCGGCGATCTATCTCGATAACGTCGCCAACTATGTGACCAAGGGCGGCGCGGTGCTGGTGGCGGCGGGCCCTGATTTCGCCACCGCCGACAGCATCTATCGCTCGCCCTTGTCGCCGGTGCTGCCGGCGCGGCCCACCGCCCGGGTGATCGAGCAACGCTATCGCCCCGAGGTCACCGAGCTCGGCGCGCGCCATCCGGTCACCGCCGATCTGGGCGGCGGCGATCACTGGGGTGCTTGGCTACGCCAGATCGAGGTTGAACCGGAAGCCAGCGGCGAGGTGGTGATGACCGGCTATGAGGGCAAGCCACTGCTGATTCTCGACCGCGTCGGCGAGGGGCGGGTGGCGCTGTTGGCCTCGGATCATGCCTGGCTGTGGAGCCGGGGATATGACGGCGGCGGCCCGCAGTTGGAACTGCTGCGGCGGTTGGCGCATTGGATGATGAAGGAACCGGAGCTGGAGGAAGAAGCGCTGACCGCCGAGGCCACCGGACAAAGCATGCGCATCACCCGCCGTACCTTGGGCGAGACGGTGGGGCCGGTGACGGTGACCCGTCCCGACGGGAGCGAGGAGGAGATCGCCCTGCAACAGGTCTCACCCGGTCGCTATGAGGCGAGCTATGACGGGGCCGAGATCGGGCTGTATCGGCTGTCAGAGGATGACCAGAGCGCGGTGATCGGCCTTGGCCCCGCTGCGCCGCGCGAATTCGAACAGACCATTGCCACCGGCGATGTGATGGCCTCGGTGATCGCCCCGCTGCGCGGTGGCATCCTGCGGCTTGAGGACGGGCTGCCGCGCCTGCGCGATGTGCGTGCGGGGCGGCCCGCCGCCGGGCGTGGCTGGATCGGGCTGACCCCGCGCGGGGCCTATGAGACCCGCGACGTCCGCCAGACCCCGCTGCTCCCGGCTTGGCTGGTGCTGGTTCTGGCTTCGGCACTGATCCTCGGGGGCTGGCTGCGCGAGGGGCGGCGCTAGGCACCGGACACCTCTGTCGTCTAGTCGAGTTGCACGGTGACCCGGTCGCTGCGCCCGGCGCGATCCACCACCACCAGCGTCGAAAATCCTCGACCGGGGGCTGGAATGTCGAATTCGCGCGCGAATAGCCCGGTCAGCACCGGCGCGCCGTTGGCCAGTACGGTGAACGGGGCGGCGCCGCCGTTCAGCTTCAGCGTCAGCCGCCCATCCCCCGCTGCCAGCCGCGCACCATCGGGCGGAAAGGTCAGGGCCGGCCCCCCGCTGGCGCTTAGCGCCGCGCCACGGGGGCGGTAGCGGCGCAGTGGCGGCGGCAGGTCCGAGGTGCCAAGGATCAGCGTTTCCGGCGGGGGTGGCGGCAGCGGATCGAACGCCGGTTTCAGCCGCCCGAACGCCTCGAACAGTACTGGCGCGGCCAGATCGCCACCAAAGGCACCGGGTACCGGCGTGCCATCGGCGCGCCCCATCCAGACACCGATCACATGGCGCCCGTCAAAGCCGATCGCCCAGGCGTCGCGGTGGCCATAAGAGGTGCCGGTCTTATAGGCCAGCGCCTGCGCCGGGGCCCCGGGCGGCGGCGTCAGACCGCGCAGGATATCGCCCAGATGCCAAGCGGCGGCGGGTGAGATTACGCGGGGCGTTTCGGCAAAGGCGGCCTCCTGCCTGTCGCGCAGGACCGGGCCCTGTCCGCCCTCGGCGATCACGGTGTAAAGCTGAACCAGATCGTGCAGGCTGGTGCCGATCCCCCCCAGCGCGATCGCCAGACCCGGCACCCCACCAGGCAGGCGCGGCGCGGTACCCGCACGGCGCAGCGCGCCCATCACCCGCGCCGGCCCCAGATCGTTGGTCAGTTTCACCACCGGGATATTCAGCGACATCTGCAGTGCCGCGCGCACCGTCACATCGCCGCGAAAGCGCTCGTCAAAGTTATGCGGCGCATAGCGTCCGAACATCACCGGCCCGTCATGGATCAGGGTTTCGGGATGCACCAGCCCCTGATCGAAGGCGAGCCCATAGACCAGCGGTTTCAACGTCGATCCCGGCGAGCGCAGCGCGCGGGTCATATCGACAAAGCCCTGCCGCCGCTCTGCCCCGCCATACCCAGGCGAGCCGACGCTCGCGAGGATCTCGCCGGTCTGGTGATCCGCGACCATAAGCGCGGCCGAGACACGCGGCCCGGCCTTGCGCGCGGCCTCGGTGACCAGCGCCGCCATCCGCGCCTGAAGCCCGGCATCCAGCGTCACGTCATGGCGCGGCGCCATCGGAGCGGCGGCGCGCAGGGCATCGCCCAGATGCGGCGCCAGCATCGGAAACGGCTGCATCGCGACGGGCAGCGGCGCGCGGGAGGCCGTGGCCGCCGCTTCGGCGGTGAGCACGCTACGGTCCTGCATCCGCGCCAGCACCCGGGCACGGGCGGCGCGGGCGGCCTCGGGGGCGCGGTCGGGGCGGCGCGATTCCGGTGATTGCGGCAGCGCCACCAACAGCGCTGCCTGTGCCGGGGTCAGCCGCGCCGGTTCCTTGCCGAACCAGGCGACGGTGGCGGCGCGGATGCCTTCGAGATTGCCGCCAAAGGGTGCATGGGTAAGATAAAGGCTCAGGATCTGGTCCTTGCTCAGCCGTCGTTCCAGCGCCAGCGCGACGCGGACCTGCCGCAGCTTGCCAGCCCAACGCCCGGTGCTGCCATCCTCCAACAGCCGCGCCACCTGCATGGTCAGGGTCGAGCCGCCCGAGACCGCTCGCCGATGCCAGATCGCCTGCACCACGGCCCGCCCCATCGCCATCAGGTCGACGCCGTGGTGGCTGCGAAACCGCTTGTCCTCATAGGCCAGCAGCATCTCCAGATAGTGTGGATCAACGTCGCCCAAGGGCGGCGGGGCTAGCCGCATCAGCCCGTCCGCCACCGGATAGGCGCGCAACAGGACGCCGTTACGATCGCGGATCTCGACCCCGGTCTCGGCCAGCACGAGCGGCAGTTCGGTGGTGTCGATCCAACTGTCGAGCCAGCGCTCGGCGGTATCGCGCAGCGCCGCTGCCGAGAACAGCAGCAGCGCCAGCGCGAAGGGCCAGCGCGCCCTCATTCGTGCACGATCACCTGACCGGTCTCCCCCCGCGCGCGGTAGCGGGGGCGATACATGTCCTCGACCGCTGCCGCCGGGTGGTGGAACAGGCCCGGTGTCACCGCCCGCACGATATAGGCCAGCGTCACCTTGCCCGCCTCGCGCATGTTAAGGGCGGCCAGGAACCGATCGCTGCGGAATTCCACATGCTCCGCCTCCGAGGGTTTCAGCCAGTCCAGCGCCCGCACATCGCCCGAGCGCAGCAGGTTCGGATTGTCGATCTCGAACCCGGCGGGCAAGGGATCGTCCACCATCAGCCGGGCGCCAGTTTTCTCGAACGGGGTGACCTCGATCACCGTCACCAACCGCTCGCCCACGGTAAAGTCGTGGCGCTCTACCGGCGCCCCGTCAAGGCTGTAGTAGCGCCGCGAAATGGCATAGCCGGTGCCGCCCGCCTTCGGCGCCATCTCGGGCACGCCCAGCGTGGTCAGCGTGATATCGGTGGCCTGCCCGTCGGCGGTGGTGATTTCCGCCCCCGGCCCGGTGGCATCATCGCCGCGCATCTGCACAAAGGCCCCCGCGACCGGCGCACCATCCACCAGCAATCCCGATTGCTCGGGCGATTTGATCAGCGCATGCGCCGCTAGCAGCGACCAGGCCGCCTCCTGCGTTGAAAGCCGCAGATCGGCCCGCGTGATGCGCGCGCTCAGGGCATCGGCATCCACCGCCGCGCTGCCCGCTTCGGTTGCCAGCGCAAGAACCCCGGCAGAATCGCGCAAGTCGGTACCGTAGTCGGCGCGCCAAGTGCGTCCGGTGTCCGGCCGGGTCTCGATCAGCCGTGCGGCGCGGGTAAACATCGCGTCCGCGCGCGGCTGATCGCCATAGGCCGCCAACGCCGCACCCAGTTGGGCCGCCGCCAGCGGAGTGGCGAAATCGCCGCCCTTCACATCGGCGTAATAGCGCAGATCGCTCGTCGCTGCCGCGCCTTCGCGTGCCAGCACCATCAGCGCATAGGCGACATCATTTCCCGCGTCGTCGCCAGCGTCGAAATCGGGGGCGTAGTTGACCCGGTTGCGCAGATTGTCCAGCGCTTGACGAAGCGCGCGCGGGGGCACCTCATGGCCTTCGGCCTGCGCCCGCGACAGGAAATCGGTGACATAGGCGTCCAGCCAGAAGTCCCCCGACTCCGCCCGCCACAGACCAAACGAACCGCTGGGCGCTTGCCGCGTCAGAACCTGCGAGATTGCCGTGGTGATGTGGTCCTCGACCGCCGGGCCATTGCCCAGCCCAGCCGCCTTTGCCACCGATGACAGGTACAGCAGCGGCAACGCCTTGGAGGTCACCTGTTCGGTACAGCCATAGGGATAGCCATCGAGCCGCGCCAGCAGCCCCGGTGCATCGAACCGCGCCAGCGGACCGGCCGACAGGATTGCGCTTGCCGTGCCCGGCATCAGCCCGGCAAAGACGTCGTTGCTGAACACGAACCGGTCGCCCGCCGCGAGCGAGAAGCGCCGGGTCTGTGCCACCTCGGGATCGTTGCTGCGCACTGGCAGCCGCAGGCTTTGGGTCAGGGTATTGCCCGCCGGTGTGCTGAGCGCCAGTTCGATCACCGGATCGCCCACGGATGTGGCGTGAACCAGCACCTCGAACACCGCTTTTCCGCCTTGGGTCAGCTCGAACGGGGCCGGGTCACCGCCCAGCACGATGCCGGTGCCGCGTGCGCTCAGCTCCAGTTCCATCCGGCCCACCGGGCCGTCGGCATGGACCACCTCAAGCCGGATCCTGCTGTCGTCGCCGGGGGCGAGAAAGCGCGGCAGGCTGGCGGTCACCACCACCGGGTCGCGCACGATCATATCGGCCTCGGCCTGACCCACCGCACCCCGCGTCCAGGCCACCGCCATCAGCCGCACCGTACCGTTGAAATCGGGCAGGTCGATATCGATCACCGCGTCGCCCTCCGGCCCCACTTGAACCGGACCGGAAAACACCGCCATCAGATCCTGCGTCGGCGGCGGCGATTGCATCCGCATCCCGGCATCGGCATCGCCGCCCGAGCGGACGGTTCCCATCGCGCCGTTCATGCCGTCGATCAGCCGACCATAGACATCGCGCAGCTCCACCCCCAGCCGCCGCTGGCCGAAATAATAGCCTTGCGGATCGGGGCTTTGAAAACCGGTGAGGTTGAGGATGCCCAGATCCACGGCAGACAGCGTCAGCCAGGCCTGGTCGCCCTGTAGCGCCCCCGCCACCGCGACGTGCACCTGTTGGGTGCCGCGCGGGCGGGCCAGATCAGGCGCGTCGATGCTGACCTGCAAGGCCTTGTCGCCGGGGGCGATGGCCGCATGGACAAGGCCAATGGCGCGCGCCGGTGCCTGTCCCGTGGCCACGTCCATCGGTCGAATCACCGTCGCGGTGACATAGGCACCGGTGCCCCAGTCCGCCGTCACCTCCATCGGAATCACGGCTTCGCCCGCGTCGACCGTCACCGACTGGCGGGAAATCACCCGATCCCCCATCACCGTGATCAACGCGGTGCCAGCGGCGCGCGGCACGATACGCAGCTTGGCGGTGTCGCCCACGGCAAAGGTCTCACGATCCAGCGACATCTCCAAACGGTCGGGGGTCGAGGTGGCATCCGCCGCGCCATACCAACCGGCATAAAAATCGACCGAGGTCGCCGTATCTGCCCCGTCAAGATGTTCCACCACCAGCTCATATTCACCCCAGTCCACCGGTTCTGAGAGCGTCAGCGGCGTGCCGCCCAGCGTGGCGGTGCCGCTGGCGATGCGGCTGCGCCGTGTCACCGGTTCCCAGTCCCAGTTGCCGTAAAGCTGGTACCACTGGTACCGGGTGCTGACCCGGTTCAGGGTCCAGCGCACCGGCATCGGGTCCGGCGTCAACTCGGGCGACAGGCCGATCACCTCGAACCGGGCCTCTGTGCCCTCAGCGACCACCTCATCGAACAGCGGTTTGATTCCGATCACCGGGCCGTCGGGGCGCACCGGCACGCTCAACCGGCGTTCCACCGGGCGGGCCGAGCCATCGGCGAGCCGCGCGATCACGGTGGCCTCCAACGGTTGACCGCCGATTTCGGGACGGGGCAGTTCGATCGCCACGCTGGCGTGGCCTTGGGCGTCGGTCTTGCTGCCGCCGAAATAGCTGCTCTGCGCATGGGCCGGGGTGTCGTGGCGGCCAAAGCGATAGCCGGGCCAACCGGCCACCGTCGCCGCCGGGCGGAGCATGACCTGCCCTTCGATGTTCAGGTCTGCGCCTGGTGCGCCGAACAGATAGCGGGCCTCGATGTTCAGCGGCGGCGTATCGCCCGCGCGCAGTGCCGCCTCGGGCAGCGTCAGGTCAAAGTCGATCCGTTCGGGTAGAAAATCCTCGACCAGAACGGTCTGGCTCGCCAAGGCGGGCGCATCCGGGTCGGTCTTGATCTCCAGCCGCCAAGAGCCGCGCGGCGCGCTGGCCCCGACGGGAAAGGCGAACACATGGCCGCCGGCATCGCCGCCGCCAGAGATGTGGCGCCGGTATTCCACCCCATCGGGGCGGCTGAGGATGGCGATCAGCGGCAATCCCTCGATCGCCAGCGCGGTGTCGTCGCGGGCCAGCGCAGTGGCGTGAATCGTCTCGCTCGCGCGATAGGCGCCCCGGTCGGTGGTCAGGAACACATCCACTGGCCCGGCGGGCGGGCGCCCCTCGACGCCGCGATCAGACAGGTCAAAGGCAGGTTCGGTCAGCGACAGAAAGCTCAGGTCATCCTCGCCCAATCGAGCCACGACCAAGGCCGGCGCCGCGCCGCCGCTGCCGCGGGTGAGCCCGGCGTCAAACAGCGCATGGCCATCGGCCCCGGTCTGCACCGTGCCCAGCACCGCATTTGCGCGCGAGATCAGCGTCACCTTGACCCCGGCACGCGGCTGCGCATCCGACAGCCCGGCGACCTGCACATGCAGCCCGTCGCTGCCCGAAAGGGTGGACAGCCCCAGATCGGAGAGCACGAACCACTGCGTCGCGCCGGGATCTTCATAGGGATCGGCCCCCGGCACCTTGGCGCTGAGCACATAGATCCCCGGCCCCTGTCCGGCGATGGCCTCGCCCATCGGCAGGCGGGTGGTCATGTCGTGGTTCAGATCGTTTTGCACCTCGGCAGTGCCGGTCCAGACGTCTTGGGCAACGCTGTCGGCAAAGTCCTCTTGCTGCCAATGCGACAGCGGTCGGGCGAAATACTCCTGCTGCATCGCGCGGATCAGGTTGCGGTCGCTGACGCGGCGCAGGGTCAGCTCCAGCTTGTCGACATTGACGGTCTCGACCGGTAGCGCGGCATCGGCTGATTTCGCCAGCACATAGGCGCGGCCCGGGAACCGTACAGTCGGGGTGCGATCCTGTACGTAGTGGGTCAGCTCCACGTCCTTTTGCAGCATTTCGCCGCTGGCCGCAGGAAGACCCCGGCGGAAGGTGATGCGATAGCGTTTGCCATGCTCGACCCCGTCGACGCAGAGTTGCCGCCCCTTGGCCTGCACCGCCAGCCCCGGTTCGGGAAGCTGCAGGAAGGGGTCATACTCCACCCCCGCCGCGACCAGATCCTCGGAGAAGGTGGCACAGATGCGCGGCGCGTCGGTGTCGCTTTCGACGGTGCTTTCGGTGATGCGGAACCCGTATTTGCCGATCGCGGCATCAAGGGCGGCAAGGCTGTCGGTGCGCGGCTGGATATCATTGGCCAGACGCAGCGCCGGGATCATGTCACGCCCGCGGCTGTTCCGCTCCAGCGCCTGCGCCAGAATATCGAGCGCACTGGCTCGCGCGCCGTCGCTGTCGGCGCGCAGATAGCCGTTGATCGCGGCCTCTTGTGCGCGGCGGTCATAGGCGCGCTGGCGGCTGCTGTTGTCGCTGTGCAGGTCCAGCAGCAGGCGGGCATAGTCTGTCCAATAGGCCCCCGCATCGGTCAGCGATACCGCCGCCCCGGTCCAGTTCGCCGCGCTCAGGGTATTGCCGGACTGCAGGCTGTTGGTCCTCGCGTTCAGAACCGTACTCAGCTCCAGACCCCCGGCGCGGTGCATCAGGCCCAGATCGCGGGCCCGGTCGCGCGCCTGGGTCAGATCGTCTTCGCTCAGGAAATCCAGATCGGCGGCGCGTTCCGTTCCGCGTGCAAGGGCTGCGGCGGATGTGGCGATTTTTTCCGCCGAGAGCGCACCGACATAGGGGCTGCGCTCGCTGATCTGACTTTTGGGGAAACAGGCGTTGGAGCGGGTGTTGTAGGTAAAGGCGATGCAGCGCGCATTGGCACTACAGGCGCGCAGACAACTGGGCAGGTCGGTATCGAACAGCGCATCGAGGTCCGATCCGTAGAAATCCATGTCGTTGGATACGACATAGCGAAATTCTGGCAGGGGCTGCTGGGGCTGTTGCGCCAGTGCCACCACACTCCAGAGAGCCGCGAAAATCAGGGCGAGAGCCGCGCGCATAAAATGGGTCATGAAATTTTCTCCGTGCTATGACCCGAGGGTCGCACGGGGCGGCGGGAGTTGGCAACGATTCCTGTCCCGCTTTGCGTCCCGGTCCGGCCGTGTCAGCCGGTCCGGGACGGAGGCGCGTCAGGCCGTTCCGGCGTCATAGGGGCGCACAAAAACGGGCTTGTTTTGTTCAGACAGATCCGGGCGATAGACATAGCCGCCGGTGTCGAAATCGCGCAAGCTGTCGGGGTCGCTCAGCCGGTTCTGGATGATGAAGCGGGCCATCGCGCCGCGCGCTCGCTTGGCGTAAAAGCTGACGATTTTTGGTGCGCCGGCCTTGTCCTCCATGAACACCGGCGCGATCACCCGCGGCTTCAAAGCTTCGGGATCGACGGCGCCGAAATATTCCTGACTGGCGCAGTTGACCAGAATGTCGGTGCCCAGTGCCTTGGCCTGTTCATTCAGCGCTTTGGAAATCCGGTCGCCCCACCAAGCATACAGCGAGCCGCCGCGCGTGGTTTTCAACCGGCTGCCCATTTCCAGCCGATAGGGCTGGATCGCGTCACGTGGACGCAGCACGCCATAGAGACCCGACAGGATGCGCAGATGATCTTGCGCCCAGTCCATTTCCTCGGGATCGAGCGAGGCGGCTTCAAGCCCCTGATAGGTATCGCCGGCAAAGGCCAGCGCGGCGGGGCGGGTGACATCGGGCGCGGGGGCATCGGCGAAATCACGGAACCTGTCGCGGTTCAACGTGGCCAGCGCGGGGCTGATTTTCATCAGTTTTTGCAGATCCTCCGGGCTGAGCCCACGGGCGACCTTGGCCAGCGCCACGGCGTCCGCGCCAAAGCGCGGTTCACTCGTCTCGATGTCGCGTTCGCTCCAGTCCAGTTTCTTGGCTGGTGAGATCAAAACCAACATAGTCTGCCCCTTGGATGTATCTTCAGCCTGCTCTAGCCCGCGTCGCGCAAAACGTCCAGAAAGGCCGGGCCGAAACGCTCCGCCCGCCGCTCGCCCAGTAGCCGCACCAGCGCGGTTTCGTCGCTGGGCCGCTGTTGCGCCACCTTGGCAAGCTGCGCGGCGGAACAGCTGAGCGGTTTGTCGATGCCGCCTTCCCCGCGCGACAGCCCGGCCTGTGCCTCAAGCAGCTGGTCATACAGGCTGCCGGCCTCGCGCCCGGCGAGCTTGCGGCGTTGCGGATGGGTTTGCGGTTCTGCCGCGCCGTTGATCACCTCAAGAAAGGCTGCACCATAGCGGTCGAGCTTCTTGGCCCCGACGCCGTTGACGCGCGCCATCTGGTCCAGCGTCGCGGGCCGGGTTTCGGCCATTTCGATCAGCGTGCGGTCGGGGAAAATGACATAGGCGGGCACCTTGGCGGCCTCGGACAGGGCGCGGCGTTTGGCCTTGAGCGCCGAGAGCAGCGGCGCGTCCTCGTCAGAGACCAGCGCCTTGACGGCGGGGCGGCGTTGCTGTGCGGCGCGGCGCAGCACATCGCTGCGCAGCGTGATCGTCTCTTCGCCGCGCAGGATCGGCAGGGCGGTATCGGTCATCTTGAGCGCGCCGTGGCGTTCGGCGTCAGGGCGCAGCAGGTCGCGCCCCATCATCTGACGAAAGATCGCGGACCACTGGCGTTTGTCATAGTCCTTGCCGACACCGTAGGTGGGCAACCGGTCGTGGCCGCGGTCGCGGATGCGGTCGGTTTCGGTTCCGGTCAGGATGTCGGTCAGATGGCCGGCACCGAACCATTCCTCGGTGCGCAGGATCGCCGACAGCGCCATGCGCACCGGTGTCGTCGCATCGAACAGCTCGGGCGGGGTTTCGCACAGGTCGCAGTTGCCGCAAGGTTCTGACGTTTCGCCGAAATAGGCCAGCAGCGCCTGCCGCCGACAGCCCAGTGCCTCGGCCAGACCGAGCAGCGCGTTCAGCCGGGCGTGATCTGCGGTGCGGCGTTCAGGCGGGGCCAGCCCCTCGTCGATTTGCGAGCGGCGCAGGCGGATATCGTCGGGACCATAAAGCGTCAGCGTCTCGGCCGGGGCGCCGTCTCGGCCGGCGCGGCCGATCTCCTGATAATAGGACTCGATGCTTTTGGGCAGGTCAGCATGGGCGACCCAGCGGATATCCGGCTTGTCGATCCCCATGCCAAAGGCAACTGTGGCGACCACGATCAGACCATCCTCGCGGGCAAAGCGCGCCTCGACCGTGCGGCGATCCTCGGAGTCCATGCCGCCGTGATAGAAACAGGCGCTGTGGCCGTCGTCCGACAGCGCCTTGGCCAGCGCCTCGGTCTTGGCGCGGGTGCCGCAATAGACAATTCCAGAGAGACCCCGGCGCGCCGCGGCAAAGTCGAGGATCTGGCGGCGCGGCCCGTCCTTGGCGGTAAAGGCAAGGTGGATGTTGGGCCGGTCAAAGCCGCCGAGAAAGCTGCGCGGCGCGGCACCATCGAACAGCTTTTCGACGATCTCCTCTCGGGTTTCCGCATCCGCCGTGGCGGTGAAAGCGGCCAGCGGCACACCCAGCGCGCGGCGCAGCTCTCCGATGCGCAGGTAATCGGGGCGGAAATCGTGGCCCCACTGGCTGACGCAATGGGCTTCGTCGACCGCGATCATCCCGACCCCGATCCGCCGCAACATCCCCAGCGTCGCGCCCGAGGCCAGCCGTTCCGGTGCCATGTACAGCAGCTTAAGCCGCCCGGCCTCCAGTGCGGCCCAGACGGCATCGGTTTCGTCCTGGGTATTGCCCGAGGTCAGCGCGCCAGCCTCGACGCCGGCCTCCTGCAACCCGCGCACCTGATCGCGCATCAAGGCGATCAGCGGCGAGATCACCACGGTCACCCCGTCGCGCAACAAGGCAGGAAGCTGGAAACACAGGGATTTTCCGCCCCCCGTGGGCATGATCGCAAGCACGTTTTCGCCCTGCGTCACCGCATCCACGATTTCTTCCTGTCCGGGACGGAAGGTTTCGAATCCGAAGACATCGCGCAACAACGGGGAGGGGCCGGGCATCGCAATCGCCTCGTTCATTCTGTTTGCCTGCTCTTGTGCAAGAGTTTCACACACTCGGATTCGGCGAACAAGAGCGGGGCGAACAAGTGCGGCAGGATCACGGCAGGGACGGTGTCAGCAGAGCGGCAGGCAGGGGGGCCAGATGACCGGCCAACAGACCGGCCAACAGACCAGATTGCACGGGTCAGTAGAACAGCGCGATGTTGTTCTGCAGCACGATGCGGATCACGACGATCGCCAGCAAGACGACCAGAGGCCCCAGATCAAGCCCGCCCATCGGCGGCAGAATCCGGCGGATCGGACCATACAGCGGTTCAAGCACACGGTTCAGCCCGTACCAGATCTGCGCCACGATTTGCTGGCGCATGTTCAGCACCTGAAAATTGATCAGCCAACTCATGATCACATGCGCGATGACAAAGAACCACACCACGTCGAGGATCAGCATCAGGATTTGAAACAGCGATTGCATCGGTTTTTCCCTATTCGAAACGTCTCCGACCTAAGACGGGCGCGGGTAAAGGGCAAGGGGGCGGTCTGTGTCGCACCGGAAACAGGGCGAAAACCGGGTGGAAACAGACGCGAACGGACAGAAACACACGGAAACATACGGAAACCGAATGTGCCGCAAAAGACGCGATAAACCGAGGTTCGTGCCGCGGTCCCGGCTTTTCCTGTTTCGCCAGCGGGGGGGAAACCATACCATCGCCGAAAACGCGGGGACGGGGCATGACGGCGATATCCACACGCAAGCGGATCTGGGGCTGGTTCTTTTTCGACTGGGCCAGCCAGCCCTATAACACCTTGCTGATCACCTTTATCTTTGCGCCCTATGTCAAGGAGTTGATGGGCGACGGCAGCGCGGCGCAAGCGGCCTGGGGCTTTGGCATCGGGGCGGCGGGGCTGGTGATCGCTTTGCTGGCGCCGGTGTTGGGGGCGATGGCGGATCTGGCGGGCAACCGGCTGCGCTGGATCTGGCTGTTCTCGGCGCTTTACGTGATCGGTTCGGCAGGGCTGTGGTTTGCCGCGCCGGGGGATTTCAACCTGATGCTGACGCTGGTGCTGTTCGCCATCGGCATGATCGGGATGGAGTTCGCCACCATCTTCACCAACTCGATGCTGCCCGATCTGGGCAACAAGGAAGAGATCGGTCGCCTCTCGGGCAATGGCTGGGCCTTTGGCTATCTCGGTGGGCTTTTGACGCTGGTGATCATGCTGGGCTTTTTCGCCGAAAGTGCAACCACCGGCAAAACCTTTCTTGGGCTTGCCCCGGCGCTGGGGCTTGATCCAGTGGCCCGCGAAGGTACCCGCTTTGTCGGCCCGCTGACCGCGCTCTGGTACGCCATCTTCATGATCCCGTTCTTTTTGTGGGTGCGCGACCCGGCGCCGCGCCGGGCACCGCAGGGCGCGGTTTCCGCCGCGTTGCGCGATGTCGCCCGCACGGTTCGCAGCCTGCCACGGACCCCGTCGCTGTTTGCCTATCTGGGTTCCTCCATGTTCTATCGCGATGCCTTGAACGGGATGTATACCTTTGGCGGCATTTATGCCGCCGGGGTGCTGAACTGGACGGTGGTGGACACTGGTATCTTTGGCATCCTTGCGATCATCTTCGGGGCGATCTTTGCCTGGATCGGCGGCCGGGCGGACAAGCATTTCGGACCCAAGCCGGTGATCACCATCTGCATTCTGGTGCTGACGCTGGTTGCGATTGCCATCGTCTTCATCAGCTCGACAAGCGTCTTTGGCCTGCCCGTGGCCGAGGGGTCGTCGCTGCCTGATGTCGCCTTTTACGTGGTCGGGGCCACCATCGGCGCGGCCGGCGGTGTGATCCAGTCGGCCAGCCGCACGATGATGGTGCGACAGGCCAATCCCGACCGGATGACCGAGGCGTTCGGCCTTTATGCGCTGGCGGGCAAGGCGACCTCGTTCATCGCGCCGCTGTTGATCGGCACGTTGACCCTGATCAGTGGCAGCCAGCAGATCGGCGTCTCGCCGCTGATCGCGCTTTTCCTGATCGGGTTGATCCTGCTACGCTGGGTGAAACCGCAAGGAGACTTTACCGCATGACCCGCCTGTTCGCATCGCTTGGCCTGATCCTGGCGCTGGTCGCCCCGCAGGCCATGGCCGAGCCGCTTGCGAAACAGCTGTTCGGTGCCGCAAAGACCGCCTCGCAACAGCGCGCGGCGCCCTATGGCGGCTATTCCAAGGGCTGCGTCGCGGGGGCGGTGCAATTGCCGGAAACCGGGCCGACCTGGCAGGCGATGCGGCTAAGCCGCAACCGCAACTGGGGCCATCCGGACGCGATCGCATTCGCCCAACGGCTCGGTGATTTTGCCGCCACCCTGCCGGGGTGGGAGGGAATCTATGTCGGTGACATCAGCCAGCCGCGTGGCGGGCCGATGGCATCGGGGCACCGCAGCCACCAGTTGGGGCTGGATCTCGACATCTGGATGTTGCCGGCCAAGCGGCTCGACCTCAGCCGTCAGGCGCGCGAGAATATCTCCTCGATCTCCATGCGCAGGGCCAAGGGCGCCTATGTGAACGCGAGTTGGACACCGCAGCACCACGCCTTGCTGCGCGCCGCTGCCAAGGACCCGCGCGTCGCGCGCATCTTTGTTTTTCCGGGTGCCAAGGTGCAGATGTGCAAGGATGAAACCGGAGACCGGCGCTGGCTGCGCAAGATCCGGCCCTGGTGGGGGCATCATTACCATTTCCACGTGCGTCTCAGCTGTCCGCGCGGGGCGCGCGGCTGCGAGAACCAGGAAAAGCCGCCGCGCGGCGATGGTTGCGCCGATGCGCAGAAATGGGTGAACGATATCCTGAGCCCGCCCAAGCCCAAGCCGCGCGATCCCAACGCCCCGCCCCCCAAGAAGCGCCGCGAATATGTTTTGTCTGACCTGCCCGGCCAATGCGCTTCGGTCCTGCGCTCGCGCTAGCGGCGCTGCTGCTGTTCGCCTGTAACCGGGACAGCCCCGGCGGCGACGGCGCGGCGCGGCTCCTCGGTGCCCATGCGTGGGACCGGGGCGAGGAGTGGTTTGGCGGGTTTTCGGCGCTGCATCTTTCTGCCGACGGGGGCCACGCCACACTGCTGAGCGACCGCACGATGGTGGTCGAGGCGCGGGTGATCCGGGATCGGACCGGGCGGATCGTCGGGCTGATGCCGCTATCCCATTGGCGTCCAAACTCCAGCACGGGCAAAAGGTTGACCCGTGCCATCGCGGATTCCGAGGGGATGGCGATTGGCGCTGACGGAACGCTCTATATCTCATTCGAGGGGGTGCCCCGCGTTGCTCGCTATGCCCGACCGGGCGCACGGGCACAGGTGTTGAACGCCCCGAGCACCTTTCGCGGGCTGGAAGGCAACCGTTCGCTCGAATCGCTGGCGATCGACGCGCGCGGCCGTCTCTATACCCTGCCCGAGGGCGGTCGCGACGCGCAGGGGCGCATCCCGGTCTATCGCCGCGATGCGGGCCGCTGGCAGGTTGTGTTTTCGCTGCCGGCGCGGGGGCGGTTCTTGCCGGTGGGCGCCGATATCGGCCCCGATGGGCGGCTTTATGTGTTGGAGCGCGCGGTCACCCTTCTGGGGTTCCGCAGCCGGCTTCGGCGCTGGACCCTGACCGAGACCGGTGCAGGAGTCGAAATCGGGGCGGAAGAGACCCTGCTGACCACCGCCGTCGGGACCCATGACAATCTTGAGGGCCTTTCGATCTGGCGCGACGGGAAGGGCGCGCTGCGGGCCACGATGGTCTCGGATGACAATTTCATGTGGTTTCAGCGCACCGAACTGGTCGAATACAGCCTGCCGGATTAACCTTGCGCGCAGGGGGGCAAGCCGCTAAATGCGCCCCTTCCTCTCGCATTTGGGGGGTCAAGTCGCCGCAACCTTGTCAAAACGGGCACATATCATGACGCGCACTCACATACCCGGCATCCTTGCCATGGCCGCTATCGTGGTGGCCTCCAACATTCTGGTCCAGATCCTGTTCGGCCAATGGCTGACCTGGGGGGCCTTTACCTATCCGTTCGCCTTTCTGGTCACCGACGTGATGAACCGCGTCTATGGCAGCCGCGCCGCGCGCAAGGTCGTCTTTGCCGGGTTCGTCACCGGCGTGATCTGTTCGCTGATCGGGACCCAGATCAACGGTGAATTCGGCCCGCTGGTCACCCTGCGCATCGCAATCGGCTCGGGCATGGCCTTTCTGGTCGCGCAATTGCTGGATGTCAGCATCTTTTCCGCCCTGCGCGGCGGGCGCTGGTGGCGTGCGCCGCTGGCCTCGACGCTGGTGGGCTCTTCGCTGGATACGGTGCTGTTCTTTTCCATCGCGTTCTCGGCGCAGCTGGCCTGGCTGGAGCCGGTCAATGATGTGTCCTGGGCCAACGAGACACTGCCGCTGCTGGGCCTGGGGCCGATGGTGCCGCTCTGGGCCTCGCTTGCGGTGGCCGACTGGATGGTGAAACTCTCGCTGGCGCTGGTCGCACTGATTCCGTTTCGCCTGATCGTTGCACATTTGACTGCCGGCCGCCGTACCGGCTGACGATTTTGTTTTGCGTTTTTCCGATGTCGTGCCAGTCTGAGGATACCGGAAACAGATAGAAAAGGAGGTGTCCAGTGTCGAGAAAGGTATTGGAGCGAGGTGTCGGGACAGCGTGGGAGGGAGCCGTTTAAGGCAGCCCTTGGCGGAGAGACCGCCCACGTGGATCGGTCGATGATCTAACCGACCCCACTTCCAGAAACTTTCGAAAAGGGCCGCCTGTAGGCGGCCCTTTTTTGTGCCCTTTTTCAGGACCGCGCAACGGGGTAGTCTGCGCCCATGCTGTTGATCACTGACACCATTCAAATCGCCGACTGGGAACTGACCGAACAATTCGTTCGCGCCTCGGGGCCCGGCGGGCAGAACGTGAACAAGGTCGCCACCGCGGTCGAACTGCGGTTCGAGGCGGCCCGCTCGCCGGCACTGTCGCCGCCGGTCAAGGCGCGGCTCAAGCGGCTGGCCGGACGCCGCTGGACCAAGGACGGGGCGATCGTGATCCAGTGCGACCAGACCCGCAGCCAGGCCCGCAACCGCGAGATCGCCCGCGAGCGGCTGGCCGAACTGGTGCGCAGCGCCCTGAGCACGCCCAAGCGCCGGATCGCGACCCGGCCGACCAAGGGCTCGATCCGCCGTCGGCTGGATGCGAAAACCGCCCGCGGCACGGTCAAATCGCTGCGCGGAAAGGTCGACGGCGACTAGCTTGTGCCGCGCCGCGCCTGCCCCTAAACTGCCGCCACACCGGCCGGGGGCGAGAGCAGAACATCATGAGATTGCAGGCGAAACTTGCCACCTTCACCGGTGTCGCCACCCTTCTTTCGCGCCCAGGCGCGCCCAGGCGCGGCCCGCAGGAGCGCGGACAAGGCGCGCGAAGACGGGCGCTGCCCTTGATGCGACCGCTGCCGTTTCCTTTCACTGAAAATATCCCCGCCGGAGGCCGCACGTGCCCTGCACGTGCCGTCCCGAACAAAGGACCAAAACGATGATTCCCGGCCCCCGCAACCTGATTACCGATGTGCCCGGCCTGAAGGTCGGCAACGCCCAGGACGAGACCCTGAAATCGGGCAGCACGGTGTTGCTCGCCGAGCGTCCCTTTACCGCCTCGGTTCATGTGATGGGGGGCGGCCCCGGCACCCGCGAGACAGATTTGCTGGCCCCCGACAAATCGGTGGCAAAGGTCGATGCCTTGGTGCTTTCGGGGGGCTCGGCCTTTGGGCTGGATGCCTGTTCGGGGGTGATGGATGGGCTGCGCGCCGCCGGGCGTGGCTTTCGCATCGCAGATGCGGTGATTCCCATCGTTCCGGGGGCGATCCTGTTTGACCTGCTGAATGGCGGGCAAAAGGACTGGGCCGAAAACCCGTATCGCGCGCTGGGTCGGGCGGCTTTCGAATCGGCGTCCGAGGTGTTCGAGATCGGCACGCTCGGGGCTGGCACCGGAGCATTCACCGCGATGCTCAAGGGCGGGCTCGGCTCTGCCTCCTTCGTGCTCGAGGATGGCACGACCGTCGGGGCGCTGGTGGCGGCCAACCCGATGGGCAGTGTCACCACCCCCGGCGACCGGCATTTCTGGGCCGCCCCGTTCGAGGTCGATGGCGAGTTTGGCGGTTTGGGCCCCGACCCGTCCGCCGGGTTGGGCCGTGCGCTCGACAGCCGCAAGATGGCGATCATGCTCGCCCGGGCGAGCGATGTTGCGCAGGACCGCGCCAATACCACCATCGCCATCGTCGCCACCGATGCCGACCTGAGCAAGGCGCAATGCCTGCGCGTTGCCACCGCCGCCCATGACGGGATCGGGCGGGCCACGGTGCCAGCGCATTGTCCGGGCGATGGGGACCTGGTCTTTGCCGTTGCCACCGGCGCGCGCCCGATGGCGCGGCCCGAGCGCGATCTTGCCCAGATCGGTCACGCCGCCGCCCTGTGTCTAAGCCGGGCCATCGCGCGTGCGGTCCACGCGGCCCGGCCCAGCCCGGGCGATCTGCTGCCCTGCTGGTCGCAGACCGGCGATTGATCTCGGCCGAAATGCGGTCCTGTCGCCCGCGGCCCCTGTTGCGCCTGCGTCGCAACCGCGCGGGACGGCGGGCTAAGGATTGACTCTTGGCGTTTGCGACTACTTTATCTGCAACAACCAAAGCAAATGGAGGAGAAGCTATGAACCGTTTGATCGCCACCGCGATAGTCGGCCTGCTCGCAACCCCGGTTCTGGCCGAAGGTGATGCGGCCAAGGGTGAGAAGGTTTTCAACAAGTGTAAAGCTTGCCATATGATCGTGTCCGATTCCGGCGAGACCATCGTCAAGGGCGGCAAGACCGGCCCGAATCTTTTTGGTGTGATTGGCCGTACCGCCGGCACCTATGAAGATTTCCGCTATGGCAAGGACATCGTCGCCGCGGGCGAGGCCGGGCTGGTCTGGGATGAAGATACCTTTGAGGAATATGTGCAGGATCCGCGCGAATTCCTGCGGCATCATCTGGATGACAAGAAGGCCAAGTCGATGATGAGCTTCAAGCTCAAGAAGGGCGGCGAAGACGTCTACGCCTATCTTGTCAGTGTTGCTCCGGTTGCGGCTGATGCTGCTGCCGAAGAGGCCACGACAGACGACGCCGCCGCCAGCGAATAAGTCTCCTACATCAAGGCAGGCAAACTTCAGGTCGCCGCCCCTCTTGCGGGGCGACGACCTTTTGCGAATTGTGGCAGGCCCGTGCGGCGGGTTTCCGGATCGGCAATCGCCCTGTTCTTCGCGCCGGGGGGCAAAGCGGCCGCGTCTTGTCCCGCAGACGCCTTTCAAACAGCCGCCCGTCAAACAATTGCCGCTCAACAACAGCCGCCCAACAGCCGAGTATCCGATGATGAGCCTTAGTTTTGCGTCTCTGTTCCCCACCATTCTCTGTCGAGGGGGCCGGGGATGAGCCTGAAGATTCCGGCCTGGGTCGACGGTGCGCTGATCCCCGTGGACAAGCTGGAGGTCCACCAGAAGGGGTTGCGACACAAGGCGGTCTCGGTCTTTGTCCTGCGCGGCGACGAGATCCTGTTGCAGCGGCGCGCGCTGGGGAAATATCACACGCCCGGGCTTTGGGCGAACACCTGTTGTACCCACCCCCTGTGGGAGGAAGATCCCGCCACCTGTGCCCTGCGCCGCCTGGCGCAGGAGCTGGGGATCACCGGACTTGTTCCCGAATATCGCCACCGGCTGGAATATCGCGCCGATGTGGGCGGCGGGCTGATCGAACATGAGCTGGTCGATGTCTTCGTCGCCCATGTGCACGGCGCGCTCGCGCTGCGCCCCGATCCGGACGAGGTGATGCAGACCCGCTGGATCGGCGCAGATGCCTTGCGGGTTGAGATCGCGCAGCATCCTGAACGGTTCACGCCCTGGCTGAAAATCTATCTCGATCAGCATAGGGATGATATTTTTGGCCCCGATCCCGATGCCGGTCCCGATATTGATACCGGCGACGGTGATCCGGGCTAGGGCTTGCACCTCGGGCGTCAGACTGTTTGATATCGGCTCAAACGGGGGAGAAACGTCATGACCATTCTTATCGCCGGGGGCGGTATTGCCGGGCTGAGCCTTGGCCTGACCTTGCACCAGATCGGGCTGCCGTTCCGCATCTATGAATCCGCGTCCGAGATGCGCCCGCTGGGCGTGGGCATTAACCTGCAACCCAACGCGGTGCGCGAATTGTTCGATCTGGGGCTGGAAAAGGATCTGGCCGCGATCGGGGTCAGGACGCGGCAATTGTCGTTTTACTCCAAGCTCGGCAACCGGATCTGGGAAGAGCCGCGCGGCACCCGCGCCGGCTATGCCTGGCCGCAATATTCGGTGCATCGCGGACAGTTGCAGATGCTGCTGTATCATACGCTGATCGCGCGTGCGGGGGCCGAGTGTATCGTCACCGGCGCGCGCGCCACCGGATACGAGAGCGGGCCAGAGGGGGCGGCTCTCGTGTTGCAGGACGGCACGCGGGTGGCAGGCGATCTGATCATTGCGGCGGATGGTATCCACTCGGCGCTGCGGGCGCAGATGTACCCGCAGGAGGGCGCGCCGATCTGGGATGGCCGCATCCTGTGGCGCGGCACCACGCTGGCGCCGGATTACCACGGCGGCGGGAGCATGGTGATGATCGGCCATGACGACCTGCGCGCGGTGGCCTACCCGATCACCGGGCCGGATCCCGACAGCGGCCTCGCCACCATCAACTGGATCGCCGAAAAACGCTTTGACACCAGCGACGACTGGCGGCGCGAGGATTGGACCCGCGCGGCGCGGATCACGGAGTTTCTGCCCGATTTTCAGGACTGGCGCTTTGGCTGGATCGACTTGCCGGCGCTGATCGAGGGGGCCGGGCAGGTTTATGAATACCCGATGGTCGATCGCGATCCTCTGCCGCGCTGGACCGAGGGACGCGTGACCTTGATGGGTGACGCGGCTCATGCGACCTATCCGGTGGGCTCCAACGGCGCGAGTCAGGCCATCATAGATGCCCGTTTGATCGGCGCGCGGCTGTTGGATCACGGCGTCACCGCGCAGGCGTTGACAGCCTATGAGGCGGCGGCCCGCCCGCTGACCACGGCCGTGGGGTTGGCCAATCGCGCCGGTGGTGGACCCGATGCGGTGATGCAATGGGCCGAGGATCGCTGTGGCGGCGATTTCGACAACATCGACGACGTGATTCCGCGCGCCGAGCTGGCGGCCCATGCGGCCAAGTTCAAATCCATTGCCGGGTTCTCGGTGGCCGAGTTGAACGAAAAACCGCCGATCATTGCGCCGGGGGCAAGGGCTGCGACCGGTTGAGCCGGGCCGCGCGCTGCGCGCTCAATTCTCAGAGGTGCGGACAAAGAAATAGACCCATTCGCCCTTGAAGCTGGGATCGCGCGCGCGCGCCTCTGCCACCCGGGTCTTGAGCCAGTCCAGATAGGGGGCGGCGGGTTCTGACATCGGGCGCAGCCCCTCGTACAGCGGCGCCGAGGCGGCAAAGGCCACCGCGATTTCACGCCCGTAGGGGGGGCCGATCAGCAGGCGCAGCCCGTCGTCGTCTTCCGTTCTCGCGCCGATCCGCAGCGCGCTTTTGGCCGCGGCCCGCTGTGGGGGCACATGCGCGTTCGGCATCAGGTGCAGCACCTGCCCGGCGGCGTCGAAATAATCGACATAGACCCAAGCGGCATAGTCTGGCGCGGTCAGATCGAACGAAAGCGGATCGCCCCCGACATAGGAAAAGACCCGCGCCTGCGTTCCGGCTCCGATCAAAAGCGGGTTGGTAATCTGGTCGGTGGATTGCGCCAGACCCACATTTGCGATGCCGCTCAGCGCGCCGCATTGCGGGCGCGGCAGGATCAGGATGTTGTCCGACACCGCGATATCGGCCCCCATCTGCGCCCGCAGCGCCGCGAGGACCGGCGCGCGCATATCGTCCTCGGGGACATGCCCGTTCACCTGCAGCGTGGCGGTTTCGGGATCGAACCCCACCTGCAACCGCCCGCAAGGCACCCCAGAGAGCAGCCCGGCCACCCCGTCGCGTAGCGCCTGCGTTTGCGCCCCGGCGGCGTCTGGCCGCACAAAGCTTTGGAACGCGGCTAGCGAGACCGGGTCAACCTCGCCGTCGCCGCCCTGAAAGGCCAGCGTCGCGGTGACACGCTTGGCGCTGGGCGTGGCGGTTTGGGCCTGAACCCCCTGTGCGTCCTGCGGTGAGAGCGGTCGCGCTTCGGGGGGTGCACTGGGGGCAGGCAGGGCCGCCGGGAGGATCGCACCCAGATCCGCGGCGCGGGCGACGGCGGGTTGGACAGACGTGGGGGATGCGGCGGCGGCGGTCGTGGTCTGCACCGGCGGGGTGCTGGGCGTCAGGAGCGCATCGGCGGCAATCGGGCGGGTGCGGGCGGGGTCGGACCGGGCCGTGATCGTTTCGAGCGGGGCGGCGGTGGCGCTCGGTTGCAGCGCCGGTTCGGGTCGCGTCTTGTCCGGGCTCAGCTTGCTTCCTCGTGTCGGGGTCGGCTGCGCCGCCTGCGTCGCCGGGGCCTGTGCCTGTGCCCGGCTGCGCGGGATTGCGCCCGCGCCCAATGCGGCATCCTGCACTTCGCCCTGTTGTGCGGCCTCGGTGTCGGGGCGGCGTTCCGGGGCCTCGACCCGGTCGAGCTGATAGGCCTGCACATCAAGCCGGGTTTCGGGCTGCGGTTGGTCCTCCATCTGTCCGGGCCGGATCGTCATCAGCACCAGCCCGAGCAAGACCCCATGCGCCAGCATCGAGACGCCAAGCCCCACAGCCCAGACCAGCGGGCGGCTCATGGCAGCGGGCTGGGGGTTACCACCAGCACCACATCGCGCACCCCCAACGCCTCGGCCATGCCGACCAGCGGCAGCACATGGCGCAGCTCTGCCGTGCGGTGGGCGTTCACCCGCAGCCGCAGATCTGGCTCGCCCGCGAGCAGTTGCGTCAACACCGCCTTCAGGTCAGCGGGCCCGGCAATCGGTCGCCCGTCCAATGCCAGATCGCCCGTCGCGCCCACCGACAGGGTCGCGCCGCCCGCCGGCATGTCGCTGCCGCTGTCGGCCACGGGGGGCATCACCTCGAACGGGGCGGTGGCATCCATCCGCCCGATCAGCATGAAGAACACCAGCAGAAAGAACACCACGTCGATCAGCGCGACGATGGTTTCCGAATAGGGCGGCGGGCTGGGGCGGTTGAGCTTCATGGCCGCGCCTCCAGCCGGACCACCCGCAGCCGCACCGCGCCGGCCTGCGTGGCCGCATCCATCACCGAGACCAGCGCCTGCGTCGTCGCCGCCCCCGATGGCAGCACGATCACCTGGGTCAGCGGGGCCTGCGCCAAAAGCGCCGCCAGCGCCCCGGTCAGATCCGGCCCGCGCAACGCTTGTCCGCGCAGCACCGGCACGCCATCCGCGCCCAGCCGGATCATCACGGTGCCGCCCGCGTCCGCACCGGCCCCGCCGGGGGTCTCGGTGCGCCGCGCCGCCGGGATCATGTCGAGATTCATATAGGTCGAGGTGACCATGAAAAAGACCAGCAGGATCAGCATCACGTCGATCATCGGCACCAGCGAGATCAGGGCGCGGGGGCGGGTCGGACGTTTCAGCGTGAGGCCGGCCATCGCAGCGCTCTCCGGTCTAGACGGGTGGGTTTTCGTCGGTCAGCAGCAGCTCGCCCACTGCGCTTTCGATCCTTTGCGCCGCGCTTTCGATCCGGGCCGAAAGCAGCCCGGCCCCCACCGCTGCCGGGATCGCCACCAACAGCCCCGCCGCCGTGGTCAAAAGCGCCTGCCAAATCCCGCCCGCAAGGACCGAGGCATTGGCCGCGCCTTCGGCCATCTCCAATTCCTGAAACGATTGGATCATGCCCAGAACCGTGCCCAACAGGCCCAGCAGGGGCGAGATCACCGCGATCAGCTCGATGGTGCGGATCATGCCGGACATCCGCGCAACCTCGTCATTGCCGCGCCGCATCAACTCGGACTCCAGCCGGGGGCCGCGAAACCCCTTGGCCAGCGCCTGCATCGCATAGGCGGTGACCCGGTCGGCGGGCGAGCTGCCTGCCGCCACAGCTTGCTGCGCCGCGTGTTTGTCGCCCTCGCGCCATTGCCGAAACGCCTCGGCGCGTCGGGCCAGACCAGATCGCACCGGCCAAAGCTGGATCACCTTGACCGCGATCAGCGTCAGCGAACACAGCGACAGGACGGCCAGCAGGGCGATGATCGGCCCGCCGGTCCCAAGGGTTTCCCACGCGAGAGGCATGGCCTATTTCACCAGCGCTGTCGGGGTTTTGCTGGTCAAATCGAGGATCTCGAAACAGTCCATCTCATCCTCGTTCTGGGGGCGGCAGGCGGTCACCTCATGCAGCAGCATTTCCGAAATATCGCTGCAGGCGATGTTGGGGATCTCGAACAGCTTCAGGGTGGTGCGCGCCACCGGCAGCGGCGCCGCGTCGATCGACAGCAGCCGGTCGATCACGCCCTTGCCGTCAAGGATCGCCAGCGACATCTCGAAGCCCTCAAAGCTTTTCCCGGTCTCGTTGCGAAACAGAAAGAAGGCGCGGCAGCCGCCGCCGTCGATCTGTTCGAGCTTGTTCAGCTCGACGGTAAGACGCCCGGGGGCGGCAGCGGCCGGCAGGGCAAGGGCCAGTACCATCATAAAAGGTAGGGCCAGCATCAGGCTGGCGAACAGCGAATTGCGCGGTGTCATGGTGTCCCTCCTAGGAACCTGTGCGGGGGGCCCGCGGTGTTCAGCTTGCCAGCGCGCCGCTGACCTCTTGCAATGCGTTCAGCGCACTGGCGCGGATCGTGGTTCGTGCGAATCCGGAGTCGTCCACCGCCTTGAAAAAATCGGTGTCGAGCAGACCTTGATAGTCGCCGATGATCTTGCGCGCGGATTTTTTCAGCCCCTCGCGCCGGTCGCCGTCGGGGGTTTCGACCAGCTGTTTCAGGGTGTCTTCCAACGTGCTGTCGATGTCGTCGAGATAGTCGAACAGCACCCCGGATTTCGCTGGCACGTCCTCCATCCCCTCGATCCCGGCGGTGGCCGACACAATCGCGCTTTTCAGCCCCTCAAGCTCGTTGCGCAGGCTTTGGCGCGTCTTGATCCAGCCAAGACGCGACTTGGTATAGTCGATCACATTGTCCGGGGTCGCGGCCTGTGCCTGTGCTGCGGCGGCTGTTGTGGTGGAGGCTTTGGCCTGTTTGATCAGCGCCACCACCTGTCCCGCGGCGGCCAGCGCCTTGTCGAACTGTCCCGCCGCGGCCTGATCCTGCGCATAGGCGAAGCTGCGGTTGAGCGCCGCCAGATCGCCGCGCTTTTCGGCGATCAGCCGGTCGATCTCGGGCTGCAACCGGGCCTCGGCCGTGCGCCATTTGGCTGCCTGCGGATCTGGCGCCTCGACGGCGGCCTCAGCCTTGGGCGGGGTCTCGGCTTGCGCCGCAGAGTCTGCCGCAGAACCTGCTGTTGCGTTGACTGCGGCGACCATTTTGTGCGTCGCTGCCTCGATCCGTGCCAGACCATCGCCAGCGGCGGCAAGGTCGCCCGCTTTCAGCCGCTGTGCGGCCTTGCCCAGTGCCGTGTTCAGCTTGCTGCG
This sequence comes from Pseudodonghicola sp., assembly GCA_033791545.1. Classification (GTDB taxonomy): domain Bacteria; phylum Pseudomonadota; class Alphaproteobacteria; order Rhodobacterales; family Rhodobacteraceae; genus Antarcticimicrobium. Next base: position 36,310 of record JASJGL010000108.1, on the reverse strand, counting down.
GGCCGGGTCGGGGAGGGTGGCGATCACGTCGCGCAATGCCCCGGCCCGCGCCGCCAACCGGCGGGGGTCACCGTCCTGAGCCGGTTTCGCGGCGGTGGCCTCCTCGGGCGCAGGGGCGGGCGTTTCGGCTGCGCCGGCCTCGGGCCTTAGCCGGGAGGCGGCCTTTTCCAGCGCCGCGATGGTCTTGTCCGCTGCGGCAAGATCTTGGGCTTTGATCTGGGCGACTGCCAGCGCGAGCGCCTTTTTCAGCTTGTCGGCCATCGGGGCCGGGGCGACGACAAGCACTGGCTGCACTGCCTTCAGTCGGGTGACCAGCCCCGTGGCGTCAGGGGCGGCGGGTGCGGATGGTTCGGTTGGGGGCGCTTCGGCGGCGGCTTCGGTGGCGGGCGCCGCGGTCGCGCCCTCCTCGTCGGCGTCATCCGCATCCTCCACCTCGTCCCAACCGGCATCCTGCGGAAGCGGTTCAACGTCGCTTTCCAGCACCGTGCCCTGCGCGTCCAGCACCAGAACATTGACCATGACTTTCTGAGACTTGAGGTATTTCTTGAGCAGCTTTGCCAGTCTTGGAACGACCACGTCGCAGGTCAGCTCCAGCGTTCCGTCATTGAGCACGAATGTGCCAAACGCAACTTTGGGTCCAGCGCCCTCCTTCTTGGCCATCTGCTTGGCCGCCTGACCCAGCACCTTGGCGGGCTTGCGTCGGTCGATCAGGACGGTGTGATCATTGCCCGAGGCGGCGGGATAAAAGGCGAAAGACAGCCTTTTCTTCATGCCCAGCTTGACCAGTTTCTTGAGCGCTGCGCCTTCGACTTTTTCTTCTGCCATGGCTCAAACCCGCAAAAATGATACGAAATACAATTGACTTCAAGCAAACGATAAGGCTGACTTGTGGTCAAGTTATTGTTTTTTTTGTTTAGCGAAACGACGGGCCCGCCACCCTGCACGGGGTGTAGAACCAGAACCCGCGAGACCGCATCGAGCTTACCTGGGAGGTTCTGGATGGAACTGGCTGTTCTGTTGCAGTCAAAAGGCGATGATTCCCCCAGTGGGGAGAATCTGGAATACGACCCCGTCTTCACCGAGATGGAGCTTGCGGCCCAGCAAGGCGAAGAGGTGCAGATCGGGGACGAGATCCACGCCGCCGAAGACCCTGATTACGGTGAAGTTCGAAAAAAATCCCTTGAGGTGCTGGAGCGGAGCCATGATCTGCGCGCGGCGGTTTTTCTGGCCGACGCCTTGTTGCACGGCGATGACGGGCTGAACGGCTTTGCCGAGGCCACCGGATTCATTCGCGGTTGCCTTGAGGATTTTTGGGACAGCTGCCATCCCGAGCTTGATGAAGATGACGGCGATCCGACCATGCGCATCAACGCGGTTCAGGATCTTTGCGGTCAGCCGGGCGGTATGGGCGGACCCTCCCCGGTCTATCGGTCGCTGCGCCGTGTGGCGCTGACGGACAGCCGTGGTTTTGGACGGTTCGCTTTGCGCGACATAGAGATCGCCGAAGGGCTGATGACCGCGCCCACCGATATGACCACCATCCCCGACACCGCCTCGATCGGGGCGGCGTTTCAGGATACGGCGGACGAGGTTCTGACCGGTTGGCTTGAGGCGGCGCAGCGGGGCGAAGAGAATATCCGCGCCATCTCGGATGTGTTTTCCGAACAGACTCCGGGGCAGGGCCCTGACCTCGACCCGCTGATCAAGCTGATGCACCAGATCGTCAAACGCCTGTCTGACCATGCCAGCACAAGCGACAGCGCCGCCGGGGAGGAGACCGCTGGAGATGAGGTTCTTGGCTCAATGGCTGCCGGAAACGGTGGCGGTGGGGGGCTGGTGGTCGGCGGTATCAATTCGCCCGCCGATGTCTCCAACGCGCTGGATCGCATTGTGGACTATTACAAGCGCAACGAACCCTCTAGCCCGGTGCCGCTGTTGTTGGTCCGGGCCAAGCGGTTGGTGAACGCCGATTTTCTCACGATCATGCAGGATATGGCGCCAGCGGGCATCGACAACGTGCATCTGATCGGCGGAATTGAAGACGACGATTGAGGCCGCCCCTGCTGGGACGCGGACGGAACGGGACATATTAGGGTCAAGGAGCACTAAATGGCGGATAGCTCACAGAAATTCATCGCGCGAAACCGCGCGCCACGGGTCCAGATTGAATATGATGTCGAACTCTACGGGGCCCAGAAAAAGGTTCAGCTCCCCTTTGTGATGGGGGTGATGAGCGATCTTGCCGGCAAGTCCGAAGTGAAACAGCCTGCCGTTGCCGACCGCAAGTTTCTGGAAATCGACGTCGACAATTTCGATGACCGGATGAAGTCGATGGCCCCACGTGCGGCCTTTACCGTGCCCAACACGCTGACCGGCGAGGGCAATCTGGCGGTGGATATCACGTTTGAGAGCATGGATGATTTTTCGCCCGCCGCCATCGCCCGCAAGGTCGAGCCGCTGCGCGAATTGCTAGAGGCGCGGACCCAGTTGTCCAACCTGATGACCTATATGGACGGCAAGACCGGGGCCGAGGATCTGATCAGCAAGATCATTCAGGATCCGGCCCTGCTCAAGACGTTGGCCGCCCAGCCGGCGCCGAAATCCGACAGCCCCGACGAAGCAGAAGAATAGGAGCATCCGATGGCCGAAGAACAAGTCCAGACGGAAGCCGGCGCCGAAGCCACGGCTTTTGGGTCTTCCGAATTCGCCAACCTGTTGCAAAAGGAATTCCGCCCAAAGTCCGATCAGGCCAAGACGGCGGTGGAATCCGCAGTCAAGACGCTGGCCGAACAGGCCCTCGCCAATACCGGCCTGATCTCTGACGACGCGCTGAAATCCATCGAAGGCATCGTTGCCCAGATCGACAAGAAGCTGACAGAACAGGTCAACGAGATTCTGCACCACGCCGACTTTAAGCAAATGGAAAGCGCGTGGCGCGGGCTGCACTATCTCGTCAACAACACCGAAACGGACGAGCAGCTCAAGATCCGGGTCATGAACATTTCCAAGAAGGACATGCACAAGACCCTGCGCAAGTTCAAAGGCACCGCCTGGGATCAGTCGCCGATCTTCAAGAAACTCTACGAAGAGGAATTCGGCCAGTTCGGGGGCGAACCCTATGGCACGCTGGTGGCGGATTACCATTTCGACCATTCGCCGCCCGATATCGAGCTTTTGGGCGAAATGTCCAAGATCGCGGCGGCGGCCCATGCGCCGCTGATCACCGGGGCAAAACCGTCGCTGTTCCAGATGGACAGTTGGTCGGAGCTGGCCAATCCGCGCGACCTGACCAAGATCTTTCAGACGCCGGAATATGCCGGCTGGCGGTCCCTGCGCGAAAGCGAGGATTCGAAGTATGTCGGCCTTGCCATGCCGCGGTTTCTGGGCCGGCTGCCCTATGGCGCCAAAACCGACCCGGTCGAGGAATTCGCCTTTGAGGAGGATACCGAGGGGGCCGACAGCGAGAAGTACAGCTGGGTCAATGCCGCCTATGGGATGGCCACGAATATCACCCGTTCGTTCAAATCCTATGGCTGGTGTTCGCGGATCCGGGGCGTGGAATCAGGCGGCGCCCTGACCGAGCTTCCCAGTCACACCTTTCCCACCGACGATGGTGGGGTGGATCAAAAATGCCCGACCGAAATCGCGATTTCGGACCGGCGCGAGGCCGAACTGGCCAAGAATGGCATGATGCCGCTGATCCACCGCAAGAACTCCGATGTTGCCGCCTTCATCGGGGCGCAGTCGCTGCACAAACCGGCCGAGTATGACGATCCGGATGCCTCAGCGAATGCCAATCTGGGCGCGCGTCTGCCCTATCTTTTCGCCACCTGCCGCTTTGCGCATTATCTCAAATGCATGGTGCGCGACAAAGTGGGGTCGTTCAAAAGCCGGCAAGACATGGAGGGCTGGTTGCAGGACTGGATCAACAACTACGTTGATTTCAACGCTGAGATCTCGTCCGAGAATGAAAAGGCGCGCAAACCACTGGCGGCGGCCGAAGTCGTCGTCGAGGACGTCGAAGGCAACCCGGGGTATTACACCTCCAAGTTCTTCCTGCGTCCGCATTACCAGTTGGAAGGCCTGTCCGTATCGCTGCGACTGGTCTCGAAACTGCCCTCCGAAAAAGGTGCCTGAGCGGGGTCGCGTCCCCGCTCTGACGCAAGACATTTTTAACCATCAACCTGACTTTAGAATGAAAGGATAAGACAATGGCCGCCAATATGTTCGTCGAGATCTCCGATATCCCCGGGGATGCGACTGAATCGGGTCACGACAAATGGATCGTGATCCAATCCTGCAGCTGGAACGTGGAGCGTGCCGTCGAGATGTCGGATCTTGGCTCGACCCAGCGGGGACATGCGAACTCCAACTTCGGCAAGGTCGAAGTGTCGTCCCAGATGGGGCTGGCATCGAACAAGCTGATGACCTCGGTTGCCAACGGCACCATCCGGCCCGAGATCAAGATCCATTTTTGCCGCTCGGGCGAAAGTGCCTCTGCCGGTCTGGAGGCCTATTCGATGTGGACGTTGAAGGACGTCGTCGTCGACAGCTATGCGGTTTCGAGCAGCGAGGATGGCATCCCCGAGGAAACATGGACGATGGCCTATACGGCGATTGAACATGAATACAAATCGACCGATCAGAAATCTGGCAAACTGAAGACCGAGAACACCTTCAAGTGGAACGTGCGGACCGGCAAGGTCGAGTGATCCAATAGCTGATGCCCCGGGGTCTGACCGATCCCGGGGCGTTGGCCCTGCCTTTGTACCGCCTCAGCGGAGCCCGCCATATGACACCCGAAGAGCACCTCAAGACCGGGGACCTTGATCTTGCCCTCAAGGTATTGCAGGACAAGGTCCGCGCCGATCCCTCGGATGCAAAGCTCAGGATTTTCCTGTTCCAGCTGCTCTGTGTTCTGGGCGATTGGAAACGCGCGATTGCGCAACTGAAACTCAGCGCCGAGCTAGACCCGGAGGCCGAGATGATGGCCCGCACCTATCGCGAGGCGATCATCTGCGAGGTCTATCGCGACAAGGTCTTTGCCGGCGAAAAGGAACCAATGATCTTTGGCGAACCGCAGGAATGGCTGGCGCTGCTGATCGAGGTGCAAAAACGCCTCTCCGAGGGCAAACCGGAGGAGGCGGCCAGCCTGCGCGCCCGCGCCTTTGATGCCGCCCCGGCCCGGTCGGGCACCTTGAACGGTGAGCCCTTCGACTGGATCTCGGACGCTGACATGCGGCTGGGACCAGTTCTGGAAATCATTGTCAACGGTCGCTATTTCTGGCTGCCCTTTGCCAGTATTTCCAAACTTGAGATCGACGAGCCCGGCGATCTGCGCGACGCGGTCTGGACCGCCGGTGTGCTGACGCTGGCCAATGGCGGCGAAGTGCCGGCCTTGATCCCGACCCGCTATCCCGGCACGACGCTCAGCAACGACAGCGCCGCGAAACTGGCGCGCGCGACAAGCTGGGCCGATGTGGGCGCCGACACCTTTGTCGGGACCGGCCAACGCCTGCTGGCAACGGATCGGTCCGACATCGCATTGATGGATATGCGCAACCTCGTCATGGATGGCGCCGGAGGCGCGCCCGAGGATGGCTGACAAGACGCTCGCTGACCGATTGCAACCCTCGCTTCTGGACCGTCTCACTGACCGGGATCCGGGCAACCCGAAAGAGGGACGCGACGTTCGGGTGATCGATCTTGTCCGTCTGCGCGAGATCATTCAGCGCGACCTGTCCTGGCTTTTGAATACCAACAATATCGCCACCATGATCGACACCGAAACCTATCCCAACGTGGCCCGGTCGGTGCTCAATTACGGGCTTGAGGAAGTGTCCGGAGAATATTCCACTGAAGAGCGTGCCGAACGCATCCGCCGCTCCATCGAAATCGCGATCTCGATGTTCGAGCCGCGGATCATTGCCGGTTCGGTCGATGTCGCGATCAACCCGGACAAGCGCGGTGGCGAGATGACCGTCGATCTCGATATCCGCGCCGACATGTGGGCGCAGCCGCTGCCACTGGAGCTGTATCTGCGCAGTCAGGTAGATCTGACCACCGGCGAAGTTCAGGTCGAGCGGAGCGCGTAGATGGATACACGCCTCACCAAACATTACGAACGCGAACTGATGTACATGCGCGACATGGGGGCCGAGTTTGCGGCCGCTTACCCCAAGATCGCGGCGCGGCTGGGGATGGAGGGGATCGAGGTGCTCGATCCCTATGTCGAGCGGTTGCTCGAGGGGGTCGCCTTTCTTTCTGCGCGGGTCCAGCTTGAGCTGGAGCTGCAATATCCCAATTTCACCTCAAATTTGCTTGAGATTGTCTATCCGCACTATCTGGCGCCGACCCCCTCGATGATGATCGCGGCGTTCGAACCCGATATCGCCAATGCCGCACTCAAGGATGGTTATGTGCTGCCACGCAATACGGTGCTGCGCAGCCGCCTGATGGAGGGCGAACAGACTCCCTGCGAATACCGCACCGCCGCCGATCTGACGATGTGGCCGATCGAGATTTCGGAGGCCGAATATATTGACGGGCGGGGCGATCTGGTGGCCGCCGGGGTGGCGGGCCAGACCCGTGCGCGCGCCGGTATCCGCCTGCGCCTGCGGCGCCGCGATGGTGATCCGATCCGCGAACTGGCTATGGACAAGCTGGTGCTGCATCTCAACAGCGCGGCGGGCAATTCCTGGTTGCTGCTGGAATTGCTGTGCACCCAGGTCGAAGGGCTGACCGGTCGCTCCACCGATCCGCGCGCCGACTGGACGCTGCCGCTGCGCTACGGCGGCGTTGTGCAGCGTGGATTTGAGCCGGAAGAGGCGCTGTTGCCGATTCCACGACGGGTATTTGATGGCTATCGGCTGTTGCAGGAGTATTTCGCGATGCCGGAGCGGTTTCTGTTTGTCGAATTGCAGGGGCTTCGCCCGGCGCTGGAACGCGCGACGGGCTCCGAGGTGGATATCTATATCCTGCTGCGCGAGGGGCAACGCGACCTTGCCCCGATGATCGTGCCCGAGGCGTTTACCCTCAACGCGGTGCCGGCAGTCAATCTTTTTCCCAAGCGCTGCGACCGGGTGCTGGTCAATGTCCGTGACACGGAACACCATGTGGTGCCGAACCGCACCGCCGGGCTCGATTTCGAGATCTACGCCCTGCAAAGCGTGACCGGCATCAGCGGCGAGGAACAGGACGACGTGATCTTTCGCCCGTTCTATTCCGCCACGGATTTCACCGCCGCTGGCGAGTCTCACCCCGCCTATTACACCCTGCGGCGCCGCATGCGACAGCGCAGCGAGAAGGAGCGTTTGCGCGGGGTGCGCACCTCTTATCTGGGGTCCGAGGTCTATCTGACGCTGGTGGACCGGGGGCAGGCGCCCTATCGCGCTGACCTCGATCAACTGGCGGTGCAGGCGTTGTGTACCAACCGGGATCTGCCGCTGCTTTTGTCCACCGGTGACGCGGATGTGTTTCAATTGCCCGAGGGCGGGCCGGTGAAATCGATCCGGCTGCCGGTTTCGCCAACCCGGCCGAACCCGACGCTGGCCCAAGGCGACACCGCTTGGCGTCTGATCAGCCATCTCAGCCTGAACTACGCCTCGATCGCCGATACCGGTCAGGGCAGCTCGGCCGAGGCGCTGCGCGAACTGGTTGGCCTGTATGCGCCGCTGGGCAACCGGGTGACCGAGAAACAGCTTGAAGGGATCGTCACCGTCTCCAGCCGCCCGATCGTGCGCCGGGTCAGCGACGAGGTGCTGTCAACGGCGCTGCGCGGGCTGGAAATCACCATTGGGTTTGACGAAAGTTTCTTTGAAGGGTCGAGCATTTACGCCCTTGGCGCGGTGCTGGAGCGGTTTTTCCGCCGCTACGCCACGCTGAACAGTTTTACAGAAACCGTTTTGACAACGCAGAAACGCGGGGAAATTGCCCGATGGCGACCAGAAAAGGGCCTGGGCCGGATCATTTGAGCCATTTTGACAGATTGGCGCGTGACCCTGAAAAACATCATGTTTTTCAGGCCCTTCGCGTTATCGAGGCACAATTTTCCGAAGCCCCCCGTCTGGGCGAAAGCCGCCGCCCGCGTCAGGATCAGGTGCGACTGGGGCAGCAGCCGGAATTGTCATTTCCCACCTCGACCATCGCCAATTTCACCCCGCCCCAAGGCGACCGTCCGGGGCGTCTGACCAACCGGTTTTTCGGGCTGTTCGGATCGCAGGGGCCGCTGCCGCTGCATATCACCGAATATGTGCGCGACCGTCTGCGCAACCACCGCGACCCCACCTTCGTTGCCTTTGCCGATATGCTGACCCATCGGATGATGAGCCTGCTTTACCGCGCTTGGGCGGCGGGCCAACCGGCGGTCAGCTTTGATCGCGGCGATGACCAGATGGCGCGTCAGGTCGCGGCGCTGTCGGGCTATCACGGCGATCACCTGCAAGATCGCGATGCGATGCCCGATCTGGCGAAACGCTATTTTTCCGGTCTGTTGGCACAGGGCCCAAAGAACGCCGCCGGGCTCGAGGCCATGCTGGGCGATTTCTTTGGCGTGCCGGTCACGGTGCAGCAATTTGTTGGCTCCTGGCTGGAGCTGGAGCCGGACGACCGTTGGCAACTGGGGGCCGCCGCCGGGCTTGGGCAGGCCACCAGCATCGGCAATCGGGTCTGGAGCCGGGCGGCCAAGTTTCGGCTGCGGATCGGCCCGTTGAGCATGGCCGATTTTGACCGGCTGCTGCCCGGGGGCGCGGCGCTGGGCAGGCTGCGCGCCTTGGTGCGCACCTATGCGGGCGATGCGCTGGATTGGGACATCAACTTGATCCTAGCCGGCGACGAGGTGCCGCGTGCCAGCCTCGGCGGCAGCACCCGGCTGGGGCATACCAGCTGGATCGGCAGCCGCCGCGATGATGATACCGACCGCTCTGACGCCGAGGATTTGTTCCTCTATCCCGGCGCCGGAGCGGACCACCACAGGCCGATGTAACGGCCGGGACGGAGAGGGAAGGAAACACAGATGACCGAGATCAGCCGCGTTGCACTATTCGGAAAGCTGAATCCGCTGGGCTATCAGGCAGTGGAGAGCGCGACAGTGTTCTGCAAGATGCGGGGCAACCCCTATGTCGAGATCGTGCACTGGATGCACCAGATCCTGAACGGGCAGGACAGCGACCTGCACCGCATCCTGCGGCATTACGATCTGGACCCGGGCCGCATCGCGACCGAGCTGACCCGCGCGCTCGATGCGCTGCCACGGGGGGCCTCGACCGTCTCGGATCTTTCCGATCATCTGATGGACGCGATGGAACGCGGCTGGGTCTGGGGCTCGCTGCTGTATTCTTCGTCACAGGTGCGCACCGGGCATTTGCTGCTCGGGATGCTGAAAACCCCCAGCCTGCGCAATATCCTGTCCTCCATGTCGCCGGAACTGGCCCGGATCGGGGCCGATGATCTGGCCGAGAATTTTGCCCGCGCGACCGAGGGCTCACCGGAAGAGGGGCAGCGCCCGCAGGATGGCTCGCAAACCGGCGGCGGGGTCGAGCCGGGCGAGGCCTCAGGCGCCCGCGCCCCGGCGCAGATGGGCCAGGGCGAGGCGCTGGCGCAATTCTGTACCGACCTTACCGAACAGGCCCGCAACGGCGAAATTGATCCGATTGTTGGCCGGGACGAGGAAATTCGCCAGATCGTCGACATCCTGATGCGGCGGCGCCAGAACAACCCGATCCTCACCGGCGAGGCCGGGGTCGGCAAGACGGCCGTGGTCGAAGGCTTTGCCCTGCGCATCGCGCGCGGTGACGTGCCGCCGACATTGAAGGACGTGCGCCTGCTGATGCTGGATGTCGGCCTGTTGCAGGCCGGGGCCAGCATGAAGGGCGAATTCGAGAACCGCCTGAAACAGGTGATCGAAGAGGTGCAGTCAAGCCCTGTGCCGATCATCATGTTCGTGGACGAGACCCACACGCTGGTCGGCGCGGGTGGGGCGGCTGGCACCGGCGATGCCGCCAACCTTTTGAAACCGGCGCTGGCGCGCGGCACCCTGCGCACCATCGGCGCCACCACTTGGGCGGAATACAAGAAATACATCGAGAAGGATCCCGCGCTGACCCGCCGCTTTCAGGTGGTGCAGGTGGACGAACCGGGGATCCCCAAGGCGATCCTGATGATGCGCGGCATCGCCTCGATGCTGGAAAAACACCACCGCGTTCAGATCCTCGACGAGGGGATCGAGGCCGCCGTCACCCTCTCGGCCCGCTACATTCCCGCCCGGCAACTGCCCGACAAATCGGTCAGCCTGCTGGACACCGCTTGTGCCCGCGTTGCCGTCAGCCAGCACGCGGTCCCGGCCGAGGTGGACGACAGCCGCCGCCGGATCGAGGCACTGACAACCGAGCTTGAGATCATCGACCGCGACGAGACCGCCGGTTACGAGGTGGCCGCCCGGCGCGAGGCGGTGAGCGCGGCGCGCGAGACCGAGGAGGGGCGTCTGGCCACGTTGACCGAACGCTGGGACATCGAAAAGGCGGTGGTCGAGTCGATCCTTGATCTGCGCGCCAAGCTGCGTGAAGGCGGCGCCCCGGTCGAGGGCGCGGACGCCACCAGCGCAGAGGCCGCCGCAGCAAGCCCGCTCAGCAGTGAGGAGCGCGCCGCCCTGTTGGCGGAGCTCAAGGCAAAGAACGCCGAGCTGATCACGGTGCAGGGCGACAGCCCGCTGATCCTGCCGATCGTTGATCACCAGGCGGTGGCCAGCGTCGTCGGCGACTGGACCGGCATCCCGGTGGGGCGCATGGTTCGCGATGAAATCGACACCATCCTGCATCTGGAAGACCGGCTGGCCGAGCGTGTGATCGGTCAGGACCACGCGATGAAGATGATCTCCAAGCGCATCCAGACCTCGCGCGCGGGGCTCGACAACCCGTCCAAGCCGATCGGGGTTTTCATGCTTGCCGGCACCTCCGGCGTTGGCAAGACCGAGACCGCGCTGGCCTTGGCCGAAAGCCTGTATGGCGGCGAACAGAACGTCATCACCATCAACATGAGCGAATATCAGGAGGCCCATACCGTCAGCTCGCTGAAAGGGGCGCCGCCGGGCTATGTCGGCTATGGAGAGGGCGGCGTGCTGACCGAAGCGGTGCGGCGCAAACCCTATTCCGTGGTGCTGCTGGACGAGGTCGAAAAGGCCCACCCCGATGTGCACGAGCTGTTCTTTCAGGTCTTTGACAAGGGCGTGATGGAGGATGGCGAGGGCCGGGTGATCGATTTCAAGAACACCCTGATCCTGCTCACCACCAACGTCGGCACCGAACTGATCATGGATCTGTGTGCCGATCCCGATCTGTTGCCCGAACCCGATGGCATCGCCAAGGCGCTGCGCGATCCGCTGCTCAAGGTGTTCCCGCCGGCGCTGCTTGGGCGTTTGGTGACGATCCCCTATTATCCGCTGACGCCCGACATGCTGGGCCAGATCACCCGGCTGCAGCTGAACCGGATTCAGAAACGCGTGGCCGAGGCGCATGACGTGCCGCTCTCCTATTCCGACGCGGTGGTCGAGGCCATCGTCGATCGCTGTCAGGAGCTCGACTCAGGCGGGCGCATGATCGACGCCATCGTCACCAACACCATGCTGCCCGACATCTCGGCCGAATTCCTGCACCGGATGATGGAGGGCGACAGCCTGTCCAAGATTGCCATTGATGTGACGGAGGGAGAGTTCACCTACGCGTTCGATTGAGATCTGGGCAGCGGCGCCCGAACCGGTGGCAAACACCAGCGTAAACCACAGTGAGGTAACGATGAAAAAGAATGCTGTACCGGAACTGAACCAGAAATGGTGGTCCAAGAACAAGGCCAAGACGATGAAGAAATCGGGTCTTGGCACTGCGCTGAAGGATTTCGAGGTCGCCGAAGATCTGATGGATTACGACCGCATGCTCAAGGCGCTGAGCGCGGTGAAGAAAAAGATTGTGGTGGCGATCCAGGGTTGCAGTGAGTCATCGCACGCTGAAACCATCGCCGCGCTCAAGAAATATCCGGGTGTGATCCAGAAACGCGAGACCGAGATCAAGGCGCAACAGAAACAGGCCACCGCGCGTCCGGCGGCCCAGGACGCGCCCAAGCAGAAGCTCGGCAAGAGCGTGGTGATTTGGAAAAAGGATCTCGGCGCGGAGCTTTTGAAGGCGTACAAACCGTCTTGGGTCAAGGACATCAAAGGGTATGAGTTCAAGCTGACGCTGAACGAGGATCTGCTGGATGTGCTGGAAGCCGAGGGCGATTACGTCACGCCGCAGCAGATGGTCGACGATGCCAACGACCTGACCAAAAAGCTGGTCACGGCGCTGGTCAAGTTGATGAAGCAGATCGAGGCGGCCGCCGACAAGGAAACCGACCCGGCCAAGAAACAGCGCATTTACGGGTTGTTCGACACCAAGGCCAAGCAGGTCTTGACCGCCGCGAAAGCGCATTTCGAAAAGATCCCAGAAGCCCGCTGGAAGGCCTTTGTAAAGCGCAAGGCGCAATACAAGGATTACAAGATCAAGACCGGTTTCGACATCACGCTGGGCGTGCTTGGCGTGGCAGGCGGCGCGGTTGGCGTGGCTGGCTCCGTGGCCACTGGCGGGGCCTCTCTGGTGCTGGGCATCATCGGCCTTGTGCGTGGGATCGCGGCGCTGGCCGACAAACTCAAGGATGCCGCCCGCGATGCCGAAAAGGTCGAAAAGGTTCTGGATGGGGATCTTGCCACGCTGAAAAAACGCTATCAGACCGTGCTCGGAGAGGCCAAGAAAGGCGCGCAAGGCGCGAGCGAGATAACGGGCAGCGTGATCAAGGGGCTGTTGGGAACCGATACCCCCTTTGTCGCCACCCTGCCGAAATGCGACAAGAATTACGGTCTGTGGCAGAACAAGGTTGCCGGTCTGGCGGTTGGTGGACGCAAGCTGTCGGCGGCGATTTCCAAGGCGTTGAACGACTGCGACAAGCTGGAAAAGATCCTCAAGAAATCGAGCGACGCCAAGGCGCGCAGTTATCTCGACAAGCTGCGCAAGGCCCGCAAGGCGCTGGACAAGGCGCTGGATGGCTGCTCCGATATGATGGGCCGCGTCACCCACGCCGACAAGAACGCGCCCAAGCTGAAAACGCTGCTGGACGCGCTCAAGGCGCAGAACCCGAAATACGCCGATATCTTTGATCGCGCATTTCCCGCCGTGATCAACCTGACGCTCGCCGGTGCGAATGCCGGTGTCGGCTTCAAAGAGGCGGCAAGCACGCTGGAGTCTCTCAACACCGGGCTGGGGCTGATGAATGACATCCTCGGCGAAGGCAAGGACCAGCTCGAAGCGACCATCGGATAACCTCACCGCCCCGCCCCGTTTTGGGGGCAGGGCCCAGATCACAGATCAGGCCGGCAACAAATAGATGACCGAAACAGCCCCCACGACGCTTCAGGACAGGGTGCGCGCCTTTGTGGAACGCGGCAGCACCCACAATGCGATTCTGGGTGTCATAATCTTCAATGCCATCACGCTCGGGCTTTCGACCTCGGCCACTGTCCGGGCCGAGATTGGCGGCACGCTGACGCTGATCGATCATGCCGTGATGACCTTTTTCGTGGCCGAACTGGGGTTGAAATTCTTTGCCTACGGGCTGCGCTTTTTTACCAACGCATGGAACATCTTTGATTTCGTCGTGGTCGGTCTGGGGCTTTTGCCGGACCGGGCCGGGCTTTCGGCGCTGCGCGGGTTACGGGTGATCCGGGCGATGCGGCTGTTGTCGGTGATCCCGCAGATGCGCGCGGTGGTGCAGGCGCTGTTGGATGCCTTGCCGGGGATGGGCGCGGTGATCGTGATGATCTCGATCGTGTTCTATGTGTTCGGCGTCATGGCGACGCTGATGTACGGCGCGGCCTTTCCGCAATGGTTCGGGACGCTGGGGGGATCGCTGTATTCCCTGTTCCAGATCATGACGCTGGAAAGCTGGTCGATGGGCATCGTGCGCCCGGTGATGAAACAGTTTCCGATGGCGTGGCTGTTCTTTGTCCCGTTCATCGTGATCACCGCCTTTTCCGTGCTCAACCTCTTTATCGGTCTGCTCGTCAACACCATGCAATCGGCCGTGGAGGACGAGGCTGAGGCCGAGTTCGAGGGGCTGCGCGATCTGGTGCGGTCAGAAACCGATGTGGTGGGGGCCCATGTGCTTGAACTGCACCGGGAGGTTAAAGCGTTGCGCGCCGATCTGGCCGCGCTGAAAGGGAGCGGATCATGAGCAGCACGTCGCAGAAATTCATCGCCCGCAACCGCGCGCCACGGGTGCAGATCGAATATGATGTCGAACTCTACGGGGCGCAGAAAAAGGTTCAGCTCCCCTTCGTCATGGGCGTGATGAGCGATCTGGCGGGCAAGTCGCGGCTGCAACAGCCCTCGATCGACGAGCGCAAGTTTCTCGACATCGACGTCGATACGTTTGACGACCGGATGCAGGCGATGGCCCCCCGTGTCGCCTTTGCCGTGCCCAACACGCTCACCGGCGAGGGCAATCTCGAAGTTGATCTGACCTTTGAGAAAATGTCCGATTTCAGTCCTGCCGCCATTGCCTCCAAGGTCGATGCGTTGCGCCCGCTGTTGGAGGCCCGCACCCAGCTTGCCAATCTGATGGCCTATATGGACGGCAAGGCGGGGGCCGAATCCTTGATCGAAAAGATCCTCGCCGACCCCTCGCTTCTCACCGCGCTGGCGGGGACCGACGGGGGCGCGGATCACAGTGCCGCGCTCGACAGCCTGCGCGCCCTCACCCCGCAGCAGGAGGAGGGGACGCAGGACGACACCGCTGCCACCCTCGACGCCCTGCGCGCCAGTGCGCCCGAACCGGCGACAGAAACGGACAGTGCCGCCGCGGTGCTGGGCGCGTTGAAATCCGCCGCCCCGACGCCGGATGTCCCCTCGGACGAGATCGGCGGCGTGCTGGACGCCCTGCGCAGCTCCGCCCCGGAAGCGGCCCCGTCGGACAACGCCACCACCGCCGCCCTCGACAGCCTCGCGGCGCTGGACCTGCCAGAGGAGGTCGCGGACGACACCGACGATCTGCTCGCTGATCTGGCCGCTGATGCCCCGGAAGAGGTGGTGGAAGAAGACAGCACGAGCGCGCTCGACAGCCTCGCGGCGCTGGACCTGCCGGAGGAAGTCGCGGACGACACCGATGATCTGCTCGCTGAACTGGCCGCTGATGCCCCGGAGGAGGTGGCGGAAGAGGATCGCGCAAGCGCGCTCGACAGCCTCGCGGCGCTGGACCTACCCGAGGAGGTCGCGGACGCCACCGACGACCTGCTCGCCGATCTGGCCGCTGCCGCCCCGGAAGAGGCAGTGGAAGCGGACAGCACAAGCGCCCTCGACAGCCTCGCGGCGCTGGACCTGCCGGAAGAGGTCGCGGACGCCACCGATGACCTTCTGGCCGATCTGGCTGCTGATGCCCCGGAGGAGGCGGCGGAGGAGAGCACAAGCGCGCTCGACAGCCTCGCGGCGCTGGACCTGCCGGAGGAGGTCGCGGACGACACCGACGACCTGCTCGCTGATCTGGCCGCTGCCGCCCCGGAGGAGGTTGATCTGGACATCGTCGGCGACGACCTTGATGACCTTCTTGGAGATCTGGGGGACGAGGCCCCTGATCTTGGAGCGCAGGACGAGGAGCCTGCCGCGCAGGAGGTCGGCAGTGATAATCTGGATGACCTTGACGATCTGCTCGGCGATCTGGAGGGGACAAACGAAGCATCCTCCCCCCCGGACGAGGCCGGACAGGGCGGTGACAGCGGCACAGACTTCGATGATCTGGATGATCTGCTGGGGGATCTTGGCGAGGATGAGACCGGGCCGGCGGCGGCCAGCGCGGCCAGCACGGACACTGACGATCTCGACGACCTGCTGGGGGATCTTGATGGCGATCTGGGCGACGATCCGGGCGGTGACGAGGGGGAGGCCCCTTCTGGGGCCACCCTCACCGACGACCCTGAATTTGCCTATGGCATGCTCAACACCGAACGGCCCACCGCCGAGCGGCTTACCCGCAAACGCTTTCGCATCGCCATTCTGGGCGATTTCTCGGGCCGCGCCGCGCGGGGCGTGATCGAGACTGGTGAAGCGCTGGCCACCCGGCGCGCCACCCTGCTCGATCCGGACACGGTCGAGGAGATCATCGAAAACTTTGCCACCGATCTGGTGTTGCCGCTGGGTCGGGAGGGCGGCGGTGTCGCGGTGCCGCTCACCGGGCTGGATGATCTGCACCCGGACGAACTGTACGAAAAGGTTGAGATATTCTCCGAACTGGCGGGGCTGCGCGGGCAACTGGCCAGTGGCGCCACGACCGAGCGCGCGGCGCAACGCCTACGGGATTGGGGGGCGGCCTATGGCACCCCGGTCCGGTCGCCGCGGGCGCGCTCGGGCGGCAATGCGGTGCGCGCCGACCTCAAGCTCAGCGATTTTCAGACCCTGATCGGCGCCACCCGTCCGCAACCGGCGACGCCGTCGCCGATGGACGATCTGATCGCTCGCATCGTCGGTCCGCATATTCGCGCGCTGCCGGATCCGGACGCGGCGGCGATGACGGCGGCGGTGGACCGGGCGCTGTCCTCGGCCATGCGGTTGCTGCTGCATCATCCAGAGTTCCAGTCGCTCGAGGCGCAATGGCGCTCGCTCGACCTGATCGCGCGCTCGATTGAAACCGACGATACGCTCGAACTGATGCTTTATGACGTGTCCGCCGAGGAAATTGCCGCCGATCTGGCAACCCATGACGACCTGTCGCAAAGCGGCTTCGCCCGCCTGCTGACCGAAGAGCCGCTGGACGAAGAGACCGGTCGCGGCGGCTACTCCGCACTGATCGGGCTGTACAGCTTTGAGGAAACCCCACCCCATGCCGAGCTGCTGGGCCGGATCGCCCGCGTCGCGGCGCATGTGGATGCCCCCTTCCTCGCCGCGATCTCGCCCGGGTTCCTTGAGGTCGAGAAACGCGATCGCCCGCCGCTGGTGACCACGGCCTGGGACACCCTGCGCGCCATGCCTGAGGCCGGGCATCTGGGCCTGCTGACCCCACGCGTTCTGCTGCGTCGCCCCTATGGCGCCAAAACCGATCCGATCCATGAGTTCGAATTCGAGGAATTCACCACGCAAGAGGGGCTCTCTGGCCTGCTCTGGGCCAATCCGGCGGTGCTGGCGGCGATCTTGATGGCGCAATCCTTTCGCCGCAACGGGCCGTCGATGGGGTTGGGCTCGGTGATGTCGCTGGGGGGGATGCCGTATCACTATGTCACCGACCGTTATGGCGATCAGGTGGCGCTGCCCTGCACCGAACGCAACCTGACCCAGTCGCGGGTGGAATTCGCCATGGCGCGCGGGTTTATGCCGGTGGTCTCGATCAAAGGCCGGGATGAGGTTAGACTGGCCTCGTTCCAGTCGCTTGCCGGGGGTGAAATTCTGGGGCCATGGACGGGCGTCGCCCCGCCCGAGCCCTCGCCACCGATCCCTGTCGCGTCCCCCACTTCGGGCGAGGATGGCGATATCTCCGACCTTGGGCTGGATGGGGACGAGACGGGCGATGACGATCTCGATGACCTGCTTTCGGGTTTTGGCGACGATCTTGATCCGGGCGGGGACGAGGACGACGGTGGGATCGGCGATATGGATGCCGACCTTGCCGCACTATTGGACGATTTATGATGAAGATTTTTAGATCCAAGACAATTGTAACGCGCGTCGCGCCCCGTCACGAAAGGACAGGCCATGGCGAAGAGTAAATCACACGAGAAAGATGTCGTCTGGATGTCAGGCGGCTATGCGGCCAAGGACATTTCGCTCAAACGCGCCATCGTGCGCGAGGGGCTCAGCACGTTGACCGAAACCACGATTGAATTTCAATCCAAGAACAAGGTACTGGAGCTCAAGGACTTTATCGGCAAAGCCATGCGGCTGCACATGATCGACGAGGCGCAGAAGGAACGGGAGTTTCAGGGAATTTGCATCTCGGTTGAAAATCTTGGTTTTCGCGACGGCTATGGCCAATACGTGGCCGAGGTTCGCCCCTGGGCCTGGCTGCTGACCCGGGCGCGCAACAGCCGAATTTTTCAGGACAAATCGGCGCTGGAGATCATTGAAGAGGTGTTCCATGACCACGGGTTCTCTGATTTCCAGAAGCGGCTGAGCGAGACCTATGAGAAACGCAGCTATTGCGTGCAGTACCGCGAAACCGATTTCGACTTTATCAGTCGCCTGATGGAGGAGGAGGGGATCTATTATTACTTCGATTCCGACAAGGCGACATCGGCCTCGGAAAAAATGGTTCTGAGTGACGGGGTCAATGGCCATTCGCCGGTGTCGGGGGATGCGACGCTGCGATATCACGCCCGCGACAACAATGACCGCCGCCGCGGCGATCATATCGCCGAATGGAGCGAGCAGGAGCAGTTGACCACCGGCAAGGTCACGCTGACCGACTATGACTTTCTCTCGCCGTACGCCGATCTCAAGGTGGCCGAGGTGATCAAGAAAGGCAGCCACAGCCATAACGCCTATGAGATCTATGATTATCCCGGCCACTACCGAAAGGATACCGGGCTTGGCAACAAGCGGGCCCGCGTACGGATGGAGGCCGAGGCGATCACCCACAAGCGCTGGCGCGGGGCTGGCAGCGTGCGCACTCTGGCGGCCGGGTTCAGCTTCAAGCTCAAGGATCACCCGGACACAAAGGCCAATTCGGATTATATCATCACCGATGCGGTGCATTATCTGCAGGTGGATACCGACTACAAAGAAAGCGATCTGCGCCACGATCTCAAACCGCTGAACGCCGATGTCCCCGAAGAGGTCGCGGGCGATGCCTATGCCTGTATCTTTGGCGCGATCCCCAAGACCGAACAATACCGCGCGCCGCTGGTCACGCCTTGGCCCGAGATTCCGGGCCTGCACACCGCCACCGTGGTCGGCAAGGCCGGCGAGGAGATCTGGACCGATGAGCATGGCCGCATCAAGGTCCAGTTTCACTGGGACCGGGTCGGCAAGAACGACGAAAACGCGTCCTGCTGGGTCCGCGTTGTGACCCCGTGGTCGGGCAAGGGCTGGGGCATGGTCGCCGTACCACGCATGGATCAGGAGGTCGTCATTCAATTTGAAGAGGGCGACCCGGATCGCCCGATCTGCACCGGCATGCTGTATAATCACGAAACCATGCCGCCCTATGACTATCCTGCCGAGCAAACCCAGATGGGGATCAAGACCAACTCCTCCAAGGGCGGCGGCGGCTATCACGAGTTGATGTTCGATGACAAGAAAGACGCCGAACTGATGCGCGTGCAGGCGCAGAAAGACCACCAGACGCTGATCAAGAACAAATCGGTGGTCACCATCGGTCTGGACGATATCGAGACCGGCGATCACGACGAGGATGGCAGCCTGAGTCAGGTGGTGCGCAAGCACATCACCCAGACCATTCAGGAGGGCGACCACTACTACACGATTGAGAAAGGCGATGAGGAATACAAGATCGAGAGCGGCAGTCAGCTGCTGGAGATCAAGCAGGACAAGACCCAGAAGATCGAAGGCAAGCACACCAAGACGATCACCGGCAATGACAGCACCACGGTCAAAAGCGGAAACATGACCGTCGATGTTTCATCCGGCAAGATCACCATGACCGCCGCGATTGAAATCCTGCTCAAGGTTGGCGGCAGTTCTGTCAAAATCGACAATTCCGGTGTAACCATCAAGGGCCCGATGATCAAAATCGAAGCCGATGGCATGGCCGAAGTCAAAAGCCCGATGACAACCGTCAAGGGTGAAGCAATGCTCGTCCTCAAGGGCGGCGTGACGATGATTAACTAGGGCGCGCTGACATGAGTGACAAGTTTCAAGGGCTGAGCAAGTTTTCTCGGGATCCGGTGGCAAAGCAACTGGCGCATTGCAACGTGATCCTGAAAACCCGTCTTGACGCGCCGGCCAGCGCCCCACCCGAGGTGGTTCTGGCCGAGCTGTATGAAAAACGCGCGCTGATCGACCTGTTGCGGTTGCTGGCGATCCTGCTTCCGCCGCGCGAACGGGTGTGGTGGGCCTGCATGGCCGCGCGGGACTATATCGGGCCGCGCTCGGACAATGATCCGCCCTCGCTGACCGCCTCGGAGGTCTGGGTCTATAGCCCGTCGGAGGAAAACCGCTGCGCGGCCCGCAACTCGCTCGATCACGCTTATGTCGACGATGACACCGTGCATTGCGCCACCGCCGTGCTCTATGCCGATGGCACGCTTGGGCCGGGCGATCTGGCACAATACCCCGCCCCTGCGGGCGCGTCCGAGGCGGCGGCCTTTGCCATGAATATGGTGGCTCTGGGGGAATTGTCTGATAGGTTCGAAGAACATGGATGGATGCTGGTCGACCGTGCCCTCGACATCGGTCGCGGCGGCAACGGCAAGACCAGGTTGAGCGAAGCTTAGGCAAGAGAGGACACGACATGGGAATGCCCCAAGCCAGACTGAGCGATCTGCATCTGTGCAATGTGCCCGTGGTGGTCGTGCCACCGGCGCCACCAGCCCCGATGCCGATCATGCCGCCCTGTCTGCCGACCGTTCTGGTGGGCAAACTTCCGGCCGCGCGGGTCACTGACATGCATGCCTCGGCCCCGCCGCACCCGATCGTCAAAGGTTCGCTGACCGTCCTGATCGGCAAACTTCCGGCGGCGCGGATCGGTGATCTGGGCGCCTGTGGCGGCGCGATCCTGAAGGGTGAATTCACCGTGCTGACCGGAGGCTGACAGCAACCATGGCTGTGACGCTGAAATTCCAGTCTTCGGGCACCGTGCCGGGCAATGCCCGACCGGTTCGCATGCAGGGCGGCAGCCTGACCGTCGGGCGTGGTCCGGCCAATGATCTGGTGCTGCCCGATCCCGACCGAACCCTGTCAAAAAGCCATTTCGTGATCGAGGATCACAATGGCAACGTGATGGTGGTCGATCTGTCCACCAATGGCACCTTTCTGAATTACGCCAAGATCCCGCTGGGGCGCACGCCCACGCCGCTCAACAGCGGCGATGTGCTTTGCCTTGGCCCCTATGAGCTGGTGGTCGAAATCGGCGCCGATCTTCCCGCCGATACCCCCATCGCGGGCCCGGCGGCACAGGGCCCGGCCTCGCACGGGGTGGCGGGCAACGCCCCTGATCCGCTCAGCCTGTTGGACGATGCCGGGCCGGGTGGTGATTTCCTTGATGATCTTCTGGGCGGCTCCACCCCTCCGACCGGCCCGGCGCAACTCAACCCCGCCGATCCGATCGACGCGCTGTTGCCGCCGTTGGAGGAGGACGACGATCCGTTTTTTACCCGCCCCGATGATGGGCGCGGTGGCGAGGGGGACAGTCTGCCCGCGCATAACCCCTCGGCCAGCGACAGTTTCGCGCCGCAAGCCGTCCCGACGCCGTCCTCGGGGCACTCCCTGATCCCCGATGATTGGGATGAGGATTTTCTGGGGGGGCCCGATCTTGGCGCACCCGGCTTGGGCCACGCCACGCCCCCGCCGCCCGACCCGGCCCCGATCCCGCCCGTAGCGCCCGTGCCGGAGCCCCTTTCCGAAACGGAGCCGCCCCCCGTGCCCCCGGTCCCGATGCCAGAGGTGTTGCACCGCACACCGCCGAATCTCGATCCCGGTACCGCGCAGCCCCCCGCGCCCGAGGAGGCGCGCCCGCAACTGGCCTCGATCTCCGTGGCCTCGACCCCTGTGGCTGCGACCCCGGAGCGGGGCGAATTGGTCGGAACAGACGCCGCGCGCGCCTTTCTCGAAGGGGTGGGGGCCGACGCGCTCAAGCTTGACGATGCCGAGACGGTCATCGCCATGGGGCGCATGGGCCGGGTGATGAAGATCCTGGTCACCGGGTTGCGCGAAATCCTGATGACCCGCACCTCGATCAAGTCCGAGTTTCGGATCGAACAGACGATGATCGGGGCGGGCGGCAACAACCCGTTAAAATTCTCGATCAGCCCCGAACAGGCGATCGAGGCGATGGTCCGCCCTGCCACCAAGGGCTATCTCAGCCCCGAAACCGCGGCGGAGCAGGCGCTTGACGACATCAAGGCGCATGAGATCGCGATGGTCACCGGCATGGAGGCCGCGCTCAAGGGCGTGCTGACGCGGCTCGACCCGAAACAGGTGGCCGACCGGATCGAGACATCCGGCGCCTTTGGCAGCCTGCTCAAGGGCAAAAAGGCCCGCTATTGGGATGTCTACGAAAAGCTGTATTCACAGATTTCGGACGAAGCCGAGAACGATTTCCACGACTTGTTCAGCCGCGAATTCGCGCGCGCCTATCAGGATCAGATGAACAAGCTCAAACCATAACACCGGCGTACCCGGTGACCAATGACAAGACGCCCGCAAAGGGCGGCAATATGGAGGATACCCCGTGTCCTGGGACAGCAAGGTGCTTTGGACCGAGGGGTTGTTTTTGCAACCCCATCATTTCCAGCAGGCCGACCGATATACCGAGGCGCTGGTCGCGGGGCTGGCGCGTCGGCTGCGTCCCTATGGCTGGGGCTTCAGCGGGCTAGAGATCGACCATGAGGTGCTGAAAGTGGGCCAGTTCGCGCTGAAATCCTGCGCCGGGCTTACCCAGGACGGAACCGTGTTTCGCGTGCCCATGGCCGACGATCACCCCCCCGCGCTGGAGGTGCCGGAAACCATCAAGGATTGCGTCGTCTACCTGACCGTGCCGCAGCGCCGCCAAGGTGCCGCCGAGGTCGATTTGTCGGGGGCTGAAATGTCGGCCAGCCGGCTGCGTCCGGCGGAACAGGAAGTCACCGACTCCATGAGCTCCGAGCGCAAGCCGGTGGTTCTGGGCGTGGGCAAGATGCGGTTGCAATTCGCGCTTGCGGTCGATGACCTGGCGGACCGTCTGGCGATCCCCGTGGCCCGCATCATCGAGGTGCGCCCGGACAAGGAAATCGTGCTGGATCAGGCGTTCATTCCCGCCTGTACCGATATCCGCGCGGCGCCGCCGCTCGAAGGTTTCCTGCGCGAGCTGGAGGGGCTGTTGTCGCACCGGATGCAGGCACTTGCCGGACGTCTGAGCGAAGGCGGTGCCGCCCGTGGCGTCGCCGAGGTGTCGGATTTTCTGCTGCTCACCATCATGAACCGGATGATCCCGCAGTTCCGTCATATGGCGACGATCGAAAACCTGCACCCCGAGGATCTGTTTCGCACCTGCGCCGGGCTGGCGGGCGAGCTTTCGGTGTTCATGACGGCCGAAAAACAGCCGCCGGTGTTTCCGCCCTATACCCATGACAACCTGATTGCCTGTTTCACGCCGCTGATCCGCACCCTGCGGCAATATCTGTCGTCGGTGCTGGAACAAACCGCGGTCCCGATCAAGCTGGAGGCGCGCAAATACGGCATCAGCGTCGGCGTTATCGCCGATCGCAAGCTGTTGGGCACCGCCGGCTTTGTACTGGCGGTCGATGCCGATATCCCCTCCGAGGACGTGCGTCGCCATTTCGCCGGTCAGGCCAAGATCGGCCCGGTCGAAGAGATCCGGCAACTGGTCAACTCGGCCCTGCCGGGGATCACCCTGCGGCCGCTGCCGGTGGCCCCGCGTCAGATCCCCTATCATTCTGGTGTGGTCTATTTCGAGCTTGATGCTGCCAGCCCCTATTGGAGCAAGATGACAACCTCCGGAGGCATCGCAGTCCATGTCTCGGGCCAGTACCCGGGGCTTAAGATGGAGCTTTGGGCGATCCGTAACAGCTGAGCGACTGGTAGTAAAAATGGCCGATCACGACGATCCTTTTGCCGAACCCAATGACACCGACAAGACGGTGATCAAGCCCAATCCGGGCGGCCGTCTGTCGCAACCGGCACCTGCAGCGCCCCAGTCCGCCGCACCCGAGCCGGGCGCGGTCCACCCCACAGGTGGAGGGCAAGGCGGCGGATATGGTGCGGGTGGCGGTCAGGGTGGCATGGATGCCTTTGGTGTGCCGCAAGCGGCTGCGCCCGCCGCTGCTGCGCCCGCCTCGGGGCCGCGTGAAACGGCACCGGTTTTGACCGGCATGAACCAGCTTCTCGCCTGTGCCTCGACCCTGTTTGCCTTGATCAGTCGTATTCGCAACCGCGCCCAGCACATGGACCCGGACAAGCTGCGCCAAAGCGTCGTCGCCGAGGTGCGCGAATTCGAGAACCGCGCGTTGCAGGCCGGCATCCCGGCCCAGACAGTCAAGGTGGCGCGCTATGCGCTTTGTGCGACGCTGGACGACGTGGTGCTGAACACGCCGTGGGGCGGCCAGTCGAGCTGGGGTCTGCAATCCATGGTCGGCACCTTCCATCGCGAAACCGTGGGCGGCGACCGCTTTTATGACCTGTTGGCGCGGCTGGAAAAGGAACCCTCGAGCAATATCGATCTGCTCGAATTCCTTTATATGTGCCTGTCGCTGGGCTTTGAGGGGCGGTTGCGCGTCGAGCAGGGCGGCTCGGACAAGCATCTGCGCATCCGTGGCGCGCTTGCCCGTATCATCCGCGCCCAGCGGGGCCCGATGGAACGCGATGTCTCGCCCCATTGGGAGGGGGTGGAAAAGCCGTTCAAACCGCTCTCGGCCTGGCGCGTGGTTTGGATCGCCGTTGCCGTCGTGGCGCTGCTGCTGACCCTGCAATTCGCGGGTCTCAGCTGGGCGCTGTCGAATTCCACCGAACGGGTGCTGGGACAGTTGAGCACCATCGAGTCCGGCCCGGTCGCCACGCTGGAACGGCGCGCACCACCGCCTCCGCCCCCCCCGCCGCAGCCCACATCCGAACAGCAATTGCAAAAGGTCACCGGCTTTCTTCAGGCCGAGATCGACGATGGCATCGTCGAGGTGTTCCGCAAGGGCAATACGCTGATCATCCGCATCAAGGGCTCTGGCATGTTCGCCTCGGGCTCGGATGCGCTGCAAGATCGGTTTGTCGGCCCGGTCAATCGGGTGGCCGAGGCGCTGAACGATGAACCCGGCCCGGTGATCGTGGCGGGCCATTCCGACAACGTCCCGATCCGCTCGTCGCGGTTCCCGTCCAACATGCACCTGTCGCTGGCGCGCGCCAAATCGGTGATGGCCGGCATGGCGCGCGTGCTTGAGAAGCCCGACCGGCTCAGCGCCGAGGGGCGCGCCGACAAGGAACCCATTGGCGACAATGCCACCCGAGACGGCCGCGCCAAGAACCGCCGGATCGAGGTTCTACTGGTACAGGAGGAGGGGCAATGATCCTTCGTCGCTTCATCTTTCCGCTGTTCCGCTCGATCTATACCGTGCTGATCATCGTGGCCGCAGTGCTCAGCGCCTGCATCTGGTATTTCGCGCCGCTGATTGGCTCGGAGACCTGGCACCCGTTTGACAGCATCCTTGCCCGCATCGTCACCATCGCCTGTCTCTGGCTTTTCTTCCTGCTGCTGATCGGGGTGATCTTCTGGCTTCGCAGCCGCAAGGACAAGGAGATGACCGAAGAGATGGCCGAGGCGGTCGATACCTCGGACGATCCGGACGTCTCAACTGAAGAGCTGGGCGAGCTGCGTGGCAAGTTCAAGACCGCGCTGGCCGAGTTGCGCAAATCCAAGAACGGGCGGCGGCATCTGAACGAATTGCCGTGGTACGTGATGATCGGCCCCCCCGGGGCGGGCAAGACCACGGCAATCGTCAATTCCGGGCTGCAATTTCCGCTGGCTGAAAAGCTGGGGAAATCCGCCATTGGCGGCGTCGGCGGCACCCGCAACTGTGACTGGTGGTTTACCAATCAGGCGGTGCTGATCGACACCGCCGGGCGCTATACCACGCAGGAGAGCGACGCCGAGGCCGACAACGCCGCATGGCTGGGCTTTCTCGGCCTGCTGAAAAAGTACCGCAAGCGGCAGCCGGTCAACGGCGCCATGATCGCGATCAGCCTCAGTGATCTGTCACTGCAGGACGAGTTGACGCAGAAAAACCACGCCCGCGCCGTGCGCCTGCGCCTGAACGAACTGCGCGAGCGGCTTGGTGTGCGCTTCCCGGTCTATGTGCTGTTCACCAAGGCCGACCTGATCGCGGGTTTTTCCGAGTTTTACGACAATCTCGGCAAGGAGGACCGCGAACAGGTCTGGGGCTTCACCTTGCCCCTGCCCAAGGCCAAGGCAGAAGCCTCGCCCATCGCCGGGTTCGATGAAGAGTTCGGCGCGCTGCTGGGGCGGCTCAACGGGCAACTGCTGGAACGGCTCCAGACCGAAACCGATCACCAGCGTCGCGCGTTGGTCGCCGGGTTCCCGGCACAGGTGGCCTCGATGCGCCGGGTCGGGCGCGAGTTTCTCAACGAGGTGTTTCAGGACAACCGGTTCGAAAACCGCCACCTGCTGCGCGGGGTCTATTTCACCTCTGGCACGCAAGAGGGCACGCCGATTGATCGGCTGATGCTGGGCATGGCGCAGACCTTTGGCATCGGGCGCCAGGCCATCGGCTCCGGGCAGGGGACCGGGCGCTCGTTCTTTCTGACCCGGCTGTTCGAGGGGGTGATCTTTCCCGAGGCGGGGCTGGTATCCTCGGATGACAAGGTCGAACGCCGCTATCGTTGGACCCGGCGCGCGGCGATTACCGCCACGGTGCTGATCGCGCTGGCCACCGGCGCGCTTTGGGTACGCTCCTATCTTGGTAATACCGACCTGATTGCGCAGGCGGGCGAACAGGCCGACGCCTATCAACAAGCCGCTGACACCCTGCCGCCCAGCCCGGTGGGCGATACCGACCTGCCGCCGGTGGTGGTCGCATTGAACCGGCTGCGCGACATGCCCGGCAACCCGGTGCTGTCAGATCCCGAACCGCCCCGCGCGCTGCGCTATGGGCTGTATCAGGGCGAGGTGATCGGCACCCAGGCGGCGCAGACCTATCGCGCCGGTCTCAACCACCGCTTCCTGCCGCGGCTGCTGCTGCGGCTCGAGGAACAGATCACCGGCAACATGAACAACCCCGACCTTCTGTATGAGGCGCTCAAGATCTATCTGATGTTGGGCCTTCAGGGGCCGATGAACGCCGATCTGGTCAAGGACTGGATGAACGTCGATTGGGAAATCGCCTATCCCGGCATCCAGCGCAAAGACCTGCGCGACGACCTTGCCGCGCATCTGGACGCGCTGCTGTCGCAACCGATGGAAGAGATCGCGCTGAACGGTCCGCTGGTCGAGCGGGTGCAGGGTCTGTTGACCGAAATGCCGCTGGCACAACGGGTCTATAATGGCATCATCAACAGCGCCAAGGCCACCACCCTGCCGAAATGGCGCATCACCGATGTGGGGGGGCCGGCGGTGGCGCGGGTGCTGGTGCGCTCTTCGGGCAAGCCGCTGAATGACGGCATTCCGGGCATCTTTACCTACAACGGGTTCAACACCGTGTTCCTGCCCGAGGCGGTCAGCGTGGCCGAACGGGTCCAGAACGAAAGCTGGGTGCTTGGCCCGCGTGGCGAAGCCGCGCAGAGCGAGGCGGCGCTGCTCGCGCTCAGCCGTGATGTGCTTGACCTCTATTACAACGACTTCATCACGCAGTATGACCAGTTGCTGTCCGACGTTGACATCATCCCGATGGAATCGCTCAGCCACGCGATCGAGGTCACCAATGTATTGTCCGGGCCGACCTCGCCACTGGTCAACATCCTGACCGAGGCCAGCAGGGAAACCAGCCTGACCGAGGACCGCTCGGTCCTCAACACGGACTCGCTCAGCGCGGGTGCCGGGTCTATTGCCGCGCTCGAGGCGCGCTCCAGCCTTTCGATTCAGGGCGAGATCCTGATGGAGGCGCTGCTCAACACCACCGCCGGTGGCGACGGCACGCCGCCAAAACCGCCCGGCGCCTACGTCGAGGAGCGCTTTGACTGGCTGCATCGGTTGGTGGAGCGCCCCGAAGCGCAGCCCTCGCAGCTTGATCAACTGATGGATGTGCTGACGCAAGTCTATCAGGAGCTGAACAAGATGTCCTTCAGCGGCGCCGCCTCCGGGGCCGAGGGTAGCGAGGCGATCCTGCGCTTTCAGCAGGCCGCCAGCCGGGCCGAGGGGCCGGTGCCACGCTGGGCCACCCAGATCGCCAATGGTTCGTCCGGGATTGCCGCCGATGGCACCCGTGCCTCGATGAACGCGCGCTGGCAGGCCAGCGTGTTGCCGTTCTGCAAACAGGCGCTGGCGAACCGGTATCCGTTCAATCCGCGCGCCCGCGCCGATGTCGGGGTGCAGGATTTCGCCAAGCTGTTTGCCCCGGCCGGGTTGATCGACACGTTCTTCAACGAACATCTGGTGAAATTCGTCGATACCCGCTCGCGTCCCTGGACGTGGAAGCGGGTCAACGACGTGGATCTGGGCATTTCCAACACCGTGCTGCAACAGTTCCAATACGCCTCCCAGATCCGCGAGGCGTTCTTTGCCGGTGGGCCGCAGCCGCAGATCCAGTTCCAGATCACCCCCTACGGGCTGGACGACAAGGCGCGCTCGGTCCTGCTCGAGGTGCACGGCCAACAGATCGCCTTCAAGCATCGCGGTGGTTTGCCGACCCCGGTGGCGGTGACCTGGCCCGGCTCGGTCGGGCTGGCGCGGGTCAGTTTCGAGCCGCAAAAGCGCAACGTTGAAAGCGTGCTGTCGCGCGATGGGCCCTGGGCCTGGTTCCGGTTGCTGGATGCGGCCGAAATCCGCTCGCTCAACGTGGCCGACCGCAAGCGGGTGAATTTCATCATCGGCGGGCGGTTGGCGATCTTTGACCTGCAAGTGGGCTCGGTGATCAACCCCTTTGCGCTGCCCGCACTGACCAAGTTCAGCTGCCCCGAGTCGCTCTGATGGCGGGGTTCGGGGCCTTCGGCAAGATGCCCGCAGTTGGCGATTTCTTTCGCATCGCGGCCCCGCCGGGCTTTGTCTCGGCTTGGGATCCGTGGATTCAGGGGGCCATGCTGGCGGCGCAATCGGTGCTGGGCGCGGCATGGGACGGGCATTACATGTCGGCCCCGATCTGGCGCTTTGCGCTGGCCCCGGGATTGGCTGGGCGGCACAAGGCGCTGGGCGTGCTGATGCCCTCGGTGGATCGGGTCGGGCGGCGCTTTCCGCTCACGCTGATGGCCGCGCTCGACACGCCGGGGCCTGCCCCCCTTGATCATTTCCGCGAGACGGCGCTGTTTTCCCGGCTGGAAGAGGTGGCGCTGTCAGCCCTTGGCGATGCCATGACCCGCGAGAGGTTCGAGGTCGATCTGGCCACGCTCGAGGCGCCGCAGATGCGCGCCACCGCCCCGCTGCGCCAGGCTGGCGGCTGTCTGGTGCTGACGCAATCGGCCGCTGGCGCGCTGCCGGGGGATCTGGCGGCGGGTCTTCTGGCGGGCCGCTATGCCACCCCAAGCGTCTGGAGCACCGAGGTGGCGGGCACCCCGCGCATGATGGTTTGCGAGGGGCTGCCGGACGAAACCTGCGCCCGGGGTTTGTTCGACCTCAACGCGCCGATCTGGAGCGAGGCGCGACCGCTATGACCGATTTGCACCCCTACCGCTATACCGCGCAGACCCATGTGGGACTGAAGCGCAAGGTGAACGAGGATGCGATCCTCGCCCTTCCCGATCACAACATCTGGGTGGTGTCCGACGGCATGGGCGGGCATGAGGCCGGCGATTTTGCCAGTCGGTTGATCACCGATGCTGTCGCCACGGTGCCGGTCGGGCTTGATCCCACCACGCGGATGCATGCGCTGCGCGATGCGATTCAGGGCGCCCACCGTGCCATCCGTGCCGAGGCCGAGGCGCGCGGACGCGGTGTGATCGGGGCCACGGTCGCCGCGCTGATGATGGCCAACGGCCATTTCGTCGCGCTCTGGGCGGGCGACAGCCGGATCTATCGACTGCGGGGCGGGCAGATCGAAATGCTGACCACGGATCATTCTGCCGTTGCCGAGCTGGTGTTGTCGGGGCAGATGACATGGGACGAGGCCGAGCAGCATCCGCAATCCAACGCCATCACCCGCGCCGTAGGCGTCGGCGATGTGTTGGAGCTGGACAAGATCCGTGGACAGGTGGCCACCGGAGACCGCTTCCTGATCTGTTCCGATGGCTTGACCAAATATGCCACGCAGGGGCTGCTGCAACGCCTGCTCGCGCGCGCCCCGCTTGAAACGGTCGGCGAGGAACTGCTGCAAGTGGCGCTGACCGGCGGCGGCGCCGACAATATCTCGGTGATCGTGGTGGACGTGCTTTAGGGCGCACCTGATCGCGGGTCGGGCCGGGTGCCGCCCGGCCCGCGTTCGCTCAGGGTTTCGCCGCCGTTACCAGCAACCGGCTGTCCAGCGACAGGATCGCGCTGTCATTGCCCTGTGCATGGGCCTGCAAGGCCTCGGCATAGCCCAGTGCGGATTCCGAGGTCGGTCGCATCCCGTCGAACAGCGGCGCGCTGGAATGGATGACCATCACCTTGCTTTTGCCCAGCGTGCTGTCATCCACCTTGAAAGCCAACCCGCCGGTCTTCGCCGCCTCCTCAATGCCAAAGGCAACGCGCACCGAGACCGGCCCCGTCGCGCCGTCACGCAGGGACGCCACCGCGTTGTCCTGCCGGTTGATATTGGGCAGCAGGTGGAACACGTTGCCCGAGACATCCAGTATCGAAACCGTCAGAAATCCGTCAGTCACGTCCGCGGGCAGGGTCACGTCAATCACCGGGTTCTCACCGACAAAGAAGCGCCCCGAGGGGTTCGGCGCGCCGGTCTCGCCCACGTGATAGCTCACGCCGATGCCGTTCTGCGGCGCATTTGGAAGATGGCTGTCGATCAGGCACAGCGTGGGGTTCAGAACCTCCACGTCCAGCACCAGCTTGCGCTCTCCGGCGCGGGCGCGCAGCGCATCGAACAGCGCCACCCGGGTCGCCGTTCCCGCGACCCGGCCCGTCACCGTCACCGCCGCGCCGGGGCCATAGCCGGTGGCGGGCGGGGCTAGCAGCTCCAGCGCGCCGCAATCGGCTTGCGCCGCCAAGATCGGGCGCAGCGCGTCGGCCGACAGGAACAGCTCCCGAAAGGTGATCTCGGCGCTGCCGTCCAGCGCGCCGGGCAGGGCGCCACCGAACAGCGTCGCCAGCCGTTCCTGTACTGCGGGGTCCGTGGTCGAGCCGGTCAGCTTGCCCCGGTTGCCGTTGATCGACAGCCGCCAGTCCTCCAGCCCCTCAAGAGGGCGCAGCGTGGCCAGAACATCGGCGCCCCAGCTTTCTGCGATCGCGCCGCTGGCAAGGGTCAGATCGGCCGCTCCTCCGGCCAGATCGTTCAACGCGTCCCGAATCTTGGGCGAGGGGGCGTTGCCCACCACCTGCACCGCGCCATCGGCCTTTTGCGCCACCAGCGTATAGGGATCGGCCAGCGGATAGCGTGACCCCAGCAGCGCATCGAACAGACCGGCGAAATAGCCGCCCGCGCCGCCGCCGATCAGCACCAGCGCCAGCAGCGCCGCGATCAGCCCGCCGCGCGATTTTCGCGGCTCTGGCGCGACAGTGGCGGTGCGCTGCGTTTTCGGCCCGCCCTGCTGCGCGGGGGTCACGGGGGCGGGCCGTTGCGCCAAGGGCGCGATCACGGTCGCCTCATCCCCGTCATTTGCCGGGGCGGTCGCCCCGATCTCGGGCGCGTCCAGAAAGGCCAGAACCTCGGCTGCGCTTTGCATCCGCCGCTCCGGGTCCGGGTTGGTCATCCGGTCGATCAGCGTCTTCAACGGCTCTGGCACGCCATCGGTGTCCAGCGGATCGCCCTTGCGCTGCAACACCTCCATTGGAGAATTGCCAAGCTTGGGCGCCGCACCGCGGAAATTCGCCAACAGCAAAGCGCCCAGCGAATAGACATCAGAGCGCGCATCGGTCTTGCCGCTCAACTGTTCCGGCGCGGCATAGGCGTATTTGCCGGCGAATTCATTGCCGACGATGGTCTGCGCGCCGGGATTGGTATCCTTGGCAATGCCGAAATCAATGATCACCGCCTGCGCCGGGTCGCCGTCGCGCAGGATGATATTGTCCGGGCTCAGATCCCGATGCACGATACCGCGCGTATGGGCTGCCATCAGCCCCCCGGCCACCCGACGGCACACCACCATCAGATCCTCGGGCGTCATCGGCCCCTGTTTCAGCTTGCGGTCCAGCCCCGGCCCTTCGACATAGTCCATCAACAGATAGACATGGCCGTCCTCGGTCCGGTGGTTTTCGGAATAGCGCACCACCGCCTCATGGCGGATCTCGCGGATTTCCTCTTCGCGGGTCAACAGGGTCAGGTAATCCTCGTTGCCCGAGAATTCCGATTTAAGCATCTTCAGCGCGACCAGCCGGCCCGAGATTTCGCTGCGCGCCTTATAGACGTCCGAGGTGCCGCCGCGCCCCAGAATCGCCTCGACCCGATAGGTGTTGTTGACCAGATCGCCGGGCTGAAAGATGTCTCCGGGGCGCGACTCCGTCATCGCGCCGCCCCTGTGTGCCGCATGGCTCCGGCGGCCCCGGCGGGCTTAACCCAGCGCTTGGAATTCGACACGGCGATTCACGTCGGCGCGGGGGTCAGCAGTGTCAAACGGGGCCTTTTCGCCCATCCCGATTGCGTCAAGCCGATCAGCGCCGATGCCACAGGCGCTGACCAGATGGCGCTTGACCTCCTGCGCGCGCAGCAGCGACAGCCGCTGGTTATAGGCCGCACCGCCGGAACTATCGGTGTGACCGATGATCTGGAACTGCTCCACATCGACTGCTTTCATCACCTCGCACAGGGTCGCCAGCTTTGGCTTTTGATCCTCGCGCAGCGCGGCGCTGTCAAAGTCGAAAGATATCTGGATATTGACCTGATCGGATTTCTCCACGGCGGAATAGCTTGGCTCGGTCGCGGCCGGGGTCACCGAGGTGGCCTCGCCACTGACGGCGGGCTGACCGGTGGGCACGATCACCAACCCCCGGGTTTTCTGTTTCTTGAAAGCCTCGGCGATTTCCTGGGCGGTCATGTCGGATTGTGCGCGCACCGGTGCGGCGCCAAAGGCCAAGGCGGTTGAAAATGCAAAAACAGTAAGGACGGCAATGCGGAACATCTCCTGTCCTCCCTTTGAATAAATGAATGAAGACAGTTTGAAACCTATACCACGGGGGGGCTTCCGGCAACGATTTTACCGCCCGCACCGATCCCGGCAAGTCCTCGCCTTTTCGGCTTTGTCCCTTTACTCTGGCCGGGGGAACAGGCTCAATCAAACCAAGTTCAGGAGGCTGTATGCTGCGTTTCGTTCCGGCCATCATCATCGCGACGGCGCTGCTTCTGGTGCCGGTGATCTGGGTCGGGCTCGATCATCTGATTTCGGCCGAGGATTACGGTGGCGGCGGTGGTGCTGGCATCGATTCCGGCGCCCGGATTGAACTCGAGCGGATGCGCCAGCAACTTGATACCCTCAACACCCGCATCGACGGGCTGGAGCGCGATCTGACCCGTGTCGGAAATGACGCCGCCATGGCGCAGCAGCCAGACGCCGAGGATCAGGGGTTTCGCCAATCGGGGCCCAACGACATCGCCGACGCCTATGCGCAGCTTGTCTTCATTGCCGATCGGCGCAACGTCAACCGGGGCATGACCGTGCTGAACACCCGCTATCTGGTGGACAAGCTGGGCCGCCCGCGCGCCGATCTGACCGACCAGTGCCAGTCGATCACCAACGAACGTCTGGCCAATCAACTGGTGGTGGAAGAGGTTGGCCCGATCCGGGTCAGGATGCTGAAACCGGCCGTTGAATCGCTGCGCACCGTGTTCGAAAAGATCCGCCGCACCGATCCCGACCTTTATGCCAAGATCAACACCTCCGGCTCGCTTTGCACCCGGCTTGTGCGCGGCTCTTCAACTTCGATTTCGAACCACAGCTATGGTATGGCGCTGGACCTGAACATCGACGGCCATCTGGATTCGCTGGCGGATGGCAAGACCCAGCTGGGCCTGACCATCCTGGCCGATTTCTTTCGCACCGAAGGCTGGATCTGGGGCGCCGGTTTCGGGCGCGAGGACAGCATGCATTTCGAGGTCAGCCGCGAAAAGCTCGATGAATGGCTGGAGGCCGGGCTGCTTTGAGCCGGCGCTGAAACCCGCCCCTACAACGAGCGCAGCAACACCTTGTTCGACCCAACCGCCGCCGCGATGCGCTGGAACTGTGCCCCGGATGCCGTCCCAGCGCTTCCCGATCGCAACAGCCGCGTTTCCGCCTCTGAGATCACCGCCAGCGCCTGCGTCACGGCGGCCTGCTGCCGGGTCGGATCGACCGGCACCAGCGCTCGGCGGGTCCGCGTCACGGTGCCATCGGCATCCTTGGAGCGGAACCGTTTTGGCTGTTGCCCCGCCGCGCGGTTGTCCCGCGCGATCCGGTTCAGGTCGCGCGTTGTCTGGTCCAGCACCGCGCGCACGTCCTCATAGCCGCTGGTGCCCGCCATCCGCCGGTTCACGTCATCCAGCCGCTCGGCCAGACAATCGATCACGAACTCGCCCTTGCCGTCGCGTTCCAGCCAACCGCAATAGCGCGTCGCCTGCTGGAGCGTGGCGACCACCTGCGCGGTGGTGGTCTCGCTCGGCGTCTTGTCTTTCGGACGCGAACTGCCGCTTGGCGACGACTTGCCGTATCCATAGGGCACAAAGACCGGCGAGGATCCCACCGCATCGCCCCCGGTCAGGTGCAGCTGGCCACCGGGGCGGTCGGGGGCCACGCCCCAGCCCGTCAGGGTAAGCGCGGCGGCGGCGGTGAGGGCAGGCAGGGACAACGACATGGGCTCAGCTCCTGAACAGATTGGGGTTGAAAAGGTTGAAGGTAATCGAAACCCGCCGCTGACCCAGCCGGTCGGTGGCGTCGTTGATCTCGGCGCTGACGGTCATCCAGTCGATGTCGTCGAATTTCCACGATGTGCCCAGATCCAGCGTCTCGCCGGTCCAGGCCGCCGAGAGGCCGAGGTTGCGGTTCACCCCGATCCCTACGCCGGCAAACACGCCCGGGTCGGTCTTGGCGTTGCGCAGATGGGTGCCATAGCCCAGCGTGAGCATCAGCGGCATGACATCGCCCCCGAGTGCCAGTTCCGGGAACCAGGTCGCCATGATCCGCCCGCTCTCGGGCACAGTGTTGGCCTGGCCCCATGTGCCCAGCCCCTCGACCTGAGCGCCCAGATACAGCGGGGTTTCGCCCGACAGGATCCTCCGTGAGATCTTGGCCTCGAAATACCCCGAATCCCCGAAGGCGTTGGTGAGCGAGGTGAGATTGGCGGTCACCTGCAGCCCCAGCCCGGTTTCGGCATCGCCCAGCCCGAGACCAAAGGCCAGAGATCCGTCCCATTCGTTCAGTACGCCGCCCCGTTTCGAGGTCAGCCCGAGCGAGGCAAACCCCAGCCCATGCGGTGCCACCGTGGCCGAGGGAATACCAAGCAGCGTCAGGTTCTTTGCCTCGCCCTCGTCGAAAAAGGGCAGATCAAGGCTCTGCGCCTGCGCCGCCGGCACCGCAAGCCCGACAGCAACCGCCAGACCGCCCAGAAGGGATCTCAGCATGGTCCGGTTCGGCGCGGTGCAGGCGTCAAAAGGGGGGCAGGTCTGGTGCATGACGGGGTCCAATCGTTGTTGCATCTGGTCCGCGGCTGGGTGGCCTCAATCCTCAATCTTCGATGCCATAGGCGCGGCGAATGCCGCGTTGGGTGCCGGGGCCGAAATCCCCGTCGATCGCACCGGCATAAAATTCATGCTCTTTCAATCGTGCCTGCAAGGCTCGGCGCGTGGCCGGCTTGAACATGGTCGGGCGATCGCTCAGCAGGCTCAGAACATCCGAACTGCCCGAACGCAGCGCCTCGTAAAGATAGCGCGCTGCATCCTCCGGCCCCTTGTCCGGGATCAGACCGTCATCAATCAGCGCTGCGAAATTGAACTGTGCCTGCGGGTGGCGCAGATCGGCGGCGCGCTCAAAGAACCCCAGCGCCTTTTTCGGGTCCGCCGGCAGGCCCAGCCCGCCCTGATAATGCAGAAAACCGAGATCGTTGATCGCATCGGCGTAATCCTGCGCCGCCGCCTCGCGATACAGCTCCAGCGCGCGCGCCTCGTCGCGGGGCACGCCGGTTCCGCGTTCAAAAAGCTTGGCCAGTTCGAATTGCGCCTCGGGCGAGCCCGCCTCGGAGGCCCGGGTCAGGAAATCCACCGCCGCCGCCGGGTCAAACCGCCCCTCGTTCGGGTTCAGCCGCATATAGGCCAGCCCCAGCATCGAACGGGTATCGCCAAGTTCGGCCAGGGCCAAAAGCTGTTCTTCCTGATCCGGCTTGATCGCGGCCCAGGCATCCTGCGCGCTCGGCGCGGCTGCCAGATCTTGCCCGG